>NZ_AP018933.1:2418786-3023483 GCF_003610015.1 Zymobacter palmae
CGCCAAAATACTTGTACTGCAACGGATGCAGCTCAATGTGCTGGCGCGCATTGCTGGTCGGCGTGTTGAGCACGCTCTCGTCCAGAAAGGCGCACAGTGCATACTGGGCATCCTTAGCCTGTTCGGCGGTATAACCGGCCAGGTGGGCATCACGTTCAAAGCCACGGAAGAACTCATCGACGCTCGACATAAAGGCGTCGACACTCTCGACCTGCTGACCGCGGCGCACCATCAGCACCATCGAGATGAAGTCCTTGGAAAGCTCACGCAGGGTGACGCTGCCCTGCTTCTGAATCGCTGCGTTTTCGCTCATTTCAGCACCGCCATCAGTTCAATCTTGAGGTTCTGGAACCCGCTCGGCACGTAGAAGGCAATGGCCTGCGAGGCCATCATGCGATCGTATATGGCCCCATTCGGCTCGAGCGCGAAATAGTGGTTATCAAGGCGCACGGGAATGGCTGGTGGCAAACGCGATGCGTGCACCAGCAGGCCACCCGGCATCGCACTGTTGACCACCACTTCGATATCCTCGGGCGAGCCCACCTTAAAGGCACGCGGCACCAGCTCAAGCAGCTGGCTTCCAGGCATGTCCGCATGAACGGAAATGTAGAAGTCAGCCTCGGCCAGACGCGGGTCGTGCAGGCGTCCGATGAAGTACGACGGTGCCGTCTGTTCCAGCGCAATGGGAATGTATTTGTCAGGGATGACGGTATCGAGCAGCTCGCGCACCATGTCATCCAGCGTAAACAGCGAGGCGGCCGGAGCGGCATGGTCGTAGTCGGGTATATCCGACAGCCGGTACTGCATGGAGAACGTCATCAGGCTGCCAGCCAAATCGGCCAGCACGCGATAGAGGTACTCAGGCGATAGCTGTGGGTGCGCCAGCAGATGCGCCAACTGCGGGTAGACGCGGTTGACGGTATGCAGCAGCCAGAACAGGGTGACATCGCCCGAACCAAATTCGGCCACTTGGTCAGCGCGCTCGCGGCGGCGCCCCCCAATGGCATCATGCTTTGCCATTAAGGCGCCGGTCAGGCGACGCACGATCACCAACAGCTCTTCACTGCTCATCAGGTGAAGTACGGGAGGTACGAAGCGTGGTTCGATGCCGAAACCGCCCGAAGCCGCGCGGTTGAGCTCGGCCAGCGGGCAGTGGGTATACCCGTCCAGAGAGTCCCCTTCCAGCAGGATGACGACGTTAAGCGGCATCATTGTCAGCTCGCTTTCCGGCGTTCCTTCGTTGAGGTCGGGCAGCTGTTCGAACTGGCGACGGTAGCGCGGGTTGGTCGCACGCTGATCGCGTTCGTCTTCCGCGCAGTTGACGGCATAAGGTTCCGTCAGGCGCAGCGCCGCATGCACCTTGAGGCGCGACTCGCGCGTCAGGGCATTCAGGTCACGACTGGCGGGCAGTGGATCCTGCTGCGGCGCGTCATAGAACGTGCCATCAGGGAAAACCATCTTGAGGCGGTGGAACGCCAGCACACCCTGTGACAGGGCTTCTTGGTCAATCTCAATATGCTGAATACCCCAGTTGAAAGGGGTCGAGCGATGACCGGCTTCAGCCAACTGATGCTGATGAAAATCATCCTGATACTGAAAATGCTGCGGCAGAAGAAACATGCCTTCCGACCACATGACGCGATTATGTTTGCTCACCGACGACTTCCCCTTTGTCCTGAGCGTGAATTCGGCATATCAGCGTTTCTTTGCTGCGCTGGCGGCCAATACATCGGTGCCACGCTCAATACTGATGCGGTTGTCCTTCAGCGTCAGTTGAACCCCATCTGACGAGAACAGAATGCCGTCTTTACGCAGTGCCTGAGCGCTGAAGGCAACGTGCCAAGCGGCTCCGGTCGAGTTGCGGAAGAAGGCCGCCACGCCGATGAACTGCGCATCGGGAGACAACTTGCTGCTGTCCTTGGCCGTGCCCTTCGGTACCACCGTCACGGTGCGCTCTGACAGCAGGGACTCACCCAATACGCCTTTGCTGTCGCTCCACAGGGCCGCCATGTCCGCATTGCGGAAGGCATCAACCGCATTCAGCTGATAGATGCGCACCACCACGGACAGTGGTTTGCCCGACGGGTCCGGATTGAGCTTTTCATCGCCCTTGAGCTGTACGGTCGTGACCTTGTCACGACTAAACAGCATGTCACCCAGCCCGCCGTCCATCTGGTCCCCTACGCGGCTGCCAACGCCGCACCCTGCCAACCCGAAGATGGACAGCAGTATCAGTCCCTTGAGCAGTGTTTTATATCCCTGCAGTGCTTTCATACGTTCATTCCTCACCGCATGTGCCCGGACGCTTTCGGGCACATGCTGCCTCAAGTGACTAACTCAGCTGGTAATCCAGCGTTCCCTCTTCTTCATTCACACCGATGACCAACTGCTCGATCGGCGTATCGTCTGCCATGCGGGCCAGCACGTGCTCGGCCAGCTCTGGCATCAGATGTCCAGTCATGAAGTTGTCGATGTCGCGCGCCCCGCTGTCCGCCGTGACACAACGCTCAGCGATGAAGTCCACCAGCTCAGGGGCATAGTGGAAAGCCGCATTATGATTGCGTTTCACGCGCTTACGCAGCCGTTCTAGCTTGAGCGCGACGATATTGCGCAGCACGTCCTTCTGGATCGGGAAGTACGGCACGATGTTGAGACGACCAAGGAAGGCAGGCTTGAACACATCGTTCAGCAGCGGACGCATCTCATCGACCAGACTCTGCGGTACCGGCAGCGTGTCGACGTTCAAGCAGCGTTTCATCATGTGATCCGTGCCAACGTTGGAAGTCAGGATGATGACGGTGTTGCGGAAGTTGATTTCGCGCCCTTCGCCGTCATCCATCACCCCTTTGTCGAACACCTGAAAGAACAGTTCGAGCACATCGGGATGCGCTTTTTCAACTTCATCCAGCAGTACGACGCTGTACGGCTTGCGACGCACGGCCTCGGTCAGCACACCACCTTCGCCGTAGCCGACGTAACCGGGAGGCGCGCCTTTCAAGCTCGATACGGTGTGCGCTTCCTGATATTCGGACATGTTGATGGTGATCACATTACGTTCACCACCGTACAGCGTGTCGGCCAGCGACAGCGCCGTTTCGGTCTTACCGACACCGCTCGGCCCCAGCAACAGGAAAACACCGATGGGCTTATTGGGATCTTCCAACTTGGCGCGCGAGATAGCGATACGTTTGCCGATCTCGGCTAATGCGTGGTCCTGCCCAATGACGCGCTCGCCCAGCAGGCTCGGCAGCTGCTGCACGGTGCTCATTTCATCGCGGACCATCTTGCCAAGCGGGATGCCTGTCCACGCGGAGATGACCGCGCCGACGGTGTTGCCATCGACGTGTGCATGTACCAGAGGATCGCGTTCCTGAATGGTTTCCAGCGCCTCGCGGGCCTGACCCAGTTCGGCCATCAGCTCATCGCGACCGTTGTCCTGTGCATCCAGTGCATTGAGTCGCTGGTTGAGTTCATTCCAGCGTTCGACCGCTTCGCACTGCGCTTGCCAGCGCGCATTGAGCACTTCGACCTGCTGCTGCACGCCCGCACGTATTTCGGCCAGCTCAGCCAACCGCGCGTCATGATGCGCACCGCGAGCCTGCTCGTATTCAAGCTGCTGACGCTCGGTATCAAGATTGTCGAGGCGGCGACGCGCATCTTCGAGGGCACCGGGCTGGGCCGATTGCCCCAGCGCTACGCGAGCGCAAGCGGTATCCAGCACACTGACCGCCTTATCGGGCAACTGGCGTCCCGTGATATAGCGATGAGAGAGGCGTACCGCCTGCTCAATGGCTTCATCAAGGATTTCCACCTTGTGGTGGTCACGCATGCGGCCGATCAGACCACGCAGCATGTCGATGGCGACCTCTTCCGTCGGTTCATCCACTTTGATGACCTGGAAGCGACGTGCCAGCGCCGCATCCTTCTCGAAGTATTTTTTGTACTCCGCCCAGGTTGTGGCGGCGATGGTCCGCAGCTCACCACGTGCCAGCGCCGGCTTCAGCAGGTTGGCCGCATCGCCTTGGCCTTCTTTGTTACCACTACCGATCAGCGTGTGCGCTTCATCAATAAACAGAATGATGGGGTGCAGGCTACGCTTGGTCTCTTCGATCACGTTCTTGAGGCGCTCCTCGAACTCCCCTTTTACACCTGCCCCCGCCTGCAACAGGCCTAGGTCGAGCGTGCGCAGTTCAACATTCTGCAGTGGTCGGGGTACGTCGCCGTTGACAATGCGCAGCGCCAACCCTTCCACCACAGCGGTTTTACCGACCCCAGCCTCACCGGTCAGAATCGGGTTGTTCTGGCGACGACGCGTCAGTACATCGACCATCTGACGCACTTCCTGCTCGCGGCCCAGCACGGGGTCGATATGTCCCGCACGAGCGCGCTCCGTCAGGTCGATCGTGAACTGATCAAGTGCTGGCGTCTTGCCATTGCCGCGACGCGGCGCGCTTTCACTGCCGTCCGCCGCCACTGCAACGCTGAACGGCGCGACGCCGTTCTCAGCACTGCCTTCGGTCGCCGCAGAGAATTCGTGACGCAGCGCATCGGCGCTGAGCTCATCCAGAGACGGTACGCGACGTACCAGATCACGGCGCAGCTGTCGGTCATCCAGTAGTGCCAGCAGCAGATGGCCGGAACGCACGGCGGCCACTTCCTGTTCGATGGACGCGATGACCCACGCTTTTTCAATCAAAGTGACGATCATCGGCGACAGTGACGGAGCATTGGCATTGCCCGTGCGGAACGTCTCGATGTTGTCATCCAGTTCATGCGCTAGCGCATCAAGCGAAACGCCACAGTGCTGCATGACATGAACGAGGTCGCTGTCTTCTCGCCCCAGCAGCGTGTACAGCCAGTGTTCGATGTGTGCTTCATACTGGCGTCGTGCCAGACATAGCCCTAGCGCTTCTTCCATCGCTTCGCGGGTTACGTCATTGAGCTTGGCGAACAGTGATTTGAGATTCACGATGTAGCTCCGTCAAAGGAAATCCTGAATGTTGCGCGTCCGTCCTGCTGACCAGCGCGCGTCTTGTTTTTCAGCCAGCCCAACCAGCCCAGTCTCACGTTGCCAACCTGCGCGCCCAAGCGCGGTGCCGGAATGTGCTCAGCGGCCAGCGCCAGCTCAATCTCGATATCGCATTCCACCCCCAGATACAGACGGGCTAGCGATACCAGCTCTGCATGTGCAGGCTGATCGGGCATAAAACGCCGGAACTGGTCAAGGTCAAGTGGTCCCACCTCAATCCTGACGCACGACTGGTAATCCCATACTCGACGTCCCAGCATGGCTGACTGTCCCAGCCGCGCATGCTGTCCCCCCAACCGAGTACGCTGTTCCCGCGGGACATCCAACCACTGCCCGCAGAACGGTCTGACCTTGCAAGGTACTTCGAAATAAAACCCGAGCATCGCCTCCAGATTGAGGCGGTTGCGCGGGCGCTGCGCCAGCATGCCGGAGAAGAACCCGAACAGCTCACGCCGAACCGAACCCGAAGCAGGTGTCTTGAGCTGCTTCACCTGCGACGGCGCGAACCCCAGCAGATTGAGCAGATAGGTCTCGACGTCGGCACTGCCATGGCGTTCGTATTCGATATGAAAGCGATACTTCTGCCACGCTTCATAGAACAGTGCCGTCATGCGATGAGAGAACATGTCCATAAAGGCATGTGCCCCGTCATCGCGGTATTGAATATGCCGATCGATCAGCATCTCGGTATACGGCCGCGGCAGTACGCCGGACGGCCCGACCAAGCCAAGGAAGGTGACCTCGATGGAGGTCAGCGCTTCACCCCACGCTGACTGCCGCTGCGGGTTCTCGAAATCAAGATCGTGCACTTCACTGGCTGGGAACCCCAGCGACAGCAACGTACGAAAGCGCAGCGGATCATCATGAGGCCGAATTTCGGGGTCCATGCGCCCCGCTCGGCTGTAATACAGTCGCAGCAGCCTGACCAGCTGAAAGAAGCTGAAACGATAAGGCTCTGCGCGCGCCTGGTCGATCAGACCAGGGGCAGTTCCCCTGACCTGGGTGGCCATGTCACGACACTCCTTTCTCGTTGCCGACTTCTAAGCGTCAGCTGCGTGAAGCTGTTGACCGAGCAGTACTGCCCGAAGAAATGATCCAGCACCATGCCAAACAGGAAAATGCCGCTCCCCGTGAACTGGCTTTCATCCATTTCCAGCGTGATGGCGGTACCGCGAACGAAGTTGGGACGTGGGTGGCCGATGCGCGTCAACGTGGGGGCACTCGCGATATCGGTGATCCCGTTGATCTGCTTGCGCGTGGCCAGCGTGTCGCGGTAGTTGTACAGCGACAGCATTTCCAGCAGCGCTTCCCGCCCACGGGAAGTCAGCGACATATGGTTCAGCGATAAGTGAGACACCAGCCGCCAGATCATCCCCTTGCCCAGCGGCGCACGTACCGATTCGGTCGGCTTGCGCAGGCATCGAATTGCCGACACCACCTGCGTTTGGCTCAGAGAGAAATCACCGTGCTCGTTACCGAACGACATCATCTGAGGCAAATCGCGATTGCTACAGGTCAGGGTCAGGCTCAGCGTATCGCTGGACGCTCCCAACAGCTCAAGCTCACGATCAACCAGTCGAAGATACAAATCGGTTCCTTCCACCGTTTCCCGCGCGGTCGGTACGCGACGCGTCAACCAATAGCTCTGGTGATTGCGCTCCATATCGCTGCCGCGCGGCTCGAAGAAGGGATGGCACACACTCAGCTCATCATTGCGTCCTGTCTTCTTCACCCGAATAACGCGGTCGATAGAAATGATTTCGACCCCATGCTGATGACGCACGTCGGGAATGACCGCATATTCAGGCCGCGTATGAGTCAGCTTGATGGGCTCTGCACGCTGCGGGAACAGGTTGGCGATCGGCGTACAGCCCAAGCGGAACGTGTTGCGGTTGACGTTCTGCGCCAGACGCACCAGACGATCGCCCTGCTCGTAATCCGAAAACGCCAGCCGGATCTCGAAGCGCTGGGCATTGATACCGCTGAGCGCCCGATCCAGCCCGGTAATGTCCACGAACATGAACTTATCAGGGAAGGTGAAGTACTCGTGCAGCAGGCGATAGCCGATAAAGGAACGCTCGCTGTAGTCAATCATCCCTTCATCCGGCTGGAAACCCACGGGTTTCAGCGCATCCGGTGGCAAGCGAATTTCACGCTCGCGCTGCCCGTCATGGACGAAGATCGATGCGCGCGCCACGTTGTTGAACAGCAGCTCGTACAGGTGATGCATCAACGTGCTTTCACCGTCGATAAACAGCCGTAAACGATCAAGCCCGAGCTTGCCCAGCTGAACGTTTTGAAAAGTCTCGAACTGCAGCGACAGCTGCGCTACCCAGTCCTTGTCATGGCCATTAAAGACCGAGCGTTCCAGCAGTGAGAACTCCGAACGCGCCATGCGCAGCGGCCACAGCGTCACGTCGTAGCAGGTACGGAACCGACAGACCGTGCCATCAACAGGATGAGACTGAAGTTCAGTGTGACGCGGCACGTCATAACGCGCCGTCAGGTTGCTGTTGGCACCGGGGTCGAGTTCCACAATCGACAGTGAAGGCGTAGGCCTCAGGTAGTGCGGGTACAGCACCTCCAGAAAGGCCTGAACGATCTCGGGAAAGTCATCGTCCAGCTTGCGATGAATGCGCGCCGATAGAAAGGCAAAGGCCTCAATCATGCGTTCGACGTGCGGATCTTCACAGTTGTCTTCTTCGAGTTGGAGACGCGCCGCGATCTTCGGGTATTCGCGTGCGAATTCCTGCCCGAGAAAACGCAGATGCGACATTTCCCGCTCGTAATAAGGAAGCAGATCGTCCAGCATCATGAGAGATTCTGTACCTTGTATTCTTGCGTATTGACCTGCAGTACGGCATCGAACGAAATCGGTCGCGTGACATCTACCAGCACTAGCAACGCCTCGACCCGGAAGCGCAGCATACGTGACTGCTTGGTCTCGTCAGCCAGAATGACTCGCACGTTGCGAAACCGATGGTCCCCGCGCTCAATCGCCAGTTCCAGCTGGCGCTGGATGAGCTGACGGTCTTCCGTGCTGTGCACGCCCTTGCCGATGAAATCGGGCAGGCCGTACTCCAGAACAGACCCCTGCAGCGCGGGATAGAAATCAAGCGACTCCGACAGCAGCTCGCGGCGCGTATTGACCATAACTTCCAGATCACGCACCACGCTCTGCTTATAATCGTCCAGAGAGCAGAGGCGCCACGGTTGGGCCTCCACTCGCTGATGCGGGGTATCGTCCAGTAGACGATCAAGCAGCGTAGGTACCAGTCGACGAGTCATGAATATCCCCTTCTCGCACGATCAGCATGTCCTGCACTGCGCCCCCACTCCCTCATTAGCTACGCGCCCCTTGCGGCAGCTCAGCCACCAGACGCAGAGACGCCGTCAGCTCGTCGAGCTGATAGTGAGGACGCAGATACGTCACGGCTTTGTAGACACCCGGTTTGCCCGGTACTTCAGCCACTTCGACGCGCGCTTCACGCAGCGGATACTGTGCCTTGGCTTCCTGACTCGCGCTGTCGTCCAACAGTACGTATTGGGACAACCACGTATTCAGCTCCTGCTCGACCTGCTTGCGAGATGCAAAGCTACCGGTCTTGTCGCGCATGATCGCTTTCATGTAATGCGCAATGCGTGACGTCGCGAAGATGTACTGCAGCTGCGCGGACAGGCGAGCATTGGCGTTGGCCAGATCAGTGTTGTAGGACTTCTGCTTCTGCGTGGACTGCGTACCGAAGAAAGCGGCGTAGTCGGTGCCCTTGCAGTGCACGAGCGGAATGAAGCCCAAATCGGACAGTTCTTTCTCACGACGATCGGTGATCGCGATTTCGGTCGGGCATTTGAGCGCCACTTCACCGTCATCAGTCTCGAACGTGTGCGTCGGCAACCCTTCAACCAGACCACCACCCTCGACGCCACGAATAGCGACACACCAACCGTACTTGGCAAACGCATCGGTCACGCGAGCCCCCAACGCATACGCGGCGTTCATCCACAGGTACTTGTTGTGGTCGCGACCATCGGTGTTTTCAACAAAGTTGAACTCTTCGACAGGGGTGGTTTCCGGCCCGTAGGGCAGACGACCCAGTACGTGCGGGCAAGTCAGGCCGACATAGCGAGAATCTTCGGAATTGCGGAAGGACTTCCACTTGGCGTATTCAACCGTATCGAAGATCTTCGACAGATCGCGCGGCCCAGCCATGTCGGTGAAACTATCCCAGCCAAACAGCTCCGGAGACGCTGCCGAAATGAACGGCGCGTGAGCGGCAGCCGCCACGTGGGAAGCCTCTTCCAGCAGATACATATCTTCTGGAGAACGAGAAAACTCGTAATCCCCAATCAGCATGCCGAACGGCGCACCACCGAAGGTACCGTATTCTTCTTCGTAGACCTTCTTGAACAGCGCGCTCTGGTCAAACTCGGAGGCTGATTTGAAGTCACGAATCAGTTCTTTTTTGGAGGCGTTCAGCATCTGGATTTTCATGCTGGTGCCGGTTTCGGTCTGATCCACAAGGTATTTCAGACCACGCCACGAAGCTTCCATCTGTTGGAACTCATTGGCGTGCATGACTTCGTTCATCTGCTCGGACAACAGCGCATCAATATCGGCGATACGTGCATCCAGCACAGCGATCAGGTCCTTGCTGGGAGTTACTTCACCTTCCAGCACCTGAGAGACCAGCTCACCAATCAGATCGCGAGTACGCTCGCGTTCAGTTTCGGAGCGTGCGACACGGCTTTCGGAGATGATGCTGTCCAGCAGCGACGCCGGTGGGGCAAAGACTTCCGGTTCGGCATCGAGGGTTTCGACGTGAACCTGCTGTTCCTTGTCACTCATGCGGATAATCCTCTCTCAATCAGTCCTGTTCTTGATCCGTATCGCCAGCGGCTGCTTCGCTACCGAATTCAGCACCCAGCGTGCGAAGCTTCTCAGGATTCTGCAGCACGTCCATCAGCAACTCTTCGAGCTTGTCGTTGCCGCCCATCTTGTTGCGCAGATCTGCCAGCTTGTTGCGAACTTCAAGCAGCTTGCGCAGAGGTTCGACCTGCTTGACCACATTCTGCGGTTCGAAGTCTTCGAGCGACGTGAAGTTGAGCTCGATCGGCAGTTGCGTACCATCATTGGTCAGCGTGTTATTAACGCGGTACGTCAGACGCGGCTTGGTGCCTTTCAGGACGCTATTGAAATTGTCACGGTCGATGCTGACGAACTTGCGGTCCTTGAGTTTCGGCGGCGGCGTCAGCGGGTTGCCAGCGTAGTCCCCTACCACACCGACAACGAAAGGCAGTTCTTTCTGTTCCCGTGCATCCCCGACTTCCACGTCGTAAGTGATGTGTACGCGCGGTGCACGTACGCGGCTCAATTTCTGCTGTGTACTTTCTCTAGCCATAGCGTCACAGACCTCATTACGGATAAAGCGTGGTTATATATGTTTTTGAATTCATGAGGGTATCGCATCACAGCGATGCGACGACCCGTTGCAGCCTAAGCTTTAGCTCGTCTTCAATGGACTCGATGGCACTTTCATCGACCAGCTCTTCGAAGGCGTTGTTGCCCGCTATTTCAGTGCTGTTGCGAATCATGTCATCGCTGGGCAGACGAGACTTCAGCGGTGACCCCAGTACGCATAGAGGAAGATCACCAAACTCGCGGACGCGCTCGAAGCCGATAGGGAAACGCAGTCCCAACAGCAACCGCCCTAGCCCTGCCGTGCGATTGATGCAGAAGAACAGCATCAGATAGTGCACTACGAAGCGGTGCAGTTCGGCATTGCTACGGTTGGGATCGCGCATCAAGCGACGGAAGCGCGCCAGCTCGAACCCTTCGAACCCCACAACCCAGCGGGCGGGGTTCAGAATGCGAACCGGCTGACGCAGCCCTTCAACCCGGCGATCGTATTCATAGGGGTACAGCACCGGGCGGGTATTCATCAGATCCAGCGGCACTTCCAGCTCGTTGATGAGTCCAAAGGGTGCCGTCATCGCGATCTGTTCGTAGAGCGTCTTGAATTCCTTGAAGGCGTGCTGGCTTTCCCGAGTGCTGCCGCGAGGTGCTCCTTGCAGGAATTCACCAAAAACGCGCTGAGGATTGATCAGCAGTGAGAGCGTCGACAGATAGTCCGATGCCTGCTGCCGCAGCATGTCCGATACGGCACGCGTCTGCTTGCGCAAGCGAATGAAGGATTCAACGTCAAATGTTTGCGTCGTCATGAGCATGCCTCTATGTCTCACGCACTGAGTCATCTTCTCAGGCGAGTCTCTACTTCACGGGTGCCAAGGGAGCCATTCGCCTGAGCTCATGTGCATGCTCGCTGTCGTGATCTTCCAACGGGCTCAGAACGTCCCCTTTCAATTCGAAGGCGCGTTCGGTGGTACGGACAGTGGAAGACTTGACGACAAGGCGATAGACCGGCGGCTGCGGTTGAAGGTCCTTGGACCATTCACCCCATGAGGTAGACGTGAAGTTGCCGCCAGGCGCGTCGACATGAGTTTCATTCAGAACATAGCCCTTGGGCTCACCGGTCTGAATATCCTGATAAAGGGAGAGATCGGCACCGATAGCCGTGCAGTCGCTGCACGCCAGCGTACCTTTGAAGCGCATGACGGGGTCATACGTGATGGTCTGCTCTGCGGGCTTGTCATGACCGGCACAGCCGGACAGGAAAAGTACGCACGCAGCAATAGCAGTTATAAAGCGGGCATTCATGCCTCGTTTACCCCCAAAAAAACCTGTGTCGAAGCGCATCAGGCCATGCCATGACGACATGGAAGCCCGTTTCGCAAACAGCATCCGCTACTTTGAATAATGCACCACCATAATACTTCCGGTTTATTCTACCAGATAGATCTTCAGGACTCTGCCTTGAAATGGCGTGCTGTTAGGTTATCGTCCAGATACCTTTTCTTGTTCATTTTTTTCCAAGAACGGTAATTAAGACAAAATGCGATATGGTTTGTAAAGGTTGAAAATGAAGAAACCAACATCTTTTCCATATCGCCCATCATGCATCATTCATTATCAATGGGTTACGAATGCGTCATCGCACCGCAATGCTGTACCACATACGTTGCGATTAGATTCATCCACCACGCACCAGACATAATAAACAACGATAAAATACGCCGAGCATACACTTCATACTTATTTCTTATCATTTTACTCAGGTATTGTTATCGACCGCATTTAACGTACACACCTCGCAGGCCCATAAAGGGCATCTCACCGCATCACTCATTACCATAACGATAACAAATAATCCGCCATTACTGGACACCACGGTAAGGAAGCGTCAACTCGACGTTTCCATGATCACTGCTATCTTGAAGACGGAGGAAGCAACAACGCGACCCATCTATTACTGCCAGCCCATTAAAAGGCAGACCATCACGCTATATTGCGTTGGCATGGTCAGCTTTTACACGTCATAACGGCCAGGATAACGAGCGCTTATGAGCACAGCACGCCCCCAGAGGTTCAGTGGCTTAAAGGGCTACATCGACCGCAGAATGACCATCAAGCACCTTCGCATACTGACGGCTATTGCTCGCTACGGAAAACTGTCCGAAGCAGCACACAGCCTCAATACGACCACCTCCAACGTTTCGAAGACACTGAAGGAAATCGACGAATTCATTGGCGAGCGTTTATTCGTTCGTCATAACGGCATGTTCAAAGAAACCGAGCGTTCGCGGCACCTGCTCACACTGGCCAACGATATCTTTTCGGCCATGGATCGCACCAAGGAGCGACTTGATCAGCATCCACCGCTTCATCCCCATACCACGATCATGATCGGCTATTACCGCACGCTGATGAGCGGCCGCGCCCACACGCTATGGAACAAACTAGTGCTGACAGAGCGCTCGTCCAGCGTGATGCTGACACGTCTGTCTCCCAGCGACCTGCGCCATCAAGAGAACTCACGGCAAGATTTCGACATCATCCTGTCCAGCAGCGACCTGCGCCCTTTCCTGCATTTTCCGGAATGGCATCTCATCACGCGCCCGCTGCAGGATCTCGTCTTTATGACCAGTGAGCAGCATCGCACAGCTCCGCCGCGCAGCTTCTTTCTGCCGGCCTGCTCGGAAAGCGTCAACCAAGTACTGACGCACTACATCCACAAATACTTTCCCGATCACGAATCCATCAGCTATTACGATTCGCTTCACTCTATCCTCGAAGTACTGGAACATCCAGGCGCCTGCATCGCCGCAGAGCGGCTCGATAGCCAGCAGATAGCACAGTCGGTTCCTATCCGGGTGATCCAGTCCATGAATCACCACGGCCTGCACTATCAGGCCGCTCTCAATGTCGGGCTGCTTGAGCGCAAGGGTCTACTGGATGATATAGATGCACTGCTACGCGAGATCGCCATCGCCGAGCAGGGAAGCTGACATTTCCTTCCTGCCAGCGATGGCATTCGTTCATTACTGTGTAGGCCGGATGTGCAACCAAAGCCGTAGCAACCACTGCTCGAAGCGCGCCATGTACAGATAAATGACCGGCGTTGTGTAGAGTGTCAGTAACTGGCTGACCACTAACCCACCCGCAATAGCAATACCCAGCGGTCGCCGCAGATCCGCACTGCCGCCGCTTTCAAGCATCAACGGCAGCGCACCGCAGAACGCCGCCAGCGATGTCATCATAATGGGACGCAGACGCTGGCGGCAGGCTTCCGTAATCGCCCGCTCTTCCGAGATATGCTGCTGGCGACGATGCGCAAGGGCAAAGTCGACTAGCATGATCGCGTTCTTTTTGACGATCCCCATTAACAGCAGGATGCCGATAAAGCTGATCAGAGACAGCCGCGTTCCCGTAATATCGATCAACAACAGCGCGCCAAGCCCAGCAGAAGGCAGCGTTGAAAGAATCGTCAGTGGGTGAACCAGACTTTCATACAGAACGCCCAGCACGATGTACATCGTCAACAACGCCGCTACCAGCAACAAGGGCAACGCCGACGACGACTGCTGGAACATCTTCTGCGAACCACCGAAGCCCGACTTGATCTTGTCAGGCAGGCCTATCTTGGTCATGGTCTGCTGGATGTCATCCTGTACGTCATTGAGCGTAACACCGGGCACCAAGTTGAAGGCGATCACCATCGTCGCCATCTGATCCTCATGATCAACGGACGTCGCGGCACTCCCCGTTTCAATATGGGCGAATGCCGACAGCGGAATGCGTTGACCGTCATCGTTGATGACCGACAGCATATCCAGCACTTCAGGCTCTGCGGTCCATGCAGGCGCCAGGCCCATGATGACATGGTATTCATTCATCACTTCATGACGAGTGGCCACTTGGGTCTGCCCGAAGGCATTGCCAAGGAAGTCGTCGATGTCCGCCATATTGACGCCGTATCGCTCGGCTTGAGTACGGTCAACGATCAACCGTACTTCTCGTCCACGTGCGGTACTGTCGTTTTCAAACCCAGTCAGCGAAGGCAGTTTTCTCAATGCAGCATCGACCTTAGGCGTCCATTCACGCAGCAAGGCCAGATCATCGGATTGCAGAGTGAACTGGTATGCTGCGTTGGCACTGCGCCCCCCTGACATCAGGTCCTGCATAGAACGCAAGTTGAACTCGACGCCCGGTTTCAACTTGCTCAAGCGCGCCGTCAGACGCTGCACGACCTGATCCGCCGTCGCGTCACGCTCACTGATCGGCTTGAGCTGGATGATATAGCTGGCCGTATTGCGCGAACCAAAGCCCCCGCTACCCGTCGATGACACCACGTGTTCAATGGAGGGGTCCTTTCGCACCTCTTCATTGAACTGATTGACGATCGGGATCAGCGCCTGTGATGAGGTGGCCTGATCAGCACGCAGACGCCCCATCAGAACGCCGGTGTCCTGCGAGGGGAAGAATTCCTTCTCGACACGGGTCACGAAATAGCCCATCAACACAATGGTGCCCAGAAAACCACACAACACCAGACGGCGATGCTTTAAAGCCCAATCCAACGAACGCATATAGCCGTGGGTCATCCCCTGCCCCAAGCGCACCACCATGTCATGAAGACGCGCTAGAGTGCGCTGACGCGTATACAGCGGTTTCGAATGATCGGGATCCTTCAGCAAGCGCGCGCACAGCATCGGCGTCAGTGTTAACGACACCAACAGTGAGATGATCAAGGCGATGCAGAGGGTCATCGCAAACTCGCGGAACAGCTTACCGATCATGTCGGAGTTCAGCAGGATCGGCAGGAATACCGCTATCAGCGACAGGGTCATCGCCATGACGGTAAAGCCAATCTCGCGCGCGCCTTCGATGGCCGCCTGCAACCGCCCTTTGCCCATTTCGCGATGACGAATGACGTTTTCGAGCACCACGATGGCATCGTCGACCACGAACCCCGTGGCAATGATCATCGCCATGAGTGAGAGGTTGTCGAGACTGTACCCCAGCAGATAGGTGATGGCGCAGGTACCCACCAGCGACAGCGGCAACGTACAGGCGGGAATGAACACCGCCCGCCAGTTACGCAGAAAGAGATAGACGATGAAGACGACCAGTGCGATAGAAGCCAGCAGTGCTTCTTCGGTGGCGCGCAGCGATTCCTGCACGCCACCGGAACGATCCAACACTGTGTGGATCTGAACGCCTTCCGGCATCAAGGCCTTGAGCTGAGGCGTGAGCGCTTTGAGATGTTCGACAGTCTCAATGATGTTAGCCCCTGCTGCACGCGACGCGCCGATGATGACCGCCGGACGCCCGTTGTAGTAACCGTTGCTGTACAGCGTTTCCCCACCGTCATACACATGTGCCACATCGCCCAGACGCACGGCGGCACCGTCGTGCCACGCAACGATCACATCCCGCAGCTTCACCGCATCCACCTGCTGCGCATTGGTACTGATCCACCACTGGCGCTCATCACCCTGCAGTACGCCTACAGGCTTATCCGGCAGCGCATTGTTGATTGCACTCTTGACGGTGGTGAGTGCTATGCCTTGCTGTTCCAGCAGCAGCGGTTCGATATCAACTCTAATCCCGGGGGCGGCACCGCCATAAATCGACGTTCCTCCAACCCCATTGACCTGAGCCATCTTAGGCTGCAACACGCTGTTCACTAGGTCGTAGAGCTGAGGCTGCGTCATGATGTCGGATGTCAACGCCAGCATCATGATAGGAGCACCGCTCGGGTTCATCTTCTGATAGCTGGGACGCGAAGTCATACCGCTCGGCAGCAAGCTTTGGGCGGCGTTGAGTGCAGCCTGGACATCACGCGCGGCACTATCGACATCGCGATCCATATCAAACTGCATGATGATGCGCGTACTGCCTTGACTACTGGTCGAGGTCAGTTCGTTGACGCCAGATATCTTGCCCAGCGCGCGCTCCAGCGGAGCCGCTACAGACGACGACATCGTTTCAGGGCTGGCGCCAGACAGCGAAGCACGCACCATAATGACGGGGAAGTCGATCTGAGGCAGCGGCGACACCGGCATCAGAGAGAAGCCCAGCAGCCCCAGCAGCAGCACTGACAGGCTACTGAGGATGGTCAGGACGGGGCGAGTGATGAAGAGCGCTACGCCTTTCATTCGGCCTCCTGTTCAACGCGACGATAGCGTTGAGCGATCCGGTCGAAGAACAGATAGATCACAGGCGTTGTATAAAGCGTCAGCAACTGGCTCAGACTGAGACCACCGACGATGGCCAGCCCCAACGGACGGCGCAATTCACCACCGGTACCAGTGGCCAGCATCAAAGGCAAGGCACCGAACAGCGCTGCCAGCGTCGTCATCATAATGGGACGAAAACGCAGCAAGCAGGCACGGTGAATGGCCTCGTGCGCCGTCATACCCATATGACGTTCGCCCTCAAGAGCAAAGTCGACCAACATGATCGCATTCTTCTTCACGATCCCGATCAACAGAATCAACCCGATCAATGCAATCAGCGAGAAGTCGGTATCCGTGAACATCAGCGCAAGGAAAGCCCCGATGGCCGCCGAAGGCAACGTCGACAAAATCGTTAGCGGATGGATGAAGCTTTCATACAGCACACCCAGCACAACGTACATGGTCAGCACGGCCACCACGATCAACCACAGCATGTTATCGCTGATATGGCTGAAGGCCGACATGACCCCTTGATAGTTGAGCGATACGGTTTCCGGCAGACCGATATCCGTAGCCGCCGCACGAATCGCTGCCTGAGCATCTTCAAGCGAGTAGCCATCGGCCAGCGCAAACGATACCGTCACCGCGGGTAACTGATCCAAACGGGTGTACTGCTGATAGCCCACGCGCTGTTCGACCTTCACCAGCTGCGTCAGCGGCACCATAACGGTATTGCCGTTGGCATCCGTCGTACTGCCCGCCAGCCGAATATGTTCAAGGTCAGATGGCATTTGTCGATACGCTGACGCCACGCGCAGCACCACGCGATACTGGTTGGCTTGGGTGAAGATCGTCGAAATCAGGCGCTGCCCATAGGCATCGTAGAGAGCACTTTGAATATCAGCAACAGTGATGCCATAGCGTGCCGCCTGCGCACGATCAATGGTCAGCGCTAGCACAGGAGCACTGTTCTGCAGGTTATCGGTCACATCCAGAATGGCGGGCTGCTTCTGCAGTGCTTCGCGCAAGCGCGGCATCCACTGCGCCAGCGTTTCGCGCTGAACGGCGTCTAGCGTGAACTGATACGGCAGTGGTGTAGTGATCGCATCCACGCTCAGATCCTGGCCTGGTGCAAACCAGACCTTGACGCCCATCAGCTGATCATTCAGTGCGCGCAAGCGTGACGCCACCTGCTCGGCACTTTCACCGCGCTCGTCATAAGAGCGCAATGCAATCTGCAATCGCCCAGTGTTGAGCGACTCATTGGTACCGTCAACGCCAATGATTGAACTTACCGATTCCACCGCCGGGTCTTTCAACAATTGTGCGACCACACGCCCCTGACGACGCTCCATTTCAGCAAACGAGACGTCCTGTGGCGCCACCACTGTCGCACGGATCAACCCCGTATCCTGAGCAGGGAAAAAGCCTTTAGGAATGCTGACGTACATCAGCCCCGTCAAGACCACACACCCTACCGCAACGGCCAGCGTAGCTAGCTGGTGCCCAAACACCCATTGCAATGATCGGTCATAGACGGCCGTCAATCGCTCGAACTGTGCCATAGGCCAGTCAAGCAGTCGTCCCATGATGCCCTTGCGTGCCGTTTCATGGTGCGTGATCTCACGTTTGCGCAACAGCCAAGCACACAGCATGGGCGTCAACGTCAGCGAAACCACCATGGACACCAGAATGGCGACCGCCAGCGTGATGGAGAACTCCCGGAACAAGCGCCCAACAACGTCCCCCATGAACAGCAGAGGAATGAGCACGGCCACCAGCGAGAGCGTCAGAGAGATAATGGTGAAGCCGATCTGACCGGCCCCATTGATGGCGGCCTGCATGGGTGATTCACCCTCATCCTCCATGCGGCGCTGAATGTTCTCGACCATGACGATTGCATCATCGATAACAAACCCGGTTGCAATCGTCAGTGCCATTAACGTCAGGGTATTCAGGCTGAAGTCCGCAAGGTACATCACCCCAAATGTCACGATCAGCGACAGAGGCACTGCTACACCGGGGATCAGAGTGGCTCCCAATGTACGCAGGAAGACCAGACATACCACCACCACTAGCATGATGGACAGCAGCAGATCCACCTCGACATCGTGAATAGAAGAGCGAATGGTCTGAGTACGATCGTTAATCACATCAAGGTGAACGGACGCCGGCAGCGATGCCTGCAAGGAAGGCAACAGTGCTTTGACCCGGTCAACAACCTCAATCACATTGGCCCCAGGCTGGCGCTGAATATTTACCACGATGGCTTTCTGGCCATTGGCCCATGCTGACAGATATTCGTTCTCAGGCGCGCGCGCGAGTGTCGCCACGTCACCCAGTTTGAGAACGTTCTGATTTTCATACTTCAGCACGATATCCGCATAGTCGTCAGCACTCTGCAGCTGATCATTGGCTGCCAGCGTCATCGCATGCTCCGGCCCATCCAAACCACCCTTAGAGCCATTGACGTTGCTGTTGGACACAGCGGTACGCACATCTTCCATTGTCAGGCCATGAGCAGCCAACTTGACCGGATCAATCTGCACGCCGACAGAAGGACGCTGCCCTCCCTCAAGACTCACCAACCCTACTCCGCTGACCTGAGACAGTTTCAGCGCGATGCGGTTATTCAAGACATCCTGTACTTCGGTCAACGGCAGAGAAGATGACGTTGCGGCCAATGACAGCACTGCGGTGTCTGTCGGATTAACCTTGGTATACGTGGGGCGAGAAGGAAGATCGGAAGGAAGGTTAGCTTCGGCAGCATCTAGTGCACTCTGCACCTCCTGCTCTGCCGTATCCATTGACGTTTCAAGTGAGAACGTCAGCGTAATGACTGATGCTCCACCGCTACTGGTGGTGTACATCTGCGACAGTCCTGAAATCTGTCCCAGCTCACGCTCAAGGGGAGCCGTCACGGTCGTCGACATGACGTCTGGTCCCGCCCCCGGGTACTGCGTCACAATCTGCAACGTAGGATAATCGACCTGAGGCAGCGCCGAGACCGAGAGCAAGCGGTATGAGAAGCCCCCCAAGCACAGCGCTGCAAGGGTCAGCAGCAAGGTCGCTATCGGGCGACGGATAAAGAGCGTTGATACATTCATGCCTTTTTATCCTGCGCCTCAGGCTTGGCAACGGACTCATCACTCTGCTTAAGCGGCGATACCTTCACACCATCGCTCAAACGGTCGATGCCTTGGATAACAACGCGCTCGCCCGCCTGCACGCCAGAGTCAATGACGGTATACCCGTTGCTGACCGGCCCCGTAGCAATGCTGGCCTTACGAATATGATCACCATCGCCGATGACATAAACGAAGCTGCCGTCATCGTTCCACTGCACGGCCCCCGTCGGCACAACGATAGCGTTATGCAGCATGCCCAACTGCAGCGTTACGCTGACGGACTGATTGGGGTACAGCTGATTGTCTGTATTGGGTAGAAGAGCTTTCAGCTTGATGCTGCCGGTATTGATATCGATCTGGTTGCTGGCATAGCTTACAGCGCCCTGAGCCAGCACCGAACGCCCGAAGGCATCCATGACTTGAACCGGCATTGTTTTGCTGTCGCGCAGCATCCCCATGATCTGAGAGAGGTAGCGCTCAGGCACACTAAAGGTGAGCGCCATGGGCTGTGTCTGCGTGATAGTGACGATACCTGTCGTATCGCTAGAGTGCACCATGTTCCCCACATCGACCTGATGTAGGCCGGTATAGCCACTAATAGGGGCCACGATACGTCCAAAGCTGATGTTAAGCGCCGCTGCCGCAATCTGGGCTTGATCGCTTTTTATCGAGCCTTCGTATCCTTCGGAAGATGCACGCTGAGTATCCAGATCCTGCCGAGAAATGGCACCGTTCTGGAACAGCTGTTGATAGCGTTCGTACTTACGCTTCTCACTGCGCAGCTGAGCATTGTCCTTGGCGAGCTGCCCTTCATACTGCGCCTTTGTGGCCTGATAGGTGCGAGTATCAAGTTCGGCTAACAGCTGCCCCTCCTGAACATACTGCCCATCAGTGAAATGAAGTTTCATCAGCTGACCATCAATGCGGCTGGTTACCGTCACGGTTGCATTGGCACTCAGCGTACCTAAAGCCTTCACCTCAACAGGCATGTCTTTCAGGACCACCTCTTCATACAGCACCGAAATACTGCGCGCCGTCTTCTCTTCCTGCGGCCGGGACTTCCCGTAATGAAAATACCCGTATCCCCCGATAGCGAGAACGGCAATAACCAACACAACGCCAATGCGACCTTTGCGGCGCGGCGCAGAATGAGAAGACGTTTTGCTCACAAGCAACTCCGTACGATTTCTATGAACGGCATGATTTTTCAAAAGCCTCCGGCCTACAACGGGTTATCGGCCAAGGCGCACGACGCTTTCCCTAGGAAGGCACTTGCGATGCTTCACCACAGACCTCGCCACCGTGAAAACAGCAGCTTTACTCCATCACACCACTATGAAATTAATCATGACATACCCCGCCAATCGAAAGATGATCAACATCATGAAAGTGAAACGGAACGTCCCGTTGTTCTCGTAATCAACGTTGTAAAGGCGATTTTTTGACCAATCAGAAGACACCTAGTTTCATACCTTAGTCCCATCAAAAATAATTCGGCAAGCCAGATGCCAAGTTTCATTTTCGTAAGTAGCCATTTTTCAAAGGCATAACGATCCTACTCACGGACGTAATTTTTTGGGCCATTGAAAGATAACGGTATAATAATAAATGCTGCACCATCGAGGTACAAATATTGCCTTTGACGCGCCAGTAAAAACGCCATCTGACTGAGTTCATTCACACCAGTGCTTTATTTGATGCGGCTATAAAACTATAGGCCTGATAGAAACAGTTGTATTAAGAGCATGATAAAAGCAAGTCAGTTGAAAGAAAGGAAACAGCTTTAGATACAATGCTCGGGCGCACTCAACTGTAGTAATGAATTTACAGAAAGTGAATAAATATTAAGAAGATAAGGCTAAAAGGAGCACGAGTTCAGTAAATGTGGCACTACAGCCCAAGGTATTTTGGCTCAAGCCCCGAGCTTCTAATGGATCAGGTTCTTTGCAGCAGATAGCCTAGCTTACAGACACGCCGACATCAGAGACAACGAAGGAGGCATATCCTAACGCAGCAAGCTTTGAGTGATGCCACTCGCCATAAAGAGAAAAGATAAGAGTACGAAGCGAGGGCGTATTGAGGCGTTATGCCAAACGGAATCCATCAACAAACGGACCGTAAAGCAGCAGCGTGGCGCGTTGAAAGATATAAAAGTAAGCCTGCACATCGCAGAGGCCGTCGCCCAGCAAGCCGTTGAAGAGGGCGTGACCGAAGGCCGTGATAGTACGCCTTTGAAGGAACGCCTTGAGGCACACTTCTGGACCCCCGCGTACGCTTGCTACGGCTAGACGCTACCGTAGCGACTATCCTGGCGATAACCAAACACCCCGATGATGGCCTGAGTAGCGGATCATCGGGGTGTTTTCATGACAGCATCTAGTAGCTGTTGGCTGTTTGGGACAGATGAGCGATCGGCAGACGATGGAGCGGTGCGTAACTGAGGTGCCTGCCGTTTTTGGAGGCAGGGCCTTAGGGTTACGCTGCCGCCCTTCTTCTCTTGGTTCTAGTCACTCATCTGCGCTTCTTAGCCACGGACGGCTACGGGGGCGGGCACGGCCGTTATCACCCGCCTTCGGCCTTGGCCCCTCCCCCCCCAAAGCTCCCAAAGCAAATACCCCCGACCATTGCTGGCCGGGGGTATTCAGTAAAGATGCTTGACGATGACCTACTCTCACATGGGGAAGCCCCACACTACCATCGGCGCTGAGCGGTTTCACTTCTGAGTTCGGCATGGGATCAGGTGGTACCCGCTCGCTATGGTCGTCAAGCGTATTCGGTTCGGTCTCGATGCCTAGGGCACCGCAACCTAAATCTGTAAATCATGCTGGGCCGAGATCGTCTCGTCGCGTATCCGTTGTTTTCGGATCGTGTCTATAACCCTTTGGGGTTATATGGTCAAGCCTCACGGACCATTAGTACACGTTAGCTCAACGCATTGACTGCGCTTCCACACCGTGCCTATCAACCTCGTAGTCTTCGAGGGTCCTTTAGGGGGCTCAAGGCCCCAGGGAAGTCTCATCTTGAAGGGGGCTTCCCGCTTAGATGCTTTCAGCGGTTATCCCGTCCGAACATAGCTACCCGGCAATGCCACTGGCGTGACAACCGGAACACCAGAGGTTCGTCCACTCCGGTCCTCTCGTACTAGGAGCAGCTCTTCTCAAACTTCCAACGCCCACGGCAGATAGGGACCGAACTGTCTCACGACGTTCTAAACCCAGCTCGCGTACCACTTTAAATGGCGAACAGCCATACCCTTGGGACCGACTTCAGCCCCAGGATGTGATGAGCCGACATCGAGGTGCCAAACACCGCCGTCGATGTGAACTCTTGGGCGGTATCAGCCTGTTATCCCCGGAGTACCTTTTATCCGTTGAGCGATGGCCCTTCCATACAGAACCACCGGATCACTAGAACCTACTTTCGTACCTGCTCGACGTGTCTGTCTCGCAGTCAAGCACCCTTATGCTCTTGCACTCACTGCACGGTTTCCAACCGTACTGAGGGTACCTTCGTGCTCCTCCGTTACTCTTTGGGAGGAGACCGCCCCAGTCAAACTACCCACCACACACTGTCCTTCTACCGGATAACGGTAGCAAGTTAGAACGCCAATGATGTCAGGCTGGTATTTCAAGGTTGGCTCCACTGCAACTGGCGTCACAGTTTCAAAGCCTCCCAGCTATCCTACACAGACAACATCAGCATCCAGTGTGAAGCTATAGTAAAGGTTCACGGGGTCTTTCCGTCTAGCCGCGGGAACACTGCATCTTCACAGCGATTTCAATTTCACTGAGTCTCGGGTGGAGACAGTGTGGCCATCATTACGCCATTCGTGCAGGTCGGAACTTACCCGACAAGGAATTTCGCTACCTTAGGACCGTTATAGTTACGGCCGCCGTTTACCGGGGCTTCGATCAGGAGCTTCGGACGAGTCCTAACACCATCAATTAACCTTCCGGCACCGGGCAGGCGTCACACCCTATACGTCCGCTCACGCGTTAGCAGAGTGCTGTGTTTTTAATAAACAGTTGCAGCCACCTGGTATCTTCGACCGGTTGGGGCTCTGAGAGCGAGTCTCTTCACCTTACGCCGGCGCACCTTCTCCCGAAGTTACGGTGCCATTTTGCCTAGTTCCTTCACCCGAGTTCTCTCAAGCGCCTTGGTATTCTCTACCTGACCACCTGTGTCGGTTTGGGGTACGGTCACACAGTACCTGAAGCTTAGAGGTTTTTCCTGGAAGCGTGGCATCAATGACTTCCTGAGTCCGAGGAATCAGTTCGTCTCGTATCTCGACTTTAAGCAAGCGGATTTGCCTACTTGCTCAGCCTACATACTTTCACCAGGACAACCGTCGCCTGGCTCACCTAGCCTTCTCCGTCACCCCATCGCAGTACTGTCTGGTACAGGAATATTAACCTGTTTCCCATCGACTACGCCTTTCGGCCTCGCCTTAGGGGCCGACTCACTCTGCTCCGATTAACGTCGAACAGAAAACCTTGGTCTTCCGGCGAGGGAGGTTTTCACTCCCTTTATCGTTACTCATGTCAGCATTCGCACTTGTGATACCTCCAGCATGCCTTACAGCACACCTTCGCAGGCTTACACAACGCTCCTCTACCGCTCAACACTAAGGTGTTGAACCCGTAGCTTCGGTACTTGGTTTGAGCCCCGTTACATCTTCCGCGCAGGCCGACTCGACTAGTGAGCTATTACGCTTTCTTTAAAGGGTGGCTGCTTCTAAGCCAACCTCCTAGCTGTCTGAGCCTTCCCACATCGTTTCCCACTTAACCAAGATTTTGGGACCTTAGCTGACGGTCTGGGTTGTTTCCCTTTTCACGACGGACGTTAGCACCCGCCGTGTGTCTCCCATGCTGCACTCACCGGTATTCGGAGTTTGCCTCGGGTTGGTAAGTCGGGATGACCCCCTAGCCGAAACAGTGCTCTACCCCCGGCGGTGATACATGAGGCGCTACCTAAATAGCTTTCGAGGAGAACCAGCTATCTCCGAGCTTGATTAGCCTTTCACTCCGATCCACAAGTCATCCGAATCTTTTTCAACAGATCCCGGTTCGGTCCTCCAGTTGATGTTACTCAACCTTCAACCTGCTCATGGATAGATCGCCCGGTTTCGGGTCTATTCCCAGCAACTATGTCGCCCATTTAAGACTCGGTTTCCCTACGCCTCCCCTATACGGTTAAGCTCGCTACTGAGAATAAGTCGCTGACCCATTATACAAAAGGTACGCAGTCACAGAACAAGTCTGCTCCCACTGCTTGTACGCACACGGTTTCAGGATCTATTTCACTCCCCTCACTGGGGTTCTTTTCGCCTTTCCCTCACGGTACTGGTTCACTATCGGTCAGCCAGGAGTATTTAGCCTTGGAGGATGGTCCCCCCATGTTCAGTCAAAGTTTCACGTGCTCCGACCTACTCGATTTCACCTTAATTGCATTTTCGCGTACGGGGCTATCACCCACTATGGCGTGCATTTCCAAACACTTCCGCTAATACAACTAAGACTTAAGGGCTAGTCCCCGGTCGCTCGCCGCTACTGGGGGAATCTCGGTTGATTTCTTTTCCTCGGGGTACTTAGATGTTTCAGTTCTCCCGGTTTGCCTCCATACCCTATGTATTCAGGTAAGGATACCCGTCTTATGACGGGTGGGTTTCCCCATTCAGAGATCACCGGATCAAAGGTCATTTGCCACCTCCCCGATGCTTATCGCAGGCTATCACGTCTTTCATCGCCTCTGGCTGCCTAGGCATCCACCGTGTGCGCTTAATCGCTTGACCATATAACCCGAAAGAGTCATAGATCACGATTCAAACGAAAACAATTTTCGCCGGATACGCTTGAGACGTATCTCATTTGCCAATGTCACGGCCTATCGGATGCTACTTCCGAGGAAGTAAAATCTGACGGCGTTCCATTGGACTTGGCATCAGCATAATTTACATTGTTAAAGAGCAATACTGCGAGCAAGAAGCTTACAGTCAGGAAACAACATGCATCACATGATGTGGTATTGATTATTACACTCTCTAATAATCAATCATCAGGCAATGAAGATTGGTTCGTGACTAGAAGCTAGATCACTAAACTAAGTACTGGGTAACCGGCCATCAAGACAGTCAGATGGTGGAGCCAAGGAGGATCGAACTCCTGACCTCCTGCGTGCAAGGCAGGCGCTCTCCCAGCTGAGCTATGGCCCCATATAATAATGGTGGGTCTGGGCAGACTCGAACTGCCGACCTCACCCTTATCAGGGGTGCGCTCTAACCAACTGAGCTACAGACCCGGCAACTGCTTGCGCACGGCCAGGGAATATCCCCTGCAGTACTTCGCTCTATCAAGATCAGGCAATTTGTTGTGGGTACTTAAGATCACGAGGTGATCATTTTACGTTTAAGGAGGTGATCCAGCCGCAGGTTCCCCTACGGCTACCTTGTTACGACTTCACCCCAGTCATGAACCACACCGTGGTAACCGTTTTCCCGAAGGTTAAACTAGCCACTTCTGGTGCAATCCACTCCCATGGTGTGACGGGCGGTGTGTACAAGGCCCGGGAACGTATTCACCGCGACATTCTGATTCGCGATTACTAGCGATTCCGACTTCACGGAGTCGAGTTGCAGACTCCGATCCGGACTGAGGCGAGCTTTCTGGGATTAGCTTCACGTCGCCGCTTCGCAACCCTCTGTACTCGCCATTGTAGCACGTGTGTAGCCCTACTCGTAAGGGCCATGATGACTTGACGTCGTCCCCACCTTCCTCCGGTTTGTCACCGGCAGTCTCCTTAGAGTTCCCGACCGAATCGCTGGCAAATAAGGATAGGGGTTGCGCTCGTTACGGGACTTAACCCAACATTTCACAACACGAGCTGACGACAGCCATGCAGCACCTGTCTCAGAGTTCCCGAAGGCACCCATCCATCTCTGGAAAGTTCTCTGGATGTCAAGAGTAGGTAAGGTTCTTCGCGTTGCATCGAATTAAACCACATGCTCCACCGCTTGTGCGGGCCCCCGTCAATTCATTTGAGTTTTAGTCTTGCGACCGTACTCCCCAGGCGGTCAACTTAGTGCGTTAGCTGCGCCACTAAATCCTCAAGGGATCCAACGGCTAGTTGACATCGTTTACGGCGTGGACTACCAGGGTATCTAATCCTGTTTGCTACCCACGCTTTCGCGCCTCAGCGTCAGTGTCAGTCCAGAAGGCCGCCTTCGCCACTGGTATTCCTCCAGATCTCTACGCATTTCACCGCTACACCTGGAATTCTACCTTCCTCTCCTGCACTCAAGTCTGCCAGTTCCAAATGCTGTTCCCAGGTTAAGCCCGGGGCTTTCACATCTGGCTTAACAGACCGCCTACGCGCCCTTTACGCCCAGTAATTCCGATTAACGCTCGCACCCTCCGTATTACCGCGGCTGCTGGCACGGAGTTAGCCGGTGCTTCTTCTGTGGGTGATGTCCTTCCTGAAACGTATTAGGTCTCAGGCTTTCTTCCCCACTGAAAGTGCTTTACAACCCTAAGGCCTTCTTCACACACGCGGCATGGCTGGATCAGGCTTTCGCCCATTGTCCAATATTCCCCACTGCTGCCTCCCGTAGGAGTCTGGGCCGTGTCTCAGTCCCAGTGTGGCTGATCATCCTCTCAGACCAGCTATGGATCGTTGCCTTGGTGAGCCATTACCTCACCAACTAGCTAATCCAACATGGGCTCATCCGATAGCGAAAGGTCCGAAGATCCCCTCCTTTCTCCCGTAGGACGTATGCGGTATTAGCGTGCGTTTCCACACGTTATCCCCCACTATCGGGCAGATTCCCATGCATTACTCACCCGTCCGCCGCTCGCCACCAGGAAGCAAGCTTCCCGTGCTGCCGCTCGACTTGCATGTGTTAGGCCTGCCGCCAGCGTTCAATCTGAGCCATGATCAAACTCTTCAGTTTAAATCTTTCATTGGCCATTAGGTGACCAATCCGGCTCGAGTATCGAAACAACTCATTGAATCGATGAGTTACTTGATGCTCGAAATGATGATTCACTTCGAAAACCTCAAGCACCCACACAAATTGCCTGATCATCTTGTTAAAGAGCGTCTTGCGAGCGGCGTTTGCTGCTCAGCAAGTGGAAACACATTCTACATTTTCTGAAGATTTTGTCAACCGCCGATTTGGCGATCGTTTCAGGAGACGATACGACCATCTCAACTGAAACCTCTTCAAAAAAAGCGAAGACCTACAAGAGGTTAGCTTCCGTGCCACCCGGCGTTTGCCCTGGCAGCGAGGGCGTACTTTACAGAGATCACCGGGGGTTGGCAAGGGCTTTGTGGCTTTTATTTCACGCCAAGCCGCATTGCGGGAATATTTTTTCAACTGGGGGTTGGGGGTTGGGGGTTGCTAGGATGATCTTTCACTTACAGTGCTTATTCACGCCGTTGCATTCACTTTTATTCGGCTATTTAAAGTCATGAAAAAGTGAGCCTCCCCCACTGGGGAGACTCGCCTATCGGACATTGAACACATACGCGCACTGCCCGCACGTTTTCAGCACTGATCAGTGAAAGACGTGGCGTGCAACATCGCGATAGTGGCCTGCGAAATGCACTGTCATTCCTTCTCGGAGATACTCAGGCAGCTCGTCGAAGTCGCGCTGGTTCGCTTTTGGCAGTATCAGTTCATGTATATCGCTACGACGTGCGGCAATGACCTTTTCACGAATGCCGCCAACAGGCAGGACATGTCCGGTCAGGGTCAACTCGCCAGTCATCGCCAGTGGGCGAATCCCTTTCCCTTTAGCCAGTGACAGCAGTGCTGTCGCCATAGTGACGCCGGCCGATGGACCATCCTTCGGCGTGGCACCTTCGGGGACATGCAAATGCACGAACGCTTCATCGAACCATTCACGGGATACGTCGTAGGTCTCTAGGTTCGACATGACATAGCTGTAGGCGATGTTGGCCGATTCCTGCATGACTTCGCCTAGCTGCCCTGTCAGCTTAAAGCCGCGCGTCAGCGTGTGGATGCGCGCCGCTTCGATAGGCAGTGTCGCGCCGCCCATTGAGGTCCATGCTAGCCCGGTAACAACCCCCACACCGTTCAGTACTTTCTCTTTGCGGAAGAACGGTGCTCCGAGGAACTCTTCCAGGTTGTTGACGGAGACCTTGACCACGTCATCGTCATTTTCCAGCAGTTTGACGGCGGCCTTCCGTACAATGCGGTGCAGCTGTTTTTCCAACTGACGAACGCCTGACTCACGCGCGTAGCCTTCGATAACCTGTCGCAAGGCGGCATCGGTCAGATTGATGCGTTTCTTTGGAATCCGGTCACGCTCCAGCAGCTTCGGCCACAGGTGGTGACGTGCGATCCGCATCTTCTCTTCTGCGATGTAGCCGGACAAGCGAATGGTTTCCATCCTGTCGTACAGGGGCGCAGGGATCGTATCGAGCTGGTTGGCCGTGCAGACGAACAGCACTTTAGAAAGATCGAGCCTCACGTCCAGATAGTGATCCATGAACTCGCTGTTCTGTTCTGGATCAAGCACTTCGAGCAATGCCGAAGCAGGATCCCCCTGATAGGAACTGCCGATCTTGTCGACTTCATCCAGCATGATGACGGGGTTTTCCACGTCAACATCTTTTAGCGCCTGTACCAGTTTGCCTGGCAAGGCACCGACATAGGTACGACGATGCCCTTTGATCTCGGCTTCGTCTCGCATTCCACCGACGGAGAAACGGTAAAACTTGCGACCCAGTGCGTCGGCGATCGAGCGGCCGATAGAGGTTTTCCCTACCCCGGGAGGACCAACCAACAACAGGATGGAGCCGCCGACTGTACCTTTGAAGGCGCCTTCCGCGAGGAACTCGATAATGCGTTCCTTGACGTCGGTCAACCCGTCATGATCACGGTCGAGAATGGTGCGTGCACGCCCGAGGTCGAGCTGATCATCAGAGGTAATTCCCCACGGCAACGCCGTCAGCCAGTCTAGATAGTTGCGGGTTGTGCCGTATTCCGGCGAACCGGTTTCCAGCATAGACAGCTTGTGAAGTTCGTCGTCGATGCGTTTCTGCACCGCTTTGGGCACGACCTTGCCCTCTAGGCGACTACGGAACGTATCGACATCGTTCTCACGATCGCCCTTGGATATGCCCAACTCTTTCTGAATGACCTTGAGCTGCTCACGCAGGAAGAACTCGCGCTGGCGTTCTTCCATCTGTTCGTTGACCTGATGAGCGATCTCGTTCTGCAGCTTGGCAACGTCCAGTTCCTTGCGCAGTAGCGGCAGCACGACCTGCATACGCTCAAGCACGGGCAATGTTTCGAGCGCCCGTTGCAGCTCTTCCCCTTTCGCGGAAGTGATGGCCGCCGCGAAGTCGGTCATTGGCCCTGGTTCGTTAGGGCTAAAGCGGTTGAGGTAGTGCTTCAGCTCCTCGCCGTAGAGCGGGTTGATCGGCAACAGCTCCTTGATGCCATTGATGATCGCCATCGCATAGGCTCGGGTTTCGTCAGCATCGCGCTCGACCTCTTCACGCGGATAAGTGACTTCGACCTCGAACGGCGGGGTACGCGTGATCCAACGCTTAATGCGGAAGCGGCGCAGGCCCTGTGCGATGAACTGGATCTGATTACCTTCGGCTTCGGAGCGGTGCACACGTACCGTCGTACCGATCATCGGGAACTCGTCGTCGGTGGGTACTTTGCCGTCCCCTTCTCCCACGAAGGCAAGACCAACACAGTGGTGGGCAGTTTCTGCCACCTTCTGCATGGTGTCCTGCCAGCGCTCGCGGTTAATGATCAGCGGCTGTACTTGGGCAGGAAAAAACGGCCGATTGTTGATCGGCAACAGGTACAGGCGTTCCGGCAGCAGATCACGCGCGGGCGCCATCACATGACTCTGCCCCGCGGACGTTGCATCACGTGCGGCGTGCTCGGCCGCTTCGTCTGCGGCATGTTTACGGATATCATCATCCGTCGAATAATCATGTTCATTCATGAGTATTGGTCCTCGGTGCGTCATACTCCCGCCGTACAGCAAGAGTCGCCTCACCCTCAAGGCAGGTATTGGTTAATGCAATAAGGGCGACGGCACGGTTTATCAAGGTACCCTTCATCTCACCAGAGGCCGTGCGGGTAGCCGATAACGACGGCACTCCCAACGCAATGCCTTATTTCCCAACAAAAAAAGCCCCAGTGCATTCACTGAGGCTTTTAAATAGGGAGTACATCGCTAATACACTAGAACAGGGGTGTGCCGTTGGCGATAAGATGACCTTTGCTGATTTCGAACTTCACGTCATCACCCGCTTTGAGGTTGTACAGTCCCGCATAGGCGGCGAGACCGAGCGCCTGCGCAGGCACATTTCGAACCTCCAGCTGGCCTGCCAGCAGGTCGGGCAACTGCTTGTTGGCATCGTCAATGCTCTTGATGTTGGCATTTCCCACGCTCACATAACCATCCGCGGTTACCGAAGGGAGATCGTCACCCGAGAGGCTAAAACTCTCCAGCGTCAGTCGTGGTGATTCCTGCAGCAGCGCAGCGAGCTTGCGCTCGTATTCCGCCTGATTGAAATGACCGCTGCTCTCTCCTACCGACCGTACAGCCCCCATAAATAGGTCGCTAACTCTGCGATCTACCTTGAGACTAATAGCGCCTTTGTAGTGCTTGTTCACGGCAATGACATCCTGAACGCTAGCGGTCAAGTGATAGACCGGCGTCGTGTCTTGTTCGCTTATCCACGCCAACTTGGCATCATTCAGGTTGATGCCCAACTGGCCGTCCTTGATATTCAATTTCTTGATTTGGCTGCGGATATCAGGAATCTGCGACAGCATCAGAACCGCTATGCTTTTAGCGTTCTCCTCCGAATCTCTTTTCAGGCTATCCTTTATGATCGAGATAGCGCGTTCAACCCATGCATTGTCGTAAACAATAGAGTTGGTGACGTCGACCGCTGCAACCACCATGGTTTGTTGGAAAGACTGATAAGCAGCTTCATGAATGCGAATGATCAGACTGCCGTCATTGGCACGACAGATGCTCAGATCAGGCTGTTCGACCCTGAGCTCATCGCCATCACGGCCACTTAACACCAGCACGCCCTGCGTACTGACACGCATTTCACTGCCGCGTCCATCATCGTTATGCTTCACGTGCGCCTGAACGAGGAAGCGGTCATCAGATGCCTGCGCCAGCGTCATCACGTTCTGGCCGTTCACGACAAGCGCAACGCGACTGTCGATATCGGTACTGAAGAGCCCGTGATGCAGGGACAGTGGCGCGTCGATATTAACCTTGCCCTGCGCGTCAACAGCCACAATCGTCGCCGTCGAGGTGAACAGCCCTTTCTTTTCATCCTGAAGGTCGATGTGCACCTTAGACTGATAGGCGTTTGCATCGTCCACCCACTGATGAAGGCGAGCCATCGCCTTGTTGCCACTTACATAAAGGGTACCAAGGTAGGCAGCACCGACAATGGCAAGGCCTGCGATGATGGCGGGTGTCTTTCTCATACATACATCCTGCTTATTCAAGATAAATGAAAGCGTATCGCCCACAACCCAGCGTCATGGGCAATCCACGGGGCAGCGGCAGCCCCTTGTGTCGTTATATTTTTCTGCAAAGAACGCCGGGCACCCGCCCACCCGCAAGAGGATGGGCAGATCTTGGCTTAGCCAATGGCCTACTGCACTTGCTCGCCGTTGACCGAAAGTTTCCCCGCTAAGAAGTCGATCTCGACGGGCGTGTCAGTGTTGACGCTATCTACGCCTCGCATCAGGGTTTCGCTTGCCAGCTCATCCGGCAAGCCAGTGATCGTGACATGCGCCTTAACACTTTTCTCGCTCAGGTCGTCCAAACTCTGAAGCGTATCGCCCAGTACAGACAGCTCACCCGTCGCGGTCATGGGGCGCGGAAAGTTATGCGCAGCAAAAGACCATTCGTTGAGCACGATGCGTGGCGAACTTTTCAGCAGCGTCAATACCTGCTGCTTGATGTCATCAAGCTGTGCCTGTGACGGCTGATTGCGGGCATGTCCCCACACCTGCAGTACGCTGATCGCCGTGTCGATGATGGGCTGGTCGATCGTGATGCGCTGAGAGAACTCAGCGTGCTCTATGCCGCTACCGTTTATGTCGCTGGCCTTCAGATCGAAGTGCGTTACGGGAGCGGAAAGATCACGGACGATATCCATCGTCGCGCTTTTCAACGAGCTTTCAGCAGCAGTGTCTTCATCGTCGTTACCCTTGAGCAGCATGTCATGAAGCTCAAGGTGAATGTCAGGCAAGCGCGTTCCTAAGGTCTTCAGCGCTGCGGCCTGCTCTTCCTGCGGCATGGATTTCAGCGTTCTGCTCAGATCCATCAGATGGCTATAGGTCTCGATATCACTGAAGGCAGAGATACGCAGAGGCCCCATTGAGAACGGGCTGTCTTCGGACTGGAATTCCATACCGGCAATATTCAGTGCCGCAGAGGCACCTTTGTCATCGACACGGGCCTGGAAGTTCAGGTCAGACATATAGCCGAGGTCGTCGGTGACACGTGATTTTGGCAGCATGAATTTGCCGGGAATATCGAAGCGCGCGTAGCTGCCGCGATGGTATTTGTCATAAGTGGTATGCGAAACGCCGCTGACCGATTCAATGCCGTAGGGTTTCAGCACATCTTCGCCATTGATGCGGAAGGACAGCACTGTACTGGCATCCGTTGATGCGCTGTTACGCTGATAGAGGATCGGCATCTCGATATCTACACGCGCCTTGGGACCATGCGCCTTCACGCTCAACAGAATATTCTGTTCCTTGCCGTCACTATGACCATCCGCCCCTTCGGGGGCCTGTTCATTCATGCCCTTGGCAATCAGCGCGCGCAGCGTGTCTGTCGTGCCCTGATCGAAACCTGACGTCAATTCAGCGCGCAAAAAGGCGCTGAATTCCGATTCGGGTTTCGCGTCGTCCACGTGGCCTCTTATGCCCGTCTGTACGAAACTACCCTGCGAACCAAAACTCTTGATATGCCCTTCAACATCAAGGCCGCCGTTTTTCTTAATGGGCGGCAAGCTCTGCCAGCGCGGATCATTGAGCATGAACTTGCCGTCGATGTCCGTGCTGAAGATGCCGTGATGGAACGTCAGCTGTGCATCACCCAGCGTCCACGGCTGAGTGGGATTAGCGGCAGACAGGTGTACCGTTGAGCGAAATAGCCCGCGGTCTTCTTGGAGAGAAAGGTAGTCAACGCCCGAGCTTCGATTGGCCTCGTCAACCCACCGATGCAGTACTGACATCGCTTTGTTGCCGCTGATGTAAAGTCCGCCCAAATAGGCACCACCCAAGATGCCTAACCCTACTACGCCCGCGATGATCGGTGTCTTCTTCACGATGTCATCCTGCTGAATGAAGGAAATAAAATAAAGGCCATGTTATCGCCGGTATGTCTCTGCTCATAAGAGAGAAACCAGCATGTATCGGCCGTTGAGCACGCTATGGGGCTGGCGTGCCTGCATTGTTATAGGAAATTAACGTTATAGGAAATTAACACGCGCTTGAAACGACACTGGCTACCTGCTCGGCAGACGCCATGCAGATAGCCAGTCATGAGACATCCAGTCAGGATGCCCTATCTCTCACGAAGGATCAGAACAGTGTATTGCCGTTCACCGCAACGCTGCCTTTGTCGACAGTGATCACAACCGGCTGACCATCCTTGATACCAGGTACACCGTACGCCTGAGCCATCTGACCAGCACCGTCAGGCAGACCTTTGACGGTGAACTTGGCAACAACAGCCGTCAGGTTGAAGTCATCAATGGACTTAACCACGCTGCCATCAATGCTGGCTTCACCGGTTGCAGAAAGCGCGATGTTTTTGTGATCGAACATGCGCAGCTCTTCGAGCACGACACGCGGAGATGTCTGTGCCAGCGCCACCAAGTCTTGCTGCATGTTGGCATCGTCGCCGTTAGACAATTTCATCGTGGTGTCGATGATGCGCTGATCCAGTGCCATTTTCAGAGTGATGTTGCCTTTGACGCCACTGTTGCCAATGCCGTCGATGCTACCAGCAACGCGCGTCACGGATGCCGCTTTGTCACGCGTGATATCGAAGACGAAGTGTTCGGCACCCGTTTCCGGCATGCTCATGGAAACACGGTTTTTCAGGTCCTGCATGTCAGCATGAATGTCAGGCAGGTGTGCTGTAGCGATCTTTTCCAGTGCCAGACGATTCTCATCGGAATGATCGTGCGCGTAAGCGCTGCCCGCTTGAACCAGCTGCTCGGACCACTCTGCATCATACGTGAAGGAGATGGCAGAGCTGCCGAAGTTGCTGAAGGATGCCATGCCTTCAGACGTTTCGACTTTGTCAGCGGTCATGTGCGCGACCAGTGTGCCGTCGCTGTTACGTTCGAGTTTCAGCGCGGGGTTGTAAATCTTGGCACGGCTGCCGTCTTCATCTTCGCTGGCCAGTTGGCCCGGCAGCGTCAGTGCAACACTGCTGCCACGGAAATCATCTTCCTTGAGGCTGCTGTTCTTCAGGTGCACGGCCAGCGTGGCCTTGTCGATATCGTTGCTCAGTGATTGCAGAGCATTCTTGCCATCCTTCTGGATGCGAACGTCATCGGATTCGATATCGGTGCTGAACAGACCGTGGTGTACGGTCAGCGGCGCAGAGATTGAGGAGGCCTGATCAGAGACGATCAGCTTGGCCGTAGAGGTGAAAAGACCACGCTGCTCATCCTGAATTTCAGCATGGTTGTTCTGCCCTGCATTGATCTTGTCGACCTGTGCGTGCAGGAAATCCATGGTCTTGTTACTGACGTAGTGCATTGCCCCCAGATAGCCACCGCCGATGACGGCCAGGCCTACGATAGCAATGATAATGGGCGTTTTTTTGGACGAGCGATTAGGTGTCTTTTCCACGAAGAAATCCTGCTTGTTGAATGAAATTTCAGTCTGGTCCGGTACGCCAACGTGACAGCTACCGGCCATTTCTTTGAACGTCTAACTCACGCAGCACCAAGCGGCAGCACGGCATGCCACCTCGGGCGACGGCGGGTCAGAATACAGTCTGGCGGTTGATGTGCAGATGCCCATCTCCCAGTCTGATTATGACGGGCTGGCCGAGCGTAATGTCATCCAGTCCATTGGCGCGTGCATCCTTGACGGCATCGCTGGACACACCGTCGAGCGTCATGTCGACATCGACATTATGGGCGCTGAAATTAGACAGAGCCGCCATGCCTTTACCGTTGACACGAAGCGTGCCGGATACGCTCATCGGTGCAACGCCTTCAGCTGTTGCATGCAGATCCTTCACTACCAGCGCGGGTGAGGACTGCATCAGCGACAGCAATAGCGGTGAAAGTCGTTCGGAGTCCTGACCGTGAGCTATGGTCTGCAGCGTGTCGGCAACCGAGTGATCCAACGCCATGTCCCACGCAACATCGCGCCGAGAGGTGCCGCGCCCGAACCGCGACAGCGTTCCCGTAATCTGCGTGGCCGCCTGATGGGTGCGATCCGCAATAACATCCATAGAGAGACGGTCGGCCGAATACTCGTGGGAGCGCAAGGACGACTGCATCTTCAGCTCTTTCATCTCTACATGGAGATCAGGCACAACAGACAACAGCTCATTGTACAGCGCGGTCTTTTTCTCAGGCATACCACTATCGATATAGCCGAGTCCGGCCCGCACGATGCGTTCGGCCTGTGGGGCGTCATACGTCAGCGATAGCGTTGCAGGGCCACTGCTGTAAAAGCGACCACCGGTTTCTCGCTTGTTGTACGAGGAAAACTCGCCGCTCACAACCAGCCGGCCTTCGTTGGTATAGAAAGCGGAAAGCATAGGGGCTATAAGATGGCGCTCGGGATCCTCTACCACGAGACTGATGCGACTGCCTTTGAGGTCTCCGCGCATGATGGCCTTGTTCGGCAGCATCAACATCAACGAAGCACCGTCTATTCCCTTGTCGAGCGACAACAGCGGCCGGGAGCCTGTTTTCACCGCCAAAATATTGGTGGAAAACAGTCCGTGAGGAATAAAGAGAGTGACGTTCAGCGGCTCGCTACCGTCCTCGGGCGTTGCCACTAACTGCATGTTCGAGTTAAAGCGCCCCTGGTCTTCATGGGTCACTTCGGTATGAAAATGGTACTGGGTGCTCAGCGTTTCGATCTGCTGATGCACACTGGCCAGCGTCTTGTTGCTGAGGTAGGACATGGCCGCGAAATAGCTCACGCCGCCGATTACCCCCAAGCCAAGAATGCACCCCGCAATGATATCCTTTGCCTGCATGTTCACCCTGCTTATCTAAATCAAATAAAGATACCGTGCATCGGGAGAGCCGCTATTGCGTGCGTCTATAATATCCCGCTGCTGTTCAACCATTCTCATACGCGGTCGATTGCGGTGATCATGACGAAAAATAAAGCAATCATCAATGATGAATGACGCATCAAATACGATAAATAGACGGTGAGGAAAGAAATACAGACGGCCCTCGGAAAAGGAAGACCGTCAGAGGCAGGAAAGCGATAAAAACCGTACACCTTAGAGAAAAGCCTAGAAGTGCTGCCACCCCTGCGCGTGCAGCGGCTGACCCAGTGCGGTTTCGAAGGTGCCTGGCGCGGCAGTACGACCAATGACCCGCAACGTATATGCAGCGCCCTGCAAGGCTTGCTGCGCCGCGGGAACATCACGCTCGGGTAATGTCAGCAATAGGGCATAGTCATCACCGCCGTGCAGTGCCATCGACTGTGCCTGCTCCAGACCATAGGCTTCGACAAGCCCCGGATGTAACGGTAGTGCCGCTAGGTCAAGCACAGCCCCTACGCCTGAGGCGCGACAGAGGTGCATCAGATCGGCCAGCAGACCGTCGGAGACGTCCATGCCCGCTGTCGCATATCCGGCCAGTGCATAACCTTCTGCCAAAAGGGGGTGTGGATAAAGATAAGCGCTCAGCAGCGGAGTGAGAGCCCGCTCACCTTGCTGCCACGCCCGCAGACCACCAGCCCCACCACCAAGGGTACCGACGACAGCTATGCAATCGCCCGCGCGAGCCCCGTCTCGACGGATGACGCGTGCCGGCTCAACTTCGCCATGCACGGTGACCGACAGGGACAACTGCCCGCGCGTCGTATCCCCCCCAACCAAGGTAACGCCGCAGTGCGCCGCCAGCTCGTGCATACCTTGCGCCAGCGCCTTCACCCAAGGCTCGTCAACATCGGGTAACGTCAACGCGAGCAGATACCAGCGCGCGCGCGCGCCCATCGCAGCCAGATCAGACAAGCTGACCGCCAGCGCACGGTGACCAATGGCATGAGGGGGAGCATCGGAAGGGAAATGAACGTCAGCGACCGATGTATCGACGCTAATGGCCAGCTGGTGACCGGGAGTGGGCGATAGCAGCGTAGCGTCATCGCCGGGGCCTAACACGACCCCGGTCGAAGCGCTGCCGATATCAGCATAACCATCCTGCCGCCGAGTGCGGCAGGAGGATGGCGCAGCCAGATACCGCTTGATCAGGTCAAATTCACCTGCCATGGCGGCAAGCACTCAACGGCGGTTGGCGACTTCGACACTGCGCAGCTTGGCGGCCAGCTTGTCGAGAATGCTGTTGATGTACTTGTGACTGTCTTCAGCCCCGAAGGATTTGGTCAGTTCGACCGCTTCGTTGATGACAGCACGGTACGGTACTTCAGGACGACGCATAAGTTCAAACGTGCCCAGACGCAGAATGGCGCGTTCAACGACGTCCAGTTCTTCCAACTTACGATCCAGTAGCGGCTCGAACGTTTTGTCGAGCGTCGCGGCCTCAGCGGCAACGCCGTGTAGCAGCGAGTGGAACATCGCCAAATCGGCTTTGCCCATGACCATAACCCAGTTTTCATGCTCGGGCATGTCGTCATCAGCTGTCTGCGAGCGGAACTCCGCCTCTACCGCCGAAATCGGGCGAGGGTTGATCTGCCACTGATACAGGCCTTGCACGACCAGTTCGCGTGCGGCGTGACGGGAGATCTGTGCCTTAGACGGCTTGCGTTCGGATTTACTGCTCACTCGGCGTGCTCCATCATTTCAATACCCATGTCCAGCTGACGCAGCAGGGACACCATTTCCATCGCCGCCATAGCGGCTTCTGTACCTTTATTGCCCGCTTTCGTGCCGGAGCGTTCGATCGCTTGATCAATCGTATTGACCGTCAGGACACCGTTGGCGATCGGGGTGTCGAATTCGAGCTGCAGCGTGTTGAGCGCGCTGTTGCACTGGCCTGCAATGTGTTCAAAGTGCGGCGTGCCACCGCGAATGACGGCACCGAGTGCGATCACGGCGTCGGCCATGCCGGCCTTGAGGACACGCTTGACCGCCAGCGGCAGTTCCCACGCACCCGGGACATGAATCAACGTAATGTTGGCTTCGTCAACGCCGTGACGTACCAGGCTATCGACAGCGCCTTCGACCAGAGTGTCGACGACGTGATGGTTGAAACGGCCGATCACGATGGCATAGCGCGCATCGACGTCGATGAACTGGCCTTCCACTTGGGCAATGGGGTTCATGGTGTTTTCGTCCTACTTGCGCAGGCAGTTCCTGCGCCACTGAAAGCCTGACGGCACGGGGCCATCAGGCAGGTTCGAAGATGGTCATGCCATGATGAATGGCATGAATGGCGGTCATTCTACCGTCTGATCGCCTTCAGGGGTATCACTGCTGAGCTGTTCAACCACTTCCAGCCCGAATCCGGACAGCGCGGAGAAGCGCCACGGCGAGCTGAGCAAGCGCATCTTGCCGACGTTTAGCGCACGCAGCACCTGCGATCCCGTACCGATCGTCAGGTAGTTGCCTGCACCATCGGAAGCCTTATCGCGCGGCACGCGGCGGCGACCCATGAAGATATCGAAGCGGGTAGACAAGTCAGGGTTGGTGCAAGCTTCGTCCAGCAGCACGAAGACACCGTGTTCGGCTTCGGCAACAGCACGCAGCGCTTCAAGCCCTGACCAGCGGGAGCCGTCCGGCGAGCGCAGTCCCAGCACATCACGCAACGTATCTTGTACGTGTACGCGCACGGTCGTAACAGCGTCAGGAGACGGCGCCCCCTTGACCAGCGCCATATGATGCACGCCCATGACTTCATCACGAAAAATATGCAGTGCCATCGGGCCGAAGAGCGTTTCGACGGTTTCGACACGCTCTTCGACTACAGTGCGCTCATGCAGAATGCGGTAGTGGATCAGATCAGAGATGGTGCCCATTTTGAGGCCGTGCTCTTCGGCAAAGCGTTCGAGGTCAGGGCGGCGAGCCATGGTGCCATCGTCGTTCATGATCTCACAGATCGCAGCGGCAGGTTCGAAGCCGGCCATCACCGCAAGATCGCAGGCCGCTTCAGTATGCCCCGCACGGCGTAGTACACCACCTTCTTCCGCAATCAGCGGGAAGATATGACCCGGCTGGACGATATCGCTAGCACGTGCGCCGCGAGCGGAAGCCACTTGAATAGTGCGCGCGCGATCGGCTGCAGAGATACCCGTCGTGACGCCAGTGGCAGCCTCAATGGACACGGTGAATTTGGTACCGAACCCAGAGCCGTTTTCCTTCACCATCAGGTCGAGGCCGAGCTCGCTACTACGCGCCTTCGACAGCGGCAGGCAGATCAGCCCACGCGCATGGCGGGCCATAAAATTGATGTGCTCGGACTGTACACATTCACCGGCGATGATGATATCGCCTTCATTCTCGCGGTCTTCGTCATCCATCAGGATGACCATTCGCCCTTGTGCAATATCTGCGACCAGTTCTTCGATGGTGGCCAATGGCATATGTCTTCTCCATGAATCCAGAGGAAAGGCCGCAGCCCTTCCTGAAATACGGTCGCTATGCGGCTAGCGCTGCGGTGGTGGGTTGCCTTGCCCTGCGGGCACGGCCGTGACCACCCAGTCGTTGCCAATGGCTCGCATCCGCTCAACGCGCAGCGAATACTTTTCACACATATCGTGCAGTGGTAGCGCCATAAGAGGCCGAGCCTCGCTGCCCAGCAGCACTGGCGCGATGAACAACACCAGTTCATCGACAAGCCCAGCCTGCCACCAGCTACCGGCCAGCGTTGCGCCCGCTTCGAGCAGCACATCGTTGCACTGACGTTCGTCCGCCAGCTGTACCAGCAGCGCTGCCGGATCAACCAACGCCTGGGTGCTAGGCTGCTGCCAAACGGTTGCGCCTTGCGCTTCGAGCACGGCAATGCGCACCTGATCGGTAGAACACGTCACGATGATCGTTTCGCTGTCGCCTTGAAGGATGCGCGCAGTGGGCGGCGTTCTCAGATGGGTATCCATCACAACGCGCAGCGGTGGCTGTGCCGCCCGCTCGATGTTAGGCCCGAGACCCGCTTCATCGTTGCGCACGGTCAGGCGACTATCGTCCTGTAGGACGCTACCGATGCCGGTCACAATCGCGCCACTAGCGGCACGCAGGCGCTGCACTTCACTACGAGCAGCAGGCCCAGTGATCCACTGCGACTCACCGTTGGCCATTGCCGTACGGCCATCCAGACTCATCGCCAGCTTGAGCATAACCCGCGGACGACCGTCCCGCATGCGCTGTACGAACCCCGCGTTGAGTTGCTGAGCCTCGGGCTCACAGACACCCACGCGAACGTCAATGCCCGCCTCGCGGCAGCGGTTCAGCCCTCGCCCTGCCACCAGCGGATTAGGATCGGCCATCGCTACGACCAGCCGCGAGATACCGGCTCGAATCAGCGCATCGGCACACGGACCCGTGCGTCCATGATGCGAGCACGGTTCCAGCGTGACATAGGCCGTCGCGCCTGCCGCTTGGTCGCCTGCGGCCGTCAGGGCATGAATTTCAGCATGTGGCCCACCGGCACGGATATGGAAGCCTTCACCGACGCACTGCCCGTTCTTGACCAGCACGCAGCCAACGCGCGGATTGGGCATCGTACTATAGTAACCGCGCCGCGCCAGCTGCAGCGCGCGCTGCATCCAGCGGACATCGTGATCGTCATTCATCATGGGAAGGCTCGGCCGAGGGATCGTCATCGTGCAGACGATCGACTTCTGCGCGAAATTCGTCGATATCCTGAAAGCGACGATATACCGATGCAAAGCGGATATAGGCCACCTGGTCGAGTTGGCGCAGCTGGCTCATAACCTCATCGCCGATCTCTCGGGCATTGATCTCACGCTCGCCTCGCGCGCGCAGGCGCTGGCGGATCTGTTCGATGGCCGTTTCGATCGACTCGACGCTGACGGGGCGCTTCTCGAGCGCCCTTGTCATACCGGCACGCAGCTTGGCAGGATCGAAGCTCTCGCGGGTGCCGTTGGACTTGATGACTCTCGGCATGACCAGTTCGGCCGTCTCGTACGTCGTAAAGCGCTCATGACACGTCAAGCACTGGCGGCGTCGGCGAACCTGATCGCCCTCCGCCACCAGACGAGAGTCACTGACCTTGGTTTCATGCGCACCGCAGAAGGGACAATGCATGGCAACTTACCTGGGTTCATCATCGTGTTCATCCAGCGTCGAGCCAGATGAAACCTGAAAGGGTGATAGCACATTCTAACGGTTTCACCGGCAAGCGGATATGCTTCCGAAGCATGACGCTCGCTTCACTTGCACGTTACGGCTGCATGGCCTGCCTCATCGCCACCCACCACTGCCCCATGGGTAAGGAGTCCCTCATGATGGATGATCTGTTCGAAGATCAAGCACCGTGGTTGCCGAAACACCAGGCACTGGGGCCAGGATCGGTGCTGCTGCGCCAGCGACTGAATACTCAGGCCAACCCGTTGATGCGGGAGATCACAGCGCTGACCGCAGAACATCCACTGCAACACATGGTGACACGCGGTGGCCATGCCATGTCAGTCGCCACGGCAAGCTGCGGGCGCTATGGCTGGGTCAGCGATGCCGTACACGGCTATCGCTATACCACCACCGATCCGGCGACAGGCTTACCATGGTCGCCGATCCCCGCTCATTGGCTGACATTGGTTCGCACCCTTGCCGAAGAGGCGGGCTACCCCGGGTTTATCCCCGATTCAGCGCTAATCAACCGCTATGCCGCAGGTGCACGCATGGGTCTGCACCAGGATCGCGATGAAGCCACTCTCGACTGGCCAGTCGTCTCGCTGTCGCTGGGCTTACCCGCCCGCTTCATGTTTGGCGGCCCGACGCGGCAGTCGCCCGTTATCGATGTACCGCTACTGCACGGTGATGTAGTGGTATGGGGCGGCACTGACCGACTACGCTTTCATGGCATACGGCCATTGAAGGACGGTCATCATTCGCTGACGGGGCCTTATCGCTATAACCTGACCTTCCGCCGCGTACAGCCCTGACTTCGATCTGGCTTCAATATAGCCTACAATATCACTCAAGTAACAACACAGACTGCGCCTCGTCAGGCGTGTGCACTGTTCGAGGAGAACGATATGGATATTATTTCCTGGCTGGCAACCGGTATGATCGTCGGTCTGATCATGGGGGCGATCACACCCAGAGCGCTCAACGTCGGCTTTCTGGGCAGCATGGGCATGGGGGCTTTGGGGGCGGTAGTACTGTGCTTTTTGGCCTCTATCGTGGGCCTGTTCCCCGAGCAGCAGTTCAGCTGGATGGGCGTTTTGATCGCAGTGATCGGTGCCGTCGGTGGTCACATCGTCATGATGCTGTTCCGCAAGCTGTCAAAGGTCTAGACCGGCCTCCAAACGCCAGCGCCCCGCCTCGGTAACCCGAGCGCGGGGCGCTGTTGCATACGGCAGGAACTCACCAATAGCGGCTAGCGAGCAAACCGGTGCGGCAGTGCTGCGCGATAGACACGGAAACGACCATTGCCAGTCACGTCTTCCACTTGCGAGAACTGATCTTCTAGTGCGCTTCTATAAGGCAGGAAGCTGTTCGCTACGATGAACACGACTCCGTGGCGGTACAGGTGATCCGGTGCCTGATCGAACAGCGTCAACGCTGGGCCGATATCGACATCGCGCGCCTGATGGAACGGCGGGTTGCTGATAAGGGTGTCGAAACGCCCTTCAACACTGCCCAGCATATCGCTGCCCAATACCGTTGCGGTCACACCGTTGAGCGCCAGCGTACGACGCGTGGCTTCCAGCGCAAAATGACTGACGTCGACGGCAGTGACCTCTAGCCCTTTCTTCGCCAGCACGGCACTGATGATGCCGCCGCCACAGCCTACATCCAGCACACTACCACGCAGCTTGTCGGGCAACGACCCCAGCAGCATGGCCGTCCCTTCATCCAGCTTGCCGTGCCCGAAGACACCGGGGTGCGAGGCCAACCGCATGCCCAGTGCCTCGAACTCCATCCAGCCGTCGTCCTGTTGAGGACGAGCCACGACGCGAGTGGCAAAAAGTGCACAACGGCGAGCGTTGTCTTCCTTCACCGCCATCATGTCCATCGCCTGCAGTAGCTTGCTGACACGCTTGATGCCCCCTTGCTGCTCGCCCACCAGCGCGAGCCGGTGACCATCGGGCAGTGCCGCGCACAGCGTATCCAGCCACCACTGCCCCAGCGCCACACTCTTGGGCCAGAACAGCAATACACCTGCGTAATCGGCGATATCCGCTGGCACGTCCAAACCTTCGTGAACCTGCAGCCCCAGCTGGCGATAGCGTTCGGCATGACCGACATCGGTGGTCCAAATGGCAACACCACTACCCGCCAGCGCCGGTTCGAAGGGGGGATCTATCCAGAGGTGATCGGCGCACGCCAGTGTGTCATGGCGCCCCAACAGCTGACACATCGGGGATGAAAAGCTCATCACGGTATCCTTGCATAAAATGAGAAGTAGCCGTTGCATTCACTAAAGCACGGTCTTGATGACAGCGCGATGACGCTCGGCCATGAATGTTTAGGACGCAGGGCGCCGCACGATATAGTGAAGATAGCGTCCCAGCCGCCAGAACGGCTCGACGCGGGCATAGCGGCGCTCAAGATCGAAAAGCTGCTCAAGGGTGTGTTCGTCAGGATGACGTTCGCGTAGATAATCATGGAACACACGGATGCCGGTCACACTGACGATTTCCAAACCTTCTGCCGCCAACGCCTCGACGATACGATCATGACTCAGCGGGGAAATGGGCGTCAGACGCTGGCGAGTGCCTCGTCCTGCCAACTCGCCCTTCTGGACGCGCGCTAGGTTGCCCTTCACTACGTTCGACATGATCAGTCCGTCGCGGTTATAAGCCATCAGCGACAGATAACCACCGGGGGCCAGCAGTTGCCCCAGTATCGGAAACGCTGCGTAAGGGTCAGCCATCCATTCCAGCACGGCATGACAGAAGATGCGCGGCCACGGCCCACCCACGGTGGCGAGCGCATGCTGCAGGTCGCATTGATAGGCTGCCTGTTCGCGCCCAGCCAAACGCTGCTGTGCGCGTTCAAGCATCTCGGCAGACGGCTCGACCATCGTGACTGGATAGCCCTCATCGACCGCCCATTCCGCCATATGCCCCAGTCCCGCGCCGATATCCAGCAGCGGTGCGCGTGCCTGTGGCCACTCTTCACTGAGCCCCTCCTGCAACAGCGATAGCCGAAGCTGCCCGCGCGATGCACCGTACATGCTGCGTTCGAACTTGTCGGCCATGCCATCGAAATGGCGGTCGTGGCGGTGAAGCGTCATGGCAGTCTGCCTGATAAGGAATGGAGGGAGGACGTATCAAAAGGCGAGATTCTAGCGGTTGCGCCGCGCGCGCACCAGCCACCCCTTTACCCCCCTCCCCTGAAATGCCTATAATGCGTGGCTCGATGACATGCCCCTATAGCTCAGCTGGATAGAGCGTTCCCCTCCTAAGGGAAAGGTCTCAGGTTCAAATCCTGATGGGGGCACCACATCTCTATTGTTTTCCCTTCCGGCAATTTTCTGTTTGCATCTTCACTTCGGTATGTACTTTGATAACCCTTCAATAGCCGCATATTTGCAGCCATTGCACCGGGAATAAACCCAAAAAAATCCAGCGTCACTACTTTGCCGGTGACACAAAAGCTCGCCAACTTTTCAATGCTACTTCGAAATCATTGAGGTGCATCACCACGTCATACTTTTCGTCATACAGTGAATATATGCGGGCGCTTTCACCCTTGAACTCTACTGCCCAGCTGTGACGTGCCCAATCAAACGTTCTCCCTCGATTAGCCTTGGCCAAGCTGATACTCTGCAAGCCGTCATCGATATCTTCGATATAATGTCCACATCCGCCATCGTCTCCGAGCAAACACGACAGCAAATCCACGCCTTCTTCGTTTGTAATGCTTGTTCGTGCATATGGCTGCTTCACAGGGCCGTTTTCAGTCGGCCGTCACCAATTCTGATTGCAACACCTTAACGCATTAATACGATAAGGTGTTGTCCATATCCTACTACGAACTTACCATGACCGAACGGTCCACGTTACAGGTCGCTCTTGCTCAACAGATGAGTTTTCGAGCCATCGCAAAGCTTCTCAAGCGTGCACCCTCCACCATTAGCCGTAAAGTGCGCCACCATGCGCGTTTTCGCCAGCAGTATCAAGCGAATAAAACGCAGGATAATCGACACTAACGCCGCGTATTATGCCGCCCCAAGCGTAAGCTATTGCCGGGCACAGGACGCTTCGAACTGATCACCCACATGCTCAAAAAGTACCTTTCTCCTGAGCAGATCGCAGGCCAGTTAAAGACCATGGATATTCCCTCATTACGCGACGCCTATGTGTGCAAAGAAACGATCTACACTGCCATTTATGCCTTGCCTGTCGGGCAGTTGCGTCATGAGCTGATTCACTGTCTTCGCCATGGCCGAAGCCAACGGAAACCACGAATAGGCGGCGTTGATCGACGCGGCCAGATCCCGGAACGGGTCAGCATTCACCTGCGGCCGCCAGAGGTCGATAAGCGCGTTATTCCGGGACATTGGGAAGGCGATCTGATCAAAGGTAAAGGTAATGCTTCAGCGGTAGGTACGCTGGTGGAGTTGACCAGTGGCTATGTGATGCTGGTCAAAATGAACGGCGCGACGGCCACGGCCGCCGAGGAGGGGTTCAGTGCCGCACTGAATCGGATGCTACTCTCACTACGCAAGACGATGACATATGATCAGGGGAAAGAGATGGCCCGCTATGCTGAAATTACCCAGAATATGGGCGTTGACATCTACTTCTGTGATCCCCACAGCCCTTGGCAGCGCGGTGCTAACGAGAACATCAATGGCTTGATCCGCCAGCATTTTACCAAAGAGAACAGACTTGTCAGTGCACAGCCAAGCAGAGCTGGATGAGATCGCGTTATCGCTGAACATGCGTCCTTTGGGTTCACGTGCCCGATAGAGCAATTAACAAAGGTGATGCTGGCAGAGGAAAATAAAAAGGCGGTCACTCACTAAATAACTAGGGTGTTGCACTCAGAACCGGCAATCTCCACGTATAAAAACTTGTACAATTAAAATTGTGACAAGTGTCTATTTTAAATAAGAGTATCCAGGATACTGTGTTACACGTTAAAATTACTACAGCGTTATCACATTATTCAGCTGCCCATCGCCTCATAGTCAAAATATATAATATTGTGACCAAACGTAGCAGACGTAATTTTAGCCTGAATTTTCGCCTCGAAGCGGCCCTTCTTGTACTCGATCGAGGTCGATATATTCAGTTTACTCCCAACGCTTTATAAACTGCATCTACAGGTTCAGAGTAAAAACTCACTTGGAATTTGGTAAACAACTCTGCAGGCACAGTCGGAATATCTACTGCGGAAGACATCGGCAAAAGTACCTTTTTTGCACCACTGTCAAAGGCTAGTTGTAAGGTTGCAGCCAGATCCTGAACGGGGTTGATCACTCCACCGAGCGTCATGCTACCTAACACAACCATTTGTTCTTGGACTGGTTTCGCCAGTAAAACGGAACACAGCGCAATCAGCGCGGCAAGACTCGTCGCAGTACTTGGTCCGGTATTGTGCAATTCGACTACGTGCAGGTGGTACTCATGTTCGGAAAATTTTGCTGTCGCACTAATGCGGCTGAGGTTGCCTTTAAAATAGTCAAACCCAACCCGGATAGCTTCTTTAGCCGAGGTGCTTGATCCCAGACCAGAAACACTATGCTTACCATTGCCTGCGGTCATCTGAGTTTCGAAGCGATACAGACCCGTCATGCCACTTTCCGCTTGCGTAACCAAATGCACAACGCCAGGTTTCGGCATGCCAGCAGGAATCAATTCGCTGCCGCCCTGTTCTGGTACGCTGACAAAGAATTCTTCCAGCGTTTCGTTATCAATATAACTGAAGTTCACATCAAAGAATTCTAGCCCGCCTAGCTTTTTAAGCTGCTCTTTGATTCGGCGGCGGGCTTCTATGGCGTAGGTCAGGCAAACCCGGACGTCCTCTTTGCTGTAGGCGCCATTAGGATGCAGCAATTTCAATAAACCTGAAACCGTGCGCCTTACCGCGATAACGTCGCGCTGGTTGAGGTTATTGCCCAATTTATAGAACTTATCAATCGCATCGGAGAAGCTGCGCTTACGCATTTCCCGCATGTATTCGGCGAGATAATCTGTGATAAGGCCATAGCGATTGGTAAAGAATTCCGGACGCATTTTCGGGATTTCCCAGCCAGGAATATAAGCATGGAAGCGGTCGAAAAATGCTGTATCGATCATCGTAGTAGGGAAAGGGGCTAATAAATGGCTAGTTTTGACTAATGTCTCGACGCTTTGATTAATGTTGCCAACGAACACCATCGATGCTTTACCTTCAATCGAATCCCTGCCGCGCGAAAACGAGCCAGACGCCATGTAATCTTTCATGATTTGCACACCGTCTTTGTCTTTAAAGGTGATCCCCGCCACCTCATCAAACGCAACCACGTCCCACATACCTACTAAGCCAATCTGGCGGCTGGCCATGTTGTAAAACAGGTTTGCTACCGTGGTTTGCCCGCCGGAAACTAACAGTGAGTTTGGCGAACATTCTTTATAGACGTGGCTTTTACCGGTGCCGCGTGGGCCCAGTTCGCAGACGTTGTAGTTGTTTTCCACGAAAGGGATCATGCGGGTAATCAGATGCCACTTTGTTCGCTGCTCAATGTTGGCAGGCTCCATACCCACGGAGCGTAGCAGGACATCAATCCACTGGTCGCGGTGGAAGTGGGTACGAGCGGCAAACACCTCGTCCATGTCCATATTGGGCATCTGGATAGGTTTAAGTGTCATCAGAGAGAAGGGAGACGTTTTTTGTCCTTCCTCAAAGAAGTAGTTCACGGTGATCATACACCAGATACCACCGGTCAACAGCTTCTCATTGTCCTTGACCATCTGTGGCGAAACTAGTGCATCTTTAATGCCAAGGTTGGAGAGCTGGGCTTCGTAAACGTCTTTCTTCTGATTGAGCTTTACCGACACTTTATCGATGATTTTGTAGGATCCTCGCTCACGGATGAGCGATTTCACCTTCTCTGCTTCATCAGGCCGAACGTAATTATCAGCCAGAATGCGCTTAACATTTTTTAAGCCTTGCTCGACGATCTGTTCATCGTCGGAAGCGCAGTACATACCGAGCAGGTACTCCAGCACATAGATCGGGACATTAGCCCCTTCCTTGAGCTGCTTAGTCAAATCTTTACGCACCACGCGGCCGCGAAAATGCTGATTCAGTAAGGCGTCCAGATCGTAACCTTCTGCGACGAGTTCCCCTTCGGATACAGCTAGAACGGGTAGGTCATGATAGGTTTGCATATCGCCTCACTTAAAAGAAATCATCCTGAAATGCCAGATCGATAATCACAGGGTACTTCTGGTAACCCGTTTCCGTTTGTGCATCTTCGAGTATCAGCCAGTATTCATTACGACGATTAAAATTCGCGCCAATCAGCTTCAGCGTAACGTCACGCACACGTTTTTCCATTGTGTTGTTATCGCTGTCAAAGCAGATTCGCTCTTTACCGGATACCACATTATTGGCGTTATCGACGATGAAGATGTTCAGAGTTCGTGCTTCGTATAATTCACCTACCGGATGGGTTTGCAGCAGGCTGACCTTATCAATGTTATTGACGAGTTTGATCAGCGGACGGTAGCTCACGATGTCTACCGGACGACGCTGAGGATGCTTCTCAGCAGCCGTTTTCTGCAACGCTTTTACCTGCAATACAGGAACGCAGACTTCCTGCAGCATGGCACCACCATGCACAAATCGCGCGCCGCCCAAGAAATGGAAACGCTGGATCCCTTTTGGGATTAGGAATTCGCTGTTATCGCTGACACCTGCGGTATCCGCCACTTTTCCTTTCCAGCAAAAATCATCGGCAGGAAGCTGACGGCCGATAATAAAACGTTTGTGGTTTTTAATTGTATTGTCTGGCTTAATCTGCAGCGTTGTTTTATCCTGCCCGGAAAGGGGTTGCTGCTGGAACAGGAAGCCGTGATCTGCCGTGACGATAATGCGTGTACCGTGGAGACGGTTTATCACACGGGTCACTAAATCCTTCAGTTCAACCACCGCGTTGTGGCATGCTTCGAAGGTCTTCTCCTCCGTCGATGCGCTGTCACCCATGGCATCAATGGTGTTATGCCAGATATAAACAACGTTGTAATTGCGAATAAGATCCCGTCCTTGCTGATTTTTCCATTTCAGCACATCGTCCGATTTTACTGCCATCCCTTTATATTTCTTAAGGATGGTATCGCGGTTAGGCGTACCTGACGTGGATAACCCGTCCGCATAAACGATGTCACCATTACCCGCCTGGTAGCACATCTCGTCATGAGGTAGTAATGCCGCCATGCCCAGCTGGGTATAGCTGGGTAACACACCTAACTGGGAACGCAGTTCGGCAGTAAAGCGTTTTTCAGTATTGATCTGGTTGCCCAGCTCTTCTGCCACTTCATAACGCAGTGCATCGGAGATAATCACGAACACGCGCTTGATCTGCGGATTGTTAAACTGCGGCTTAACCACCTCATTGTAGAAGTTCTGCTGCCGTGGAACGCCCGCAATACGCCACTCCTGCATACGGTTTTCGGTTTCCAGAACCTTATTCCAGCTCCGGCTTAATTCTGCCAGGTACCAGTTGGAATACAGCGCCTCGATATAGTCATCCAGGCTTTTCAGGATCATTGCGCCTTTGCTGTGAACCAATAGCGCGTATTCGTTAAACAGGCGGTAAGCCTGGTCAAAGCGGAACAGCTCTTCGCAGTACGCTTTCCAGAACGTTGCGCTATCCTGATAGTGAAAACCGTCAATATGACGATTACGCAGATTCAGCAGCCGCTCAGCCTGACGAAGCGCGTCATAGATGGCGTAGTATTCCTGACGCGTCTGGCACCAGTATTTGCTCTGGCGTTCGGACAAAAGCTTCTTGAAGGCTTCACGGTCAAGCGTGGTGCTTTCTTCCAGAAGCTGCGTCACCAGTGCATGAATGATGGTCTGTTCAATGCTCTGCGTAGTTTCGCACTCATGCAGATCATATGGCGAGCTGAGACGGTACTGGTCTTCTGGTCGCAGCGCATCCTGCATCTGCTGTGCGCAATAATCATAGGCTTCTTTGTAGCGACGGTCGGCGCGCCAGGTGACCATAAAGGCCAGAGCGGAGGCTCTGCCTGACGGCGTGGTCAGCACGTTTTTTTCCAGCCATTCGCGTTCCTGCGGATCAGCCTGTGCGGAAAGATCGGTACAGAACAGTTTGAGGATCAGGTTTTCCAGCGAAGGATATTCAGCCTGATAGCCCATTTCCTGATTCAGAATGTCCCACAGCACGCCTTCAAGATTGTGGCGTTTCAGCATCGCCAGCGTGTTTTCGAGGCCACTGTCATCATCTTTCTGCTGATTAACGTACTGGGTAATCAGGCTGAACAGAATCTCTTCCGTTTTTGCTGTTTTTACGCCAGCGATGACCGCAACCATTTTCTTATCAAGAGAGGCCTCGTTTTCCTGCTCAGTGACCAGGCCTTTTAGGGAAGAAAGACGTTTAATGCTGAAAAATGCCTTCCGCCGTTGAATGTACTCGCGTAGGCCAAGCTGCGGAATGCCTAACGTATTCAACGTGATGGCGGCGAAATCGGCGTGGAACTCCGTACTGTAAAGACGAATATCCAGCAGCCAGTCGAACTCTTTTGGGGGCACATCGTGAGGGAACCACAGCAAAAACTGCTGTTCAGGCTCATCAATTTCAATGCGCTTTTTAATCGCTAACTGTGACTGATCTGTCATATCGAGCAACGTTACGTTCTCCAGTTCGAGGTTGCCCAGCTCTTCGAGGAAACGCTTATCGGGATCGTGCCAGAAAACGATGCGATGTTCGGCGAATTTTGCTTTAAGGCCGGCAATAATTTCCTGATTTTGCAAGGTCACAATCCCGTGTTGATTCTGTATATTCGAAGATGCCTGAACGCCTAGAAACCGTGTTCCGCATTTTGTCATGAACTGGAGGTGACGGATGTCTGAATAAGGCTGGTTTCCCGTATCGAGATCACCACCGGGCCAAAGCCCGGTGGTGTGGGAAGGTATGCTATCTGACTTATATCACCTCAGGCGCACTGCCGGTAATGGCTTTCACACCCGCCAGCAGATCGCCAAACTTACCGTAGTTAACCTTAACGCCGTCGTCGAGATCAATACTGATTCTCATATCAGCATAGTGGCGTAAGCGATCGTCGAAGCTGCGCAGTTCGTTGAATTTCTTGCTCAGGCTATCACGCTCACGCTTCAGTCGCGTAGCTTCGCCACCGGTGGCTCCATCGATCTGTTCATTCAGGCGATCGATATTGGCCTGGTAGCGCGCCAGCAGCGGGACCACATATTCGTTACGCATTCTCGCCAGCGTCGCGTCGTTGTAGCGATGCAGATAGACCAGGCACTCGAACGCTTTCTCTTTACCAGAGCTGAACAGCCAGTAGATCGGGCGCTTTTTATACATCTTCATATGATCTTTCCAGAACTGGGTGGAAAGATAGCGACGGATGGTATCCAGCGCAGATTCACCTTTTTTCGGCTTGATCGCGTATAAACAGAGACTTTCGGCGATAAAATCGAGGTTTTCCTGCAAATGTTCTTCGCCCCAGACGGTGCGGACAAACTCTTTGACGCGAGAGGTGACGTCATCGTCAAACCACTCGTCATCCATCAGTGGCAGGATGCCGTCGTTGTCGGCAGGGAAGGTTTTGTATGCGCCTTCAGCGACAAGTTCGGCAAAGCCTTTATTGCCTTCGTGGGCATAGACGAGGCCTTCGCGATCGAGGGAGTAGCGGCCCATTTGACAGCCAATTGAGAAAGATAGTAATTCGATAAAAGTATCGCTGAGCTCCCTTTTTTGTTGTTCTTCTGGGGAAATGTTTTTTCCATAGCGATATGATGGGTTACATATTAAACTAATTTCGTTTGGTTCAACTTCATAATTTAGTAAACCATTAAGTCCATATGCCACTATATGAGTATTATTGTTTTTTTCTTCAAGTAATTTAAACTTTTCAATTAACTTCTTATTTTTATTTTTTAAATCAGAAAAAGCATGTGAAATTAAAAAATGTTTCTTACAGATAATAGGATTTACTTTAAAATCCCATGACGACTCGTAATTATCCCAATCCATCTTCGATAACTCAACAAGAGTCTTAGCGATTTCAGATGATTTATCTTTAACTTCAATAACTGGAACCTTGCCTACATCACCAACTTGAAAGTGGAATGATGCGTTAGTTATTGATAAAAAATAATCAAACAATTTTGTATTAGCCAGAGCTAACAAAGAAAACTGTTCACTACGATCCGGATAAAAACAGTGTCCAGAAATGTCATGAAATGTATCATCAGGAGCGTAACGGCAGCTAAAGTTACCGCTTGTTAGATCCGTCCAAGTACATTTGGGTGAGGACAGTTTTTCTAACCCCATCAAAGTAGAATTTGGCTGAGCAAGAATGAAATGTTTATTCCGGTTGTATCTTAGAACATATTCAAGGTTACCATACCATTTTCGATAGCTGCCTCCCTTTAGATATTTTACCCATTTAGGTATCGCCTCCTGTTGAGAAAATTCGGTATAATCAATCTCATGCCAATAGCGTAAAAACTTATCATTATTAGCTGTTTGCATACCTACCTTTGGGAATCCTCTATCCTTAAAAGGCGTACCACGCATGTAGCAATCAATAACATTTTTATGTAGCCAATACGAAATAGGAGTTCCTGGTATTTTTTTGAAATCGTCTTGGCTAATATTGTAAAAAACGTTTTTACGACTAATTAACGTATTTTTCTTTTGCTCTTCATTACCCTCAATTAAACGATAAAAAGCACATTGTTGCAATGCGGAATGGTTGTTTCTGATCACCCAAGCCGTAGTCTGAACTACTTCTCCGGAAATTTGCGCGAACGCCCGTGGGCCTAGATGGGCCATGGTAATAAAAGTTTTATTATTTAGTAGCCATTCACGTAAAGACACATAACTGGATAAAAACATCCAGGACTGCATATTTACTTGAGCATTGAATCCATTTTCTTTAAGCAAGGAAAAAGCATGCTGCATAAACATCGCAAACAAATCTGACTTACTGTCCGGGAAATTATTTTTGGCAAACTCTTTCAGCTCACCATTCATCCCCTTACTGCCCATATACGGCGGATTCGCCACTACCGCATCATACCGCTGCGCCAGTATCCACGCCTGCTGAATATACGGAATAAATGCTTTCGCTGCGGCCTTCTGCTGGAAATCCCCTTCCTGCTCCAGGCGATACAGCGCATCGAGAAACGCCTTCAGTTCCGCTTCTTCTTCCTGCGGCACCTGAATCAACGAGCCCAGCGTTTTGGCGTTTACAAAGCGCTTCAGCGTGCACATCAGCAGCTGATATTCTGCAGTGTCGGTATGCGCTAATGTGGCATTTTCGGCAAACATATCTCCCACGCTACCGGTCTGGTTCTGCTGGTGGAAATTCAGTTGTTGCCACAGCTTAGCAATATCCAGATGCAGGCTCTCCTGAAGGGAGACAATATTCAGGCGCACATCACGGGTGAATATCCGGCGGTCATCCTGGCGGGCCATCATTAATAATGCAAAACCGGAAAGCTGGGCTGCGCGGTCATCGATGTCGAGACCAAAGATATTATTTTCCAGAATCAATTGCGGAATATCGCGGGCGCGATAGCCGCGCTCTTCGTAGATATTTTTCAGCACGTTATAGGTTTCGATCAGAATATGCCCGGAGCCACAGGCTGGGTCGAGCACCTTGATGCTTTCTGGTTCAATGCTGGCAGGGGTAATGGCAGCCATCTGCGCCTGTACTTCCGGCGTCTGTTCGGCTGGCTCAATGTAATAGTCCATTTTGCCCTTCAGCGGCGAATCCGGGTAGGTCTGCAACCACTGGCGACCGACGGAGTTCTGCACCAGATACTGCACAATCCAGTTCGGGGTAAACAGCTGGGTGGCGGCAGGAATATCTTCGCTCTTTACCACCTTGCCAATAACGGCATCTTTTTTCTCAGAGATATAGAACTGATACAGCCAGCCGATAACCTCAACGTCTTGCCAGTCTTCTTCTGGAATACCGTCCACCAGACCGCGCAGAATAGAGTCGGTGCGGGTCAGGTTATCCGGCAGTAGCAGTTCGGCTTCATCGTCGACTGCTTCAAACAGGAACGGCATCGCGCGGTGCAGGGCGTGGCACTGCGCTAACAGCAATTCACGGTAGATGGCTTCGTCCTGGTTGCCGGTGAGTTTCATATCGACCAGCTGCGCCTTTTTCTCCGGCAGCAGTACTTCCGCCACTTCCGGTACATGGTCCAGCACTTCAAAGCCGGTCGGGTTATCCGGGTGCGAGAGCATATGGAAGCCGTGGTCAAGGTAGCCGTGGATTTCCATATAACGAATGGCACACAGGCGGTTAAACCAGGTATAGGCACAGTATTCAACCAGTACGTCAAAGCCCTGCTCGTGGGCGTGTTTTACCAGACGATCGCGGCGGGTGAGGGTGGATTTGGGGTGATCGAACAGGCCATAGCGCACGGTTTCGCCGACGATCTCAGCATCTGCAATCTGCAGATTGCCCTTTTTATCGACGGAAATCCCCAGCGTGGTTAGTTTCTGGATCACCGCATCGCGGAACTGGTTACGGGTCTGTGGAGCGTATTTTTTGATGTTATTGGTGTTCATAGAAAATCCTGCAAAGGGCAGCAGAGTGCTGCCCTGAAATGGAGGTTACTGAAGACGAATCCGGTCACCTGTCTCAATGGCTGCCAGCAGGGCAGCACGAAGCTTATTAAGCGCTTTTTCCACCTGTTCGGCGGTTTCCAGCACTTCACCACCGGTGGCTTTGCGCATCTCGCTGGCGACATTCACCAGATGCGTTTTTTTCGGTACCGGCTGGATAACGGGTTTTTCTACCACAACATAGGTCTGTTGTGACTCTGCAGCATGTTTAGCTTCATTCGCTGCCCGTAGCTGGGCTTCCTGTTTTTTACGCAGCTCGTCGATCCACTGGTTAATCTTTTTCTCAGCATCCGTTTGTAGCGCTTTCGTCTCTTGCTGTTCCGCCAGAATTTCCGGAATCGAATGGCTGACTTCGGCGCGTTTTCTGGCTTTTTGCATCGGCAGCAGAACGCTGTTTTGCAGCTCCAACGTGGCGTGCGCTTCCTGCAAGCGTTGACGACTCTCTTCGATGCGGGCGTCAATACGTTCCAGAGCGTGCTGGCGGTGCTGTTCAACTAACTGATAATTAACGTTCTGAACCTGTTCAATCAGCGGCGTGATGCGATTGAGATGCTTGTAAGGCTCTGGCATCTGCCAGATGTTTTCCAGCTCACCTAACGCGTTTACCGCCACGGCGTCTTTTTCCAGTGCGCTGCGGTTGGATTTAAAGCTGCCATTCAGAGCCGCGCCCAGTTTTTGCCAGGTGGCGAACTGTTTGAGGTAGAAGTCGCCCAGATCGTCGCGATATTCGCTGAAATCCAGCAATTCGTTTGCCTGGGTGGTGACCTTCTCAATCAGAGCAAACTCTTCTTTTTCGCTAAGAATGGAATTCAGCAAGCGCAGGCCTGACTCAATCTCTTCTTTACCAGGATTGTTTCCACCTTCCGCTTTCGCTTTGAAGACATCCAGCTCTTGTTTCCAGCCGTCGAAGACCTGACGAATATGTTCAACTAGGCCAGGCTCTTCACGTTCGCTAAACGGCTGTTGGGCAATATCCGCCATAAGTTGTGCGGCTTTGCGGATTTGCGATTCGTCGTGACGACGAATTTTGTGCAGACGCAGCTCGCTGTGGCGACGACTGTTATTGAACAGTTCCCACAACTGCTTACGCTCGATATTGTTATTCTGCTGGCTAAAGCTGAATTTGCCTTTGCGCACCAGACGGGCAACCAGCAGCTTCACTTCTTCTTCTGGCCATCCATAAGAACGACGGGCAAAGTGGTTCAGAATATCGCGTAAATAGACCGGTTTATTGTACTCGATGTTCATACTGACCCAGATTTCCACCTCGTGCATCGCGTCGGAATTGGACTCTTCTGTTTCACCAAGATCAAGTTCGGTATCATTCTCTAACGTAAGTTGTTCACGAATCTCACGTGCGATTTCACCGTTATAGGGACGCAACATTTTTAGCTTACCGAACGTGTTTTCAATCACATAACGGCAGGCTTCATCCACAATGCTGGACGGTGTTGAGGATTTCTTCGGTAAGCGCTCGCCAATCGCCCAGACATCCGCTTCGGCAAGGAGCGACTCCAGCTGTACACGAAGCATTTTCTCACGAACACTGTTCTCGCGGGCTTTTTCTGAAAGCAAGCTGGCCTGCTCCGGGCGTTGTCCGGCATTGTCCTTGAGGAATTTTTCGGTCTGGACAACTAAATCGATATCGGTCCAGGTGCGCCCCTCCTCTGAGAGGCGAATCAAAATACAGCCATCACCTTCCGAAGTATAAGGACGGCAGGCGGCATCGCTGTTATAGAACGTATAGGTCGGATCTTTTGGCGTGAGGATTTTCACTACCAGATCGTTAAGCATTGCGCCGTCTAACGGGTGCCCGTTCAGGAAGCGGCTGATATCAAAGTCCTGTTTATTCGCCGGATAGCGATATTTCCGGTTTTTCAGAATGTCATCAAAGATGATAGATGCCAGTTTTTTATTGATTGCAGAGAAATCGACTTCAACATTACGAATCTCGTTCTCAATCTCTTTTTCTTCGTTAGTCAGGAACACGTATTTATCTTCAACACGTGTAATCAGCATTTCCCGTTCTAGCTTGTTCAGACTTTTTTCAACGCGACGGCGTAGTTCGATTTTATCAGTATCGATTTTGTCTATCGAAAGGGTAACCAGGTTATCGAGTGTACTTTTCAGTACATCGACATAGCGGATCAAGAAAAGCGTTTTCAGTAAGTTACCATCGAACTCATCAAGGATGCCATTCTGGCAGGCCTGAGTGATGGTACGGCTGACAGCCGGTTCCAGGAAGCTCTCAATGGCGGTATAGAAACGCCAGAAAGGCACTAGAGAATCCAGACCTTGTGAGGCAATTTGCTGTGCCGCAGTCTGGAACGCTTCTAACTGTGAGCGTTCACCCATGGCTAACTGTTTACCGGCGGCACCTTTGGTCCGGATGGACTCAAAAACCTTCTGCAGAATCTGGTAGTGCCACGGGACAAATGGGTAGTTATCAATAAATTCTTCTTCGCTGGTGTAGGAGCGCAAAGAAGCGGTGGTTGTAGGGTCGAAGGAAAGCTGGTTGCGCAAGATGTCGCCTTTTCCCTGCCAGACTTTAGCCAGCGCGGTTTTTGCAGCATCGGTTTTCACCAGCAAACGTTTTTGGATAACTTCGGAGGTGTTGGAGCTTGAAAGCTGCAGGCGAGTTGAGAAACGGCCCTGGATTTTAGAAAAATCTTGTCCATCTCGACTGCTCATCCCACCGATGGCCGCATTGATATCTGCCTGGGAGGTAACAATAACCCATGCGCGTCCACCGCAGATCACACCTAGGTTTTCAGTGATAGTCTGTAGCTTCAACATCATCTGCGTATTTTTACCGATGAACTGACCGACCTCATCCACCATAAAGAGGATGTTTTTGCCGCTTTCATCCAGCCACTCTTTGACCCACTGGCAAAAATTATTGATATCTAATGGGAAGTTCTTATCCAGCTGTTCCACCCATTGACGCGAGGCGTCAACGCTTTGGCCGGTGGCCTGGCTTAGGGCTTCTGCCATTTCATCACTGATGAAATAGTAGGAATCGCGTTCTTTTTCCCAGCTTAATCTAGTGATAGTGGAGAATGCAGTTTTAAACGCGTCGTATTGGCCGCGTTTAGCCAGCTCGCGCTCCAGATGGGCGATGTGCGGAAAATCAGCGCAGTAGCCAGCCCGTTCGTTAAACACCTTCAGAAAGACTTTAAGGATAGCGTCTTCTTTATCGTCGACGTTAGCGCGAGAATCGATATTGAACAAAATCACTTCCGTCGGATGATGGACCGCTTTGCTGATATCAGCGAGGAACAGAGCATCTTTGATTTTGTCTTCAAAGAAAGAGTATGCATTACGTTCTGTACCGTTATGACTGACCTTGCGGTTAGACAACAGATACGACAGAATCTTGATAAAGTGTGATTTACCTGAGCCAAAGAACCCTGACACCCATACGCCAATTTTGTTTTCCATGCGTATGCGCTCCGGACCGGTTGCCGGAACATAAAATTCAAAGAAGTGGCGCAGATGTCTTTCCAGTTCCTGGGTGATGACGTATTCGTCAAGCTCTATCCATGCACTGGCATCGTCCGTCTGTTCAGCTTTTACAACACCATTAATATTTCGGTTCAGACGTTTTTCAAAGATCTGTCCAATATTCATCGCAGTGCTCTTTAACGAGGATTCAATGTCGCCGCAGGCACACTTTCGGGTACCAGCCTGAAGGCGCGATAATAATTCCGGGAATCAATGCCTGCCAAAGGAGACAGGTCGTGTCCGCTATAGGTTCCCGGATAAAACATCAACAGAGGGGTAAAACCCATCACGTCCTGCAAGGCACTCATCAGCTCATGGCCACGAACCAGCGGCCAGGCATTGCCCATGCCTGTCAGGATGACAAACTCTTGATTCTGAAGATCGACTTTTTTTGCTGCGTAATCCGCGATCTTTTTCTGATTCAATAAGCCAACGAGTTGTTTTTTCAGCGCTTCGGTACCGACTTTCACTTCCTGCTGACAGACGCGCTCAAATAGCTTACGTTCAGTGAGCATCTCAATAATGATCTGAAAGATGTTGAGGTGTGCGAACTGGTGGTCCTTCTCCAGGTTACGGAAAAGATACTTCAGGTGTTCACGTACCTGCGGTTCATTCTGAGCAGGATAATCAAAAATCCAGAACCCAATCTCATTACCTGAGCCGTTGTTTCTGAGAAAGCGCTCTTCTCTAATGCGGCTCTGAACCTGTGACAGGCGGTATTCAAGCACGGGATCGATCACCGTTGCCCCTCCAGAATAGAAACCAATTCTTGTTGCCCGAGGCGCTGCAAGGTCGCCTGAGTTTCTGGTAAAAGAAAGACTGACTGGAGATTACGTCGACGCGGCGTATCCAGATAACCCGCTTCAGCCAGTGCTTTAACTAAGTTGTTACCCATTTTTTTGATGGATGAATCTGAGTAACTGGTAAGTACGGGCTGCTGGCGAAGGTGGTTGGCCACAAACTCACCCCAGCTATCCATAGGAAGCTTTTCTTTAAACTGTCTACGCAGGCCGTTCACCACTTCAGCCAGGAAGTCTTTAACAACCGGTGAATGGAGGACCAGAGCGACAAACAGCAATTGCTGACGTTCGCGCTCACTCCCTTCCACAATAAGTGACCATGCCGCTTTATCAAGCGTATTCAAGCGTAGTCTTATCGTCGTGGCATAACGTTTCGCTGTACTGGCAGAGGGGGCTTGTAGAATATTATAACCAACGATCTGCTCTTGCCAGGCCTGTTCATCAGGAGCGGTAAGCATAAGCTTAGCGATGATTCGACTTTCCCTACTCATCAGCGGCCCGCCTAACAGGTCCCCAATCCATGCCTTGTCGTTTTTCATCGTCATATTTACCCTCTGAAGACAGCTATGCAGCTCGCAAAAAAACAAACGATGATTGTAATGGGAGGAAAGGGCGGGATGCCATGAGAAAAGGCAATTTGTGAGAGGGGAAGGATTTTAATAAGAGACTGTTTCGCCCCCCTTGAAAAATCTATGTTGCCCAAATACCTCATCGCATGACGAATTCACTACTTCCTGACAAGCGCAGGCATATCATCCCACTAATTCTCCCCAAACATACTCCTGCCTCTCACGAAGAAAGAACTCGTATATCTGTATCTGACCGGCAAGCACGGTCTGGCATTCTGTTCGTGCTATGACAAGGATTCCCTAGCCCCATTCGTTGGCGAAGCCTGAAAAAATGGCATGAAGCCAGCGTTTGGCAGCAACTCATCATGCGTTGTTACAACGCCTGCATGTGGCGAATTGCATCGATAGGAAATGTTCCTGCGTGGATGGCTCATCTGCTCACAAAGCTTTAGCGCGTGCCTGCTGGAGGCAGAGCTCTTTAATACCGCCCAAAGCGCTCAATAAATGCTGTTAAATGTTAAGGTTTGGCCGTGAAATGGCGAGCCTAGGAATCGTTTTTCTTCTAGCCTAATGGCCGGAAAAATAACAAGGCACATGCCGCTTAAAGCCTTATGCCATGCTGAGTTTGGTATGAAGGAATTCTTACTTTCAACAATTAATCAGAGGCCATATTCAAGTGAGCGCACGTGCGTGCTCACCGATAAGTTGCGCACACCTTTCCGGAGTCGTTTCTCCTAACATTCAGCGATGTGAAAACGGCTGTTATAGCGAGGGAAATGTACCCTGTGTAATTCCGTAGCCACTTGAGGGGTTACGCCTACAGCCCATATATGGCGAGGCGGTACCCTGAGTACCCCTTGTTACCCCATTACATACACAGTGGTGAGCGATACGCACCTGCGAACTTCGCTCGCGCCAATATCCATAAGGCTTGCAGCGAAGTTAAAGCAACACTTCTCGTAGCAGTAACGGGGGAATGTTGTTTATGGCCCGGTTGCATTGAGAGCAAGGCAATGCGAGATTTTGGGTATCCGTGAGTAGGCGAAGTTTCCACCTTGGTTTCCAGCACAACCCATCGAATAGAAAGGTGTCCCCGCATTGGGGGTGCCTTATGAAAGTGGGGGATGTAGCAAAACGCGACACCCTCTATATTTCTTTTGAAAGAAGGTGTCTACCGAACAAAAAAATGTATGCTATAGAGAATTTAAAAATTAAAAAACCGTAAAAATAAAAAAGTTAAAATGCATGTATCAATCCTGATGGGGGCACCACATCTCTATTGTTTTCCCTTCCGGCAATTTTCTGTTTGCATCTTCACTTCGGTATGTACTTTGATAACCCTTCAATAGCCGCATATTTGCAGCCATTGCACCGGGAATAAACCCAAAAAAATCCAGCGTCACTAATTTGCCGGTGACACAAAAGCTCGCCAACTTTTCAATGCTACTTCGAAATCATTGAGGTGCATCACCACGTCATACTTTTCGTCATACAGTGAATATATGCGGGCGCTTTCACCCTTGAACTCTACTGCCCAGCTGTGACGTGCCCAATCAAACGTTCCCCCCTCGGTTAGCCTTGGCCAAGCTGATACTCTGCAAGCCGTCATCGATATCTTCGATAGAATGTCCACATCCGCCATCGTCTCCGAGCAAACACGACAGCAAATCCACGCCTTCTTCGTTTGTAATGCTTGTTCGTGCATATGGCTGCTTCACAGGGCCGTTTTCAGTCCAAAATAAATTTATAGTCATATTTCTCTTTATCATTTCATGACACCCAACTATATAAGCATTCCAAATCTATCACTCTCTATGAGCCATGGTGATTTACCTCAAGTCGGTAATAGTAATCCTCTCGCTATAATTTTTTGATTTTAAGGTGTGCTTTCGGCCCAGCGCCTGTTTGGCGATCCCGACTACATGCTGCACGTCGTGACGCGTGACCTTCCCGCCTTCCAGAAGCTCTATGATGAACGCCTGTCGGCCATGCCCGGGGTACATCGCCGGACCTCAACGCTGGTGATGAAGACGCTCGTGCCGGAGCGAGGGCTGCCGCTACCGTCCTAACAACTGCGGTGCCGACAGAACGTCGGGATCGAGACTACAAAAGTAAACTTCGGACTCGCCTATTTCTGCACGCAGCGTCTCTTGCACTATTCTTTCACCAACACTCAACCTCCCACACCTGCTGAACCGCTCCCGAGGGTACGACGTCGCTGCGGTTTGCCTATAGCTGCAAAGTCCTCAAAGGAAGGGTTGCGGTGAACGCCCGTCTTTCCGATGCTTGAACTCAAGGAATGAAACACGCTCATGGATGAGCCTCTGTATTCCGCCGCCGCATGGCATCGTTTCCGCTGGCGGCTGCACACCATGTCCACCATCAGGAGGACACAATGGTTCATAAGACAGAGATCCACGCGCAATCCCAATCGCTTCCGGGCCAGGAAGCCTTGATGACTCCCCCCGCCGTCTTCATTCGCAACGACTACCTTGGCAGCCGCAAGCTGCAGGACAAAGTGGCCTTGATCAGTGGTGCCGACAGTGGCATCGGCCGATCGGTCGCACTGCACTTCGCTCGCGAAGGCGCCGATGTCGTTGCGCTGTACCTCAGCGAACACGACGATGCACGAGAGACACGCCGTCTGGTCGAAGCCGAAGGGCGCCGTTGCCTGCTGATCGACGGTGATCTGGGCAACCCCGAGTTCTGCCGCGACGCTGTAGCAAAGACCATCGCCAACTTCGGCAAGCTCAACGTGCTTGTTAACAATGCGGGAACCCAACAGGTGCAGAAATGTCTGACGGCTATTTCCGATGAACAATGGCGGACAACATTCCGTACCAACATCGACAGCATGTTTTACCTGACCAAGGCTGCACTGCCCTATCTTAAGGAAGACGACGCCATCATCAACACAGCGTCCATCAACGCCTATGTCGGTCCTGCACTGCTGTTGGACTATAGTGCTACCAAGGGTGCCATCATCAGTTTCACGCGATCACTGTCCAATCAGGTGGTCGGCAAAGGCATCCGCGTCAACGCGGTAGCGCCGGGGCCAGTATGGACACCGCTGCAGCCAGCCACGCTAGGGGCCTACGATCCTCAGCTGTTGGAAGACTTCGGTAGCGATACCCCGATGGGACGCGCGGCACAGCCGTGGGAAATCGGTCCCTGCTACGTATTCTTGGCATCGTTGGATGCGTCGTTCATCAGCGGTCAGACGCTGCACCCCAACGGGGGCACAGTCGTCAACGGCTGACACGCCACCCACGATGTAAACGATCAGAGGCCGGGGCAGGAAAGCCCCGACAGTCTCCTCGGCAGGCGAAAGACCATGGATGGTCTTCTACCTGCCGCTCTCGTTTAGGGATACGGCTGCCGTCGAGACAGTGAGACGCAGGAGCGAGGTTCCCGCGTCATTCATTCCACTCAGCGCATGGCACATTGCGGTCTTTGCCTAGGAGAGCACACTCATGGCAATAGCATCATCGCTGTCGGTCGGCAGCTGGCTTTCCCGTCAGGAACATCATGACTGGCTTGTGCAGGAAGGGCGACGGCTCGTCGAGTTCTACCGCGCGGCCCGCCATCCATTGGGCGGCTTCGGCGCTCTGAACGATGATGGAGTGCTGCCGGCCGGGGCCATTCCCGACACCGTACTGACGGCTCGTATGGCTCACTGCTTTTCGCTAGCCGCCATGCAGGGCACCCCAGGCACCTCAGACCTCGCCAAGGAAGGCATCGACGCGCTGCTTTCGCTCTTTCACGATGACATCCACGGCGGCTGGTTTAGCGTACCGGCGGCGATGGTACGTGATGCTAGCAGCGAACCACCCGACAGCGACACCGCCAAGATGGCGTACCTGCACGTCTTCGTCTGTCTGGCTGCGGCCACCGCCCATATGGCCCATATTCCCAATGCTGATCGCCTACTGACAGACGCACTGGAAATACTGGAAACACATTTCTGGTGTGATCGCCAAAACGCGCTTATCGACGGATTCTCACGTGACTGGCAGCACCAAGAAGCCTATCGCGGCGCCAACAGCAACATGCATGCGACAGAGCTGTTCTTAGCGCTTGCCGACGTACTGGACGAACCTCTGTGGCGCCAGCGTGCACTGGCCATCGTAACCCGTATCATTCACAACGGTGCCGCTCAGCGCGATGGCTATCTGCTCGAACACTTCGATGCCCACTGGCAAGCCGAACCCGACTATAATCGCGATCATCCTTGTGATCAGTTCCGCCCGTTCGGCGTTACTCCCGGGCATGCCTGCGAATGGTCGCGCCTGATGCTCGAACTGGAAGCAGCCCTCCGTGCACACGATGAGCCCGTGCCCGAATGGCTGTTTCACGATGCAGAACAGCTCTTTGCCTCGGGCATTCAGCGAGGCTGGCATGTCGATGATGCCCCGGGACTTATCTACACCCATGACCTGGATGGTAGCCCGGTGATACGTCAGCGTATTCACTGGACCGTGGCCGAAGCGGCCTCCGCTGCCAGTACCTTTCTGAAGCGCACGGGCGATGAACGCTATGAATCGTTGTACCGATCACTGTGGGACTACATCGCACGCTATGTGATCGACCGACAGCACGGCAGCTGGCGACACGAGCTTGACGCCGCCAATCGTCCCGACCATCGCATATGGGAAGGAAAACCCGATCTGTACCATGCACTGCAGTGCACGCTAATTCCACGCTATCCGATGACGCCCGCACTGGCCGTCGCTATCGCGCGTGGATAACCTATCAAACACACCATCGATGGCACTGTAAGCCTGCCAACCACACCGCCACATGATTGAGCCACCAATAGCCCACCGCTACGCTTGGCTGACTCATCGTTACGCCATGTCACTTTCGGATAATCAATAGCTTATAACGCCGCTACGAAAGTGCATTTATGTAATGACGTGTATTGCGTGTTTATTTGCTTTTCTCGCTGCGGCACCGCTAATGACAGCAGGGTATTTTCTTAAGACTGGCATCTAAAGATAAGGGCCCGAATAGCCGCTTTCTCAGCAGCTTCCACGACATTTAACCTATATATTATGTAGGGTATGCTGGTTGTTCGATATTGACGAGGTCGTTACGCATGCTCGCCAAATTCTGTCCCTTCTGCTCTACGCCCTTGACGCCAGAGGCATTGAGCTGTCCCAACTGCGGACACATGCTGGTCACGCATGCTCCTGATACGACTGCGCCTTCCCACCGCCGTTATCGCCGCACGCTGATCGCGCTGTTGATCACGGGCCTGCTGCTATTAATCAGCGCCTTGGTGATCTACAGCATATGCGTGTTCTGTCCTCGTGTACGTCAGGATGATCGCCTGCTAGCGCTTTCCCATTCGGTAGGCAATCAGGAAAAACTGTTCCTGTCCGAGCGCTTTGCGTCTGCGGAAGGCATCGCCCTGTACCGGGATATGATCGACCATGAGCTGGAGCAAGCGGAGCAACACGGTTCCAGTGCCCTGCTGGGTGATCGGCTGCCGGAAGCGCTAGAAGAGGTATCTGCGCGTCGGCTGACCGAAGCCTATGCACACAATGAATTCAATGCCGATGCGCGTTACCGCAACCATACTCTGCTGGTCGATGCTCATATCGAAGCGGTTCAGAGCGATACGGGAGCGGCACCGTGTCTGTTCGTTCGCGGCAAGGATCCCCAGCATGATATTCAGGCCTGTCTTAGAGATACGGCTTATGTATTACAGGACATGCCGCTGCTGCACGTTGGCGCAACACAGAAACTGATCTGCCGTGGCGATGGCTATGTTATGCCGTCCAGCCTGCTGGGCGACTGCGTACCGCTGGTGTCGATCTTCCGTCAGCGTGCGCGCGAGCTCAAGCGCAGCTGCATTACCCACGTCACGCGCGGCCAGTTATTCACGCGCCTTCGTGACACCTCGCACCCACTGCATCACACCAAACCGTTGATGATGATGCTGCGCGCCGAGTACGGCATCGCCATGTTCCCAGAGTGCCGCCGCGGGTGGTCTGCGCTGTGCGAACACAACCTGCAAAAAACACGCGATGACGAAATCAATCAGTGGCTGTACAGGCTGTTCCAAGAACACGGTATTCTCTATGGAACACGAGGCCAGCCCGTCACCGCTCTGACGGCATGATCGCTTCATCCTAATAGACAAAGAAAAAGAAGGCGGTCAGGATCACCTGACCGCCTTCTTTATGCTGGAGCCGGAGCAGCTACGCTTAGGCCACCGATGCTTCCCGCATTGCAGCCACCTGAGGTTCCGCTGCCGAGTCTGCCGGGCTTCGTAGCCCCATCAACGCGGCCAGCACATTGAGGCGCGCATCTTCACGCCAGGCCTCGCGCTTGCGAAACGCCGAACGGTGCTTGCTCTTCACCGTTTCGATATCGCGTTTTTCTTCCTGCTCCGGCAGCAGAAACCACCCCTCTTCCTGCTGCTCAGCATGGCATTCCTGCCAGAAGGTGTCGTAGCTGGTCTTGATCTTGGTGCGATAGCGGCTGTTGATCGTATGCCCATCGGCAATTCCGCGAATGCGCTCGATACCAAAGGTTTCTGCAAACGCATACAGTGCTGTCATCAGTAGCCCCTGCGCCCGCAGGCCGTGATGCTGTTTGTAGAAGGCATTGATCAGCGCAGTGCCACCGTTTTCGGGCCGCGCGCCCTGCAAACAGCCAATGTAGAGACTCAGGTGCTCGGGGTGTTTGGGATCGTGCCCAACCGAGAAGACCAGCAGATAGACCTCGTGCCCTTCACTGTCCTGCAGCGAAAGCTGCAGTTCGCCTTCTTTGTTGTGCTGCGCGCGCAACAGCATCAGCCGCCAGGCGGTATCCTTCATTTCCCACTGCATCAGCACAATCCCTTCGCCGCTGGCCGCTGGCTCACCATAGCGGGCATCATCCGCACCGTAGAGTGCGGCATGATGAGAGGAATGGATATTCTGCTGCATGAAGTCGACGTGGGTGCGCAGCGTGTCTAGCTTCTGGGCGGCACTCCAGCGTCGGTGCATATAGCTCTGCAAATGGCGCGTCTGATAGTCGCCTTTGCTGCGCAGCATGGCGTCGATATGCGGCGTGCTGTGAATGACGTCCATCCACGCAGCATGAGCACTGCGAACGGGCAGGCTCCGCAGAGTACGTAACAGGAACTTTTCCAGCGTGCGTAAACTGAACCGCCCGTGGTGTTTTGACATAAGACACACCCCAATAATGACCATATATGCGTTAGCGCTGTTATTTGTTTTATGGCGCTTGCCCGCTTTTGCGTAGGCAAAGCACTGACTAATAAACAATTTTAACAACAAGACAATGTTAAGATAATTTAAAGAAAAGGTATAGGCACCCTCTTCTTCATACAAAAATGCCACCGTCCAGAAAGGACAGCGGCATAGACGCAAGGATAGCGCAATGGCGCCATCATCACCGACCAACGATCAGCTTACTGGCAGCCCTGTGTCCAACGCGCCACAAGCTCCGGGTGTTTGTCGACCCATTGCTTGGCGTTCTGATACGGATCGCTGTTCGGCTGTTCGTTCATGGCCAGCAGCTCGCCCATTTCCGCAGGCGTCCACTTGAAGTGGCTCAGCACACAGTAGGCACGCGGACTGTCCTGTCGAAGCCCCTTTCTAACAATGGTGTCAATCTCTTCATCACTGCCGAAGGCCCCTTTCGGATCGTCGAGGTACTTCAGCTGCCAGCGGTTGAACATCCAGTGCGGTGTCCATGCTGTCACGACGACGGGGCGGTGCTCGCGTATCGCTTCTCCGAGCACGGCCGTCATGGTCGCATCACTGCTGGCCGCCAGCTTCATATTCACCCCGTACTGATCGAGCGCGCGCTTGGTCAGCCGCATGAGACCGGCACCAGGATCAATGCCGACCACCTTGCCTTCAAACTCATCGGCATGCTGCTTCAGATCGTCGATCGTATTGATATCGGTCAGATAGGCCGGTACCGCCAGTCCTTGATGCGCGCCCGTGAAATTAGCCCCCAGGTTTTCGACCTTCTCTTTTACTGGTGCATAGTACGCACCATGGGTCACTGGCAGCCATGCCGCGATCATATCCAGCTTGCCCTGCGCCACGCCCTGCCACATGAACGCAGCGGACAGCGTCGTGGGCTTCACGTGATAGCCCTGCTGCTCAAGCACGACCTTCATGGCATAGGTGGAAGGCATCTGGTCGGCCCAGGCAACGTAGCCAATCGTGATGTCCTGCTGACCTAGCGGTTCTGTCGCAGATGCAGAGGGTGCGGTCAGTACAGCACCGCTTATCAGTGCGGCGGTCAGGATGGTCGAGATCAGTGTCTTCATGGGGATCGTTCCTCTTATTGTAGTAATGGCAATATTCCAGTAATGAAAATGCCGCGACCCTTGGCGGGCAGCGGCATTGAACGGCACTGCGCCAGCGCTCTCGGCACTGGCTTCACGCCCGGATTACTGGCAGTCCTGCGTCCAGCGTTTGACGATATCCGGATGTTTTTCGACCCACTGCTTGGCGTTCTGGTACGGATCGCTGTTCGGCTGTTCGTTCATGTCGAGCAGTTCACCCATTTCAGCCGGCGTCCACTTGAAGTGGCTCAGCACGCAGTAGGCTTTGGGGCTGTCTTCTTTCAGGCCCTTGCGAACAACGGTATCCAGCTGTTCGGAGGAGCCGTAGGCGTTCTTGGGATCGTCGAGGAACTTAAGGTCCCAACGGTTGAACATCCAGTGCGGTACCCAAGACGTTACGACAATGGGCTTGTGTTCACGCACGGCTTCACCCAGCACGGCGCTCATGGTGGCATCACTGCTGGCCGTCAGCTTCATACCGAGATCGTACTTACCGATGGCGTCTTTAGTGATACGCATGATGCCAGCCCCCGGATCAATCCCGACGATGCGGTTATCGAACTCAGCGGCGTGCGCTTTCAGATCGTCGATGCTGTTGACGTCTTTCATGTAGCGCGGTACGACCAGCCCCAGACGCGTGCCTTCAAAGTTGTGACCAAGGTTATCGACCTTGTCCTTCACCGGCTTGTAATAAGTGGCGTGAGTTGTCGGCAACCAAGCGGAAATCATGTCCAGCTTGCCTTGCGCCAGCCCCTGCCACATAAAGGCCGCGGACAGCGAAGTCGCTTTCACACGATAGCCTTGCTGTTCCAGCACGACCTTGAGCGCGTTGGTCGATGCCAGCTGGTCAGCCCAAGCGACGTAGCCAATGGTGACGTCCTGCTTGCCCTGTGCTTCGGCAGCAGAGGCCGTGGTAGTCGCGGAGAATGCGGTACCGCCCATCAGTACGGTGGCCAGTGTTGTGGAAATCAGCTTCTTGATGTTCATGCTAACGCCTCCAGAAAAGGTGTGTGCACGCGCGGTGCGAAGCGGGCCGACAAGGCATGAAACGATGATCGCCATGTCGACCGGCTGTGAGAAGGTCAGGTTACCCGGCCGTCAACGACTCAGGTGTAGTCGCGGCCCTTGCATGACTGAGCGAGACGATCGAGCAATACGGCCAGTACGACGACGCAGATACCGCTGACGATGCCGTGACCGTTGTCGTTGCCCTGAATGGCGCTGTAGACGTCGGCCCCCAAGCCTTCAGCCCCCACCATTGATGCGATGACGGACATGGACAGCGCGAGCATGACGGTCTGGTTAATGCCCGCCATGATGGTGGGACGCGCCAGCGGCAGCTGGAGCTTGAACAGCTTCTGCGCGCGAGTGGAGCCAAAAGCTTCCGCGCCCTCGTCAAGATCACTCGGCACCTGCTGGATCCCTAGGATCGTGAAACGCACCGCGGGTGGCATCGAGAAGATGACCGTCGCTAATACCGCAGGCATCGCACCGATGCTGAACAACGCCACACACGGCAGCAGATAGACAAATGCAGGCATGGTCTGCATCAAATCAAGAATCGGCCTAACTACCACTTCGACGGGGCGGAACAGCGCCGCCAGCATCCCGACGGGCAAGGCGATGATGATCGACAGCAGCGTCGAGATCAGCACCAGACTGAGCGAGTAGATCAGCGATTCCCACAGCCCTTGGTTCCAGATCAGCAGCAGACCAAGCGCGGCGAAGACCGCAACCCCTTTCCCGCAACGCCACAGCGTCAGTGCCACCACCGCAATGATTAGAACCGGCGCGGGGATCCACATCAGCGCGCCCTTAAGGGCACCCAGCGCCCACTCCATCCCCGACGCCATGGGACGAGTGGCCCAGCTTAGATGTTCAGTCACCCACGCCACACCGTCATTGAACCAGTCCGCAAGCGGGATGCCTTCTTTCAACCATGTCATCCACTTACCCATTACGCGTCCTCCCCGGTAGATGTCACGGCATCATCAAGCGATGCCAGTGGCGGCTCGACCTCGGGCTCGACCGCATCGTTATCACTTTCCGCCAGCAGCGACAGGATCCTGCCGCGCACGACGATACCGCGCAGACGCGACTGGCGATCCACAACGGCAACGGGATAGTTGCGCTTGCGGAATAACGGGAACAGTCGATTGAGCGGCTCGCGCGGCAGCACACGCGGCACATCGCGTTCGAGCACATCGACCAACGGCGTTTCCGGTGCCGCGTCCTCCAGTACGGAGCGTTCGACGACCCCTGCCAGCTTGCCATCGGCATCGTTGACGTAGAGCGTTTCCAGCCCGTCGTGCTCGTTCATGCGTGTCAGGGCAGCACCGACGGTATCGTCGATAGACAGCGGCGTGACCGGCGCTTCCATCGCCAGTTCGGCCGTCAGGAAGCGCGTCATGTCGATCCCTTCGACGAAACGTTCGACGTATTCGTCTGCGGGGTTAGTCACGATGTCACGCGGCGTGCCAGCCTGCACCACTTCACCGTCCTTGAGCAGAATGATGCGGTCGCCAATGTGCAGCGCTTCATCCAGATCGTGGGTGATGAAGATGATGGTCTGCTTCAGATCCTTCTGGAGCATCAGTAGCTCATCCTGCATCTCACGGCGAATCAACGGATCAAGCGCCGAGAAGGCCTCGTCCATCAGCATGACGCTGGTTTCGCTCGCCAGTGCACGCGCCAAACCCACACGCTGCTGCATCCCGCCAGACAGTTCATGGGGGTAAGCGTTGGGCAGATGCCCCAACCCAACGCGCTTGAGCGCCGCCATAGCCTTCTCTTGGCGTACGCTCTGCGGTACGCCACGGACTTCCAGTCCATACTCCGCATTGCCCAGCAGCGTGCGATGTGGGAACAGCGCGAAGTGCTGGAATACCATCGAGAAGTGGCGTCGACGGCATTCGCGCAGCTCAGCGTCATTCATCTTCACGACGTCTCCACCGTTGATGAGAATCTCACCTTCGGTGGGGTCGATGAGGCGGTTCAGACAGCGGATCAACGTGGATTTACCTGATCCGGACAGCCCCATGATCACGAGCAGTTCGCCCGCGCGAACGTCGAAATTGATATCGGAAAGCCCCAGTACCTGCCCTGTGGCCTTGTGGATTTCAGCGCGTTTCTTGCCCTGATCGCGCAGGGCCAGCACCTCGCCCGGTCGCTTGCCAAAGACCTTGCTCAGGTGGCGAACCCGTATCCGGTAGTCGTTCTGATCGGTCATGTATCAGGTCCTGCGTGGAAATAGAGGTCCCGTGTGCGCAGCGCATACGGGATGAACAAGCCATCTATAATACAAAGTTATTCCACACTATACAAAACCATCCAATAAATTATGAAAAAGTATCCCCTAGTCACCACCCCCGAGGAGACCGCAACCGTCCAGCCTAGAAAAATGACCTCTTTTAATGATACATACCTCTTTTTCAACGCTATTTAGCGACGTTTTCGCCTATATCAGGATGTTACCCTTACCCGCAGTGTCATTACGATACAGCCAATCTATCCTCACTCGGCTTAAGGCAGGTGGGCTTGTATTCACGCGCCAGCTCCTATCCAATGCCCCTTTTCACTTCACACACGGGCATGCCATGTCTTCTACCTCTCCATGCAATCAGCCACGCCGGAAGGGCTTGATCTACCATCCCACCACGGGGGGTATCGTGCTAATCGTCGCGTCGCTCATTGCCATTCTGCTGGCCAATAGTCCTTGGCAGGACAACGTGCAGTCATTGCTTCATCACGCTGTAATGGGGCGTTCGGTCGCTCACTGGATCAACGATGGTTTGATGAGTGTGTTCTTTCTGAGCGTAGGGCTAGAGATCAAAGCAGAGCTGTGCGAAGGACAACTGGCATGCTGGGGCGCGCGAGTACTGCCAGGGCTGGCGGCACTGGGGGGCATGGTCGTTCCTGCACTGGTCTTTACGCTGTTTAACGCGCATCAGCCTCAAACGCTCAAAGGCTGGGCCATTCCATCCGCCACAGATATCGCCTTCGCTCTCACGGTCATCACGCTGCTCGGCAAGCGGGTTCCCGCCTCGCTGCGCACCTTTCTGGCAGCACTTGCGATCATCGACGACCTCGGTGCCATCGTGATCATCGCGTGCTTTTATACGCAGTCGCTGGCGTGGGGCATGCTGGCAGGCGCCAGCGGGGCATTCGCGGTACTGATCATATTCAATCGGCTTGGCATACGGGCCTTGCTGCCGTATCTGCTGGTAGGCGGTGTGCTGTGGTACTGCATGGCAGGATCGGGGCTTCATGCGACACTGGCGGGCGTACTGCTGGCGCTCTGCATTCCTCGCACCGCCGTGGCCGAGGGCCGAGCATCACCGCTGCACCGCCTTTCGCACGCGCTCACGCCGTGGGTCGCACTGCTGGTGCTTCCTCTGTTCGGACTGGCCAATGCGGGCGTCACGCTATCGCCAACCGTACTGCATCACCTGCTGTCACCCGTACCGCTGGGCGTGATGCTGGGACTGCTGATCGGCAAGCCGCTCGGCATCTTCGGTATGACATGGCTAACCCTCCGTCTACGCATTGCTCCCATGCCCGCAGAAGCGTGCTGGTCAACGCTGCTTGCCACCGCCATGCTGTGCGGCATCGGCTTTACCATGAGCCTGTTCATCGGAGGTCTGGCCTACGCATCGTCACCGGAGTATCTAGACGAAGTGAAGATCGGTGTGTTGGCCGGATCGCTGCTATCGACACTACTAGGTGTTGTGGCTTTTCGCGCCATCACTACCATGCGCCGCTCATAGGCCCCCGTTTATTCCTTCCAAACGGCACAAGGCCCGATCCTCTAACGAAGATCGGGCCTTGTGTTCAGTGCGTGAAACGTATCGAAAAGCGGCTCAGCGCTCCTTGCGATCGTACATGCGCCCATCAGCGGAATGCATAAGCTGACGGGCCGTATTGCCATCGGTGGGGTAGCAGGCACCGCCGCACGCGACACCCACACTCAACGGTTCGTCGATGCTCTCAACGCGTATCGGTTCATCGAAAAGACGCGGCACTTCATCGACCAGCGTCTGCAGGTACGCATCGTCCAGCAGGGTATGAATCAGCACCGCAAACTCATCCCCGCCGTAGCGAAAGACATCACCGATACCTTCGAAGCGCTCGTTCAGACGACGAGCCACTTCCTGCAGCACCTGATCACCGCACAGATGTCCATGCTGATCGTTGATCGCCTTGAAGCGGTTGCAGTCGATGAAGATCAATCCGAAGCGCTCGTCGTTTTCGCGCCCGTAATTCATCGCGTGTTCGAAGAACAGGTCGAAATAGAAACGGTTGTAGACGCGCGTCAGTGCATCGTGAGTGGCCTGAAACAGCAAGCGCGTATAGGCCGTGTCGATCTCGCTCTTGAAGTTCAGCATCCCTTCCAGCAGCGACGCATGAGCGCCCTGTGCCGCCGAGGCGGGCATCGCGCCCGACGGCACGGCGGCCGCTGTACTAGCCGGTTTCCTACGCCCGTGACGCATCCGGCGATAGGCCACGAAAATGACCAGCGCCAGCACACCCGACAGGATACCCGACAGCAGCAGAGCCTCGCGCAGAGTCTTGAGCATGTGCTCAGCATGTGCTGTGACCAGCACACCACCTACCGCATGCTCACCGTCCATGATCGGCAGGTAGATCTCCATATCCAGCATGCGATTTAGAAAGCGCTGCTGGTCTTCATCACGTGGCACGATACCCGCGCTATGCCAGCGCTCGAACACCCCTCCTTCCGCGTCATAGACGCGAACGGATGAGACCCCCGAGAACCACGACAGCCGCCGCAGCGTGTTGCGCACCGCAGCATGATCGTTATGTATTAACCCTTCCTCAACCATATAGGCCGTGGAAGAGGCCGCGGACTGGAGCATTTCCTGATTTAGCGCGCGCCAGCTGCCCATTGTCACGCCCACGACGGCCACCACACCGGTAACGGTCAGGAGGACGGCCTCCCAGCGTCGACGCGTGCGTATAGGAAGCCCTGCCAGCGGCGAGGCCAGCATCAGCCGTACGCCCACCAGCGCAAGCCAGTGGAACGGACGCAGCACGCTTTTCCTGAGCCGGCGACCCAGCGCAAGAGGAGGCGTTGTCATCGTCAGCGGCCGTGGCCGCTGACCTTTCAAGAGCTGAGAGAAGTGCATACGCACAGCCTTCAGCAGTCCTGCTTTTTTCATTACCTTGTCACCCAAAGGGACCAGCCATCGTATTAGAGCGAGTCGGCCGGCAGCACCGTTTCGCGGTCATCATCTTCATTCTTGCCATGGGTCAGGAAATGAATGTCACCGTTGCTGTCAGAATGGATGGTCACTATTGCAGCCGCTCGCAACTGTGCCACCAGCGCGGGATCTGCACCGAAGTAGGACGGTACGTCCTTGACGTTCAGGTTGGGAAAACGCGTGCGTCGTTCTTTTCCACGCCAACGCCATGTGTTGTAGCGGCTCCAGCACACTAATAACACCAATAAAAGTAGTGCCGCCCCGAGATACCACAACACGGTATACAGAGAAGACAGCATGACATGCCCAAAAAACTCGACATGTTCTGCCTCTGGCGCTGTTTCAGCCTCCCAGATGTTGTACAGCCCGATCACGATCAGGGACAAAAATCCGACCCATGCGATGCCCGTCAGCAGACCATCCACCAGCGTAGCGCCTCGCGACGAGCGCTTGTACAGCACGATTTCACGTGCCATGTGCTCTTGTTCCTTCACGCGGATTCTCCCTTGTCCTGACGATCGACCCCGCGGTCAGTCGTCACCCAGCGCGCACGGCGACCACGGGGGGACAGCATGACCTTCGAAAAGCTGACTACAGACGTCAACAAACTGAGTGCCCAGAATACCAAGGGATACCAGATGACCCAGAACAGTTCGCGACCAAGCTTACGCTCGTAGCGACGTTCGATCATGATGCTGGTTCCACACTGCAGAAGGCAGACGAAAGCGAGCAATAGCCCCGTAAAGGATGGCGGCACGATATGGGTAACGCGCAGGTTGGGTGGCAAATCCACCACCGTACCGGTTGCCCACAGCAATAGCGTAATCAGGAATGTGAAGCCCCAAAGCGTCGAAAAGCAGAACTCGAGCCACAGCGGCCACATGTAGCGATAGCGGGTATAGGTAATGATACTAAAATTCTTGAGGAATACCTCCCCACCCCCCTGTGCCCAGCGCAGACGCTGCTTCCACAGCCCCTTGAGCGACTCCGGCATCAAGATCCAGCACAGTGCGCGCGGTTCGTAGAATACCGACCAGTGATCGCGCTGCAGCTTCCAGCTGATGTCGATGTCCTCGGTCATGATATCGGGACTCCAGTAGCCCACGCGATGCAGCGCGGCACGACGGAAGGCCACGACCACACCCGATACGGTGAAGATCCTGCCCAATACGCGTTGCGTACGCTTGATCAGCCCGATGATCGACGAGAACTCGCCGACCTGTACGCGACCGGTTAGCGTGGAGCGCGTGCGGATACGCGGATTACCCGTGACGGCCCCGAGACGCGGGTGCTCAATCAGCGGCGCCACCAGATAGGACACGGCATTGCGATCAAGTACCGCATCACCATCGATACAGACCAGGTATTCACTGTTGGCAGCGGTTGCCCCCATGCGCAGCGCCACGGCCTTGCCTTGGTTCTGGGCCAAGTGCACTACGCGCAGGTTCGGATAACGCGTCGCCATCTCTTCAAGCACGGCCCCAGTGTTATCGCTGGAACCATCGTTGATAGCGATGACTTCCGTATTGGGGTAGTGCTGCGTCAGCGCGAACTGCAGCGTTTCCTCGATGTTATTGCCCTCGTTGAAGCAAGGCACCAATATCGAGACAAGCGGATTGCCCTTCAGTTCAGGTACCGCCTGTTCATCGCCCCACTTCCAGTGGCGCTCCCAGTGGAACCAGAAATAGATCCCCCCGGTAATCCACAGTACCGACATGAACAGGGGGTACAGGAAGACGAAATACAGCAGGATGTCGCCCGTGAAATTGAAGGCGACTCCTATTGGCGTGCCTAGCACGATGAGCAGTAGTAGTAGTGCCAGAATGCGATCTGTCATAGCCATCCATACCGTGTTGACATAATGCCATGCCGAATGGGCCACACATGGCGGTTATGCATTACGTTGTGCTTCATACTTTTTTCGAATCGTTATTCGCAGACGCGTGTGCCGAAACGGCAACGTGCTGCGCACCCAAAGAACGCCGCAGGCTTCGCCCGGGCATCGCGCCACAAAAATGCCGGTCCTCGCCCCTTTCGGACCGGCCAGTGGCTTTCTTCACGATGCCGCTGTGAGCTCGCCTCAGTCCGGAGCCCAAGACGGCGACATGACAGAGCGAATCACTTTCTGACTGGGGGTGTTGTGATAGAAGTCATCTGGGTAGTACCCGAGGTGAACCACGCCCATGCTGAACAGATCCTTCATCCAGCCGCCTAAAACTTCGCTTGAAATCCAGCGATCGCCGTGACCGTCGGTATCCGACCGCCAGTCCTGCGCCTGCAGCTCGAAGATGGTCTTCTGCAGCCCATTGGGATGCTGACGCACGCGTTCGACAGCGCGTGCCATCCAGTCGTGAATTGCCTTCGGATCGCGAACGCCTTCCATATAAGGCATCAGCATTGGCATCACGTAGTCGTAGGCATCCAGCGTGTCATCCAAGTTCTGGGCGAACCACTCTTCGCTGTCCGGGTTAAGTACCGGTTCGATGAAGATGTTGCGAGCGGACTTCACATCCGTACCGCGCAGCGAGTGCACTTCATCCATCAACTCTTTGGTGAACGCATTCATAAAGCGGCCCTTGTAGCGCGCCCATGCCATGCTGCGATCGTGGTCCTTGCGCAGCGCCAGCACATCGTCGCCGAAACCTGCCTTGCGCATCGCGGCCAGACCGGCATCACTCACGTCTTCGTAATCGGACATCACCAGGTCATCGTGGAAGGCGACCCCTTCGATCGACGGCACACTGACGGCCATGTCACGGTAGAGCGCTTTGATGCGCGCGCGGACTTCCGAGTTGAACGGCGTCAAACGGCGGTACTGATGCGGGTCAATGCGACGCTTGCCTTCCGGCGTCATTTCCATGACGTGCGGTAGCCCCTTCAGATCGAAGGTCAGAACCGGCATCCAGACAAAGACGCGCGCGCGCTCCGGCATGCGAGTGTGGATCTGCACCGTCACACGGTTCAGCAGGTCGGCACGCATCGGCAGCTGACTGTTGGGGAAGTAGACTTCCTTGATCAGGCCGTCCCCTTTCGGGTCGGCAAACGCCTGCAGCATGACGACCGACGGGCGCAGATCCGCTAGACGCTGAATTAGACGCCCGACGTTTTCATCCATCCGTTTGGGATCGGGGTCATAGACATAGTCCAGATCGACGCGCACCGTGCGCATGACCGGTTTTTCCTGCGCGTCAGCCACCCAACTGGAAAAGGCATCAACGTTGGGGTCGTAGGCCACCAGCGTGCGCGGCACATTCATCAGGTTGCGAACGTCCAACAGGCCTTCATCCAGCGTCATGGCCGACTGATAGCCGTGTTCCTTGATGACTTCCAGACCGATACCGCTGGACGCACCGTACGGCCATACCCACACGCGAGGCGCTTTTCCCGTCACACGGGTGATGGTATTGGTGATGGTCGTGGCGTCCAGATCAAAGCGGTGACGGAACTCATCCAGCGTTTCATAGCGCTTCTTAACCGGATCGTAGGCCAATGACGCTGCAGCAGGCTCAACGTTCCCCTGCGGGTTGGCGATGATCCCCTTGTGCATGTCCTGCGTATGCGATGCGATCTCGATCAGCCCTGAATCGGACATTTCGCGCACCTGATCCCAGGTCACGAACTTGTCACGCGGGCGCATCTTGCCGCTGAAGTTCACCATCTGGTCCTGCGGGGTATCGAGCCATGCGCCTACCGGTGCGAACAGTGCCGGCCAGTGGTTGCGCTTAAGGATCGGGAACACCCGGTCATACATGCTGCGATAGCCGTCATCGAAGGTCAGCAGCACCGCTTTTTCAGGCAGATCGGCCTTGCCATCGCGGGCTGCAAAGATCTGATCCATTGATACCGGCACATAGTGGTTGGCTTTCAGCCAGCGCATCTGCGCCACGAAGTTGGCCGTGCGCGTCGCCACGTACTGCTGATCGGGTTCGCTGTCCATGATGTCGTGATAAGCCAGCACCAGCACATGGTTCTTCGGCCACGGCTGTTCACTCACCATGTCAGGTCGTTCGGTGGGCGGCGTAAACATGCCCCCCTGCTCGGCACAGGCGTTCAGCATGGGCAAGGCCAGACCGAGCAGGCAGCACAACACTCTTTTCATCATCATGGCTAGAACCTGTAATTCATATCGAGCATCAGTTGGATGTCCCTTTCGCTCACACCGTCATACGACTGACGAGTGACCTGCGCGGACGCACCGACATTCAGGACATCGCTCAACTGAATATCCTGACCATAGCGCGCCATCCACAGAGGCGTATTGTCGTGGCGGTTGTGATCGCCCTGACTATCATGCCAGGTATAGTTTTCGTAATAACGCCCAGCTCCCAGCTCCAGATAGTGTTCCCACTGGCGGTCGTAGTGCCGATACAGCGCATGCGTCAGACGCAGCCCCGGCATGATGGAGAGATCGCTTTTCGGACTGTAATAATCTACCCCTTCCTTTCTGTTGCCCGCATCGCTGGAACTATCACCAGCGATATGGCTGATGCTGTTGCGGCTGCCACTGATCGCTAGCAGGCCGTCCAGGCGCGCGTGCGGCCACGTCCACAGCCGCTGGCTACCGCTCAACGAGCTTTGCCAACGCCAGTTGCCATCGGAGAAGTGCCACGGCGACAGGGAGAGCTGCACGCTAGTACGGTTGGACGGCGTCCAACTGGCATGTACGTCACCCTGGTTGGCCCAGATTCCTTCTGCCCGTGCACGCAGCGGCGTTTCGGCGGACCGGAAGCTATAAGCCGCGCCGTAGTGCCAGCGATCGTTGATGTCACGATCAACCGTCACCTTGCCCCCCATCTGCTGCCCAACGTCACCAAAACGCTGAGTGGACGCTTCAAGCGTCGCGACCGTATTGCGATCGGTGTACTCGACCCCGCCACGCTGCCAGCGGCCATGATCTGTCGTTGACTCTTCAGTACCGAACTCGCCCGAGGTGTAGTCAGCACCAAGGAAAGCCCGCCAGTGATCGCCAAAGCGTGGGCTGTAGAGCGTGCCTTCGATATGCAGATCGTCGTTACCGCGGATCGGGTTACCGTTGCTGCCATTGCTACCGTGCGAATGAGAATGGCCTTTGCTCGCGCTCAACTGGAACTCTGCCATATGCGCAATCTCGTTCTGGCGCAGCGCCTGACGAGAGCCCTCTTCATCGGTGAAGCGCTGTGTCAGCCCTTCGGCCAGCACATCGGCGCGGTGCCATTCACGCAGGTTGAGCGCATTCACTAACTGCGCAACTTCCAGCGACTGGTTACGCGGCATACCACTTTGCACCACCAGATACTGGTACTCCGCATCGCGGTAGCGCCCTTGCTCTTCCAACAGCGCGCCATAACCAATGCACGGCGACGTCTGAGCCGGCGCGATCTCGCACAGGTGACGCGACTTCACGAACGCCTTGCGTTCGTCACCGTTGGCCTGCATCACGTCAACGTCCAGCAGCTGGGTAGACAGCCAGTTTTCATTGACCTGCGGCAGTGGGTAGTTGATTGACCAGTGCACTTTGGGAATCGTCGGCAGCAGCGTGTCCATCGCCTGACGCGCATCACCGGGGCGATCATCTTCCAGCAGACTGCGCACATGGTTCTGATTGTCTTCAGTCCAGTGATCGTCCTTGGGCGACTCATGGGCAATGACATCACGGAACAGCTCATCCGCCTTACCGGGGTTGTGCAGTGCCATATAGGCCTGGGCCACCCACGCTTCGGCATAGGATGGAATACGTCCTTCACGGCTCAGCTGCTCGTACTCAGCCACGACCTGACGGTGCATGCTACGCGCCTCGTAGGCGCCCATGCGGTCGATACGCATCTGGCGCGCAACGCCTTCTGCACCGGGGGTGCGATCACACTGCGACAGCAGCGAGTGGTAACGAGAGATCAGCTCGTCAGGTGCCACGAAGCGATCCGCTTCCTGTCGCCCACCGGTATGGCTCATACGCACCTGCAGCGCCATCTCGTCGGCCTGCTTCTGCAAGCGCTGAACGGGCGTCAGGCGCGCATCGACTTCCAGCCCTGCCATCGGCAGCTCGGCACGCGACAGCACCTGCCCGTAGCGCTCCAGCACGTCACGATCGAACGGACCGGGATGCTCCAATAGGAAGGCCTGATGCACTTCATGAAGCGCCTCGAAGCGCTCTCCAACCGATAGCCAGGCATAGGCCATGACCGTACGCAGGCGAGCTTCATCCTGAGAGGACACTTTGCCCAGCCATGGCCGACCGCGCGCGATGGCATCGCGTCCACGCTTGCCATCCGCCATCACCAGCATCTCGCCCATCACCCACTGAGGGTCATCGGGGGCGATTTTCTCGGCCTGACGGTACAGTTGGGCGGCGCGCTCGTAATCACGCGTATTGCGATAAGCCCGAGCGACACTGGCCAGAATGGGAGCAGACAGCGCTGACGTGTCCTGCACATGCGCATAGGCCTCCAGCACTTCGCTATCGCGGCCAGCCCATGAGGCGATGACGATGTGATCTTCCTGCTGCTGCCTGGTCTGTTCTTTGACATGCTGTCGAAGATACTCAAGAGCAGGAGCTGTATCACCGCTGCGCGCCTTGCGCACTAGGTCGTCGTAGTGAGCATCAGGCACGACGCTGCCAGCTCCTGCTGTCTGAGCACCTAACAGCAGACATAACGCCAACAAAGAAGTCTTATTCATTGCTATTCCGGTTGCATTGCCCGCCAGGACATTATGTCTGCGGGTTGCTATTCGAAGCCGCTCATTCACCGCATGAGCACGAATATCTATAAAGCGGGTACTAAAGTAGGGTACCTAAAAGGCCGATATAGACTAACTTCTCTATCAGTAATGGAACAGTCCGAAAAGACAAAAAACATAGCAAACAAGCGAAATACCAAGCGTTTTTACTCTGAGTAACATAATCGCCATATTCCACACTAACGCCTTGTGTTCCGAACTTTACTTTTCCTTTGAAACGTTATGTCAGCAACCTATATCAATTGTTAACTGATGTAATTATGTGCAGCAAATACCGCCCCTTTATTATTGTCATTACCGTAGTAGTCGACAGAATATTACGGTTAATAAAGGAGCGGCAATATCGACTATTCCTGCCAGCGCGACTCGAACAGTGGCGCCATATTACGCAACACAGGACGGTTGGCCTGTGCATCGTCAGGGGCATAGCCCAGATGGATAACGCTTCGGTTAGCAAGCCAGACCAGCCACTTCCCGACCTGTTCGTCCGCGATCACCTTGCCCGCAGGCGTCTGACGCTCCACTTCAAACAGCGTGCGCGCCATGCCGTTGGGGAGCTCGTTCACTGTCTTCAGCAACGCCTGCGCCTGAGCATGCGTCACGACATTACCCGCGCCCTCGCGCGCACCCGGCGACAGCCGCAATAGCGCATGATCGTGGTGCGTCAGCGTGCGCGCGACCGCTTGGCAAGCAGTCTCATGCGCGCCCGTAACCACTACTTGCAGCGTCTTCACATCCTGCCCGCGTACGGCACGCACTTCATCGCTCAGCTGAACACTGAGGTCGCCCTGCGCCTGCGCAAGCCGCGCAGGGGATTCGCCCTCACAGACGGCATCGCTGGCATCCTCATCAAACATCACACCTTCCAGAGTCGGCACACTGGCCGCCATGTCGCGGTACAGCGTACGCAGCTGGCGCTGCACGACAGGACTGAACGGTGAGGCACGATAGGGCGAAGTTGAGCATAACGGCACAGCCGCCCCCTGTTCTGCCGCCAGTGTCGGAATCCACGCATAGACGCGCGGGTCGAACAGCAGGCGAGAATGGATCTGATGCACTGTACGGTTGAACAGATCAGCCTTCATGGGCAACACATGGTTTGGAAAGTACGTTTCACGTACTGGCTCACCGGGATGAGCAGGTGATACAAATCCCTTGACGATGATGACAGTGGGCTGAACCTCCGACAGGCGCTGCACTACTCGCCCAACGTTCTCTTCCATCTGCGCGGGATCAGGGTCGTAGATCGCATCGAGATCGACACGCACTGAACGGATTGGCGGGTGTTCCTGCAACTGAACGGCATTGGCCACGAAGCCGTCGATATCGGGGTCGTTGGCGACCAGCATACGCGGCACGTTCATCAGGTTGTGAACGTCGAGCAGCCCATCCTCAAGCGTCATAGCAGCCCGATAGTGGTGCTGGCGCGCCACATCCAGCGCAATACCGCTGGCTGCACCATAAGGCCATACCCAAACCCGCGGCGGCTTGCCGTCCACCCGTGTCAGCGTACTCGTGATGGCACTGACATCGCGGTCGATACGCTGGCGGAACTCTTCCAGTGTTTCATAGCGTTTGGTCACCGGATCGTATTTCAGCGCTGCCGCTGCTGGCTCCACGTTACCCTGCGGATTCGCCAGCACGCCGTGGTGCAAATCCTGCGTATGCGATCCGATCTCGACCAACCCCGAGTCGGACATTTCGCGGACCTGATCCCAGGTGACAAACTTGTCACGCGGGCGCAACTTGCCACTAAAATCGACCGGCTGTCCTTCCGGCGTGTCGATCCAGCGCCCCACCGGAGCGAACAGCGCCGGCCAGTGATTGCGTTTGAGAATCGGGAACACGCGGTCGTACATACTGCGATAGCCGTCATCGAAGGTCAGCAGCACCGCCTTTTCCGGCAGCTCGCTCTTGCCTTCGCTGGCCGCGAAAATCTGATCCATCGACACAGGAACATAGTGGTTCACCTGCAGCCAGCGCATCTGAGCAATGAAATTAGCCGTGCGCGTCGCCACGTACTGTTGATCCGGCTCACTGTCCATGATGTCGTGGTAGGCCAGTACCAACACCTGATTGCGCGGCCATGGCGTATCACGAACAGCAAGCGGACGCTCAAGCGGTGGCGTGAACACGGGGTGCTGGCCCGCACAGCCCGACAGCGCAGCTAGCAGCCCGACAGACAGCAGACGAAATACCTTGTTCATGGTCAGAACCTGTAATTCATGTCGAATGAGAGTTGGAGGTCGTTTTCAGCACGACCGTCATAGGACTGGCGTTCCCAGCCAACAGTAGCGCCCAGGGCCAGCACATCGTTCATCTGTAGCTGCTGCCCATAGCGCGCCATCAGCATCGGCGAGCTTCCATAGCGGGCTTCCCAGTAATGACCAACCCCAAGCTCGAATGTCTGCTGCCATTGGTTTTCATAGAAGGCATACAGGCGGTGCGTCAGACGCAGCGACGGCATCACGGCCACATCATGCTTAGGGCTGTAATAAGACTGCGCATCCGTGCTGTAACGCGCCAAACGCCCTTCCACATCCAGCAGACCGTCTAGACGAAGATCGGTAACGGCCCACAGGCGGTGCTCACCCGATAGAGCCACCTGCTGATGCCGGTTGCGATCGGAGAAGTCCCAGTGGGTATAGGCCAGTTCCCATGCGTGTTCGTCATCGGGTGTCCAACGTCCGTAGGCCTGATACTGGTCGGCATGCACGCCAGCGATACGGCCGCGCAACGGCGCTTCCGTGGAGCGCCGTGCCACCAACGTGCCCCAGTGCCAAATATCGCTAAGGTCATGATCAAGCGTGAAGCGGTAGCCCTGCTCGTGCCCTACGCCGTAGTTCTGATAGCGCGTGTCCGCACTGACCAGCAGATCGCGTCCACTGTATTCCACACCGGCGCGCTGCCAGCGACCGTGGCCTTTTTCCTCGTCAAACCGACTGGAGCTATAGCCGGAACCGGCGAACAGGCGCCAGTGATCAAGAAAGCGCGGTGAAAACAGCGTGCCTTCCATCCCCAGCGAATGGCTGCCACGCACCGTGGTGCTGCCGCTACTACGGTCCGGGCTGGCTGTCAGGCGCAGTTCAGCCATATGGGCGACCTGGTTGGCCCGCACCAGACGACCCACGTCATAGTCTTCCGGATAGCGCTGCGCCACATCGTCCGTCAGCACATCGGCCTGGTGCCACTCGCGCAGCGCAAGCGCGGTGTATGCTTGGGATTCTTCCAATTCCAGCGCTCGTGGTGAAACACCTTCGACCATTTTGAGGCGCTGCTCCGAGCGGCGCGGCCAGCCATTGTTGCGGTACATATCGGCCAGCGGCACACACGTCTCGGTGCTGCCAAGGTTGTAGCGGCACAGGTCTTCAAAAACGGCCAACGCAGGTTCGTTCTGTGCTTTGTCGTTGAGCAAGCTAGCGTGATTCAACTGGAGCGTGAGCCAGGTCGAATCTATCTCCGTCTGGGGGTAGTTGATGACCCAGCGGTAGCGCCCTTCGAGCGGCATGATGCGCTCGATTTCACGGGCAGCATCGTCGATGCGATGGCACAGGGTCAGCGTCTGCGCATGGAGAATGCGCCCCGCCATCCACGGCTGCGGCTGGTCCGCTTCTGTTTCCTTCACAGCCGACGCCATGAGGCGCTCAGCACGCGCGGGCTGACGCAACTTTAACAGCGAGCGCGCGACCCACACCCGTGCGTAGGGCGGAACCTCGCCCCCTTGAGCCTTCAGCGCGTCATACTCGCGAACCACCTGCTGCGGCATGCCACGTCCGTCATACAGCCCCAGGCGATCGATCCGCATCTGGCGTGCAATGGCCTCGGCACCGGGCGTTGCCGCGCACTGCTTCAACAGCGAGGCATAGCGCGCCAGAGCTTCATCGGTGGCCTGCAAGCGCTCGGATTCTCGGCGACTGTCCATTACCGCCACACGAACGCGCAGGGCCATTTCATCCGATTGCTTCTGCAAACGCTGTAACGGCGTCAGGCCCGCGTCGATGCTCAGCGCTGCCATTGGCATTTCACCGCGTGTCAGTACCTGCCCGTAGCGCTCGCGCAGCTCGCCCTGAAAGTCGCCGGGGTATTCGGTCACAAAGGCGCGCTCCATCTGATGAAGCGCTTCGTAGCGCGCCCCTTCTGACAGCAGCGCGTAAGCCATGACAGTGCGCATTTGCGCCTGATCCTCACCACTGAGTCGATCGACCCATGGTTTCCCCAGCGCCACGGCCTGCCCACCCTTACCGTCATCTGCCAGTACCAGCATTTCACCCATAACCCACTGAGGGTCATTGGGGACCTGATGCTGCGCGTTGCGGTACAGGGCCGCCGCTTCGGCGTACTGCTTCAGGTTGCGATAAGCCCGCGCCACCGATCCCAACACCTCCGCGGAGAGCTGTTCAGGATGGGGGTAGCGCCGATAGGCCGCGACTGTTTCCTGATCCCGACCGGCCCACGATGCGATGACGATGTTGTCTTCGCGTTGCTGCACGGACTGGTCAGTCTGGTGCCGTTTCAGGTAATCCAAGACGGGTGCCGTATCGCCGGTACGGGCCAGACGCACCAGATCATCGTATTGCGTATCGACAGCTGCAACAGCAGGGGCGCTCGCCAGCAGGGATAACGCCAACAGAAATGTCTTGTTCATGGCCATTCCGGGGGTGAAATACAACGCAAACGGAAACCGCCGCCGATCATGATGCTCGGCGTGATGATCCGTTCCAGAGATAATGGGGAAGATTATGAGTGATAAGGACTAATATACGGTGCAACGGCGCATAGATTATCTATTTTCTTTTGACTTCAAAATGGATTCTAACAAAAAATATATTAAATATCCCGAAGGCATAAATAATTACGATACCTTACAGTAAGGCGACATATGAAACTTAATTAAATTATTTGTAATACACCTTTTCCGTTGGTTATTTTTTGTATGCGCTTGCCTAGGGATACAGAGCAGAAACGTTATTTTTTGATACGAATTGATTATAAATAGCGGCCGCTATTTGCCAAACGCTTATATTATGTAGACAGAGCGTCTACAAGGGAAGTGGTTCTCGTTGTAAACAACGTTGTGACACGCCTCGACGAGTAGTACCGATAATAATGAGCCTCAGGCGTAGTAGCCACTATCATTTCGATATAACAGCCTGGCATTGCTGTGCGCGCCAATCCTCAACCATCGCCCCTGAAACGACAAAGGCCTCACCGAAGTGAGGCCTTGTATTCATGCAGGGCAAACGCCCCTAGCACGGCGAACGCTTAGAGCTCGACTTTCTCATGCGGCCATTTGCGGCTTTCGATATCGAGCGTGCTTTCAGCGGCCAGAGACAGCACCAGGCGTTTGCCTACTGCGCTCAGTGCGCTTTCGATCAGTTCGATTTCGACGTTGGCCGTGAAGTCGAGCAGCTCGGCGACCTGCTTTTCGTCGATGCGCAGGCGCTGTGCCAGTTCAGCGCTGTTGACGCCCTGATAGGACATCTCGTTCCACAGCAGGATTTTAGCCACGGTCAGCAACGGCAGACGCAGCAGGTACTGGCCCATAGTCGCCGGGTTCGGCTGCGGAATCGGCTTACCGGCGGCAACATAGCGCCCCAGCACGTCCTTGGCGCACAGCGTAGCCTTGTGGAAGGCATCACGCAGGCCGTCACCTACGCACTTCAGCTCTGGCAGTGTCGGGCAGGCAATGGCTACCTTGCGAGACGGGCTACCTTCGATGGTTTGGATATCGACATTGACCGGATATTCGTACATGACATCATCGCCTTTGATTCGAAGAAGAGAGAAGGGCAACGGCAGCGGTGCTGTCTGGCAGCGGCGCATTCCCTGATCCTTTCACGAGAAGGACAAGGTGTTCCAATGCCTCGGTTCTGGCTGTCACCGGCCCGTTGCTCCATCATCGTCACTTCATGCCGCCTACGTCAATGACGAATGACGGAAAGACATTGGGTTACGGCCGAGGAGCGGGCAGGCAACGCAATGCTGTCAGTATCGCATGCCTCACCGAGGGCGCAAACGACAATCGCACGATTTCCCGACAGATTTGCACCCTGATACGGCTACAAAAAGGTAACTCATCCCAAAGGATGCGGCACCTTGTCGCGTTTGCTACGATAGCAGCTGACAGCCATTGCAGGCCTTCCTGCGATGACGGTATAAGTGGCGTCACCTTCCTAGAACTTCAAGCCTGCAGAACCCGTTGCGCCTCACCCTCCTCGACGCGGCTGGTCCCGGCTCCCAAGGATCACCACCCTATGTCAGCCCCTTTCTGGCCTACGCCTCAGCCGCGTTCCAGACGTATCGTTTCACACTGCCGAAAGTCACTGATCAGTGCCTGCGAAGCCAGCTGTGCGATCCTGTTGCTCGCCCTGCTCACGCAATGGACAGCCACACCGCTATTGATGACACCTTTCGCCGCTACCAGCATCCTGTTGTTCGCCTTTCCGCATTCGCCGCTGGCCCAACCTCGCCATGTGCTCGGTTCCCATATGCTGGCATCACTGATTGGGCTGATCCTTGCCAACCTGTGGGGCCTGTCGCCGTACACCATGGCGCTGGGCACAGGGTCGGTAGTGGCCCTGATGCTGTTGCTCAAGATCGTTCATCCACCCGCGACCGGCGTTCCCATCGTCATGCTGCTTAGCGGCATGCGTGACTGGCACTTCCTGATCTTTCCCGTGCTGACCGGCTGCCTGTTGCTGCTCATAATTGCCTTTATTGCCAATAACCTGCGATCGAGCCAACGCTGGCCGCTGTATTGGTAATATCAGCATCACTTGTATCGACACCCTGCACGCATAGGTAAAGCAGAATCTGGCGACACTGTACCCGCGGTAGCGAAGCACCGGCCTTCAGGTCGGATGCCCCGAGCACTACCACAGTGCCGCCACTCGTCCTCCGAATGACTCGCCTCCTCATCTGCCCCTACTCTAAAAGAGAGAGCGACCTCTCTTAGCGGTTGATCAGCATTATGGGTAGCAGGCACGTCTTCTTGAAGGCGCTTCACATTAAAGAAGAATGACAAGCGCAAGGCTGCCGGATCATAGATCAGGCAAAAACACGCGGCAAAGGTGTTCACGCTTTTATTGCTCGCAGCCCCCTGCTCAGCCCACTCTTGCTCGATCAGCTCGGCCTGTAACATCAGCCGCGAGGCGTCGCGTCACACTGATCGGTGTTCTCTTTTAAATAAGTCTTTCCCGTGATGATCACCACAAGACACGTGTTCAGGCAGATGCCTAGCCCCAAACGGCACGCCTTTGCTTAACAAACGTGCGGCGGGCAGTGTGCCGACACTGCTCGCCGCATGAAATGGGACTTATCTTGTTCAGCAGATGGTGCCCTACCGCGGCTCCTTCGATGCACTGACCACAAGCGCATCATTCAACCCCAAGAGTTGGACAGCGGGTACATCAGCTTTGAGAAGACCCTTTGTGACGGTTGAGCGATGCCTGTGTCACGCTGCGGCCCGGCTCAATATCCGTCGTCAGCCAGACATTCCCCCCGATGACCGCGCCCTTGCCGATCGTAATGCGCCCAAGGATGGTTGCACCGGCATAGACCACAACGTCATCTTCAACGATGGGATGACGTGCGCCCCCTTTTTCTAGCTGGCCATTTTCATCAACGGCAAAGCGCTTAGCTCCCAGCGTCACGGCCTGATACAGCCGCACGTTGTCGCCGATGATGCAGCTTTCGCCGATAACGACCCCCGTACCGTGGTCAATAAAGAAGTACTGGCCGATAGTGGCGCCTGGGTGAATGTCGATACCGGTAGCGGAATGCGACATTTCGGAAATAGTTCGCGCAATCAATGGCAGCCCTAAACCGTGAAGCGCATGCGCCAGACGATGATGGATAATGGCCTGCATGCCGGGATAGCACAGTAGCACTTCATCGACGCCCGTCGCGGCAGGGTCACCGCGGTAAGCAGCGGCAACGTCCGTGGCCAGCGTGCGGTTGATCTGGGGCAGTTGCTCGCAGAAGCGGGCAAGGATGTCATCGGTACGGGCCACCAACGCCGCTTCCGACAACGCATCGCGTTCGTCGCGCTGGTGATAACGCAGCTCGCGCAGTACCTGTACCTTCAATAGCGACAGGGCACGGTTCAGCATCCGTGTGACGTAAAAGTCCTCTTCACCGGCCAGCAGGTCATCCGGCCCCATATGCAGCGGAAACAGCGCCCGCATCACACCGTCAACGACACTGCGAATGGCATCTCGTGAAGGAAGCTGCCCCGGACGCTGAACCGGTGCTGGCAGTGCACCGCTGTGGTGCCAGTCTAGGCGTTCCTTCTTAAGGGAAAGCACCAACTCATCCAGCGCAGTGCTTGCAAGATGCGATGTCGAGAATCCTGTTGCCACGAAGCGTCTTCCTTTCATTGGTCGTTGTTATGGTTAGCGGATTGAAATAACCATACGCTGGGCCGCAGTCCCCTTGCAATTGCCCGCCCATAACCCGACATTGGAACTAGGTATTTTTACGCATGTCTGTTAGTGCAAGGCCCGATGGCACACGAAGCGTGGCTCGTTCAGAAAAATGCCACATCATTGCCAAAGGCAATCAGCACCATTTGCCCAATCAATTTAGATAATCACATCGGTTCGGGTAGAGTGATTTCCATAGCGTCAGATACAGCACGCTTCCAACGACCACTCACGACAAGGAGTTTGTCCATGTCTCTGTTGAATACTGAAATCCTGCCGTTCAAGGCAACCGCATTCCACAACGGCGACTTCGTCGAAGTGACCGAGCAGGACCTGAAAGGCAAATGGTCCGTCGTGTTCTTCTACCCGGCCGACTTCACGTTCGTTTGCCCGACCGAGCTGGGTGACCTAGCTGACGAATACGAAGAGTTCAAGCGTCTGGGCGTCGAGATCTACAGCGTTTCCACTGACACGCACTTCACTCACAAAGCGTGGCACGAAACGTCCGACACCATCGCCAAACTGCAGTACCCGATGATCGGCGATCCGACTGGCCGCATTTCTCGCAACTTCCAGGTCATGATCGAAGAAGACGGCCTGGCTGAACGCGGCACGTTCGTGATCAACCCGGAAGGCCAGATCAAAATCATCGAACTGAACGACGGCGGCGTTGGTCGTGATGCATCCGAACTGCTGCGCAAAGTCAAAGCGGCTCAGTACATCGCAGCACACCCGGGTGAAGTATGCCCAGCAAAATGGAAAGAAGGTGCTGAAACCCTCTCTCCGTCTCTGGACCTGGTCGGCAAGATCTGATCACCAGATGACCGTTGCAGCGCCCAAGCGGGGGCGCTGCAATCTCCCTTCTTCGGGAAGGCGACATCTGGCATATCCTGTCGATATCGCGCCTACGCCTCATCAATACCTTCTATTACAGTGCGGTTTCATTCGAAAGCTCGACTTTGCGAATGCAGCTTCGTATTGCCTAAACGGTGCCGGTCTCCATCGGCGCCGCCGCCGTTAAGTAAGATAGTGTGCGCAATACGGCCCCGAACATATCCTGATGATGACAGGATAACTTTCTTATCCGCTTCGATAGCGAACCACCGGAGAGACGCTCATGTTGGACAATGCGCTCAAGACACAGCTCAAGGCTTACCTCGACAAGCTGACGCAACCCATCGCACTAGTCGCATCTCTGGATGACCGCGATGCATCCCAGCAGATGAAGGGACTGATCGAGGATCTGGACAGCCTGTCCGACAAGATCAGCGTTTCCTTCGACGGTCAGTCCTCTCGCCGCCCGTCCTTCACAGTAGGCAAAGCAGGCGAGCCGGCACGCATTGAGTTTGCGGGCATCCCGACCGGCCACGAGTTCACCTCGCTGGTACTGGCGTTGCTGCACACGGGTGGCCATCCGCCGAAAACCGACCCGGCAGTGCTTGATCAGATTCGCCAGCTGGACGGCGAGTTCATGTTTGAGACCTATATTTCGCTGTCATGCCAGAACTGCCCAGACGTCGTACAGGCCTTGAACCTGATGGCCACGTTCAACCCGAACGTCCGCCACACCATGATCGACGGCGCGCTGTTCCAAGACGAAGTCGAAGCACGCCAGGTCATGTCCGTACCGACCACTTACCTCAACGGTGAGCAGTTCGGTCAGGGCCGCGCGACGCTGAGCGAGATTCTCAACAAGGTCGACACTGGCGCAGCCAAGCGACAGGCAGCGGCACTGAATGAAAAGGATACCTACGACGTGCTGGTAGTGGGCGGTGGCCCGGCTGGCGCGGCAGCGGCGGTCTACTCTGCGCGCAAAGGCATCCGCACTGGCGTAGTCGCCGAGCGCTTCGGTGGTCAGGTGCAAGACACCATGGCGATCGAAAACTTCATCTCCATCAAGGAGACCGAAGGCCCGAAACTCGCGGCTGCGCTTGAAGAGCACGTCAAAAGCTACGATGTCGACGTTATGGATACCCAGCGCGCAGCGCGCCTGGTACCGGCCAAGGACGGTCAACCGTTTGCCGTCGAGCTGGAGAGCGGCGCTACGCTGACCGCGAAATCCGTCATTATCTCGACAGGGGCACGCTGGCGTCAGGTAGGCGTCCCGGGTGAAGACGAGTACCGCAACCGCGGCGTAGCGTACTGCCCGCACTGCGACGGCCCGCTGTTCAAAGGCAAGCACGTTGCGGTCATCGGTGGCGGTAACTCTGGCGTTGAAGCGGCTATCGACCTTGCCGGTATCGTGGGCAAAGTCACACTGTTCGAATTTGCCGATACTCTGCGCGCCGACGCGGTACTGCAGCGCAAACTGCACAGCCTGCCGAACGTCACGGTTATCACTGAAGCACAGACCACCGAGATCACCGGTGACGGACAGAAGGTCAACGGCCTGAGTTACACCGAACGCGCAACGGGCGAGTCTAAACATGTTGCACTGGAAGGCGTCTTCGTTCAGATCGGCCTGGTACCCAACAGCGGCTGGTTAAAAGACACACTGGAACTGACACCGCAGGGCGAGATCGTAATCGACAACCGCGGCCAGACCTCCATTCCAGGCGTGTTTGCAGCGGGCGACGTCACGACCGTGCCGTACAAACAGATCGTGATTGCGCTGGGTGAAGGCGCGAAGGCATCACTGGCCTCGTTTGATTATCTGATTCGTCAGGGTAGTGAAGATTGAGATTTGCGTAAGAGTAGATGATGGGTAGTGAGTTGAGGGCAGCGAAAGCTGCCCTTTTTTACATGACATAAAAATCAATAAATTTATGGCTATAGCTTTGTAAATACAGAGCTAGGGTTAGCTGTAAACAATCTATTATGCAGCATAGAAGCATATCTGTCCGTCATTCCAGCAATGTAATCGCAAACTGCTCTTGCCTTCATAGAGTCTCTTTCTAAATTTTTCTTATAGTTTTCAGGAAGAAGCATCTCGATATTTTCGAAAATAGCTGAAAAAAGTTCACTCACAATCACCCCACCTCGATATTCCAATGTTTTTACTTCATATTTGCTCACCACGTTATCATAAGTAAGATTTTTTAATACTTGGCGGTTGCCAGTTCTGAGTGCAACATAAAAAAGCACGTTACCCATTCTCCCGGCGAGGCGCTAATAATTACCTTAAACACGCATCAATGATTTCCTGACCATGTATGAAAAGCGATTGCCAACACGATCATTATGATATGATACTTTCTATTTTTGAAGAATAGAGACGGTACTTGAGAGGCCAATGTAAAAGCTAGAGAGCATTGCGATATAAATACCCAATCATCGCTACTCTGCGGCGCATTTCCAATCTCTGGCGTCATCTCAAGCATCCAGTCATATTCCCCCCCCCTAAATGCATAGATATAAAACATGCCAATCAAATAGGCTATACCCGAACAGATACTTAATATTCTTGTTGCCCTACTCACTCTACAGTTACTCCTGACAGCATTAATGTGTATGAATGCCAATTATTAACAATAAAATTTCCATAAGATAAGTCTTTTTTTATCTGTTCTAATGAACGAGATATACCTTGATTATAGCGAGCACCTAAAACTCTAACTTCCTCGGTACCAATCACATCAAATTTGTCATGATCAGCCAGCATCCTTAGATGCCTTGCAGCAAGATCTATGATATAAGTGTCATGTTCAAGACATAATGCAATTTGTATCTGTTTTTCAACGCCTAATGTATTAGGGTCCAAACCCAGCGTTTCGGCAGCTGTATGTATTTGCATACTTAAGAAACCAAATGATGTTCTATCAGCAGGCTTCCCTCCGCTATAAAAACCATCCCGAAAGATACGCTGGTTATAAATCTCACCTTTCCAACTGTTTGGTTTACCACCCGATTCAATCCATGCCACTCCCGCTAATAACTCAGGAGGAAGTCGATACTTTTGAGCAGCAGCAATAATTGTATATCGATTATGAACTACAAAAGCCGTCTTGAATCGTCGCGCATATGGAATACCGCCTCCCATCAATTCAGGCACAGCGTGTCGCATAAATAAATCAAAATTTGTCCATTGAGGACTATTGTTGCCTTTATCTTCAATATCACAAAATCCATTGAATCCCATATCTACCCCCAGTAAAAATAAAAAATTTATGCCAAGATATCTATAAAACACACAGTTATCATTTTCTCCCATAATCGCTGACTACAGAAGAAAGAACAAGCCCCAAAATGAGTAACGATATCGCAAATAGCGTATCAAAACCAAATCATATTTTATGATAAAAAATTATCCCTAAAAAAGTAGATATATCAATCAGTATAAAGTATTTGCAATACGGTTTTATTGAAACAAGGAGTTATAAAAGGAATATAAACAGTCGGAAAGGTTTTTTTATTTATAATAATAAACACATCCATCACCCACCTTGCCTCTACCTTGACCTCTTCTGGCTCACCCAATATTTGCTGCTTCACCTCCTGCAGCAAGCCTCTGATCGGCACTTGGTGTTCAGTACCCAAGTTCGCTTCCCAACACCATCAGGTCATCACGCTGGATGTGCTGAAAAACGCGGTTGCCGTCCAGTATCACGAGGTAATCGCGGGCAGCTGGTATTCATCCTCGTCGATCAGCTGCCGCAGCTTGCAACCCGTGGTGATTAGTACTGACGCCCCAATCTAAATCTAGTTGAGACGAATACGGTGAAGCACGGCATCTGCACACAGGGGAGACCGGGGGTGATGTCGATGCTTAAGTTGAGTGTTGTAGTGGAGGATAGTTTATTTACGATACGGCGCGCACCGTAATAAAGAGAAGGATGCTTAGATAAGCAAGGCCACATCAAACTGGGAAGGAGATAACCGCAGATAGCAGTGCTAATGACGAAAGGTGCTCGCTAGAGTGAACGAAGTAAAGCCTTACCTGCTACGCTCGATAGTATGGCTTTCATAGCCTTCCATTTGGCTCAGTTTTTTGCACGACAGACTTCGTTCTGGGTCATCTTCGCCAAAGAACTGGACAAATTGTCGCACCTGCCGTTAAGTACAGCCAAGTATCGCAATGACAGGTTATCACCGCCTCTACAAGCCTTATTGGCGCATTCACTCTAGCAACGGGCTTACATCATGAAGAATTGGTTCACTCCCACCCTTCCTGCTAATCGTCGCTTCGGTGCTGCCATGGTGGCAGGCTTCATCGGTGGCAACATTTCCAGCTTTGTGAAATGGGGCACGGAAATCCCTTTCCCACCGCGTACGCCTGATCGAGGTATTCCGCCGAAAGACATGCTGATCGATATGGGCGTCAACGCTCAGGAAACGATCTATCACTTCTCCGAACACGTCATTAACTGGGGTGTCGCGGGCATTCACCACCTGTTTTCCATTGTGTTCGCGCTGCTTTACTGCGCCATTGCCGAAATATTTCCGAAAATCAAACTGTGGCAAGGGATGGCATTCAGTCTGCTGGTCACGATCGGTTTCCACGGCGTGTTACTGCCAACGTTTGGCTGGGCACCACCGCTTTGGGATTTGCCTGCCGCCGAAATCTTCTCCGAAGTCTTCGGGCATGCGCTGTGGATGTGGACAATTGAGGTCTTCCGTCGTGACATTCGTAACCGCATGACGGGGCTGCCAGACGCAGAGTATATGAAGTAATAGCGGTAAATCGGTTTTCCCCGCCCGGCTTTGAATTTTCATTGCTGGGCTTTTTTATAGGCGTGTTCCATCCTGACGGTATATAGCGTGAGTGACTGCTTTAACCCATTCTAGAACAGGCAGTTTTTACCGCGCGTTTGTGGCTTTAAGCATTACTAATGACATGGGTGTTGAGGTTATGAAGCGTCTCTTACTCTTCAGTAACACTGCTTCTTTATAATGATGAACACATCCATCACCCACCCTGCCTTTGCCTTGATTTCTTCTCGCTTACCCAATGCTCGTTGTGTCACTTCCTGCAGTGGGCCGCTGATCAGCGCTTGGTGTTCAGTACCCAAATTGGCGCCCCAATACAGCATCAGGTCGTCACGCTGGATATGCTGAAACACGCTGTTGCCGTCCAGCATCACGACGGTGGTCGCGGGCAGCTGGTATTCATCCTCGTTGATCAGCTGCTGCAGCTTGCGGCCCGTAGTGATCAGTACCGACTCCCCGATCTGGTTAAGAGGGATACGGTGCAGCGCACACAGCATCTGAACGCTGGTGATGCCCGGAATAACGTCGGTACCTAGGTTCAGTGTGGCGCTGGCTGACAGCCTATCGATAAGACGAATTGTACTGTCATAAAGAGAAGGGTCGCCCCAGACAAGGAAAGCGCCCGTCTGGCCGGGAAGGAGCGTGTCTTGGATGGCGTCAGCCAGCATGGCGCTGCGCTGGTGGTGCCATTCGGCGACGATAGCACGGTAGGCGTCGTCTTTTGGAGCACCGTAAGGTACCTGTGGACGGGGGGGATTGGGGAGGGTCACGATGCGGTAATCGTGATCGGGGGCAATATGGCGACGACAGATCGCTTCGCGGAAGTGCAGCAGCTCGTCCTTATCCTGCCCTTTGTCGAGCATGAAGAACACATCGGTACGGTTGAGTGCATCAATGGCCTGTAGGGTGAGCTGCTGCGGATCGCCGGCACCAATGCCGATCAGCAGTAGGTGGCGGCGATCATCACTCATCAGATAGCCACGGCGCTGTAGCGCGGAGCCGGTGAGACGATCATGTCCTGTGCGGCGATCAGGGGCAGATCGCGCTGGCCATTTTCAGTGCGGCTCAGCAAGGCGCTGAGTGTAGATACGGCGTGACTAAGGGCTTCCGGCAAGTCGTCTCCCTGCACTAAACGGCCCAGCATGACGGCGGAGAACGTATCGCCAAGGCCAGTGGGAAGCGGGTCGACGGGCAGTTTCGGTGATGCAACGTACCAAGCCTGATCCGCGGTCACGGCAACGGTGTACAGCTCATCAGCGGGGATGTCAGCGCTATCAAGGCTGGTGATGACCACACAGCGCAATTTGGGAAGGCGGGCAATCAGCGTGCGCGCCTGTTCGATAGCGTCATCAAGGCTGGTCACCTCCTGCTGAGTCAGGAGTTCGAATTCGAAGCGGTTGGGGGTGATGATCGAGGCCGCCGGCAGTACCTGTTCACGCATAACGTCAGGAATCGCGGGCTGTACATAGATGCCACGGCCTACGTCGCCCATGACTGGGTCACACAGGTAATCGGCGTCGGGGTTGAGCTCGCGCACCTCGGCAACCGCATCCAGTACGGCCTGCCCGATAGAGGCATCGCCCAGATAACCGGACAGAATGGCTTGGCAACGTCCCAGTGCCCCGCGATCCTTGATGCCTTGCAGCACATCTCGGATGTGCTCGGCACTGAAGATCTGCCCCTTCACCACACCGTAACCGGTATGGTTGGAGAACTGGACGGTATGAATGTTGATGACTTCGACACCCTGACGCTGCAGCGTGAAGACGGCGGCGGCGTTACCTACGTGTCCGAAGGCGACGTGTGACTGAATGGACAGCACCCAAGGTGTGGTAGCCGCTGTTGTTGTAGTGGATGACGCCATGAACGTATCGCCCCTATCAGTTCAGTTGCTGGAAATGATGAATGCAGGCTCATCCGGGAAGGCGTTCGCTGCTCGCTCACTGTCGTGGATATACCGGATCGCCAGTGAACCACTGCTCAAGCTAAGCCTTTCGAAAATACCGCGCCTGCCGAAAGTATCTTCTGTTGAAAACGTTAGATTATCTATCAAAACAACGAAGGCCTTCCCGCACACAGCGAAAAGGCCTTCCTATCATGTCGAAGCACGGCGCCGCTGTCGAGATACGGCTCATGCTACGACTTCTCCCACGCGCCTACATACTTTGCGCGCCGTTACAGCAGTTTTGCCAGCAAGCCTTCCAGTTTTTCTTGGTCGGCAGCGAAGCGGCGAATGCCATCGGCCAGTTTCTCGGTCGCCATGGCGTCCAGACCCAGCTCCCAGCGGTACTCGGATTCAGTCATCGGCGTAGACGGCTGAGCAGTTTTGGCCGGTTTGGTGACATAGCGCGTCACGTCGCCTTGGCGTTTCTGAAGCTCTTCCAGCCATTCAGGCGCGATGGTCAGGTTGTCACAACCCGCTAGGGCCAGCACCTGCTCTGGGCTACGGAAGCTCGCCCCCATGATGGTGGTGTCGAAGCCGTGTTCGCCCGCGTACTGGCAGATACCACGCACGAAGAGGACACCCGGATCTTCTTCCGGTGCATACGTTTTGCCGGTTTCTTTGCGGTACCAATCGGTTACACGGCCTACGAATGGCGAGATCAGGCACACCCCTGCTTCAAAACAAGCGCGCGCTTGAGCGTGGCAGAACAGCAGCGTCAGATTGCAGCGGATGCCTTCTTTTTCCAGCACTTCTGCAGCGCGAACCCCTTCCCATGTAGAGGCTAGCTTAATCAGCACCTTGTCACGGGAAACACCATTCTGTTCGTAGAGTTCGATCAGGCGGCGTGCCTTAGCAATGCTGGCATCAGTGTCATAGGACAGTTTGGCCGCCACTTCAGTGGAGACGCGCCCCGGGATCAGCGCGGCGATTTCGCTACCGATGGCAACGGACAGCGCGTCGACGGCATGCTCAATGACGCCATCGTGGTGCATGCCGGTGGTTTCTTCCTTCACACGTTCCATCGTGCGCTTGATAACCGGCTGATAGCCCGGCAGATCAAACGCTTTCAGCACCAGCGACGGGTTAGTCGTCGCTTCTTCAGGACGGTACTTGCGAATGGCATCAAGGTCACCGGTATCCGCGACGACCGTCGTCATCGTGGCAAGCGATTCCAGCTGAGTGGTCATGTTCCTACTATCTCCCGAAAAGAACGTCACAGTGCCGCTGAGCATAGGCAACGGCACCCGTCTGTGCACACTGTACTACGGCTGCGCATGATTTTCTGCCACTGAGCCCAAAGGGGATAGTGCTTTTCGGCTCACGGCAACACGGCATGTGCACCCAATATTTTGACAGCAACATCGACTGTTCCTTCCTGCAAATGCGACGGCACGGCGCAGCCCCACAGGCATGGCGTGGATATTGAATGATGTTGACAGCCTGTCGCAGGGGGAAAGGTTGACGCTGCGTCAGCATGACCCGCACTCAATACCAATGGGTGCACTCGTTCAGGCCTCTGTCACTCATTTGTTCCACCTCGTCATTCACCGGCTCACCCCCTTGAGCTGGAGATCAGGAGTTGCCATGACCGTCTCACCTTCTCGCCGTCGCTTTCTAAACACTACGTTAGGCGTCTCGGCAATGGCGTTGACCGCCACGCCCTTCATCACGCAAGCCGGTGCCGCCACGGCTACCACTTCCAGCGCATCGTCGACAGCAGATTCATCGGACATGCTCACGATCGCACTGGGCCAGCTGGCCGTCGCCGATCAGTGGCAGGACAATGCAGCACAGTGCTCTCGTCTTATCCAGCAGGCGGCACAGCAAGGCGCCGACCTGCTGATCATGCCGGAGGCAATACTTGCCGCTGACATTGGCGACCCTGAATGCGTTCGACGTTCGGCCCAACCGCTGGACGGCCCATTCATGCAGCAGATGCTAAAAGCCACCCTACAAGTACCGCTAACCGTCGTTTTCACCCTGTATGTTCCTGCTGATGCTCAGCGCGTTGGCAACGTTCAGGTTGCCCTGCGACAGGGCAGGATCGTAGCGACGTACCACAAGCTGCATCTTTATGATGCTTTCACCATGCAGGAATCACAGAGCGTTGAACCGGGCAAGACACTGCCACCTATCTTCGATGTCGCGGGAATGAAGGTGGGAATGATGACATGCTACGACCTGCGCTTTCCTGAAGAAGCAAAATCGCTGGCGCTGCGCGGAGCCGAACTGATCGTGCTGCCCGCCGCATGGGTACGTGGCCCCAACAAGGAGTGCCACTGGGAAACGCTGATCGCAGCTCGTGCACTCGACACGACCTGCTTCGTAGCCGCCGTCAGCGAATGCGGCCCACATACGATTGGCTGCAGCATGGTGGCTGATCCGATGGGACTGGTCGTTGCCCGCGCGGGTGAAACGCCGACACTGGTCACCACACGCATTTCGCGCCAGCGCCTCGCTCAGGCCAGAAAGGCACTTCCCGTGCTGACCAACGGGCGCTTCAAGGCCCCCGAGCTGGCATGACACGGCTTGTAAGTTGACACGCCTAAGATAAAGAAAGCGGAGCACCATCCAGCCCGCATAAAGGGCCAACAAAACGCGTAAAGAGAGTGGACACTGCGGCTATCGAAAGCGGAGTGCGGCACTTTTCTACCGCTGAATGCCATAACTGGCCTGATTATTGAATAAAGGAAGGAGGAACGTCCCGCCAGGCATCGGCGGGACACCTGCGTGAATATCGTTCGATAGCACGCCTTGCTGTGCTTGTCTTGAAAAGGAGCCTTTCATGACCCGCCCGACTACAAGCCGCCGTGGTTTTCTGGGTGCTTCGCTAGGCATGTCTGCCCTTGCCTTTGCGGCCCCTACGCGTCTACTGGCCCGCGAAAATGCGGCAGATATCGCCATTCATAACGCAACGGCCTCTAACCCGCTCGGTGACCCTCCCGGTGTCTACCTTAACTACAACGAACTGCCGGAAGGACCGTGTCCCGCCGCACGCAAGGCGATGGTGGACGCCATTCCCCATGCGGGCCGCTACAGCCATAACATGGTCAGCGAAATGCAGAAGACGCTGGCACAGGATCTAGGCGTATCGCCTGAGTGGCTGCTGATCTACCCCGGTTCGGGGTCTCTGCTGAAGCTGGCCCCACACGCGTTCACGTCGAGCAGCCGACCACTGGTCATTGCATCGCCGGGCTACGAAGACTGTGTCCGAGGAGCCAAAAGTGCGGGTTCACCGATCACCGAAGTACCGCTTCTGGACAGCGGTGCGCACGATATCGACGCGATGCTGCAGAAACCGGCTGGATTGCTCTATATCTGTAACCCCAACAACCCGACTGGTACCGTTACTCCACACGATAAGTTAGTGCAGGCCATCGAACGTACACCGGCAGACACCATCATCATCGTCGATGAGGCATACATCCACTTCTCGAATCAGCCCAGCGTGATTCCGCTGATTGCTAGCCACCCGAACTTGGTCGTGATGCGCACGTTCTCGAAAGTCTACGGCATGGCTGGGGTACGCTGTGGTTTTGCCGTTGGCCGGCCTGACGTACTGGCCAGCCTCAAACAGTTCGCGGGCGACCCAGAGCTGTCGGTACTAGCGGCAGTTGGCTGTACGGCCAGTCTCAAACAGCCGAACCTGGTGGCCGAGCGCAAGTTGCTCAACGCCAAGCGCCGCGACAAAACCATGCAGTGGCTGACACAGCAGGGCTTCACCTGCATGCCATCCGAAACCAACTTCTTCATGGTGGATGTGAAACGACCGACGCAGGATGTAGTAAACGGTCTGCTCCAGAAAGGTGTGCATGTCAGCAATCGCTGGAAAATGCTGCCAACCACGCTGCGTGTTTCGGTGGGCACCGAACAGGACATGGCGGCTTTCCGTCTGGCATTTGCCGAAGTGATGGGGCTGAAAGGCAGTGCACTATCAACAGCCGCCTGACGCCGAGTAATGGCGAGCGACACGGATGTGAGGCTGTGAACGATCGCGCGACACGCTATACAAGGTGGGCCAAGACAGGCATCATCTGCCACAATGTCGATTGACCTACCGTATATCGATCACTCACAAGAGGCCTCTTCGTCATGCTGGAAGGCATCATCATCTGTGTCGTATTGCTGGTCGTCCAGCTGGTACTGCTCCACCTGATCGACCGACGACTCGACTATGCCGAAATGAACAGCCACTACATGCGTTCAGCGCCCGGCTCCCGCCGCGCCAGCAAACGCAAGGCCAATCATGCGGCTAACGACAGACTGTTCTAGGAAAATGCCGGTAGTGATGAGCTACCGGCATTTTTCTGTGTCAGATTGACGCAGAATCACATCGCAGTGAACCGTCGGCCTTGAACGGCGGTCATCGAAAAGCGAGACGCTCTATACACAAAATCGGCCGATTAGTTCCCCCATCCTTTCGTCGAACGTTCCCTCCTGATAAGTTCATTTCCCTACTGTTTTCCTTCTTATAAGTGCATGTTGCCTACGCATGGCACTTTTTCCATACCGTGACTGTTCTTTAGTACAAGGTCGTTGAGAGACACTACCTGCCCCACGGACAGGTGACCAACCCGAAATGTTATCTTTTGTCACTACGACTTATGACCAATAACCGGTCATTCGTTATCGGATATATGTTGGGCGCAGTTTTGAAAGCTCACGCTCACTATGGGATGGCCACGACCATGACAACCCGCAGTACAAGCAAATACTACTTCCCGCTCAGTGCGATCATATTTCTGTTCTACTTTGCCTGGGCCTCGACACTCTCGATGGCTTCCCAGTGGCTGTGGCAGATACTTCAGCTAGACAGCACCACCAAAGGCCTGTTCTTCACGGCCAACGCTATCGGTGCAATGCTGTTCCAGCCTATCTATGGCGCTATCCAAGACCGTCTGGGTGTCTCCAAGAAACTGCTGCTGTGGATCGGCCTCGTACTCGCCCTCTGCTGGCCAGTCATGGGCTACGTCTTCGTTTTCCTGATGAAAGACGTTTCCTCCATCGTCGCGCTGATCGTATCCGGTCTGTTCATTGCACTGGGTATTCTGGCAGCCGCGGGTGTCGTTGACTCTTACTGCGAACGCGTCGGCCGCAACGCAGGCCTTGAATACGGTACCGTCCGTGTATGGGGTGCTGTGGGCTGGTGTCTGGGTGTTCTGATCGCAGGTCGCTTCGCACTCGAAGGTATTCTGGTCAACCTGCCGTACATCGCTTGTACCGTTGCCGGTATCCTGCTGCTGGTCGTGCTGTTCCGCCTCGACGACCGTGGTGCACAGGTTGCTGCCGTACCGGGTCAGGCACAGCAAGTTGCGTCCATGTCCGAAAGCCTTGGTGTGCTGAAAGAGTTCAAATTCTGGACCTTCGCCATCTTCCTGTTCGGTATCGCCGGTCTGTACTTCCTGTTCGACCAGCAGTTCCAGGACTACTACGCCACCTTCTTCAACGTAGCGAGTGATCCGGCTGCAGGTGGTAAAGCGTATTCCTACCTGTATGCGTCCGAAACGGCTATCGAAGTGATCTGTCTGCCGCTGGTACCGCTTATCGTTAACCTGATCGGTGCTCGCAAAAGCTTGGTACTGGCTGCGTTCCTGATGGGTATGCGCGTACTGCTGACCGGTCTGGTCGCTGACAAGGTCGCGTTGACCATCTTCTTCTTGGTTCGCGGTTTCGAAATTCCGCTGCTGCTGGTGGCCGTATTCAAGTTCATGGAAGGCGTCTACGATCCGCGCTTCTCTTCCACGATCTACCTGATTGCCTTCCAGTTCGCACAGCAGTTCTGCTCTATCTGCTTCGCAGGTCTGGTCGGTCACCTGATTGATACGCATGGCTTCCAGTACGCCTACATCTGCCTTGGTGTCTTCGGTCTGGTGTTCATGCTGTGGGGTCTCATCATGCTGCCGCGCCCGAAAAAAGGTCGCGTCAATCCGCAGCCGATGGAAAGCATCACGCCTGCTGCACAGTAAGCCTCTAGCACCTCTTACTGAGCGCTCATAAAAGACCGGCCCTGCTTAAGCAGGGCCGGTCTTCTCGTTATGGCACAGCCAAAGGCTCGGTGTTGACCGGCCGCTCGACTTTTCATCTCCCTCGGCGTTAACTCCCCGCTATGACCTGACCTCCCCCTTCATGCCCCGTCAGACCTCCCAGAATGCGCGCTGAGCGCTTAGTGACATCCCCATCGCCCCTTTTCTTCATTAGACAAAAGAGCACTGCGCTAGCGCGCCGTACGGCCGATAACGAGGGTAAATCCGATCGCGGGGTACGCCACTTTTGACTGCCTGACTACCTGTTCTTTAGGTCACTACCACATCTTGCACATTGCGTCAGCATTTTTTTCCATCGGTGAACTACGACCATGGCGCAATGGCGATACATTCCGGCTTCAATTACCGTGGCATCCTCCGTGAGAACACGCTCCCAAATGGTAAGCAACCGATGAAATCCCCGGCTCGCAGCAGTTACTACCTCATCATCAGCGCATTGCTGTTCCTATTCTTCTTCGCCTGGTCTTCTACCTACGCGCTCTACGCGAGCTGGTTGGAAAAGGTCATGGGCATTGATGCATCCACACGCGGCTTCATCTTCATGGCCAACGGGATCGCAGCACTTATGTTGCAGCCTGTCTACGGCATGCTGCAGGACCGTCTGGGGACGTCCAAGAAACTGCTGACGTGGGTCGGTCTGATGCTGGTGCTGTGTACTCCGGCCATGGCGTACGTCTTCCCGCCGCTGATGAGCGCATTTCCCATCGCGGGCATGGCATTCGGCGCGCTCTATATGTCTCTGGCCATGTTCGCCGGTGTCGGCGTTGTTGAGTCCTATAGCGAACGCATGGCGCGCAGTAAGGGCTTTGAATTTGGGGGCGCTCGTCTATGGGGCTCCATCGGTTGGGGCGCAGGGTCTGTCGTTGCGGGCTACTTCACCATCAACCAGAACCTGCCGTTCTACGCCTGTTCCTTCGCCGGTATCGCCTTCCTTGTCATGCTGGCTCTGCTGAAGAACAACACGGCACCGAAAGAAGAGAAGAAATACGCCGTACAGGCCACCTCCTCGCTCGGCCAGAGCTTCGCACTGTTTGCACAGGGCAACTTCTGGAAGTTCACGTTATTCCTGTTCGGTGTCAGCGGTCTGTACTTCCTGTTTGATCAGCAGTTCCAGAACTACTACAGCGCGATGTACAACGAGCAGACGCTGACCGCGAGCGGGCAGCAAGCTTACTCGTGGCTGCTGGCCGCACAAACGCTGACCGAAGCGGTCTGCCTGCTGGTCGCTCCGTGGGTCATCAACCGCATCGGTTCGCGCAACGGGCTGATCCTGTGCAGCGCTCTAATGAGCCTGCGCGTCTTTGGTTGCAGCCAGATTTCCAACGTGTGGTTCCTGTCTGTCTGCCACCTGATCCGCGGTATTGAGATTCCGGTTCTGCTCGTTGCCGTCTTCAAGTACATCAACAGCGTGTTCGACTCCCGTTACTCGTCTACCATCTATCTGATAAGCTTTCAGTTCGCGCAGCAGTTCTATTCCATTTGTTTCTCTGCCGCGACGGGTTATGCCTTCGGTGCATACGGCTACCCGAGTACCTATTTCGTTCTGGCGATCAGCGCTATGGTCTTTACAGCATGGGGTATCTTCATGCTGCCGCGCGCACGCCAGGATCAGGACTCAGGCATAACGCCTGAAAAGAAAGCTGCTTCATCTTCCAACTCTGCTACAGGGGCTCAGACGGCATGACTGACACTCTGCAAAAACAGCGCATCGAAGAAGCACTCGAAGCACTGAACAAGAATTGCGCCAGCACGGATCGCTCCATGTACCCGGGCTTCCACCTGGCACCGCCTAGCGGCTGGATGAACGACCCGAACGGCGTCATCTACCACCAGGGCTACTACCACGTCTTCTATCAGCATCACCCGCTGTCTCCTGAAGAAGGCAAGCTGATGTACTGGGGCCACGCGCGCTCCAAGGATCTGTGCACGTGGGAACACCTGCCGATCGCACTGGCACCGAGCATCGAAGAAGACAAAGACGGCTGCTTCTCTGGCTGCGCTGTCGTCAACGACAACGATGAGCTGTGCCTGATCTACACCGCTCACCGTTGGGGTGGCGCATGGGGCGACGACAGCAAGGTCCTCGAAGTTCAAGCGATTGCCACCAGCAAAGACGGCATCCACTTCGACAACAAGCAGGTCGTGCTGAGCGAACCGCCGCTGCCCGAAGTCACGCACTTCCGTGACCCGCGCGTATGGCGTGAAGGTAACGACTGGCTGATGATCATCGGCTACCGTACCGATGATAAAGACGGCAAAGGTGTCGGCAAGGTCGCGCTGTACCGCAGCACCGATCTGTACAACTGGACGTTCGAGTCCACGCTGGCGGAAGACGACGAGCTGCTGCCGCCGGGTAAACGTTCCTACATGTGGGAATGCCCGGACTTCTTCCCGCTCAACGGCAAGCACGTGCTGCTGATGTCGCCGCAGGGTCTGGAAGACGAGAACAAAGAACGCTTCCTGAACCTGTTCCAGAACGGCTGCATCATCGGTACGTTCAAGGACGGCAAGTTCACGCGCGAAACTGAATTCGAAGAACTGGATTTCGGTCATGAGTTCTATGCAGCACAGCACATCGACGGTCCGGATGGTCGTACGCTGCTGATCGCTTGGTTCGACATGTGGGCTAACGACAAACCGAGCCAGAAACACGGCTGGGCAGGCATGATGTCGCTGCCGCGTGATCTGCACATCGAAGACGGTCTGGTTCGCATGACACCGTCCCCCGAGCTGGTAGGTCTACGTGCCAACGCTGAGCCGACCACGATCGACACCACTGCTCTGAAAGACGGTGAAGAACGCAGCCTCGAGATCACCGATGGCCCGCTGCAGGAACTGCGCGTCGAGATCGACCTGAAAGCCACCGATGCACAGGAATTCGGTCTCGAATTCCACGTCGACAAGGCTACCGGTGCCAGCACGCGTCTGTACGTTGACCGCAAGCTGAACCGTCTGGTGCTCGACCGTGAACGGACCGGCAACAGCCCGGCACAGTCCGCATTCAAGCGCACCTGCAAGCTGCCGGAAGGCGATGTACTGAGCCTGCACATCTACCTCGACCGTCCGTCGATTGAAGTCTTCATCGGCAACGAGAAGAGCGAAGGGCTGTACAGCATGAGCTCCCGTACCTTCCCGAACCCGGCACAAAAAGATGCGCACCTGTTTGCTAAAGGCGGCAGCCTCGCGCTGAAAGACTTCAAACGCTGGACGCTGAAAGACACCTTCCACTTCGAACCGCTGAAATACGGCGCATAAGCGAAGATAGAAAGACAAAGAAGCCGCCCCAAGGGGCGGCTTCTTTTATATCTAAAGCGGTTATCTTCGTACAGATTCTCTCAAAAAAATGCCACCTCGTGACGAAGGCGGCATTTTTGTTCGTACATAGCACAGCAGATCAAAGGAAGTACTTGAATCTCAGCCTTACCCCATACGCGTCATCATGTGTCTGGGCACTAAAGCGGCTGTAGTAGGTTCCCACCAACATATTGAAGCGGTCGATATCGAACACGTTGCTGAACTGGTAGGACGTGTACAGGGTGTCGATATGGTATTTGCTGCCATCGGGGTCATCTTTGGACCAGTCGATGTCGTTGTATGAGTGGATATACCCCAGCCCTAAGCCGCTGTAGACCATGTTGGCGCCGACGGAGAGGTCGTTTTCATCAAGGGCATCCAGATAAGCCACGTTGAAGTTCAACTGGAGGTCCTGATCGCTATAGCCCAGCGTGGTGGCATAGCCGGTACGGTCGCTGACATCGTTGCCGCGGGTATCGACGATGGCGTCATGCACGAGGTTCTTCTCTACACCACCCGCCACACGCCATTTCGGTGCGAACTGCCAGGCCAGCACGGGGCGCAGCAGCACGGTACTTTTGCTGCGGTCGGTGTCGAGAGCCACACCGTGGTAGGTCTTGCTGCCGGTATAGCCGGTGTCGAACAGGTCGGTGCGGTCACCCACGACGCTTGAAGTTTCGAAGTAGACGTTGCCGAACTGACGCGACACCATCATCTGCCCAGCGCTGCCGGCACGACCACGCCCTTCTTTTGCCTGATAGCTGTAACCAGCGCCATCTTTGTAGAGGTTGTTGGCGGTATCGCCGCTGTAGCCGAGGAACGTGTCGGCACCTACCGGGAACAGGTCATAGGCTTCGTAGCGGCCCACGCGGGCGCTCCAGCCATTGCGCTGCCCGAAGGCGAACCAAGCATCATCCAGCCCGACGCTGCCGGAGGTGTCCATCAACGGCTGGATGCGGAAACTGGCGAACTTGTCGCCGTGGGTGCGCGAGCCTGCTGCTTCGAACATGATGCGACCATCCTGCCCAAAGTGATGATGGTCACGATGGTGGTTGATGTCATCGTTGCCGAACACCAGGTTGCCCGTATCGGCATCGCTGTTGGCATTGATGTTCAGCTCAACATCCCCGCTGAAGATCAGCGCATTGCCGTGGCTATTCACGACGCGATACTGGTGTTCCGGTGCTGCCGACGACGGGTTAGCATCCACAGCCGTGGCGGGCTCCTGTGGGGTACCTGCATCGACGGACACGCCCTGCCCGGCGCGTACGGCCTGAGTGGGTGTGGCCGCTACAGCAGAGGCAGATACCGCTGGGGCAGTGGTGTGCGCTTCGCGGGCCTGCTGTTCGGCGACGGTGACGCGTGCTTCAAGGCGGCTGACTTCGGCCTTGAGTGCCTGCAGTTGCTGTAACAGTTCGGCACTGGTGTCGGCATGCGCGCTGAAGGGGATCAGAGCGGCACCCGCCAGCAATGCGCTCAGCGGGCCGTAAAACGTCCTGTTGACCATGAGAGTGATGCAATCCTTATCGAGGGCGTGGTCGTCAGCACACGCCCTGCCCTCTCTTGGTATCAGGAAGCGTGTACAACAAAATCGTGAATGACATCGCTGAGGCGCTCGGGGGTTTCCATCGGCAGAAGATGCCCGGCGTCTTCGATGACGTCGATACGGGGAGCCGTGAAGAAAGGCGCCACCATGCGTTCCTGCAGCGCAAGCGGCAGGGTCGGGTCTTTTTCGCCAACGACAATCAGCGTCGGCAGCGACAGTTCACCCACACGTCCGGACCAGTCTTCGTCAGCACCGGCCGTCGGCCAAGCCTTCCACGCCGCGCGATTGCCTCGCATGGCATCATCGACGGCGCGCTCGAAGACAGCTTCCGGTAACGGGTGTGCACAGGCGCTTTCGATGAATCGCACGGCTCCTGTACGGTCTCCTGCATAATGCGCCTGAAAGTCGCGGTCTTCGCGGCGGTCAGGTTGTGGTGCCAGCGGAGAGGAAGCCACCAGCACCAGCGCACGCAGCCAGTCGGGGGCCTGATCCGCGATGATCTGCGCAACCTTGCCCGTGAACGAGTGGCCAATCAAAACGACACTGGACAATGACAGGGTATCAACGGTGTCGATCACCAAGCGGGCCATCGACGCCATGTCGAAGCCGCGCTGTCGATCGTTAGCCTCGCCGAAGCCGGGCATGTCTAAGGCCACACAAGGGTGATAACGGCTCAGGATGGCCTGGGATTCAGTCCATTCGCGGCGCGAGCTGCCAAAAAAGTGCATCAGCACCAGTGTCGGCCCGCCATTGAGTTCGCCAGAACGTGTGAAGGAAAGCATCCGAAGACTCCTTGTCTCATGGGGATGCTTTCAGCGTAGACACTTCACTATCGGCCTGCGTCGCTCACTCCAACAGTCGCTGCCAGATGTGGCGTACCGTGGCGCGGTGTTCGTCCAGTGCTGGCAACTGTGCCTGTACATCTTTATCCATCAGCAGCGCTGTGGCATGGACGCTCTGACGATAGTCAATCAGGATGCGATGAAGCACCTGCGCCTCTTCACTCGTCAGTATGCCGCACGTCGCCATCGTCTCTAGCAGACGCACGTTGTCCGTCCATTCCACCAGTGAGGGATAGCGCGCCCCGTAGGCGAGCACCGCATACTGCGCCATGAACTCGATGTCGATCAATCCGCCTTTCATCCGCTTGACGCTGCCATGCGTTTCATGATGCGCCAGCATCTTCTCGCGCATGGCGACAATCTCCTGCCGTACGAGTTCAGGATCGCGCGGCTGGCTCAGCAGCGCATGACGCAGCTGAGTGAAGCGTTCGCACAGCGTGGGGGTACCAGCGACCGCCCGTGCCCGCACCAGTGCCTGCTGCTCCCACAGCCATGCCTGACGCTGCTGGTAATCTTCAAACGCGGTCAACGATGAGACCAGCAGCCCCGAGTTGCCCGACGGCCGCAGCCGCATATCAACGTCGTACAACACGCCACTGGGGGTCATTGCTGTCAGCAAGTGAATAATGCGCTGGCCCAGGCGGGTCATAAACACGGCATTGTCTAGCGCCCGATGGCCGCCGATGGTTGTTCCCTGCGGATCGGCATCATGCAAGAACACCAGATCTAGATCGGAGTCGTAGCCCAGCTCAATGCTGCCCAGCTTGCCATAGCCCACGATGATGAAACCGGCGGGTTCACCGTCCTCGCGCAGTGGTTCACCATGGCGCGCGGCCAGCGTACGTCGTGCCATCACCAGCACACGGCGCAGCAGCACTTCCGCCACAGCTGTCAGGGCATCGCTGACCTGCATCAGCGAGCGCAACCCAAACAAATCAGAGGCGGCAATGCGCAGCATCTGGGCATGCCGGAACTGCCGCAGCGCTTCAAGCTGCGCCTCTTCATCTTCCAGCGGCAGCCGGTTGAGGGTTTGATCCAGCTCGGCGTCCAGATCCGCGGGGGTGACTCCGGTATCGAGCAGCGAAGGGTCCAGCAGTTCATCCAGCAATACCGGATAGCGGGCCAGCCGCTCAGCCGTCCACGGGCTAGCCGCACACAGCAAGATCAGCTGATGACGAGCCTTCGGGTTCTCCCACAACAACGCCAGATAGGCGGTGCGTCGCAGCACAGCCTCCACCAGCGCAAGAACGCGGGGCAGCACCTTATCATGAGGCAGCGCCTGCGTGTAGCGCGCCAGTGCATCGTGTCCTTGAATGCTCACCACTTCTTCGAGCAGCGATGGCATCAGGCGATCCAGCCGTTCACGCCCGATTGCTTGCATCTGTCCGACCGCTCGCCCATCCGCCAGCGTACGGATGTAATGCCACGCCTGCGTGGGCGACTCATAGCCCGCCGCCTGCAGTAGCGCTTCCGCTTCCGGCTGATCGAGCAGTCCTTCCCACAATGCCTGCCACGGGCTGTCGTTGCTGCCATCGTCGCTTTCGGGTTCTACCTCATCAGGCGACGTGATCAAGGCCATGAAGGCAGCATGGACGCGCTGGCGTACCTGTGCCAGCGACTGCATGACCGCCGCCCAGTTCGGCGCGTTCAGCATCACGGCAACGCGCAGACGGGTTGCATCGTCATCAGGCAAACGCTGCGTTTGCGCATCGTCGACGGCCTGTAGGGCATGCTCCAGCGTGCGCAGCCAAGCATAGTCGTCCTGTAGCGTGCTCACCTGCTCGGCGGGGAGTAGACGCTCATCAACCAACGCGGTCATGGCCTGCCGCAGCGAGGGGGTCTGAAGGCGGACGTGCCGCCCACCGTGGATCAGCTGACCGGCCTGTACGATAAACTCGACTTCGCGGATCCCGCCCTCCCCCAGCTTGATGTCCTGCTCACGCCCTTGACGCCGCACTTCACGCTGAATGCGCTGCTTCATATCCCGCAGCGCGTCGATCACCCCGAAGTCGATATAACGGCGATAGATGAAAGGACGCAGCGTCGCCAGCAGTTCATAGCCCGCGGCAATGTCCCCGGCCACCGGACGCGCTTTGATCAGCGCATAGCGTTCCCATTCACGCCCGTGCTGTTGGTAGTAACGCTCCAGCGATGCAAAGCTGCCCACCAACGGGCCACCATCGCCGAACGGCCGCAGGCGCATATCGACGCGGAACACTTGCCCGTCCTCGGTCACGGCATCCAGCGCGCGGATCAGTGCCTGCCCTAAGCGCGTGAAATACTCCTGATGCGACAGCGAGCGTTTGCCTCCAGTGGTGTCACCGCTTTCGCTATAGGCCATGATCAGATCAATGTCGGAAGACAGGTTCAGCTCACTCGCCCCCAGCTTGCCCATACCCAGCACCACCAAACGCGGCACCTGCCCATCAACGGCCTGTGGTCGCCCCCAGCGCTCGCTCAACGCCTGTTCGAGCCAGCCCAGCGTCTGTTCAAGGACGGTTTCCGCCAGCCATGAGGCTCCTGCCGCCACCTGCCATGCCGACGCATGCTGGTTGACTTGCTGCCAGAGCAGCCGTAGCTGACACGCATGCCGGAACTCACGCAGCGTACAATAGAGGCCAGCGTCATCGCTCACTCGCGCGATACGCTGGGCCAGATCCGCCTTCATCGCCGCGTGGTCGAGCGGTACCCACAGTGGATCTCCCAGCAACCACGGATGACGGCTCAGCGCACGATCAACGAAACGTGATGTGGCCAGTAGCCTTAACCAACCTTGGCGCTGCTCATCATCAAGTGCAATGTGGCGGGCATTCTCGGCACAGGCGGCAAGGTGCACGTCAAGGCGCGCTTCGGCGTCATGAAACAGCGTGGCTGTGGATGGCACTTCATGAGAAGGGGGTGTGGATAACATGACGGCAGGCTCCGGAAGCGACGGTCATCGCCCAGTATACCCATCCTTACCGCCATAAAAATGCCAACGGCCCGAGACGGGCCGTTGGCAGCATGACGATGACGCACTCGCACTCAGGGCGTGGTCTGCGCCTGCACAGCGGTCAGAGCGATGGTGTACACGATGTCTTCGATCAGCGCACCGCGTGACAGGTCGTTGACCGGCTTGCGCAGCCCCTGCAGCATCGGGCCAACCGCCAGCACCTGCGCCGAACGCTGCACGGCCTTATAGGTGGTGTTACCCGTATTAAGATCGGGGAACACAATCACGTTGGCGCGACCGGCAACGGCGCTGTCGGGTGCTTTCTGACGCCCTACGCCAGGTACAGTGGCTGCGTCGTACTGCAGCGGACCATCCAGCACCAGATCCGGGCGTTTTTCCTGAGCGACAGCAACGGCCTGACGCACTTTGTCTACCGCCGGGCCACTGCCGGAGGTGCCGGTAGAATAGGACACCAGTGCCACTCGCGGTGACAGCCCGAAGGCCTGCGCAGAATCGGCGGACTGCATAGCGATTTCAGCCAGCTGTTCGACGGTGGGATCAGGTGTGATCGCACAGTCGCCAAACACCATGACCTGATCAGGCAGCAGCATGAAGAAGATACTTGAGACCGTTGAAGAACCTTCGGCCGTTTTGATGAGTTGCAGTGCCGGGCGCACGGTGCTGGCGGTGGTATGCACGGCACCAGAAACCAGCCCATCGACATCATCTTCGGCCAGCATCATCGTACCCAACACCACGGTATCTTCCAGCATGTGGCGTGCCTTGTCAGGCGTCATGCCTTTGTGGCTACGCAGCTCGACCAGCGGCGGTACATAGCGTTCGCGAATGTCATCAGGATCGATGATTTCAATGCCTTCCGCCGGCAGCGTCAGCCCTTCCTGCTGAAGCGCCGCGTTGATGGCATCACGCTTGCCGATCAACACGCAGGTCGCGATGCCGTGTTCGGCACAGTGAATGGCTGCATGCAGCGTGCGCGGTTCGTCCCCTTCGGGCAGTACGATGCGCTGACGCGAGGACTGTGCCTTGCGCAGCAGGCGCTGGCGAAACATCGACGGCGTCAGTGGCGTTTCACGCGGGAAGGACAGCGCCGCCTCAAGCGGTGCCAGCGAGACAGCGGCGGCGATATCATCAACTGACGCGGTGCTCAAGCTACTGGCGATCACCGGCAGCCTATCGCCCAGCACGGAGGTCAGTGTGGTTGGCACCACCAGGTCGCTGGAGACCAGCACGCCAATCAGGTACGGGCACTGGCGTGCCAGCAAGGTGCGGCTCAGCGTGAGTCGCGCGGCAATATCAGATGCGCTGTCGTGACTACCGTCTAGCGCCAGCACCAGCCGTGCGCCCACGCTCTGGGCCAACAGGCCATTCAGCGAGATAGGCAGGCGGCCATCACTGTCAATCTGAACCCCTTCGATCAACACGATATCGACACTGTCTACGAGCTCGTCGACGCGCGCGACCAGCGTTTCCTGCAACGTCGACAGTTCATCCTGTATCAGCAGGGTCTCGACATCGGCTTGCGTCATCAACGGTGCCAGCGTGCCACCCAGCGCCTGCTGCTGTTGTTCGGTGGGCTCTCCCGTCAGCACAACCGGCTTGAGATAGCCCAGGCGGTGTCCCGCGGACGTCAGTGCCTTTGCCAGCCCCAGTGTCTGGGCGGTCAGTCCCGCATTGCGCCCAGCGGGCGCGACATACACGATCAAGCTCAAGGTCATCTCCTCGGTTCTTTGCCAACGGGTATCCCATACCTGCCTAGGACGCCCGCACAGATTCATCGGGACACCGCAGCCACCGCCGCTCAGCCAATCAGTTCGGCAGTGCTGCGCGCAATCATCAGTTCCTCATTGGTCGGAATGACAGCGACCAGCGGGCCATTCGTACCTTCTGGGCTGATCACGCGGGTGCAGCCCATGGCCGCGTCGTTGCGCTCCGCATCAACGGCTACGCCCAGCAGCGCCAGTCGTTTGGCGGTCGCGGCGCGCAGCGTTGGGGCATTCTCACCGATGCCGCCAGTAAAGATCAGTGCATCAAGGCGCGGGAAGTTAGTCGCCAGCCCCCCCAGCAGACGTGCCAAACGATGCACGGTCACGCCTAGCGCCAGCTGCGCCTGTTCGTGCCCTTCCGCCGCGGCGTCACGCACCGTGCGATAGTCGGAGGACAGTCCTGTCATACCGATCAGGCCGCTTTTCTTGTTCAGCAGATCATCAAGCTCGTCGATTCCCATACCGGTCTGGCGTGCGATATGGAAGATTGCACCGGGGTCGATATCACCAGAACGGGTTCCCATGACCAGACCTTCCAGCGGGGTCATACCCATAGTGGTATCGACGCTGCGCCCATTCTGCACCGCCGCGACTGACGCGCCGTTACCCAAATGAGCCACCAGAATGTTGTGATCCTCCGGGTCGAGGTTCAACAGCTCAACCGCCTGCCGCGCAACATAGTCATGACTGGTGCCGTGCGCACCGTAGCGGCGCACACCATATTCGGTGTAGAAACGCGGAGGAATGGCGTAGCGATAGGCAGACGGCGGCATTGTCTGATGGAAGGCCGTATCGAACACGGCGACCTGAGGCAGCCCCGGGAACGCCTTTCCAGCGGCCCGAATGCCCATCAGGTTGCTGGGGTTGTGCAGCGGTGCCAGCGAGCAGAGCGCTTCAATGCCCGCTTCAACCTCGGGCGTGACCAGTACCGGGCGGTCAAACAGTTCGCCACCATTCACAACGCGGTGGCCGACCGCGATCACGCTGTCTCGCCAGCCCAGCGCCTCAAGATGGTCCAGCAGCAGCGCAATAGCCTCTTCGTGCCCGCCGTTGGGCAGGCCGAACGTTGTCTTTTCGTTCCCTTGCTTGATCGTTACGGAAGCATTGTCCATCCCTAGACACTCTACCAGCCCGGACAGCCAGGTTTGCGTACCTTCGGGTGACAACAGAGCGAATTTCAGCGATGAACTACCACAGTTCAATACCAGAATACGCTGAGCGTCATGTGCCATCTCTTTAACTCCTGCAAACTGCAATCGTAATCGTGATGAAATGGAAGGTCAGGCACGTCACAGTGGGACATGTCGCCCGTTTCCATCTGAATACCCGCGGGTATCGTCATTGTGTGAAGGCCGTCAGTGAAGCGCTGTCGCAGCGTTCCAAATTGGAAACGGCACACGAAATAAGGCAGTAGACCCTATTCGCTGTCAAGCGGGAATACTGCTTCCGTCGCAGCACTCCGCCTGTGCGACCGCCATCAACGCTTATGCGATGATGGCGCCCTCATTATTTTTCATTATGGTCAAACGGCATTCCGAACCGTCTTTTACGACCGAAACCGGCGTTCTCATCAGCTCTAAGTCCATGAAGAAACGACCACTTCTACCCTTGGCGCGGTCAGGCCTATCCTTTCATCAAAACGGATTGAGCGGTACGGGTGGCGTGATGGTACTGCACCCGGGCAAATCGTCGGCCGTCGCCGTTGCGGCGATCTGATCAAAACGCCGCTGACTATTTTCAGACTGCTCTCGCAGCAGTTCGTGCACGACTTGAATGCTTTCGATCCGAGGGAATAGCTGCCGCACCCCTTCGATCATGCGCACGGCCATATCGAAATGGCGCATCGGACTGTCCTCGCGCCCATAGAGATACGCCAGCATGGTAAAGCCCGCCGTCAGGCGCACATTATCGCGGAAGTTCACTAGCATACGGTGCAACGGTTGTAAGAACGCAGGCTGAAGCTCGGGGTGTCGGCACAGCACGTCCACGGAATGGAACATCGCGCGTTCGATCTGTTGATAGTCTTCATCACGCCACGGCACATCGGTGTGATCGAGGAACAGCTGCAGAAACGCCATAAAGTGATACAGCGAACGGTAGGCCAGCGGCGTTTCCGATGCGGTGGAAATGTCTTCAAGCGCCACGCTTTTGATCTGCCCAGCGTAGAGAACACCGAGATGGTAGTGTGCGACGAAGGTGTCAATGTGATCGTCGCGCAGCGAGGCCAGCAGCCACGGTTCGGCATCGTCGATTGAAAACGATCCGGGAGCGACCGACATAAACAGCCCGCGTCGATACTGAGCATCGGAGTAGCCCGCGTCGGCCGCAAAGCAGAGCATGTGCCACAGTGCCGTCTCTTGCCCGTCCTGTTCCGACAGCAACAGCAGTGCCTGCGAAAACGGCTCGCCCATACAGTTAGTGGCATTGAAAGCCTCAATGCCATCCGGCGGCGCCTGCTCCACCGCATAGCGGTACCAGGCGTCAGCCTTGTCAACATCGCGCTCCAGTCCGGCCCAGCCGTTGTCGCACATCACGCCGTACAGCACGGCCGCCAGCGCGCTGTGATGACGCTTGGCTTCGATCAGCGGGCGGCACCAGACGGCCTGCTTGCCCTGCCTGACCCACAGCTCAACCAAACGCGCCAATCGCTTCTCGTTGATGGCGTCGTCAGGCAGCGCCAACAGCATCGTGGCACAGCGATAGCGCTGCCACTGCGCCCATTCCCGTACGCCGATATAACGCAGCGACGAGTCCTGACGCTCCCAGCGGTCCATCAGCAGCCCCACTAGATTGCCCCGCACGGCGGGCGATAGCGGGCGATGACGCAGGTCATCGCGTATCCGCGCGACGATGGTCTGCTGCGCGCTCCCTTGGCGTATCAGGGCATACACTTCATCCTGCCAGAACAGCGAGTTGATCTCGTTGATATCGTCACTGACCAGCCCTCGTTGCTGAGCCAGCGCCCCCAACGTCTTCTGCAATCCTGCAGGCACCTCCGGTAGCCATGTCAGATGCGACACTGCCGACTGATACAGGCAGCAGAAGCCGTAAGGTGAGGCTTTAAGACCGACAAATAGCCAACGCGAGCTGAGCTGCATGCCCATCGCCTGCACATCGTGGTCATCGCGCTGGAACAGGGTAGGACGATGACGCGGCAGTTCGGGCCACCATGCCATGTCGATGCCGAGCCCTTCCAGCCGCAAGGAGGCATTTTCTAGCAGCAGATCACGGTCAGGCAGCGTGACAGGGCCGTCACCCTCACACCAAGCCGCCACCCAGTCCGGCGCATCGGCGATCAATTCGATGGACAGCAACAACTGTGCGACCCGCCAGTCGAGTGCGCTCTGTCCCAATATGCTCAGTGACTGGAGGTGAACCAGATGCATCACGATGGACAGGTCATGCCACGGTTCCGACGGCAGCGCACGCCCCGCTTGAGCATACGCGATGCGCAGCTCCATCAGCCGGGCCTGCCAGTACATGATCTCGAACGCCCGCGGCCAGATCGACATCGGGCACTGCAGCGCCCACTCATGCAACAGCGTCAGTGTCGCCTTGCCATGCCAGCATTCCAGCTCGCGCAGGAACCGGACGCTGTCGTCGAGAACGGCGTGTTCCAGCGCTGCCGCGGGCAGTGCTAACAGGGCTTGAAAATGATGCTCTGCGGGCAGCACTTCCCCTTTTCCCAGCGCGTTGCGGATGGCCACAAGGGCAGGACGCTGTGCAGGGTCTGGCAGATCGGCGACTGTACAGGGCACGTTCCGACAGTGGCGCAGGCGATACAGTGTGGAAAAGAGGTCGTATGTCATCATGCTGCTCGTAATAAAGGGCCTATCTGCGCTGGCGCTTGAGGCGCTGCAACGCTCAACAGAAGATAAGCATGATATAACGAAGCAGCGTCGGCTGCAGATACACCCCACGCTGCCAGAACGGTCAGGCCTATAGCGATGCCGCGATGCGATCGAATTCGATTTGGCGCGCACCTTCATTCATATCACGCACTATCCCATAAACGAACGCTACGTCGTCATGGTCGGGATACTGGCGTCGCAGGTACACGATAGCGCGCGCGGCACGCTCCCACTCGGCCGGCGCGGGCAGATGTGCACGGATATAAGCCGTGGATGCCGCGGCATTGATCACCCTGAGCTCGTCAGCATAGCGCGCCAGCAGGTGCAGTATCGGCTGCAAATACGCGGCGTGGTGATCTGGCCACAGTGCAATCGTATGGCGTAGTCGAACCAGCGCCTTGTCGACAAAGACGCGCTGATCTGGCGTCCAGGCCTCAACCGGATGCGCCGACATGCGTTCAAGGAACTCCAGATACGCATCCATGCCGTAGGCTGAGCGCGACAGCGGCGTGGTCTTGGGAATCCACGCTGGATCAATGCCTTCCATCCTACCGATATAGGTCGTACCGATATAGAGCAACGCTTGATAGGTATCGGGTTGTCCATCACGCAGCGCAGCACGATACCAGCTTAGCGATAGCGGAATGTTTTGATGCCGCTGATCCCAGCTATATACTTCTGCCGCACGTAACTGGGCATCGGCATAGCCTGCTTCAGCAAGGGAAAGCACGAGGTTCCACAGCGGGCCACCGCTGTCGCTCCAGTGAAAGTGTTCGGAGATCATGGTCAATGTCCCATACTCCATATCGCCGAAACGTGACCCCGGCGGCGAAAGGCGCACCGCATAGGCATACCACTGCTGTGCTGCGTCGCGATCCTGCTTCAACCCGCCCCAACCGTTATCGCAAAACACACCGTACAACGCCGCATAGGGCGCGCCGTAATAGCAGATCGGCACCAGCAGCTCGGTCTGTTCATCCGGAAAGCGCCCGTAGCGTGTGCGGTATTCCAAGGCATTGCGCAGTTTGTCATCCACTTGGTATGCCTTGCCCGCTTTTAACAGCCTGCGCATGGAGCGCAGCTGCCACCACTGATAGAGCGGCGTCTTCTGCAGTGCCGCGGGCCAGCGCAAATAAAGGCGCGAATGGACCCACTGCAACATCTGACTGTGAACTTCCGGCGAGAGGTCACCTCGCTTCAGAATCTTGCGTGCTCGCTTGTCGATGTCGCGTATGTACGGATCATCGAAGACCAGTGAGGTCGCCTCATCCTCCCATTGGATCGAACGCAGCTGCTGGCGCTCGTCGTCGGTCAGGTGTCGGCATAATGGAGAATCGGCAATGGTCAGAATTTCGCCCTCATCACCACCCCAGCGCTCGGTGCGCAGACAAGCATAGCTATTGACCAGGTAGAAGCCGTGAGGACTGTCGCTCATCCCCACCATCAGCCAGAAGAACCCACTCGGCGCTTCAGGCGATACCTGCGGGGCTATCTCAACAAGCGATGCCGGACGCTGAGCAGGCAAGCTCGGTGCGCTGACTTCGTCAAAGCGCCATCCGTCGATCAGTACCGGCGATGCGAGGTCGATCAGCGCCTGAATAGCGGGCACCTGCTCGACCGAGACATCCTGCCCATAACACCAAGCTACTGCCCAGTCCGGCTCACTGAAGATTTGGGCGTGCCGCCCCAACGTATGCGCAACGAACCAGTCCATGCCTTCTCCCAGCAGCGCGAAGCCTTTGAGGAAAAGAACCTGCCCGATGACCCATGCGTCCTGCCATTGGACGTCCGATACCTCTGACGAAGCCTCCTGCCCGCGTCGCTCGGTGGCCGCCGCCGCCCAGTACAGCAGCTCAAGGCGAGCCGGCCAACGCGATTCGGGGAAGGCCTGCTGCCAACCGTTCAGTACCGATAGCGCTTCCCAGCGCCCGCCATAGGCCATCAACCACGGCAGCAGCGCATACAGCCCCTTGAATACCTCGTCTTCACGCTCACGCTCTGGAAAGGCGAGCAGCCTATCGGCCCACTCTTCGGCCGCCCTGAAATCGCCATCGTCCAGCGCCATCTTGATACGGCGCGAGCGTGGCATGTTGCTGTCATCTGGCAACAGCGGTGCCTGTGCGGGATGACGCCAGCGGTACCACTTGCGGTATAGGTCGAGTGCGATGTCCTTCATGGTGTCCCCTGCGTTTTGTTCACTACCGCGCGCTATCGCGCCGAGTTTCTGTCGGCACGTTCCCCCTCACGGCATGGAAAAACGGCCATGATACAACGAAGTAACATGGCCGTAATGTGAACTAGGATTTCTGCCACTGGGTCATTTCATGCTGAATAAAGCCCTCGACCAGCGTGCGGTACACCTTTTCGACCAGATCAGGCGGCAGATGCTCCTCTTCCGCCCACTGACGACGTACGGCCAACATGGCATTAACACGCTCTTCGGCCCGCACCGAAGCAGCGCTGGTCTTGAATGCGGCGGCGGCTTGCACATAACCAATGCGCTGACCCAGCAGCGCAATGATCTGACGGTCGATGGTGTCAATCTCGGTGCGGATATCCTGCATATCGCGACACTGGTCGGGGGAACGGTGAGTCATGAGCATGGCGTCCTTTTATTTATGAAACCTATTTATGTGTGACGAGGGAATGCACAGCGTGAGCTTCAAGCGCAAGAGGAACAGCTCTACAGCATGTCGCTGGGTCTGACAAGGGCAGCGGTCGGGCCTTGTCCTGGCGTGCTTACGCCGTGCCTCACGATCATGACGCTATCAAAGTCCGGAAATGCAAAGGGCCTCCGAAGAGGCCCTTTGGCATACCCGCTGCCGCATCAATGATGCCCGATCTGCGCCAGAAAATAGGCGTGAACCCGAGGATCGCTCCCCAGTTCAGGGTGGAAGGTGCACGCCAGCGTATGGCCCTTCTGCACCAGCACCGGATCGTCACCGCGGCGCGCTAATACCGTCACGCCTTCGCCCACAGCATCAATGCGTGGCGCACGAATGAAGACCATTTCCAGCGGGCCACCATCCAGCGCGGTCTGCGCATTAAGGATCGCCGAATCGTTCTGGCGGCCATAGGCATTGCGCGTCACGGTGATCGGCAGTGCGGCAAAGCTGGGCTGAACCGGTTCGACCGTTTCCGCCAGCAGAATGGTGCCCGCACAAGTGCCGAGACACGGCAGTGACTGCACGGCGCGGCGCAATGGTTCGAATAGCCCTTCGCGGTCCATCAACCGCAGCATCGCCGTTGACTCACCACCCGGCAGTATCAGTCCGTCCAGCCCGTCCAGATCCGCAGGACGACGCACGTTGCGTACGCGTGCACCGCGCTGTTCCAGCATTCGGCAGTGGGCGTCGCTGGCCCCTTGCAGGGCCAACACACCGATCAGCGGAGCGGTGGTCATCATCATACCCCGCGGTTCTGAAGCAGTTCGCGCTCTTCCAGAACGGCCACAGCCAGCCCTTTCATCGCACTATCAGATTCTTCGCTGCATTCCGCCACGATCAGTGGATCATCGTAGTGGGTGCACGCACGCACAATGGCACGAGCGCGACGTTCTGCAACGTCCAGCGGCGCATAGTGGCGGCCATCGTCCATGAAGATGCCGGAACCAACAAACACGGTTTCAGCGCCCAGCTGACGCATCAGCGCGGCATCGGCAGGCGTGGCGATACCACCGGCAGAGAAGTTCGGCACCGGCAGACGGCCTTCACGTGCAACCCACGCTACCAGTTCGTACGGCACCTGCAGCTCCTTGGCCGCCACGTACAGCTCATCTTTGCGCATGGAGGTCAGGCGGCGAATGTCACTGCTCATCGCACGCATGTGCTTAACGGCGTGTACCACGTCACCGGTACCCGCTTCCCCTTTGGTGCGGATCATAGCGGCGCCTTCGGTAATGCGGCGCAGTGCTTCGCCCAGGTCGCGCGCACCGCAGACGAACGGCGTGGTGAATTCATGCTTGTCGATATGGTTGACCTCATCGGCCATCGTCAGCACTTCACTTTCGTCGATGAAGTCGACGCCCAGTGCTTGCAATACCTGCGCTTCAGCAAAGTGGCCAATACGCGCTTTCGCCATGACGGGCAGCGAAGTAACCGCCATGATGGATTTGATCAGCTTGGGATTAGCCATGCGGGCAACGCCGCCTTCAGCGCGGATCTGTGCCGGAACCCGTTCCAGCGCCATGACCGCGATGGCCCCTGCACGTTCAGCCACTTCAGCCTGTTCGGGGGTACAGACGTCCATGATGACGCCGTTCTTGAGCATTTCAGCCAGGCCGGTCTTAAGACGCAGGGAAGGTGCTGTATCGGTCATGAGATCACTCCATAAAGAGGAATAGGAAGGAAACGGTTGTCTGGGGCGGCGTGGCACGCCGCATGCGTTCCATCTTCACTGGTCACTCGGCAGGGGCACAGGTACAGTAGCAGTACAATTTCAACAAACTGTCATGGTGAAGAAAGCAGTACAGTGGCCACACCTCATGCCTGCTGGGCCGCTCTTGTCATGACGATGATGACGTTCTGCCCGCCAGTGCCACCTGATGGCGTCGCGGCTCAGCAGACACGTATTCCGTGAGGACCCCTATGAGAGCTTCGGATACCCCCGCCGCTGACGACGGTACACCGTCCTGTTCCCGCGTCGAGCACGTTATGCAGCACGTACGCGAACGCATCCAGCACCGCACACTGAGCGTCGGTGCCCGCTTGCCCTCTATCCGCTCGATGGCGCAGCTGATCCACGTTTCCAAATCAACCGTTGTCGATGCCTACGATCGCTTGGTCGCCGAAGGACTGATTCAATCGCGCCCGGGGGCGGGCTTTTATGTACGCCAGCCACTGCCTCCGTTCTCGCTGTCAGCGCGTCCGTCAGCGCCCGCCCGCGAGGTCGATCCACTGTGGGTGATGCGCCAATCACTGGACGCCGACGAAAACACCCTCAACCCCGGCTGTGGCTGGCTGCCCGCCACGTGGATGCCGGAAAACGATATTCGCAAGGCACTGCGCGCTCTATCGCGTCAACCCGTTGCCCCACTGACGGCCTACGGAACACCGCAAGGATCGCCTGAACTGCGCCAACTGCTGGCGCTGCGCATGAGTGAACGAGGCATTCTGACCGATCCAGCCTGTTTGGTACTGACCGAGTCTGGCACACAGGCACTTGATCTGATCTGCCGCTTCCTGCTTGATCGAGGCGATACCGTACTGGTTGATGATCCGTGCTTCTTCAACTTCCATGCCATGCTGCGTGCACACCGCGTGCAGGTCATCAGCGTCCCGTTCACCCCGACCGGCCCTGACCTGACCGCCTTCGCTCAGCAAGTCGAACAGCATCGACCGCGCCTGTACCTGACCAATGCGGCATTGCACAACCCAACCGGTGCCACGATCAGCCCCGCGACGGCACACCGCGTTCTGCAGATCGCCGAGCAGTACGACATGACGATTGTTGAGGATGATGTCTTTGCGGATTTCGAACAGCAGCCCTCGCCACGCATGGCTGCACTGGACGGGCTGCGCCGCGTCATCCATACCGGCAGTTTCTCGAAATCACTGTCCGCATCAGTACGCTGTGGCTATATCGCCGCACGGCCGGACTGGATCGATGGACTGGTCGACATGAAGCTGGCAACAGCATTCGAAGCCGGTCACTTCTCCGCCGAACTGCTGCTGAAACTGCTGTCGAGCGGGGCCTATCGGCGTCATATGGAAGGTGTACGAGCACGTCTGGCTGATGCCATGCACCTGACGACCACCCGCCTTGAGGCCGCAGGACTAACGTTGTGGACGCAACCCCGTGCCGGCATGTTCGTGTGGGCCAAGCTGCCTGACGGGCTAAGTGCACAACACATTGCCCAACTGGCGCTGGAAGAAGACGTGGTAATGGCACCGGGCAATGCGTTTAGCCTGTCGCAGCAGGCCGATGGCTATCTGCGCTTCAACGTCGCGCAGTCCACCCACCCACGCGTCATGCAAGTACTGGAAAAGGCGATGGGCGACAGTTAAAAAATCTAACGCCCTATTAATTATATTAAAATCACATAACCTAATTAAAAATATGAGACAACATCATACCAAAGATCAGGTGTATTATATTTTCATCGAATGATAAGGTAACTCTAATTAAGCCATCATAATTTGAGATAATGACCGCATGGCAATCACTCCAAGGTGCAAATACGCAGTAACTGTCTCTCTAAGAGAGTGTTTCAAAATCCTGGCACCCGCTTTTTAAAGCAGATTATGGCACATCGCAGCAATGTGACGGCGCAGTAGATATCGAATCGGCGTTCGTACCGAACGGCCAGCGGCCTAGCGTGATTGAGCCATGCAAAAATGCGTTCCACCACTCAACAGTGCCTGCCTAGCGTCGTGCTACTATCCTTGCCTCGGCGGGCTATGAGGGGCGTGATGCTTCGAACTACACAGGCTTCCAGTCACACCGTCAACGGAACGTTATCGCGCATGTTCGCCCCGGAAAAAAGCACCTCCATGACCACCCGTCAGCAGATGACTATTGCCCCCCCGGATGCCCTCTATTGGCGCGATTGGGGCCTACGGCAGATCCCTTTTTTGCCTTCATGGATGAGCCATCCACGCAGGAGTGCTCCCAATCGATGCGATCTGCCAAATGCAGGCGTTGTCACAGCTTATGATGGCGTTGCTGCCAAACGCCTGCATCATGCCACTCTCCCAAACATCACCAGCAAGTGGGACAGGAGCTAAAGCCTAAATAGGGGGTCAGGTGTCGCCAAGAACCCCGTCATCATTACGAACAAGATGCCGAATAGAGCTTGTCGGTCAGGCACAGGAGTTCTTCCTCTGCGGAAGGCTGTAACGTGCTTGTGGAGAAACGGCTATACGATATGCCAGAGGTCATCAGGAAGTAGTTATGCGGTGAATTTTTTGGGCAACATGAATTTTTAAAGGGGATTTAACACATTCTTTTAGTACACATTTCTTCGGATTCGCTTTTAGTTTTGTGACCAATGTAAGCACAAAGGCCCCTATTAATAATCGCATCATGTTATATCGATGGTGCAATAATAGCCTATAGTAGGAAAATAATTCGAAAAATAACGATAGCAGAGGGCATTTATGACAATAATCAATGTTCACGCGTTAACGTATCACGTCAACAACGGTAATACTTTGTTTTCTAATCTGGCATTTACGCTGGGTAATCATATAACCGGTTTAGTGGGCAGAAACGGGGTCGGCAAGTCTACGCTGGCGGCATTACTAACAGGGGAAGTAGCACCGTCTTCTGGCTCAGTCAGCACATCGTGCCGCGTTGGGTGGCTGCGCCAGATTAGCGTGACGCACCAACGTGCACCGGATGAGGCCATCTGTGATGTGCTCGGCGTTCGTGACACCTTAAAGGCCCTCTCCCGCATTACGGCGGGAGGCTGCGATCCTCACGACTTCGAGTTGGTCGGCGACCATTGGCAACTGCAGGAGACGCTTGAACAGCAACTCCAAACATTAGGACTGCCCGCAGACCCTTTTTTGCCCTGTAACGCGTTGAGTGGCGGCCAGCTAACACGGCTCGCGTTGTATCAACTTTTCCAATCGCACTATGGCTATCTGATTCTTGATGAGCCTAGCAACCATTTGGACGACCACGGCAAGGCATGGCTCGTCGAACAGATAAAACGCTTCGACGGCGGGATACTTATCATTAGCCATGATCGCGATATGTTGCGCCACGTTGACGACATTTTAGAGCTCAGTACCCTCGGCATACGCTATTACGGCGGTAACTATGAGGTCTACGCGCAACAGCGCGCCAGTGAGCTAGATAGCGTAGAACGGCGCATTGACCATACGAATACACAGATCCGACTTATGCGTCAGACGATGCAAAAGAACCGCGAAAAAGCCCAGCAGCGTGCCAGCCAAGGCAAACAGGTGGCACGTTCAGGCAGTCAGGCGAAAGTGATTCTGAATACAATTAAGCAAAATGCAGAGCGTGCCAGCGGCACCAGAGAAAACAACCAAAGCCGTCAGTTGCAACAGATGCAAAACCAGCTCAGCACACTTAACACCCAACATGAGCTATGTAAGCAACAACGCCTGTCACTAGGAAAAACAGAAAAACGCGTCTCGCGTATTTTAGACGTTACCGACGTGCGCCTCCCTTATGTTCTCTCTGCGCGCGATATTACCTTTTCGGTGAATTTTGGCGAAAAAATCCATCTATCGGGTGCAAACGGAACCGGTAAATCCACTTTATTGAAAACCATCGCAGGGCGCTTAGAGCCTCTTCACGGCAACATTCATGTCCATGCGGGCCTATGCTATCTGGATCAGCATTTCACACTGTTGGACCCGACAACATCCGCATTGGAAAACATGAAGGCATTCTGCCCGCACCTAACAGAGACACAGCAGCGAACGCTGTTAGCGGGCATAGGACTAAGAAGAGAAGACGCAGATCAAACGGTGGCACATTTAAGCGGTGGCGAACGGATGAAAGTGGCCATGTTGGCCATCAGCCACCAACCTGACACCACCTTACTACTACTGGATGAGCCAAATAACCATCTCGATATCGACGCTCGGCTGATGCTGGCACATGCCCTGCACGACTTTAACGGCAGCGTGTTAGTCGTTAGCCACGATCAGGATTTTATTGCCGATATCGGCGCAAATAGAGTGATTAACATGTGAGGCAGCGGTAAAGCAAACATCCGCAAAGAGGCAACAGCGCAATAGAAGGATAGAGGGCAAACGAATATTCCCATAGTGGATATGGAAAAGGTCGGATACGGGAAAGTGTGAGCATCACAACGCTGACTGACGTCTTCGCATGCGCTTGAGGGCATCAGGGTATTGCAGTATCTCTGCGTGCAGCAGGACACTGCGCTTCTTCGTCAAGCTACTCGCCGCGTTGTCGATCTATTCGGCATGAGTGCACAACAGTGGCGGCGTGACCATACCTTAACGCGATGAGCGTTCATGAGCTTAGAGAGAGAATCCCACCAGTGTCGCCTAAATCGCTACGCCCACACCCACGGCACCCAGCCTAGGCGGGCGAACAGCATGCCCACCCACGTCACCCCGGCAATCAGCGATGCCAGCAATACCGCGGCAGAAGCCAGATCCTTAGCGCGTCCAGCCAATGGGTGTCGCTCGGCACCGATGCGGTCCACAACAGCCTCGATGGCGGAATTAAGCAGCTCCACCAACATGACCAGCAGCGCTGTGCCGATCAGCATCAGCCATGTGGCCAGCGAGTTCGCCAGCCAGAACGTCGCTGGGAACAGGATCACGGCCAGCACGACTTCCTGTCGGAAGGCCGCTTCGTGACGCCAAGCGGCACGGAACCCCTGCCAAGAATAGCCAAAGGAATGCATCAGACGGGTCAGGCCAGTATGCCCTGGTTTCATGACAACGCTTCCAAACAATCGAGGCCGCGACACCAAGGTCACGGCAGAGAGAAAAGACAGAAGAAACGCAGCGACCAATGGAGCGTTTACGACGCCCGCATTCCAGTGGTCAGCCGCAGGATAATGAATGCTCGCTTACGCTACAGACAGCATATCGGCCATCAGGCATAAACCGCCAGCCCTTTATCTTCTGGCAGTCCGAAGCGCACGTTCATGCATTGGATCGCGGCACCGGCCGCCCCCTTGCCAAGGTTGTCGAGGCGCGCCATCAGCACGGCTCGCTCGTCGTTGCCCAGTACGAACAGATCGACGCGATTGGTGCCATTGCAAGCCTGCACGTCGAAGCTACCGTTATCGAGCACGCTGTCGTCGTTCAGCGGCATCACCCGAACAAACGCTTCGTTTGCATAGCGAGCACTCAGCGCATCGTGCAGCTGCTGGCGTGTCACGCCCAACGTTTCAAGCGCCAGAGGAATTGAGACCGTCAGCCCTTTCAAAAACGGCCCGACGATAGGCTGGAAGATGGGCGCATGCGCCAAGCGGCCGTGGTAACGCATTTCGGGCAAATGCTTGTGTGCCAGCCCCAACGCATACGGACGCGGACTGTCGAGTCGCGGATCGCGCGGAGAGGCTTCATAGTCGGCGATCATCTGCTTGCCACCACCGCTGTAACCTGTCAGCGACGTTGCTGACAGAGGGTAGCTGTCGGGAATCAGCCCAGCATCGCGCAGTGGGCGCGTCAGCAGAATAAAGGCGGACGCATGGCAGCCCGGTACGGCGATGCGCTGAGTGGTCTTCAGACGATCACGCTGGCTATCGGCCAGTTCAGGCAAACCATAAACCCAGTCATCGTGAGTACGGAACGCCGTGCTGGCATCGATCAGGCAAGTGTCCATTTCTGTCAGCGCGGCCGCCTCACGCGACGCAGCATCTGGCAGGCACAGGAAGGCAACGTCGGCTTCGTTCAATAGGCGTCGTCGTTCATCGGCATTCTTGCGCTGCGCTTCATCAATCTGCAGCAGAGTGACGTCGTCACGCGCCGAGAGATAGTCATGCAGCCGCAGGCCTGTCGTGCCTGCCTGCCCATCAACGAACACCTTGAGTGTCATTCGATCGTTCCTTATGTGCGTATGCGTAAGGTTCAGCTTGTACACGCACGGCGTTCAGCCATGCGTGACCTCTTCTGATCATGCCATCCAGCCCTGATGATGGAAAGGGCTTCAGCGATGCCACACTGCGTTCTTGACGCTGTGACAATCGCCAGCACCCTCTTCTGCACGTGATGCCCTCATAGCGTTGAAAAACAACCGACATACCGTGTGTCAGGGCTGTTAACGAAATGTTAACTATAGGGTTTTTATTTGTTAATTGATTACGGTTTAAACTATCTTGTAGACAGTACCCATCACGCAAGACAACAAACACCCCAATTTATTTGCATATTACCGCCTCTGTGGCGCGATGCATGCATCGGCCACCCAACGCGGTAAGTAAAGGCTCACATATGAACGTTGGCACCACGCCTCTTTATCGAACGTTTCCGCCGCATCGTTCATACGCGTGAGCCGGCACGGATGCGTATCAATGTACTGTCCACAGCTGCCATCGCGGCTGCGATGGGCCACTGCTCGGTAACACTGACCCACGGCGCAGTCGCCGACAGTCTGTCCAGTACAACAGGAGATTTGCCATGACGACCACTTCTCTCTACCCCATCATTCTAGCCGGGGGCACAGGCAGCCTCCTGTGGCCACTGTCGCGTGCGCAGCACCCGAAGCAGTTCCTGTGCCTTGATGGGCAGTACACCATGTTGCAAGATGCCGTGCGCCGCCTTGACGGGCTGCAGCACAAGGCGCCTATCATCGTCTGCAACGAACAATACCGTTTCATCGTCGCCGACCAGCTGCTGCAGTTGCCCTCGCAAGCCTATGACATTCTGCTTGAACCTGCTCGGCGCAATACGGCACCGTCAATCGCGCTGGCCGCCTTCGACGCCCTGCGCCGCGAACCGGAGGGTGACCCTCTGCTGCTGGTGCTGGCCGCCGACCATGTAATCCGTGATACCGCCGCTTTCCAGCGCAGCGTCCAACACGCCATTCCGTTGGCCGAAGCGGGACGCCTAGTGACGTTCGGTACCGTGCCTGAACGCCCGGAAACCGGCTATGGCTACATTCGTCGCGGCAAGCCGCTGAGCGAACCGGACGCGTTCGACGTCGATCGCTTCGTCGAAAAACCCGACAGCACAGATGCCGAAGCCTACGTCAGCAGCGGCGACTACTACTGGAATAGCGGAATGTTCCTATTCCGCGCCCGCCGCTATTTGGAAGCCCTACAAACGCACCGCCCCGACATCTACGAAGCTTGTGAAACGGCCATGCAGAGCCTGACCCAAGGTGAGGATTTCGAGCGAGTCGACAGCGACGCCTTCAAACAGTGCCCCGCTGAATCCATCGACTATGCAGTGATGGAACAGACCAGCGATGCGGCGGTGGTGGCAATGGACGCGGGCTGGAGCGATGTTGGTTCATGGGATTCGCTGTGGGACATCAAACCTCACGATGCCAATGGCAACGCCACCCACGGCGATGTCATCAGCTTCGATACGCATGACAGCTACATTCGTTCAGAATCCGCGCTGGTCGCCACGCTGGGCGTGAAGGATCTGATCGTCGTGCAGACCAAGGATGCCGTACTGATCGCTGATCGCCATCACGCTCAGGATGTGCGCAAGGTCGTCGCCGAGCTGGAACGCACTGGCCGTCGCGAGCAGGAGACGCAGCTAGAAGTGTTCCGTCCGTGGGGCAAGTACGCCTCCATCGACGAAGGCAAACGCTATCTGGTCAAGCGCATCACCGTGAAACCGGGGGCACAGCTGTCGCTGCAGATGCACCATCACCGTGCCGAGCACTGGATCGTCGTCACAGGAACGGCACGCGTGGTGCTTGAAAACGAAAGCCATCTGTTGAGCGAGAACGAATCCATCTATATCCCGCTGGGCCAGACCCATCGTCTGGAAAACCCGGGCAAGATTCCGCTCGAACTGATCGAAGTCAGCTCTGGCGCCTATATCGGCGAAGACGACATCGTGCGCTTCGAAGACCACTACGGACGGACGTCACGCTAATGCGCGCTTTTATGCAATCAACGCGGAACCGGCTGCGCAAGGCCGCTTCCGCACCATCGGCGCTGTGGAGCATGGCCCTGCTGGCGGCAGGGCTTTCCTCGTCATTCGAGGCACAGGCCGCGGCATGGGTGCAGCCGCAAGGCAAGGGCGAGGTGATCGTTCAGTACCTGCAGTGGAGCAGCCATACCACCTACAACCGCCACTCGTCACGCGAGGCCTACGGTGACAACGGCAAGAGCAGCCTTAAGCAGCTCAATCCCTACGTGGAATACGGCCTGACGCCGGACGTCACGCTGATCGGCAACTTCTACCTGAAGCAAGCCAGCTACAGTAACGACGCCGATTACGGCCACCGCAGTACGACCGCGTTCGGCGATCAGGAAATGGGGATCCGCTACAACCTGCCCCCGACCTTTGCCGGACTGGATGCGCCATGGGTAGGCGCGGCACAGTGGCTGCTGGTGCTGCCTTTTTATAGCCGCCACAAGGATGGCAGCCAGCCCGATGTCGGCATGGGCGGGATCGGCAACGAGTTCCGTTACAGCATCGGCCGCCCGATCAGCCTGTTTGATCGCCCGGGCTATATCGACCTTGGTACCGCGCTGCGTCTGCGCACGGGCGGGCCTGCCGATGAATGGCGCGTCGACATCGCGTCGGGACTGTACCTGACGCCGAAATGGCTGATGATTGGTGAAATCAACCAGATCACCGGGCTGCGTAACGGTCACGACAATGGCGACAACCCCAGCCTCGATCCCTACAACTACAACCAGACCAAGCTGCGCCTGTCCTTCGTGCGTCAGATAAGCGACTCGACGCGCCTCCAGCTGGGCTACGAATACTACGCCGCTGGCCGCAATACCGGCGCAGGTGGCGCACCGTTCGTCGGTTTCTGGTGGCATTTCTAAGAGCACTGATATGACGACCGAACATACGCCGCCGCCCCAAGCGGCCCCTGCCGACGCACTGACGGGTCGCCCGCTGGATCTGACGCGCCCGCGTCGCCGACTGGGCGATTATCTGATTGATGCCAACCTGCTGACACAAGAACAGCTGCAGGATGTACTGGCACGCCAGCAGAAGTGGCATTCACGCCTCGGCGACGTCATCTTGGCGTCTCGGCTGATGAGCGCCTTGCAGTTCTATACGGAACTGGCCCACCACTATGAGTTGAACTTCGTCAATCTGATGGAGCATCACCCTGACGAAACGCTGTTTGAAGCGCAACACATTCAGGACTACCTGCGCCATCTGGTGCTGCCGTGGCGCAGACAGGGCGATGCGCTCGTACTGGCCGTCGCCGATCCCGACCAAGACGCGCTGGACTGGGTACATGACCACTACGGCGACAACGTGCTGTTCGTCGGCACTGGCAAATTCGACATCATCTGGACGCTACAGGAGATCGGTGACGAACAGCTCACCGATCATGCGCTAGGTGCCCTAGCCAACCTGAAGCCCGAGCAGTCAGCACGTACGGTCATTACCAAAGGCCAGATCGTTGCGCTGTGTTTAATGGTGCTGGTCATCATCATCGGCATGGTGATTGCGCCGTCGAAGACGCTGATGATTCTCGGCATTTTGATGAGCCTGATCTTCCTGATCAGCTTCGGGCTGAAGTTCCTGCTGGCATGGCAAGGGTCGCGCCATCGCATCGACGTTAAGGTCACCGATGAGGACGTAGCAGCGCTGAGCGATAAGGAGCTGCCGATCTATACCATTCTGGTGCCGATGTATAAGGAACCAGAAGTACTGCCGATCTTGGTCAACGCTTTGCGTAACCTCGATTACCCGCAGTCGCGGCTCGACATCAAGCTGGTGCTGGAAGCCGACGATACCGATACGATCGACGCGGCCAAGCAGATGGGGCTGGAATCGACCTTCGAGATCATCCGTGTACCGCCCTCCATGCCGCGCACCAAGCCCAAGGCCTGCAACTATGCGCTGCAGTTCGCCCGCGGTGAACTGCTGACCATTTACGATGCCGAGGACAAACCGGAGCCAGATCAGCTCAAACGCGTGATCGCGGCCTTCCGCAAGTCGCCCAACAATGTGGCCTGCATTCAGGCGCGCCTGAACTATTACAACGCGGATGAGAACTGGCTGACGCGGATGTTCACGCTCGAATACACGCTGTGGTTCGACTTCTACCTGCCTGCACTTGAGCACCTGCGCATTCCGATTCCTCTCGGTGGCACATCCAACCACTTCTTGATTGACGTGCTGCGCGAAGTGCAGGCCTGGGACCCATACAACGTAACGGAAGATGCCGATCTGGGGGTGCGCCTGACCCAGCTGGACTGGCGCGTTGGGGTCGTGAACTCAACCACGTTCGAAGAGGCCAACGTCAGCGTCACCAACTGGATACGCCAACGTTCGCGCTGGCTCAAGGGGTACATGCAGACCTACTTGGTGCACATGCGCAACCCCATCAAGTTCTATCGGATGACGGGCGGCCCGGGGTTCTGGGGCTTCCAGTTCTTTGTCGGCGGTACGGTGCTGACACCGCTGCTAGTGCCGTTCACCCTAATCCCCTACGTGGTATGGCTGTGCACGCGTACCACTATGTTCGACGACCTGTTTCCGCCGTTCGTGATGTATACGAACCTGTTCACCCTATTGATTGGTAACGGCTTCTTCATCTATCTCACGTTGCTGGCATCCTTCAAGCGTCGCTATTACCGCTTGGCCCCATATGCACTCACCGTACCCGCCTATTGGCTGTTGCAGACCATCGCGGCATTCAAGGGGCTGTGGCAGTTGATCAGCAAACCGTTCTACTGGGAAAAGACCACTCATGGCATTAGCAAACAGACAGAAATCGAACGCGAAGCCGCGCTGGATAACCAGACGCCTCGTACGCCCTGAGTTCGCCGCCGCCTTACTGTTGACCGGACTGCTAATCTGGCTGACCTATTGGCTGATGGGGCACGGCTATATCAGCGGCCCAGCGCTGACGCAGTACAACTGGCAGCGCGTCGCCACATCGACGCACAACCTCGGCGCCTATCTGGTACTGATCTACCCCCCCGTGCCGACAGCACTGGGGTTGCTGCTGTCGTGGATACCGGGCGTCGCCCCCGTCTTCGCACCGTATCTGCTGCAAATCCTGTGCTGCGTCGTGCTGCTCAGCGCGGCTTGGCAGGACATCGCCCGCGGACAGGGACGCTGGGTGGCGCTGCTGATGGTTGGGCTGGTGCTGATCCAACCGATCTTTCTATGGATCGCTACATCGGGCTATCTGGCACTGGAGCTGTTAATGCTGTACGCCCTGTGTCGCTCCATGCAACGCTTGGAAGACGAACCGGACGTGCATACACTGCTACGCATCGGCGCTGTGCTGTTTGTGATGTTCCTGACCAACGCGCATGCGGGGCTGTTTTTGCTGATTCTGGTACCTGCACTATTGCTGGTGGCCCCGCGTGAGATCATCAAACGCTCACCGGTCGCGTTCCACCTGATCTGCTATGTACCGGTCGTCTTTCTGGTGCTGTGCTGGTGCTACGTCAACTGGCTGTATACGGGCGACCTGCTGGCTCCGTTCAGGATATCGACCTCGCTGCTGCAGGATATCCGCCAGTCGGTAACCGATCTGACGCCAAGCGCCCTCTCATCATGGTGGTGGTATAACCCGCTTTACGTCATCGTTGGCGGCCTAATCGCGTTCCCCACACTCCTGATGATGCCCACCATCCGCTCGTCCATTATCCAGCGCGCGCTTGCCGTACTGCTAATCGTCGTCGTGGGCACCGCACTGATCGACAACTGGCTACACGGTCAAACCCTGCCGATTGAGTTCATCGCACTGCTGCTGGCACCACTGCTAGTGGCACTGCGCAGCGTGCGCCCACGCTGGCTTGCCGTGATTCTGCTGATGGTAGGACTGCCCGGCGGCTGGCTGATCATCGAACGTCAGTCCACCTCTGTGGTCGTAGAAGAATGGCGCGATACGATGATGGGGCGTCCGACCGAGATGTTCCGCGATGAGACGCAGCTGTGCCATTGGCTGACCGAGCACCCGAAACCGACGGTTGTCGACGATGTACATGCCTACCCGATGATCGCCAACTGTCAGGACGCCGCCCAACTCATCACGCCGGCCGATGACGCATTCCAGACATTGATCTCGCCGCGACTGACGGCCGAACGCATCGTGGTCATTGACCCGTACGTAACGCGCGGCCGCCCAGACCGCCTGACCCGCCGCTATCCATCGCTGTGGTCGACGGGGTATCCGGGCTACCACTTCGTTCACGAACAGGGAAGCTACCGCATATGGGAAAGAGACGCGTCCAGCGAGCCGTCCGCGCCACTGCCGCTGCACTGACGCTGTGCTGGTGTGCCAGCGCAGCGGCCATGTGGACAGGGGCTAACGTCAAGACCTCTCCGGCCGTGCCTTGGGGCAGCGATGCCGCCATGCAGTCATTACAGCAGCTGGCGGATGCTGGCGCCGAGCAGGCCCTGCTGGTAGCGTTCGCATGGCAGCCCGATGTCTCAAGCAACGCCCCCGCGCTAGGCAGCGACAGCGATCCCGAGCGAGTGCGCGCTGGTCTGCGTCAGATGAGGCAGGCAGGCCTGTCGCCTATTCTCAAGGTGCATGTCTGGATACCCAACCACTGGGCGGGCGATGCCAAACCCACTGATATTGACCAGTGGTTTACCGCTTATCAGGCCGCACTGATACCGCTGTTGGACATTGCAGAACAGGAACACGCTTCGGCTGTGGTGCTGGGCACCGAGCTGCGCCAGCTTGAGCACAGCGCTCACTGGCCCGCTCTGGCGACTCTCGCCCGCCAGCACTACAGTGGCAAGCTGGTGTATGTGACCGACAGTTTGGCCCAAGCGGAAGCGTTCCCGTGGTGGTCTTCCTTCGACATCATCGGCACCAGCCTCTACCCCTCTCTGCCGGAAGACCGCCAGCAGCGCCAGACCACGATGGACAATGCCGCACAACGACTGGCGGCGCTGGGACAGCGCCAGCAGCGTCCGGTGTGGGCCGCCGAGATCGGCCTGCGCTCTTGCACCACCAGCCTGGCTAAACCGTGGGAAAGCCCCGAACAGTGCAGCGGCCACGTCGCGGAACACCTGCAATTTGACGTACTGCGTCAGTGGCAGCACACCCTCGCGGCACACGGCATCGACGGCATGGCGATCTGGTGCTGGTATACCGACCCAAGCGTCGGCGGCGAACAGGACTCTGACTTTACTGTTCAGGGTAAGGATGCCGAACGCCTGTTCAAGGCCGTCTCACCCAGATAACCTTCCCGCTACGAGATACCCAACGATAGAACCAGAGAGGCGGAACCAGTGAAGGCCCCGCCTCGCTGAATCACCGCCGAGCACCGTACGCGCACGCTTTCCCCTCCCCCCATCGACAGCGCACTCCAAAAGACCGAATACCACTTCCAGCGAGAAAAAATCACGTCTTCTCTACCCCTTATAAAAAAGTAACTCTTTACCTCAATCACAACTATAACCCACTAAAAGACTAAGTATTATTTGTTCTAAATGTCCTGCATAAATGAAAAATAGCGGGTGTAAACACAGGATAATAATCAGAGTGGTGGCCTACAAGACAGTAGTACTATTCCCATAAAAGAGAGCGGCATACTAAGAATAGTACTGGAGCGTACAGGTCATTCAGGCGATGAAAAAACACTTTGCCATTTTAATTATATTTATTGTGACAGACCTTCCCCTCCTAGCCGTGGCCGAAGATACCGATATCAGCACACGGCTTGACCAGCATGAAACCCGCATAAGCACGATCGAGCAGGGAATAAACAGCCTCAAGGAAGAACAGAAGGCCGAGAGTGACAAAATAGTATGGATAGATGGTTCTACCAACCGAGCGCATGACCGTATCAATGGCCTCGATAATAAAACCGACACTACCAATAATACCGTACTTAAATTAAGCGCCACTCAGGACGCTCAAGGCGCCACATTAAGCAGCCATGACAGTCAGATAAAGAATAATGTTCAAGGCCTCGTTGAGGCCAATATCAGAATAGATAATCTAAAGACCGAACTGGATACTAAGGCCAGCAACGATGCTCTAAGCAACATCAATGGCAGCATCAGCAACATGAACCAGCAAGTGAGCGCGCTTACAGGGAGCGTCACCCAGATTGAAGGCCGCACAACCGCCGTAGAGACTCGCACGACAAGCCTCGAAGATCAGGCCTCAGCCGTGCAAGCGCAGGCCGCCCAGACCGAAGCACGCGCTGGGCAGCTTGAGAGCCGAACAACCGCCGTAGAGACTCGCACGACAAGCCTCGAAGATCAGGCCTCAGCCATACAAGCGCAGGCCGCCCAGACCGAAGCACGCGCTGGGCAGCTTGAGAGCCGAACAACCGCCGTAGAGACTCGCACGGCAAGTCTCGAAGATCAGGCCTCAGCCGTGCAAGCGCAGGCCGCCCAGACCGAAGCACGCGCTGGGCAGCTTGAAGGCCGCGCGGATGGCTATGAAACTCGCGCCACTACGCTGGAAGCACGAACCTCGGCTACCGAGAATCAAACCAATAGCTTAGCGCAGACGCAGGCTACCACTCGCCGCCAAGTCGAAACCAACCGACAGGACATCCTGCGTATCGGCAATACCGTCGACAAGGCCATCACCCTCAATGGCGACACCTATCAAAGCAAGGCCACAGAACACCAGCGCATCGACGGGCTGAACGATAGCATTAACCGCGTTGACCATGCCTCCATCGAACGCACCCATCGTGCGATTGATCAATCCAGACAATATACCGATCAGAAGGTGGCCGAGCTGCGCAGCGAGATCAGTGATGTCCGCAACGAAGAGCGCGCAGGCATCGCCAGCATTACCGCATTAAGCGCCGTTCCGGCACTTGCCGGGAAAACGTTTGATGTAGGTGTCGGCATGGGCAACTTCAAAAACAGCACGGCCGTGGCGATTGGCATGCACTACCAGCCTTCCAGCAACAACGTGTTCAGCCTCGGCGTCGCCACCTCGAATAGCACCGCTCCAGTGGTAGGCGCAGGTTTCAGCTACGGCTGGTAGTGGGTAGTGGGTAGTGGGTAGTGGGTAGTGGGTAGTGGGTAGTGGGTAGTGGGTAGTGGGTAGTGGGTAGTGGGTAGTGGGTAGTGGGTAGTGGGTAGTGGGTAGTGGGTAGTGGGTAGTGGGTAGTGGGTAGTGGGTAGTGGGTAGTGGGTAGTGGGTAGTGGGTAGCATGCTGCGTGTAAGGGGCCTCAAGAGCACGCTTTTATGGTGCAGAACATCTCAAAATCAGCTGCTGCCGAAGAATAAGTTCGCCCAAGCCCCCACCTCTCGACAGAAATACCGCAGCGCACCGGCAACCCGCGTGCGCTGCGTCATGATCTACTGCCTTTCAGCAATCTTTTTCAGGTATTCGTTGTTCTTGAACGCCAACATGGTCAGTTCAAAGAGGATACGCACCACCACGGCCATGACGACCATAGAGATGATGCCCGGAATGATGCCGACGAACACGATACTCCTGATGCCCGCGATCACAATAATCACCAGCATGACCCAGTACAGGATCGTAATGAGCTTGGGCGTAACCATCGTCTCGAAGGACAGCAGTTGTTTCGGATCAATCATGATTGCAGTGCCTCTATTGGAAAGCGAAGGGTAGACGCTCGACGGCATCGACACGAGCCTGCAAATTCATGCCCATAATGACGTCCTCGGCGATCCCCAAAGAACGGCCTACTCACATACCGATGGTACGGAACGACTCACCGAGCTCCATTCTGGGGCAGGCCCTATCTCACTATAGAAGTAACCCTGCAAAAGCACACCGCTCCACCCAAGCGTGCCGCCATAGTACGATAGATTATAGTGATCAGGCCTACCCTGCTCTGCGCCCACTGTTGCCTGTCCGACGGCATTACCACGACTCGGTATGTCGCCTTTGCTGCATTACCTTCCTTTAACGCGCCACGTCTTCAACATCAAAAACGACAAGAGCCGCCCTATTTTTGCCTCCCCTTGTTAGGGCTGTCGCCATAACGAATGACCAAACGAAAAAGATACACTCGAGCTCATGATAATAAGAGCCACCGTGTTTCAATATAGAAAAAACGATGTTTATCGCTTATTTCCCGCCGTTATCTTTTGTGAGTAGATAAGAGCGATCCAATACGCCGGCGAGTTCAAAAAGGACAGCAAATAAGGACGCAAGTGAATTTGCCCTGCATTATTATGTATGAATATATAGGTATTGAATTTCTGCTTTGCCTTCCTCGCATCACTATGCGACACTAGTACGCGATCGTAATAAGGCCTTGGCGTGAAAAATAACGCAGACTAACGATCCTGTGCTTGCTGTCGATACCTATTTCAAACAGACCGCACTAAAACCAATAAGACACTTACACCTATTGTACGCACACTGTCTGCGTTAAATATGGCACTTGAACTAATTACCGCACTATTCAAGCAGGGGAAGACCAGCATGATCTACTGCGAAAGCTGTGGCCACCAGATCCATGAGACAGCCACAGCCTGCCCGCGCTGTGGCGCGCTACGCAATATCGCGCTACCAAGAGAAAAAGGGTTCAGCATGAGCTTGGTCTGCCTCCTGCTGAGCATCTGCTTGATACCGGCCTGCATTGCCAGTTTCATCACGCTCTTCACAGGCACCACGACGCAGTTCGTAGTGTCACTTTCGCTATATATTCTTCTGTTCCTTCTGAGTGCCGTACCGGCCATATATAACATTTGTACCAAGGAACAAGGCCGAGAACTCAACATTGCAACATTAGTGCTGATTTCGTTTCATCTCGGCCCGATAGTATTAATAGCAAATCTCTTATAACCATCGTACTCAACACACGTGTTCTACGCCATCCGGCACTTAAATGCTCAAGCCTAGACAGCGCTTGAAGACATCACCCTAGGGGCTTCAACATGACCGTCAATACAAACATGATCCACTGTTCCCAGTGCGGCACTCAAATGCACGTCTCTGCTGCTGCATGTCCGTCCTGCGGCGCTCCCAGCGCCCGCGCAGAAGACACGTCCAGCAACAACCCGTTCTTCTGGTATAAGACCGTATTCTCCAAATACGCCGTATTCAGCGGTCGTGCACGTCGCAAGGAATACTGGATGTTCGTTCTGGCCAATGCCATCGCCAGCTTCGGTGTCGGCATCGTCGACGCGCTGATCAACGGCCACACCATCCTCAGCAACCTGTACAGCTTGGCCGTGCTGATCCCCAGCATTGCAGCAGCCGTCCGCCGCATGCACGATAGCGATCGCAGCGGCTGGTGGATCCTTCTGCCGATCGTCAACCTCGTGTTCGCTTGCATGGAAGGTACGCGTGGCGCCAACCGCTTCGGCAATGACCCCAAACAGCCGCTGAAATAATCGTCTGTCGCGACCGGTCATAGCATGCAGGGCGGCCTCGGAAACGGGCCGCCCTGCTTTGCATTTCTTCCTTAATGGTCCCTCATCTACCTTCTATTCCCATCTGACCATGACCCACTGTCCACACTGCTCATCACGCTTTCAACTACTGCTTCGGCACTGCCCTATCTGCCGTCCCACACATGCCGGCATTGTGGCACTCCCGATCAATCTCCTTCGCTGGTACGCACAGGCTTTAGCCAAATATGCTGTGTTCACTGGCCGTGCAGGGTACCGAGAGTTTTGGTCATTCGTCATCGTCACCCTAGCAACGCTATACGCATTGGACGACTGGGGATCATCAGCATCGCCGTGGCGCCACGCCTACAGTGCCTATGTGTGCTTTCTGCTAATGCCATCGCTCAGCATCACCGTACGGCGCGCTCACGATATCAATCTGCGCGCGTGGTGGCTGCTGCTATGGATCGTAGTCCCCATATTGTTATTTATCGGGTCGTGCTATCTAGAAAATTTCATGTTTCCGGTGCCCTACGACGAAGATCCCGAAATGATCGATGAACCATTCTGCGTGCTCCCCCTTCTCGTCATCTTCGTCGTCTGGCCACTGCTGTTCATCCTGCTCATCGGGTTTCTCTGCTTTCCCGGCACAAAAGGCACCAACCAATTCGGCCCCGCCCCTCGTGAAGCGGGAGCATCTCCCAAAGACGACAACGCCAGCATGCCCTGATCCCAGAAACCGAAGTTCTAAGGAAAGGCGTGCTGGCGATTCGCATGGCGGCCTGCTGTAGCGGCAGCGATTTACTTACTGCGGTTCACATCATCAGCATCGTGAGGAGTGTCGATGCGTTTGCTTTCGGTCGTGGCAGGCTTGTCATCGTCGTCGTTGACGGCTTTCTTGAAGCCTTTAACAGCATTACCAAGGTCACTGCCCAGATTGCGCAGTTTGCCAGTACCGAAGACCAGCAGGATGACCAGCAGCAGAATCAGCCAATGGCCCGGACTACTCAATCCCATCATGTTCGTCATCTCCAGAAGTGGTGATCCCCACCAGCATGGCAGGCATCGAAGTACTTGTCATGGCCTCTGCAAGGATGAGGCCACTCTGCTCAGACGCGCCGTGTTTCGGTACGTCAGTGTGCTTGAATCATTTTGTTCACGTCTGCGGTGATCGCGGGCAGCGCCAGCGACCAATTCAATTCCGTCTGTGCAGAGCGTCCGTTCAGCAAAACGGCAAAAGCCCCCCAGCGTCCCTGTGCCGTGCGGAAATAGCCGCTGATCGCGCGAACGGGTACGGGAGAATCCAAAGTCCCTGTCTTGATGACCGCATGCGACGCAAAGGGTTCGCTTGCTTGCTGAATGAAATAGGTCGTTCCCGTTTTAGGTGTGTTCATGCTACCGACCAATGCGGGGAACAGCGCAGGTTTCTGATAGAACGCACGCAGCAAGGCGACTAACCCATGAGCACTGGTGCGGTTCTCCGGCGTCAGACCACTACCACTGCGCAGCACGAGAGGTCCGTGATCCGGCACCGTAGCGACCAATTGCTGAATGACATTGCAGCCTTTTTCCAGTGAGGCAGGAAAGCTCGGCGATAACGCCATCGTCATTGAATCTGCCATGAAATTGTTGGAATAGGCCAGCATATCCATCAGTTCGGCCTGCAACGGCATGCTCTCGACGTGCGCGATCGGCTGCGCAGAAAGCGGCGGCATGGCCTGCGTGACGCGGCCCCCCTGCGCGACCCTAATGCCGGACTGCCCCAGCAACTGCTGCAGTGTCACGAGGCTCTGCCCGGCGGGGCTGCTACTGGCGCGGTAGATACGCTGCGCACTGGTGCCCTGTGCCAACTGCCCCGACAATTGCAGGATATCTTTACCGGCACGCGTTACACGCTGCACCGAAAAGCGGCTCTTGTCTGCCCCGCTCACGGTGACGATCTGCCCTTCGTAGGGCGGCAACGGCATGCCATCGCAGGCGCTGACGCGCGCTGGCTCACCCACCTGCGCTGGCGTGATCTGCACACACCATGTTCCATAATCCAGCCCTGCCGCCGACAAACGCGCGTCGTAAGCATTCTTCGAGCTGTCGCGTGCACGGCAGCGATCGACGGTCAGGCAAGGTTCATCGCCATAGCGCCACTCGCTCACCAGCACCTGTCCGGCAACCCGATGTACCCCTGATGCTTGCAATGACTGTACCAACGCCCAGCCATCGCGCGTGCTCAGCGCGGGATCGCCGCTGCCATCCAGAATTAGATTGCCCTGCAGTACGCCATCTTTGACCGGTCCCGTCGCCAGCAGCTGGGTCGAGAACCGGTAGCGCGGCCCGAAATGATCCAGCATGGTCGTAGCAACGTACAGTTTAGATACCGACGCAGGAATCATCATCGCACTGGGCTGAAGCTGGGCCAACGGGGCCGAATCGTCCAGCAGCCACGCTTCGGCGCTAACGTTCCATCCTTTCTGAGCAGCCATTGACGCCACTGAATCGAACGAGTCAGCCTGTGCCGTGGCCGCCATTGTCAGCCCCACCAGCACGCCAAACCAGCCCACTCGCCCTCTATCGAGAAAACGATTCATTCTACATTCCTTGTAATCCGTCACGGTCAACGGTAATGCGGCCATAAGAAAAGAGATCACGACGTGGCCGCCACTCTAGTTCAGATCTGCGATAACGCTCGAAAATGGCCTGCGGCCTTTTGATGCGGGTGCATCATGCACCGCGATAGGGCAGCTCTGCCGTACAGCGCCACAGTGTCTGCCCGCTGGCATGGTATTTCTTCTCAAATGGCGTCAGGAACTGGTTTTGTGGGTCATGCGGCTCGACCTCCGGTGCCGGTTGCCCGGTCACGATAGCGATGGCCTGAGCGAATTCCTGTACGTAGATATCCCAGTTTGAACGCAGCTCAAGCCGTCCCCCCAACGCCATCAGGGTCGGAAATACCGGGTGCCCTTGCCAGCGCCGCTTCAGATGCCCGGCCTTAGGATATGGATTGGGGTAGAGCAAATAGTGGCGCTCCGGCTGCCAACCCGCCTCCAGCGCCAACCGCCAGAAATCGCAGAGGTCAGCGCGCACCAATAGCGCATTGCCTGGCAAGGGGCCATGATCACGCGATAGGCGATCGGCACTGCGATCGACACCAATCACCAGATGAGAAGGGAACGCCTGCGCCAGCTGACGCGTCGACAACCCTACGCCACAGCAGGAATCGAGAATGAGGCCACTGGGGAAATCTGGCTGATATGCTTGGAGCAGGCGTTCTGCACCAGCAAAGGCCGCTATACTGTGCTGCGCATAAGGGCGCTGCCAAGGTGCTGCCATCATACGTTTTAGGCGTGATTCAAGGGATTCGTGCGGCGCAAGCTGCCGAGTCGTAATGGCGCGAGAGTTGGCGTACATGGGGAAAAAAGTTCGTCCAGAATGCATTGGCCCGAGCGGGCTTTTGGGACCATCACCCCGCTACGGTTACATCGGGTGACATGACGGCCTTGTGAAGGCGATGTTATCATGCCGCCACTACCTCTGCGCAGAGGACGGGTCAACGCTCGTCCTCTGCGTAGCGTCGATATTCAAAATTGCGGGCTCACTAAAGCGCCGCGACAGTAAGAGCGAGGATTGCGGCTTGTCACAGTTACCGGTGATCGTCGGCCTGGGTGGCGTCAACGCTGCCGGCCGGACTTCTGGGCACCAGGCCTTCCGTCGCACGGTGTTCAATGCACTGTCAACCGAACAGCAGGACGACACCCTGCTGGGGCTGGCATCTCTTATGGCATTGGCTCACCGCGATGAGCAAGGCCAGTGGTATGACCACGAAGGTACGCCATGCAGCGCTCAAGATATCGTGACACGCTATCGTGACGATATCATGAACCACACGTTGATCCGTTGCATCGAACCCCCGGCTCCGGGCGCAGAAGGCATCACTGCCAACAGCCGTGCCCATCTGGAGCTTTCCGCCCCGGTGACGTTCACCCTCAAGCGGCGCGAGCTGCCGGAGCAGATTCCCGCCCACTGGCAGGTGACCGAGCTGGAAGACCGCCGTGTCGAAGTCACCGTGCCAGCGGGCCCCATGGAAGTGCTGCTGCCGGACGTGCGCCAGACGCTGGTGCACAGCAGTGCACAGCTGCCGCGCGGCTTCGACCCCAGCACCTTCTATCGCAGCGTTCACCATCCGCGTGCGCTGTCGATGACTATCTTTGGCGCTTCTGACTGTCTAGGCCAGAGCGGTCTGGACTGGGAATCCGTGGTCGATCGTCTTGCCCCGGATGAGATCGGCGTCTACGCCAGCAACTCCACCGGCCAGCTGGATCAGCAGGGCTGGGGTGGGCTGCTGCAGAGCTATGTCACGGGCAACCGTGCCACCTCCAAGCAGATGCCGCTCGGCTACGGCCAAATGCCAGCTGACTTCCTTAACGCCTATGTGCTCGGCAGTGTCGGGGTCACCGGTGCGATGCAAGGTGCCTGCGCGACGTTCCTCTACAACCTGCGTCTGGCCGTCGATGACATCATGGCGGGCCGCCGTCGCGTCGTCATGGTCGGTACCTGCGATACGCCACTCACACCGGAAGTGGTCGAAGGCTTTCGCGTCATGAGCGCGCTGGCCGATGACAACAGCCTTAAAACACTGGACGCACTGGAGCTTCTGACCAACGAAGACTACCAGCGCGCCTGCCGTCCGTTCGCACGCAACTGCGGCTTCACGATCGGTGAAGCGGCACAGTTCATCCTGCTGATGGACGACAGCTTAGCCCTTGAGCTGGGCGCTGAAATCTACGGTTCGGTGCCAGGCGTATTCGTCAACGCCGACGGCTGGAAGAAATCCATTTCCGCACCGGGCATCGGCAACTATCTGACGCTGGCGCGCAGTGTCAGTCTGGCCCGCGACATCCTCGGTGATGAAGCCATCCGCACGCGCAGCTATGTGCACGCGCACGGCACCAGTACGCCGAAGAACCGCGAAACCGAATCGCACGTACTGCATCAGGTAGCGAAAGCGTTCAACATTGAGTCGTGGCCCATTGCCGCCATCAAGGCGTATATCGGTCACTCCCAAGGCAGCGCCGCGGGTGACCAGATTGTCAGCGCATTGGGATCGTTCGCCCACGGCATCGTGCCGGGCATCGAAACCCTTGATGAAGTCGCCGACGACGTTTACGGCGACCACCTGCTGCTTAGCCAAAAACACCTGACGCGTGAAATGGATGTAGCGTTCATCAACGCAAAAGGGTTTGGTGGTAACAACGCTACGGCTCCACTGCTGTCTCCGGCCGTGACCGAAAAACTGCTGCGTCAGCGCCACGGCGATCAGGCCATTGAGGACTGGAAAGCTCGCCGCGAGCAGACGCGTGCTGCCTCGGCCGCCTTCAACGAGCGCAGTCAGAGTGGTTCGTTCGAACCGCAGTACCGCTTCGGCCATAACGTGCTGGAAGGACCAGAACTGACCATCACCGATACCGAGATCCACATTCCGGGCTATGCCCATCCGATCTCGTTGAGCGTGAACAACCCGTTCGGTCGCGTCGAATAAGCGACGCTTCACCACGTTCCTCCCACAGTGCAGGCAAGCGTTTATGACGCTTGCCTGCACTGTCTGGGCCGCATTCGACAGGAGTGCAGGACAATGCCTTTCTCTTCTGCTTCGCGCACCATCGTCTATCCCGGCACGTTCGACCCCATCACACTTGGCCACATCGACCTAGTACGCCGTGCCTCTACCATGTTCGACAGCATTATCCTGGCGATCGCCACCAACCCTGGTAAGCAGCCCACACTGCCACTGGAACAGCGCATCGCATTGGCTCGCACGACGCTCAGCGATGTGCCCAACGTCGAGGTCGTCGGTTTCTCCGGCCTGCTGGTCGATTTTCTTGCCGAACATAACGCTCGGCTGGTACTGCGCGGCCTGCGCATGGTTAGCGACTTCGAATACGAACTGCAGATGGCCAACATCAACCGCTTGCAGGCTCCGCACGTCGAGACACTGTTCTTGACGCCGGAAATGCAGCATTCGAGTATTTCATCGACGTTCGTCCGCGAGATTGCTCGTCTGAACGGCGATATTTCGAAACTGGTTCCACCGGAAGTCGAAGCCGCCATGAAGGCACATTTTGGCCATGCTTAGACTGTCACTGCTGCGCACAACTCGGTAGACTTCGCCTCCACAGCGTCATCCTGCACGTTCAGCAGGCCGTTCCCGCCGTCAGGACGCGCTATATTCTTCTGTAAACTGCAGCGGAAGCCGCTCGGTTTCCCTTCGCCTTCATGAGGACATCACTATGTCACTGATGATCACGGATGAGTGCATCAACTGCGACGTCTGCGAGCCAGAGTGCCCTAACAACGCCATTTCACCGGGCGAAGAAATCTACGTTATCGACCCGAACAAATGTACGGAATGCGTCGGACACTATGATGACCCCCAGTGTCAGCAGGTCTGTCCGGTCGACTGCATTCCGCACGATCCCGACCGCCAGGAAACCCACGACCAGCTGATGGAAAAATACCAGAAGCTGACGGGCAAAGCCTGAGCCTGACAGGCGGCCATCCCCCCATTGATGGCCGCACACGGCACGTGTCCGATCATAGACCTGCTGCCACCCTCGCCTTCACGCTCGCCGCGGTGCCTTCAGCGCCGTGCTTCCTTCGCCTGCCATGACCGCCATGGATATCGTTGCATGACCACATTGCCAGCAAGCTCTGATCCAGCCCCCACTGTATCCACCCAAACCCTGTGCCGCTTGGCATGGCCGATTATCGTGTCCAATATCAGCGTGCCGCTGCTAGGACTGATAGCGACCAGCATCATTGGTCATCTGCCCGATGCCCGCTATTTGGCAGCCGTCACTATCGGCGTGACCCTGTTCAACTTCCTGTTCTGGGGCTTCGGTTTCCTGCGCATGGGCACCACCGGCATGACCTCGCAGGCCTTCGGACGCCGGAACGACAGTCAGATGCGCTTACTGCTAGCCCAATCCATGCTGCTGGCTGGCACCGTCGGCATCGCACTGTTAGTGCTATCGCCGTGGCTGATACCACTAGGGTTGAACTTACTGGGCAATACGCCGGATATTGCCTCGCTGGCACACGACTACGCCATGATCCGCATCTGGGCTGCGCCTGCCGTGCTGATCAACTATGTGCTATTGGGTTGGCTGCTCGGACGCCAGCAGGCACGGCAGGCCATGTGGATTACCATCGCTAATAACGTGATTTCCATCATCGGCATGGTGCTCTGGGTGGGCTACTGGGACTATCGCAGCAGCGGTGCCGCTTGGGCAACGCTGATCGCAGACTACGCCACGCTGGGGCTGAGCCTGTTTCTGATCTACCGTCAGCTGCGCAAGATGAGCGGTGCGCTGCCGCTGGCACCATTGGCCCGATTGCCCGCCTATCTGGCACTACTGCGCGTCAACGGCAACCTGTTCATCCGAACTCTGTGCCTACTGTTCGCTATGTCGTTCTTCACTGCACAAGGTAACCGCCTCGGCAGCACGATGCTGTCAGCCAATGGCGTACTGATGGAACTGGTCATGCTGGTCGCGTTTGCGATGGAAGGGTTCGCGCAAGCCGCCGAAACGCTTACCGGACAGGCCGTTGGTGCTCGCCGCTGGGACGCCTTCGGCGCCACTGTTCGCACCTGTGCGCGATTGGCTCTACTGACCGCAGTGCTAGCCTGCCTATTCTTCTGGACGGGCGGCCCTTGGCTTATCGGCCAGCTGACGGATATCGAAAGCGTACGCGACACAGCCCGCCATTACCTGCCGTGGGTAGCCGTCATGCCGATCATTGCCGTATGGAGTTACCTGTTCGATGGTGTGTTCATTGGTGCCACGGATGCTAAAGCCATGCGCGACACCGTCATGCTGTCGGTCGTCTTCTACCTTGCATGCTGGTGGCTTACACAAGGTCTAGGCAATCACGGCCTATGGGCCTCGTTCATGCTGTTTATGATCGTGCGTGCTGGCGGCCTCGCCGTGCTGTATGCCTATCGACGCCGTCATCAATGGTCCGACAACGTCGCTTGACCGTTACGGGTCTGCTCAAACAGGCCCGTACTCCTGCTTTTCACTCAGAGCCGCCCCTTCCTTACCGCTTATCACTAGCATTCAGCACGCCTCCATATGTCACGAATACGCCGACAAAACCCTATAATTTCATCGTAATGAAGGCATTTCCTTTCTTTTTAAAACGCCGATATACAAACCGAGAGAAACCTTCGCGAGAATAAAAACCAATACAAAAAACAGGGTAATCACAATGAACGTTGCGGCGAACAACCCGTCAAGGCAGCACACAACTTCGCTTACCAGCACATCGACTAAGCCACTCGAACATTCAATCCGCCAACTAAAGGCCAAGATCAGGTCAATAACGGATAGCGATGCAGCAGGGGGCAACACTCAACAAGCGCTTTTACAGCAATATAGGTCTCGACTGGCAGTGATTCAGCAGCTGCTTGCTGTCAAAAGGGATTCATCCACGTCGGCCACCACAGGTAATAACATCAGATCTGGCACTCATCACCTTCAGATCGAAAGCAACGCCATCGTCTCCGGCACCAGCACAGCCATCAGCCTCTACGCTTGAGGTCTGCTTGCGCGGTATGCCTTTCGATCCACACGTTCGATGAATCATCCGGCACCTTCCAGTACGGCTAGACGCTGATATCAAATGCCAAGGCCTTTACTGACGAGCCTTTTAGCCATGTCCTCACACGCATGAGGGCCCTGGAAGGTGTCCTTTTCTTTACCCTATAGACCCTTTTTTCCTTTCTCACCCAGCGCCTCGACTAACGCAGGCACTCGGTTGGCCTCCCCTCTACGGTTCTTCATAGCCCCCTTTTTTATTCCATCGACAGGAACATGCGCTTTTCTTTAGATCAATAAGATACAGAATAAGGTGTCATATTTGCCGATATACACAGTGAAGTTCCATTGCCGTTATGACTCATTCCATAAGAGGAATACAAATGAGCATTTCAGGGGTAAGTAGCACTACATCGACTCAGTCGACAGCCCGCCCGGCCAATTATGACCAGCAGATCGAAGCCGTCGAAAAACAGATTGCATCACTGCAAAGCAAAGTCAGCGAAGTAGACACTGACAGCGAAGGCTCTGAAGAAGTCATTCAGCAATTGCAGTCTCAAATCCAGATGTTGCAGGCGCAGTTGCAGCAGCTTCAGCAGCAGAAAGCCGCTGCACAGACAACACAGGAAGTACCGCCGCCGAAAGTCGACCCGTCTGCGCAGAACAGTGCCAGCACGTCGACAGGCGGTAATGTCGACCTGTTCGCCTAGCGCGTTCTTATCATCAGAGATAGAGGTGAAGGCCTTTTAAGGGCCATGCCGTATTGGTGCTTGTTCGTTATGGGTCCTCAATAGGGCAGATACGAAAAACGCGACCTTTAAAGGTCGCGTTTCTGATAGAGCACAAAGGCTCCCAAGACAACGTCGTCATGCACGATCAGAGACTACTTGGTGTGCGGCTTGTCTTTGCTAGCCGGTTTATCTTTTTCGTGCCCATGGCTTTTTTCACCGTGTGAGCACGAATGGCTACCGCCGTCCTTTTTAGGGGACTTTTCATCACAATGCCCATGCTCACCCTTACCTTTCTGGGGAGCCTTGCCATCGGGGTGCGGTTTGCTACCATCAACTTTCTTCGGCGCCTGTTCGTTAGAGTTAAGCGTACGTTGAGTCGTCATTGCTTAATACCTCCGGTTTGAACGGCTACGGGTCTCATCAACGATGAACACCCTGATGCTCGCAGCCACCTTCACTGTAGACCCCGTTTTTAAGCCCCGTACAGAAGATAACAGACCAGATCACTCATAAAAAAACACCCGGCTAAAAGGAACAAAACCCCAAGCGCGGAAGCACTCAGGGTTTCATGCCATTATGCCTGATGATCGCCTAAGGATTAGCGAGCGCGACGAATACCTTCCGCCAAACTATTTGTCAGCTCGACGACGTTTGCCACTGCCTCTTCGGTTGTTGCCGCACGTGCCTGCGCATCAACAATGGCGGACCCGACCACCACACCATCACTGAACGCCCCAATGGCAGCAGCCTGTTCAGCCGTGCGCACACCAAAACCAACAGCAACCGGCGTTTGTGTAGATGCTTTGAGCCGCGTAACCGCCTGATGCACTTTGGCAATGTCTGGCGCTTGGCTGCCGGTAACCCCAGCAATCGAGACGTAATACAGGAAGCCGCTGCTGTTCTTCAGTACGGCAGGCAGACGTACATCATCTGTTGTTGGCGTAGCCAGCTGAATGACGTCCAGCCCTTTAGCACGCGCCGGAGCAGCCAACATCGCATCGTGTTCGGCAGGAATATCCACGATGATAAGGCCATCGACACCAGCGTTTTTAGCCTGGTCGATGAACGCCTCTATACCGTGGAAATAGACCGTGTTGCCATAGCCCATCAGTACGATGGGGGTCGTATCGTTCTGTTCACGAAACGTTTTGACCAACGCTAGCGTGTCGGCCATGCGGTGCCCATTATCCAGCGCGCGCTGTCCCGCCAGCTGAATGCTGGGGCCATCGGCAACAGGGTCAGAAAACGGCATGCCCAGTTCAATGATGTCGGCACCGGCCGCTGGCAAGGCATTCAGCACCGCCTGAGAAGTGGCCTCGCCGCCGTCCCCTGCCATGATGAAAGTAATCAGGGCTGCACGGTTTTCAGCGTGCAGGCGTTCGAAACAGGCATTGATACGACTCATCGGGTAGCCTCCTGTTGGCCAGCAGCATTGTCAGCACCACCGATAGCGTCAAGCTGTGCTTCGGGATGTCGTTCCAGATAGTGCGCGACACTGTCCATGTCTTTGTCGCCACGCCCACTCAGGTTCATCACGATGATGTGGTCTTTGGGCAGCGTCGGCGCACGACGAATGACGTCGGCCAGTGCATGCGACGATTCCAGTGCGGGGATGATGCCTTCGATATGGCAGAGCAGCTGGAAGGCCTTGATCGCTTCATCATCATTCACGGTGACGTACTCAACGCGCCCCGTGTCATGGAAAAAGGAGTGTTCCGGCCCTACCCCTGGGTAGTCGAGCCCAGCGGAGACAGAGTGCGCATCCAAAATCTGACCATCATCACTCTGCAGCAGGTACGTCAGGTTGCCGTGCAGAATGCCGGGCGTGCCCGCGTTAAGCGCTGCGGCATGCTTGCCGGATTCCAGCCCCAGACCACCCGCTTCGGCACCCACCATCGCGACGCCTTCATCATTCACCATCGCGTGGAATAGACCGATTGCATTGGAACCGCCACCGATGCAGGCCACCAATGTGTCAGGCAAGCGCCCTTCCTTCTGCAAAATCTGTTCGCGGACTTCGCGACCGATGACAGACTGGAAGTCGCGAACCATTTCAGGATACGGGTGCGGGCCAGCCGCCGTACCGATGATGTAGAACGTATCGTCAACGTGAGAGACCCAGTAGCGCAGCGCCTCGTTCATCGCATCCTTGAGGGTGCCGTTGCCCGCAGTAACGGGAATGACCGTAGCGCCCAGCATCTTCATACGGAAAACGTTGGCCTGCTGGCGGTCGATATCGGTAGACCCCATAAAGACAGTGCAACGCATGCCAAAGCGCGCTGCCACGGTTGCCGTAGCAACTCCGTGCATGCCCGCGCCGGTTTCAGCGATGACATGCGTTTTACCCATGCGCTTAGCCACCAGGATCTGCCCGATGCAGTTGTTGATCTTGTGCGCACCGGTATGGTTAAGGTCTTCACGCTTAAGGTAGATCTTGGCGCCACCGAGATACTCGGTCAGACGTTCGGCAAAGTAGAGCGGCGTCTGGCGACCAATATAGTCGCGCTGCAAATCAGCCAGCTCTGCTTTGAAAGCGGGGTCATCCTTCAGCGCGGTGTAGTTCTTTTCGACGTCCAGAATCAGCGGCATCAACGTTTCGGCAACGAAGCGGCCGCCATAGATGCCGAAGAATCCATCACGATCAGGCTGCTGTGTCGGGCGGTGAGCGGTCATGGTACGGCTCCTGTCATCATGTCATGTACGTAGCCTGCCAACCTGCACGGGCACGCTACCGAATTGAGGACTACACTACCCGACTCGCTGACGAACAGGAATCGACTTGTATGCACGCCACTGTGAGTTAAACTCACACTCTTAACGCAGTGGCCATCGCAGACATTACCACACCCGATAGGATGCGAGTGGCAGCTACGGCTATTGCTCACGGCCCCCCCTATCCGTCCTTATTGCTGAGAGATCACCGCATGCGCCCCGCCCACGAATACCCGTCACTTAATGCACTGCGCGCGTTTGACACCACCGCACGGTTGGGCAGCATGAGCGGTGCCGCCCGGACACTTAATGTCACACATGGCGCGGTCAGCCGGCAGGTACGCCAGTTGGAACAACAGCTGGGAATGCCACTGTTCCTGCGCGTCAGGGGACGCCTAGAACTGACCGATGAAGGGCGGACACTTGCGAAGGCCACCCTCGAAGCGTTTGGCCAGCTTCACGAGTGCTGGGAAGGGCTACTTACGGCGCAACAACACCAACCACTGACACTGGGCTGCACGGGGAGTTTACTGTCACGCTGGCTGATTCCTCGTATGGCCTCACTGCCACCGCTTTTACAGGACATGCGCTGGCACGTTGTATCTACTGATGACGCACTGGACGTAGAGCGCGCCGGCATCGACGTGGCGCTGGTCTATCTGAACCCACCGTGGCCCCAAGGCTATGAAGTAATTCCCCTTCATCCGGAATGCTTTGGCCCCGTATGCTCACCGACGCTAACAAGTGGCAAGGCGATAAGCTCAGCAGACGAGCTGATGCAGCTGCCACTGCTGTCAACGCAGTCCCGCACCGAAGCTTGGGCGCTCTGGTTGGAGGCTCAAAGCTGCTCAGCCAAGCCAATAGCGTATCAACAAACGTTTCAACACTCGCTCTACCTGCTGGAAGCTGCCGAAGCTGGACTCGGCGTGGCAATGGCACCGGATATGCTAGTGGCCGACGCACTGGCACATCACCGCCTAGTCGCACCGCTGCCTTTTCTGGAGACAAACGGGATGCTGTGTCTGGTGATTCATCCCATGCTGCGAGGGAAACGGCCGGAACAGGTTATGGCGTTGGTGGAATGGGCGAAAAGCGCTATTCATAAGACTGCGCTGTAAGAAGGAAATAACACAGCAAGGATGGGCAAGGCGGCGTCATTAAATCCTGCCCTCGCGGGGAGCCGTATTTATGCAGATACGTAATTTTGACTTGTTGTATTTATTGGCCAAGTATCAAATAACAATATATTTATCGCGTGTGAAGCCTACAGGCCAGTGACCGCTGTAATAGATATCTGTCACCTCGCGCCACTTTCTTCCTAAAGAATAAAATTCTTCGTCAGCAAGCTGTCGAAATGCAAAACGGATAGCGGCTTTAGCAACAGAGTAAAAATCATGGGGAGGACATATAAATATTTTTTTATCAATGTCTCGCGTAGCTCTTGAAATAGCCAGATTCAACTTTTTTCGCCATGTGATTAGTTCATCATGCCTATCCATATCATTATAAAACGGATCATTTTGAGTAAACGATGAGGGCAACCATGTTACATTATCATAAACACCCTGTTCAACAAGTTTATATGGCTCAACAAACACATCTCTCACATTCCCAACAAAAATAATACTTTCTAGACAAATATCATCACACCCCATATTTGAAAAGAACTGAGCGCACTCTATATTTCTTATTTCATTGTCTATATTCATTTATATATATCCTTTCAACTGACGGTGCCAATCACTTTTGGAATCAAAAATATGCTCCGCTATCAAAATACCGCCCCTAGAAGCGTAAAGGCATCTCTCGTTAGCGGCACTGCCGTCGCTGTCATTGGCCTTTGCAAGCTATCCCCATGCATGGTAGTGCCCAACTCAATATAGAAGCCCCTCGTAGTCAGAAATTTTCTATAGCAAGTCCATACAGGGTGGACTTATTTTTTCTATACTCAATACTCATCCCTTTGATATAAAATCTCTCCAGCCTTTAAGCGCTTTTTCAAAATCATTGATATCTATGATACAAAAATAGCTTTCATCATATAGCGAAAATAACGTTACTCCGTTTTTTTCAATTCTCGCAGACCAACACTCTCTATCCCAATCAAATTTTTCTACTCCACCATTTTTAACAGACTCTATACCGTGGATACTATCATTCACAATTTTAATATAGGTATGTTTAGAAAGTCCGCCATCATCTGTCAGCAACGCCTGCAATATATCAATATTGCCTTTAGCAAAAACATCTGTTTTAACATTCGGACCTTCAAAAGGCCCTTCATTTTCCCAGAAAAAATTTATCTTCATAACAATATTCTCAATATTTTAACTCGGCAAGGAGGAACACCACTCCCTCTTAATAAATTGTCCGCCTTTGTGCTATTATAATGAGATATCCTTCGCGGACGGTGAGTTCCTGCGGCGTACTCAGATAATCCATCAGCGGTAGGCGATAGTCGAGGCCTTTTCGCGCACACCGCCCTAGCAGGCATTGATCGGTTGACTGTCGCGGTGCTGCTCGGTGCTCTGCAACAGCTCGGGGTCGATCAGGTTACCCGCCGGGTCAAACGCGAAGGTCTCATTGCCCAGCGGCGTACTGGCGGCTTTCAAACGACCAATTGGGTCATACTGATAGCGCGTTTCACCCTTGAGCGAGTCGTCAATGCCGTACAGTTCAGAGGTCTGAGTGTAGTGATACAACCGCTGCTGCTTGGCCTCTTCGCCTAACAGACGCTGCTGACGGGTCAGGCGGCCCATCACATCGTACTGGCGCGTCTGCTGTTGGACACCATAGTGGCGCGCCGTTTCGCGGTGCAGCGCGTCGCGCTCGAAATCGAACAGCGGTTGGCGATCAAGCGACATCGCGTGCACATGGCCGGAACCATAACGCAGCCACGCCACTTCCTGCCCGTTTGGCAGGGTGGTGGTCTGGTTACCTAGCACGTCATAGGTGTGGCGATAGACGCTGCGGTAGTGATAGCCGTCCGGCAGGTCAGCAGTCTGCTCTTCAGCGATCAGATTGTCCAGCGCGTCATAATGCAGACGTACCGCGCTGTGGCTGTTCTGCACTGAGGTCAGGCGGCCCAGCATGTCGTGAGCGTAACGCGTTTCAACGATGCCGTGACCCTTGCGTTCGATAAGCTTGCGCTTCAGCAGCCCCGTACTGTCACGTTCGTACAGCGTGGCCTGATCACCCTCGCTGTACGTCAGTAGCATCCCGCCTTCGTCGTACTGGTACTTGCGGGTACGACCGTCAAAGCCCACTTCCTGCTTAGAGGCTGTTTCAAAACCCCAACATCAGCTTCTTAAAACAGATCATGGCACATCGCAGCAACGTGAAGGCGCAGTAAATATCGAGTCGGCGTTCGTACCGAACGGCTAGCCGTTTAGCGTGATTGAGCCATGCAAAAGTGCGTTCTACCACCCAGCGGTGCCTGCCTAGCCTCGTACTACTGTCCTTGCCGCGGCGCGCTATCCGCGGACTGATACCTCGAACAACACAGGCTTCTCGACAACGCTCGTAGTCATAGGCTTTGTCAGCGTGCAGTTTGTTCGGGCGATGCCGAGGGCGGCCGCGAGTGCCTTGCAGCTTAGGTATCGCTTCCAGTAACGCCGTCAGCGGAACGCTATCGTGCATGTTCGCACCAGAAAAAAGCACTACCAACGGTACGCCATTGCCATCCGTCAGCAGATGATGCTTGCATCCCAAACGTCCTCTATCGGTGGGATTAGGGCCTACGGCAGATCCCCCTTTTTCGCCTTTACGGATGAGCCATCCACGCAGGCGCGTTCCCAGTCGATGCGATCTGCCAGATGCAGGCGGTGTAACAGCTCATGATGGAGTTGTTGCCAAACGCCAGCCTCATGCCACTTTTTCAGCCGTCGCCAACAGGTGGGGCCGGAGCCAAACCCTAGAGAAGTAGGCAGATGTCGCCAAGGAATCCCTGTCATCAGTACGAACAAGATGCCAGACAGCGCTTGTCGGTCAGATACACGAGGCCTTCCTCCGCGAGGGTCTGGCGTGTGCTCGGGGAGAAGAGGTTGGATGATATACCAGAGTTCGTCAGGAAGTAGTGAAGTAGCCATGCAGTGAGACTTTTAGGCAACATGATTTTTTTCAAGGGGTTTTGAAACACTCTCTTAAGGCGATGCAAGAGATCACATAGGCCAGCTGGTCCCGTCGCACCAACGTATTTCAATTAACATGGAGATTATAATATATATTTTTTGCACTATATAATACCCAATATTCAATTTAAAAATCATACCCCCAACCAAAATAATAATTAAAATCTTTCAAAAGTTACTTCTCACTTTTTATAAATTCTGACAAAAAATCATATAACTGACTAGCAATGCATTCCACATGCTCTTTTTTAACAATCAGATTGAAAAAATAATACTGATCTTTAAGGTCGTTTATTTTTGAAGTATAGACATTAAAAAACTCAACATAAGCAGTGTAAAAAAACCTTATTTTTTCTGACGCAGCCTCTAAATCAGAGCAAATATTTGTTATATCAAAAAAATATTCGCGAATTCCTCCCCAACAAAACCGACTTCAATATAAGGGGATTTATATTTTTCGCAAATAAGCCAATGTTCTTTATTTTTCCCTTCATCTGAATATATATATTTCATTGTCAGTCCTTTATTTTAAAATCTGTAACGTGAGTCATGTTGCCTTTTTCATCTATTTTAGCCATATAATGCACTATAACCCCATTAATTTTTTGCTCTACTTTTGACCATCCTTTTCCTTTAAAACAAGGATCGTTTATTTTATCGCTATCAATAATAACAGTACCATTTTCAGGATATTTGTTAACGTGATCATAAGCAAATTCTTCATTCTTATTATTTAACTTAGTTCTACCAGTAGACTTTGTCTAAATTTTCTCAGGTTTTCGTGATGAAGAGGATTTCTTTAAGCCAAATGGATCTATCCACTGCACTGGGTTAGGTGCATATTGATAAAGATTAGTCCCACCCGCGAGGCTAATCGGGTCTTGGCTCGTAAACCGTCCTACCTGTGGATCGTAGTACCTGTATCGGTTGTAGTGCAGTCCTGTTTCAGCATCACAGTACTGACCCTGAAAGCGCAGGGGCATCTCTACGATGGGGGCGTTGCCTTCGCTGTCATTGGCCTTTGCCAGCTCTCCCCATGCACGGTATTGCCCAATCCACTGTAGATTGCCGTCTCGGTCGGTCAGTTCCTGCGGTGTGCCCAGATGGTCGGTATGGATATAGTACAGCTGGGGTTCATTGGTGACTGAATCTGCCGAGTATGCAACGCTCCCTGTACCTGTCATACGCTGTGAGCGCTGGTCATAAGTCTCAGCCAGCTGTGCCGCGGGTACGAAGCTTTCGGGTTCGTACAGCCAGTGGGTGCGCTTAAGTGCACGTGCTGTCAGTGTGTGCACGCGCTGGGCGATTGGCAGTGAGAACTTTTTGCTCGGGTCTTCAGGTTCTAGTTCAGGCTCTTGCGGGTAGGCAAAGGTGTCCCAGAAGTGGAACTCGCCTTCGAACACCTCTTCCGAGGTCAGTAGGTTGGCGTCCCAGCTAAACACCGTGAGCTTAGGCTTAGCTTTGCCGTCTTTGACCAGTTTCCATAGGCGACGCCCAAAGCCGTCGTAGCCGTACTTGGCGTGCATTTCAGGCGGAGTGGTGTCACCGGCAGCAGGTGCGCGACGGTAGCGTTTGACCTCGATCAGGCGGTCGTCGGCGTCGTAAACGTATTCGGTAGTGTGCCCACTGGGTTCGGTCTGGCGGCGGCGATTGCCACGCTCATCGTACTGGTAATGCGTGCCCGCATAGCGTTCCAGCAAGTTGCCCATCACTTTGGGAAGCTGGCGGTAGTCGAATTTTACTTCTTCGCGCGCACCGTCCCAATGGGTGTTGATCGGCTGGCTATCGCGGTGCTGCTCGGTGTTCTGCAACAGCTCGGGGTCAATCAGGTTGCCTGCGGGATCGAAGGCAAACGATTCCTCACCCAGTGGTGTGCTGGCGGCTTTCAAACGACCAATTGGGTCATACTGATAGCGCGTTTCACCCTTGAGCGAGTCGTCAATGCCGTACAGTTCAGAGATCTGGGTGTAGTGGTACAGGCGCTGCTGTTTAGCATCGTCACCTAGCAGACGCTGCTGACGGGTCAGGCGGCCCATCACATCGTACTGGCGCGTCTGCTGTTGGACGCCATAGTGGCGCGCCGTTTCGCGATGCAGCGCATCGCGCTCGAAATCGAATAGCGGTTGGCGATCAAGCGACATCGCATGCACGTGGCCAGAGCCATAGCGCAGCCATGCCACTTCCTGCCCGTTTGGCAGCGTGGTCGTTTGGCGATTACCCAGCACGTCGTAGGTGTGACGATAGACGCTGCGGTAGTGATAACCGTCCGGCAGGTCAGCGGTCTGTTCTTCAGCGATCAAATTATCCAGCGCGTCATAATGCAGACGTACCGCGCTGTGGCTGTTCTGCACGGAGGTCAGGCGACCCAACATGTCATGCGCGTACCGCGTCTCAACGATGCCGTGACCCTTGCGTTCGATAAGCTTGCGCTTCAGCAGCCCCGTACTGTCACGTTCGTACAGCGTGGCTTGATCGCCCTCGCTGTACGTCAGTAGCATCCCGCCTTCGTCGTACTGGTACTTGCGGGTACGACCGTCGAAGCCCACTTCCTGCTTAAGACGACCGACACCGTCGTAATCGAACGTCCACTGCTCACCGTTCTGGTTGGTCAGGCGTGACAGGCGGCGCAGAGTGTCGTACTGATAGGCCAACCGGAAACCGGCCGCATCGATGCGCTCGACTGGCAGCCCCTTACCGTCGTAGGCGTAGCGGGTTTCTTCGCCTGTCGGGTTAACGTAGCGGGTCAGGTTGCCCTCGCCGTCGTACTCGAACTGCTCAGTGGTGCCATCGGGATAACGCACGACGGTCGGCAGCCCCATCCGGTCGCGCTGGAAATAGATCTTCTGTTTCAGCGCATCGGTTTGCTCGATCAGCTGACCACGATGATCGTAGGTATAGGTAGTCTTCTGGCCTGAACAGTCGGTAGAAGCAACCAGCTGCCCTTGTTCATTCCACTGATAACCGTATTCGTTATTGGCCGGATCGATGACCTTGATCGGCAGCGACTGATCGTTGTACTTAAATTGGGTGGTGCGACCCGCAAAGTCAGTATCCGCTGCAACACGATTTTGACTGTCGTATTGCATTTCGCGCGTACGGCCCATGGGGTCAATCGTTTTGACCTGATGCCCTTTTTCATCGTATTCAAAGGCCATCGTACGTGACATTGGATCGCTAAAGCGGATCAAACGCCCCTTGGCATCGTATTCAAAGGCAAAGGTACGCCCTTCACCATCAATATGGGCCAGCAGGTTACCGTGCTCATCCCAGCGCCAGTGTTCGCTGCCAAGATGCGGCTGATACGGAGTGGTCCGTGATTCGATGCGATTGAAGTAATTGTAGCGATAGAAGGTCTCTAGCCCCTGCGCATCGGTGACCTTGGTGTACCACATGCGGCGGTTGTACTCGAAGCGGGTATCTTCACTGCCATCGTCTAGCCAGTTATGGATACAGCGCGCTTCACGCGCATTGGCGGGTTCACCTTCCGCCTGACCGGGCCACTCCCATTCCAGATGGCATCCCTAGGCTGTTCAGGCATCAACGATGACTATCTAAATACATATATGTTTATATCATTTTTAATAACACTGGTGTTTTTTATATAATCTGCATTCTTGTATAAGATAGATAAAAGCTCCCATGCATCGGGATATTTATTGGAAAACTCTTCAAATCCAATCAGAACGTAACAAATACTACCTTCTTCTGATTTCGAAATCATAGCTCCTCCAATTGAATCATCCAAAGAGTCCCAGTTTTTTTCGAGAACATTCTCTTGACTCAATTCAGTTTCTAATGGGAAACTAATACTTAAACAATTAAATAAATCAACTATTCCATTCACTCCATTCAAATCAATGAGAAAAGAATTATTTCTTAGAGAAAGAATGTTTTTTTCAGATGAGTAACCTCCCCGCTTAAGAAAGCTTTTTTTAACCGTTTCAATATGCTCTTGATCACTCATACACTTCTCCTTTGAAATTGTTAAAATCATATTTCTATAAATGTTTTGTAATGATCTTGGGTATAATATTTCTGCCCTGAATCGTTATTCACTACAACCCGTCGAGGTCCAGGCTTTCCTTGTGGTGTATCCGGCGAGGGAGACACACGATACTCTCTATAAGGAGAGTTTTCATATTTTCCTCCGGGCAAATCGCCCCGTCGGTTCTCGAAATTAATACCCCATCTTTTGGCAGTAGCATCGTTGGGGGTCGCTCCATTATCTATATGGTTGACAGTGCGATCGAGAGCATTTCTCTCTTCAAGAGGCAATTGGGATCTGTCCAGTTTCGGAATATTATCGCCAGTTCCGCTTGGACATTTTTGATTCAGACGTTGCAAACCCAAGGCATCTACCCACTGCACTGGGTTAGGTGCATATTGATAAAGATTAATCCCACCCGCGAGGCTAATCGGGTCTTGGGTCGTAAACCGCCCTACCTGCGGGTCGTAGTACCTAAAGCGGTTGTAGTGTAGCCCCGTTTCAGAGTCGAAGTACTGCCCTTGGAAGCGCAGTGACATCTCAACGTTAGCGGCATTGCCTTCGCTATCAGTGGCCTTTGCCAGCTCACCCCACGCACGGTACTGCCCTACCCACTGCAGATTGCCTTCGCGGTCGGTGAGTTCCTGCGGTGTGCCCAGATGGTCGGTATGAATGTAGTACAGTTGGGGTTCAACTGTTGCTGCGCCTGTCGATACAGCGGATGAGTAGGCGGCTTGGCCAGTGCCTGTCATGCGTTGGGCATGCTGGTCATAGGTCTCAGCCAGCTGTGCCGCGGGTACGAAGCTATCGGGTTCGTACAGCCAGTGGGTGCGCTTAAGTGCACGTGCTGTCAGTGTGTGCACGCGCTGGGCGACTGGCAGCGAGAATTTCTTGCTCGGGTCTTCGGGCTCGAGTTCCGGCTCTTGCGGGTAGGCAAAGGTGTCCCAGAAGTGGAACTCGCCTTCGAACACCTCTTCCGAGGTCAGTAGGTTGGTGTCCCAGCTGAACACGGTGAGCTTAGGTGTGGCCTTGCCGTCTTTGACCAGTTTCCATAGGCGACGCCCAAAGCCGTCGTAGCCGTATTTGGCGTGCATCTCGGGTGGTGTGGTATCACCGGCCGCAGGGGCGCGACGGTAGCGTTTGACCTCAATCAGGCGGTCATCGGCATCATAAAAATATTCGGTGGTATGGCCGCTTGGTTCCGTCTGACGGCGGCGGTTGCCGCGCTCATCGTACTGGTAATGAGTACCCGCATAGCGTTCCAGCAGGTTGCCCATCACTTTGGGCAGCTGGCGGTAGTCGAATTTGACTTCTTCGCGCGCGCCGTCCCAGCGGGTGTTGATCGGCTGGCTGTCGCGGTGCTGCTCGGTATTCTGCAGCAGTTCGGGGTCGATCAGGTTACCCGCCGGGTCAAACGCAAAGGTCTCATTGCCCAGCGGTGTGTTGGCGGCTTTCAAACGACCAATTGGGTCATACTGATAGCGCGTTTCACCCTTGAGCGAGTCGTCAATGCCGTACAGTTCAGAGGTCTGGGTGTAGTGGTACAGGCGCTGCTGTTTAGCATCGTCACCTAGCAGACGCTGCTGACGGGTCAGGCGGCCCATCACATCGTACTGGCGCGTCTGCTGTTGGACGCCATAGTGGCGCGCCGTTTCGCGATGCAGCGCATCGCGCTCGAAATCGAATAGCGGTTGGCGATCAAGCGACATCGCATGCACGTGGCCAGAGCCATAGCGCAGCCATGCCACTTCCTGCCCGTTTGGCAGCGTGGTCGTTTGGCGATTACCCAGCACGTCGTAGGTGTGACGATAGACGCTGCGGTAGTGATAACCGTCCGGCAGGTCAGCGGTCTGTTCTTCAGCGATCAAATTATCCAGCGCGTCATAATGCAGACGTACCGCGCTGTGGCTGTTCTGCACGGAGGTCAGGCGACCCAACATGTCATGCGCGTACCGCGTCTCAACGATGCCGTGACCCTTGCGTTCGATAAGCTTGCGCTTCAGCAGCCCCGTACTGTCACGTTCGTACAGCGTGGCTTGATCGCCCTCGCTGTACGTCAGTAGCATCCCGCCTTCGTCGTACTGGTACTTGCGGGTACGACCGTCGAAGCCCACTTCCTGCTTAAGACGACCGACACCGTCGTAATCGAACGTCCACTGCTCACCGTTCTGGTTGGTCAGGCGTGACAGGCGGCGCAGAGTGTCGTACTGATAGGCCAACCGGAAACCGGCCGCATCGATGCGCTCGACTGGCAGCCCCTTACCGTCGTAGGCGTAGCGGGTTTCTTCGCCTGTCGGGTTAACGTAGCGGGTCAGGTTGCCCTCGCCGTCGTACTCGAACTGCTCAGTGGTGCCATCGGGATAACGCACGACGGTCGGCAGCCCCATCCGGTCGCGCTGGAAATAGATCTTCTGTTTCAGCGCATCGGTTTGCTCGATCAGCTGACCACGATGATCGTAGGTATAGGTAGTCTTCTGGCCTGAACAGTCGGTAGAAGCAACCAGCTGCCCTTGTTCATTCCACTGATAACCGTATTCGTTATTGGCCGGATCGATGACCTTGATCGGCAGCGACTGGTCGTTGTAGCTGAACTGGGTGGTGCGACCCGCAAAGTCTGTGTCCGCTGCAACACGATTTTGACTGTCGTATTGCATTTCGCGCGTACGGCCCATGGGGTCAATCGTTTTGACCTGATGCCCTTTTTCATCGTATTCAAAGGCCATCGTACGTGACATTGGATCGCTAAAGCGGATCAAACGCCCCTTGGCATCGTATTCAAAGGCAAAGGTACGCCCTTCACCATCAATATGGGCCAGCAGGTTACCGTACTCGTCCCAGCGCCAGTGTTCGCTGCCAAGATGCGGCTGATACGGAGTGGTGCGTGACTCAATGCGATTGAAGTAGTTATAGCGATAGAAGGTCTCTAGCCCCTGCGCATCGGTGACCTTGGTGTACCACATGCTGCGGTTATACTCGAAGCGGGTATCTTCACTGCCATCGTCCAGCCAGTTATGGATACAGCGCGCTTCACGCGCATTGGCGGGTTCACCTCCTGCCTGACCGGGCCACTCCCACTCTAGGTGGCACCCCAGACCGTTGCGGTTGGCATAGAACGTCAGCAGGTGCTGTTCATAGCGGTAGGTGCGAGTACGGTCGCGGGCATCGGTCTGCGCGACCAGATCGCGCTGCGTGTCATACACATAGTGCGATAGCACTTCAGGAGCGTGCTCAGCATCCGGAAAATGGCGCTCAATACGTTCGACCAGTCCCTCCGCGTTATACGTCAGGCGCACGTCCATCGCCGCACCGTCAGTAATACGCGTCATCAGCCGCTGAGCGGTGTCATACTCGAAGTGCAGCGCGTTGCCGTCTTGTTCGCGGACCTCGACCAGCCGGAACACATGGCGTCCCGCGGTATTGGCACTGCCCATTCGCACATAGCGCTGGCGATCGTTATAAAGCGTCTCCAACACGATCTCGTGCTCGGAAGGACGTGACAGCGTGATATGCTCCGCGGGTTCATAACGCGACTCGCCCACAGCGAGGGAGGCAAGCGGCACACAGCGGTTTTCATCGTCAATAAAGAACAGCTGCTCGTCGCTCTGCTCGAAGCGTAGATGGTAGGGCGTACTCCAACGCGCACCCAGCTCGCTATCGTCCAGCATGTCACAGCTGGAACGGTAGAAGCGCGTCCACTCAAGGTCAATAAGCCCGGGCACAACAAAGTCGTTCTGCCATAGGTTTTCATCCCCCATTACAAGATGAATCGGGTTCTGTGTACGGGGCGGAGGACGGTGTTTCGCCTCTACTTTAGGGCACGTTGAGCAGCCGGGCTTATCTTTCGCCGGCGTAGGGTGATTGTCGGCAGGTGCCTTGGTGCAGTCACCTTTCTGTTCAACCAGCGCGGCGGGCTGATGCGCCTTGCCATCGTTGGTCACGTGTGACTGCGCCTGCACGTTCTTTGTCCGGTGACGACGTGCCAGTACGGCATCGGTAATGGCAATCACCAGCGGCATCAGCTTGAGTATGGCATCCCCCACCATAACGGCGCCCTGCACGCTATAGTCACGCATGCCCTGCTCAAGGGACTGGCGCAGTGTCTGATCCAAACAATCCAGCAGCTTTTCCATGCCTTTAAAGGCAATTTTTTTGACATTGTCCGATGGCCAAACGGTCCAGCCTTCCTCGATCAACTTGACCTGCTTGGCCCAGTTGAACGGGCTGTGGATGAAATCCGCCAGCGAGTTACCTAGCTTCTGGATCAGATCAACCAGAAGGCTTTTGAGCTCTTCAATCCATGACTGCAATTTCAATAAGAACTCTTCAATCTGGCCGCTGAATACCTCGACCAGCTTGTCGATTAATAGCGCCAACCCCGCACCGCGCGCGAACTCCCACAGGCCGTGTCTGACAACAGCACGGATGGGGGCAGAGGCGTTACCTGCCGCAGGTATTATGCCGATACCATCAACGCCGAGCGTGACCCATAGCCAGATGTTCTTGAGATTCGAATGCTGGTTATGCTCGTCGGTTTTGCAGATTTCATAGGTGTCGAACGCCACATCTTTAAGTGCAATGACATTACCTACGATAGGAATGCATGCGGCCCCTTCCATGATGTAGTGCACCATGTTGCTGCCGTTCTCGTTCGGCTTCGGCTCTTCCATCGTGACTTCTGGCTGAGAAGGCTCAACGTTGGCCGGGGCATACATCACACGTCGCTGGTTGGCCTGCTCAATCAGCTTGGGATCAATGCCTTTGAGCGGATTTTCTTCTGCCGCGCTGGCATCGTTCACTACCTGTTGAGGTGAGACCAGGCTCTGCTGATCGTTTTGTGGTGTGTCTGTCATGAGTGTTCGTTATCCCTGCATTCTTTATTTTGTGATGTCCGAGGAAGGATCAATGCCAGCTAGATTCAGCGGCTTGCCTTTTCCTTGCCAACGCGGCCAGACGTTAGCATCCCCCGACACAGGCGTCGGCTCGCGGAAGAACTCCACGGCGGCCCCACCCGGTGGCACGCCCGTCAGCATGGCTTTCCCTGACGCATCCAGTGCCCCTTCGCGCACGCTGCCGTCGCTTAATGTGGCGCGGTACTTCGCACCGGGGACGGCTTCGCCTTGGGCATAGGCGTGCCACAGCTGTAGGTTGCCGGGTTCACTGGTCGGCAATTCAGGCAGGGTCGGGCTTTGCGAGGTCGAGCCAGAGAAGGCGTGCTGAGCCCCTTTCACGCTGATGGTGCCGGGCGCATGAATCTCAATGTTGCCGCCCTTGATACGGATATAACCGCCGCCACAGCTCAGCAGGATCTCGTCGGTCGCCGCCACTTCGACCTTGCCCTGCGTTGAGCTGACGTGTACGTCCTTCTGGGCGGTAAGGGCCAGTTCGTCCGATTGTGCCTGTATCTCGACCTTGCCCTTACCGGCGAACAGTTTGATCCCGGCGTTGTAAACGAACACCGACAGTTTTTCAGTGATCGAGGCCAAGAGGCTCTTGCCGGTGGCGATCGTGGTGTCCTGTCCGCTGGTCAGGGTGAGGTGCTCGCCCTGTGCCAGGTGCGTCGACTGCGGGGTGGTCAAACTGATGCCCGCGGGTGACGCGGCATGCAACCACGGTTCGCTCATCTTGCGCGATTGCCCCGTACCACCGCTGGCGCTCGCCTGTGCTGCGGCGGAGTCACCGCTGCTATGAGAAGTGCCTGCCAAGGCAGTACTGGCCTGTTCTGCGGCCTTGGTCAACGGTTCGGTACTGGTCAGGGCGTCGGCCTTGTGCTGCTTGGCTAAGTCGCTTAACTGGTCGTTGAGGCGCTGGGCATTGGTCAACTGCTGGCGGGCAGGATCAACGTCCAGCTGGTCACCGCTGGCATGGGCTTGCCCCCAACTTGACAGGTACAGCCCTTGGTTGGCCCGTACGGCACCGTAGGCGTCACTGCGCAGCTCGAAGCCAAGGCCGCGGAATGCGCCGCGATCGTTACCTTCCTGATGAATCAGGTAGCCCAAGTTCAGCTGTGAATGCTGTTGGTCGGTGCCCAAGCGAATGCGGCTTTGCCCGGTGGCGTCGTCAAACACCAGTTCGTTGTAACCACCGCCGTGGTAATTTTGGGTGTGGAAGCCCGACAGCAGGCCATTGCTGTGCCACAGCGGCTGACGATCACCGTTGTAGACGCGCCCGGTAATCAACGGCCGATCAGGATCGCCTTCAAGGAAGCTGACGATCACTTCCTGCCCAATGCGCGGCACAAACACCGCACCCCAACCGCTGTCGGCGTTGTCTTGTGATACGCGCAGCCAGCAGCTGGATTTTTCGGTGTACTGGCCGGTGCGGTCCCAGTGAAACTGGACCTTCACGCGATTGAGGCTATCGGTATGAATCTGTTCATTAGCCGGCCCGACCACGATGGCGGTCTGTGGGCCGCCCAGTTCGGGCTTGGTATGGGTGATCGGGGCGCGATACGGCACATTGCGGTACTGCGCTTCCAGCTGAACATGGAAGAACGCCGTTCCGGCGGTATCTTGCTCAGAAGCCCCTTCAACGGTGTGCCCCGTCACGTCGCGCAGCGCTTCAAGCTGTGGCTCTAGACTGCCCGGCATCTGACGGCGCACGGCGGCCATCGGCAGGTTGTTCTCTGCCGCCCAGCTCAGCTCCAGCAACAGGAAGGTACGCTTCTCCATCCCGCCGCTGTCATGATTGGGGTGCTGGCTTAAGACAAAGCCGTGGCCCACACTCAGCTGACGTATGCCGCCCGCCCCCGTGAACCGTTCGGCCTGCGACTCATGGCCTTCCATCAGCGTTTCACCCAACTGATGGCCGCGGTCGTAGCGGGGGAAGCTGTATTCACCGGAGTAATCGTACTGCTCCAGCACCGGCAGCCCGCTCTGATCGTCGACGGTATCGAGCTGGACCCGCGTCGGCGCGCCCGGTGCCTTGTAGTCGAACGAGCCCAAACTAACGCGGGTCGGCTGCACGCGACGCAGGTGTCCCCAGTCGGTCAGACTGTCGAACTGCTCGGTCGCGGACTGGCGATGAAAGCGTATGGTCTCGGGGCTGACATTGGGGCAGGTGTCGTTGTCGTCGGTAAAGACGATAACGTGCTTATCCTGTTCCTGCGCGACGTACCACCAAATCCCTTCTTCTTCCAGCAAACGGCTGATGAAGTGGTAACTGCTTTCGCGGTACTGCACGCAGTAGGAGCGTTTAGGGTAGCGGTCTTGGTGGCGCAGATCGAAGCGGAAACCGCCCTCGCTGAACGAATGGCCTTCCAGTACCTGCGTGACGATCTCAACAACCGTCAGGTCTTGGAAGATACGGCTGTCACAGACGTGCTCCAGCAGCGTCAGCCACGGCTTAAGCACCAGCTGATAGTCGCTGACACCGCCGTCGCTTCCCAACAGGGCAGCATCGCTGACGATCGCGTGCAGATCACGGTAAGTGCCGTCGGCTTGCAGAAGCGACAGCGTGACCGGCTGGGCCAACAGCTGGCGCAGGTCAAGGTCATGCTGCTGCGAGAGGCAATCGACGGTAAAGGTAAACGGTGCGCTGAGCTGCTCGTGCGCCACAACACGCTGTACCAGCAGCGCATGGCTACCTAACGGCGTTGAGAGCGTGAGTAAGCGCCCGGCATCGCTCAGGGTGATGTCGAACAGCTGCTGCAAGGATGATAGAGACGCCATCATTCCCCCTTCAATAATTGTGCTTAAGGTGATGGAGGCTGATATCCACTGCGCCTCTATCCCATTTTTTTATGATCGTTACCAGTAAGTTAACCGATTATTGGCTTCATTTCACCCATCTGGCGAGCACGTTAACACCCTTTTTCCGAACGACCGATTTATCTGCACATTGCGCTATAGCATGGGCTGAACGCGAGGTTCATCACCATAACAAGGTGTTTCATAACGGTACGCATCACTCATGATTATCGTGCGTTACACGCTTGTCTTTAACGCAAACATCGTGATTACAACAGCCCATTATTATATCAAAAGAATAGGGAATACAGCATGCTACAGGCGTGTTCCACAGTGCATGAAGAGGCCGTGAACGGCCAGAGCGGCGTTGCCTAGCAGGCCATTTCGTTCAGAAGGGAAAACCACTGGCGAGCGCTATCGCGTTCAATGGGGAATTTATCAGAGGGGCGAGGAGCATCCCTTCCGCTCACAACCATCGACCTTGCATGGCCAAGCGGAAGGGAAAAAGGGTTACAGCTGGGCTTCGATCCAGCGCCATACGCCTTTCAGGCCATCGTCAATGACGACGGTAGCGGCAGAGAAGTCGCCACTGCGGGAATGCTCGTTGGGCACGGCGGCGACAGGAATGTCGGCACTATGGGCAGCCTGTACACCGTGCGAGGTGTCTTCCACGGCCAAGGATTCGGCGGCCGTTACGCCCAGTCGTTCCATGCCCAGCTGATAGCTGTCAGGGAACGGCTTACTGCGTTCAACGTCATCACGGGTAACGACGGCATCGAAGAACGGGGCCAGTTCATGATGCTTAAATGTAGGCGCCAGTTCGCTGCGAGAGGAAGCCGTCACCAGTGCCAGTTTCAAACCACGGTCGCGGCACAGGGTCAGAATCTCTTTGGCAAACGGCATCATATCGACCGGGTGCTCGGTAAAGTAGCGCCCGGTTTCGATGTTCTTGCGGCGGACGATCTCTTCGAGCGGCACGGTCAGTGACAGATGCTCTTTTACGTGCCGCGCAGCTTCGGGCACGGGCAGGCCCGCCAGGCCGTGGGTATAGGTGTATTCATCCAGCGGAGCTTCACCGCACTCGGCAAGAACGATATTCCAGACTTCGAAGTGGTTCTGTTCGGAGTTGGCCAGCGTACCGTCAAAATCAAAAAGAATAGCCTTGATACTGCTCATGCAGTCGTCTCCTGTTGCATCATCGTTCGAATTAAACACTGGCGGTGATCCTCTACCGGCTACGCGGACGCAGCGCTGGGGGCAACGATCCACGATCCACCCCAGCCTATCACCATGCCGTCTGCGTATCGCGCGTCTTATTCACGCTATCGCCCACAGGCGTCAGATGCTGCATACCTGCGGCGTATCCCTACGCTTTACTGCAGCAGAATCACCGGGCATGCACGCGTACGTAACACGTAAAAGAAGAAGCTCAGTATACCGAGGCGCTCGGCGAGAAAAGATAAGACCTTCTGGCATGATAAGGATAGGGAACCGGAACGGCTTAGTAGCGCTCTCACTATTCAGGACAGCCATACACCTTCAGCACCGCGAAGTGTGCAAACGGTACCGATACCCTTGAATACACTTAGTGCCACCTACACTGTCTTATGGATAGGGCCATAAACTGGCGCTAACGCTATCAGCTGCCACGAAGAAAAATATGCATTGAAGTAAACGATGATTCGGGGCGGGGCGAGTCAACGCTCGCCGCCACAAGCAAAGAAGGTCGCGCGGCAACGCGCTGTTCACGGCTGAACGCCACTAACGCACCATGCGGGAGAACACCATGACCATGGACACCATTACGCTTCCCAAAAGTGATATCACGGCAACGCGCATCGCGCTAGGCACTTGGGCCATCGGCGGCTCATCTTGGGGCGGTACGGATGACAAGCAGTCGATCGCGACCGTACAGAGCGCCATCGACCGCGGCATTACCTGCATTGATACGGCTCCGGTATATGGCTGCGGCCATTCCGAAGAACTGGTCGGCAAAGCATTGAAGGAAGGCGGGCGTCGCGACAAAACCATCATTGCATCCAAGTGTGGTCTGAACTGGAAAACGGACGGCACAGTGTTCCGTGATGCCTCTCCGGCACGCCTTGCGCAGGAAATCGACGACAGCCTGCGTCGGCTGCAAACTGATCATATCGATATCTATCAGTTGCACTGGCCAGACAGCACGGTGCCGATCGAAGAATCCGCCGAAGCGTTACGCAAGATCCGTGAAAGCGGCAAAGTCCGCGCCATCGGGGTCAGCAACTTCAACCCCGAGCAGGTCAAGGCGTTCGAAAAAGTGTGCCCGATCACGACCCATCAGCCGCCCTACAACCTGTTCGAGCGTGATATCGAGAAGGACTTACTGCCCACACTGATCGAACAGAATATCGGTACGCTGACTTACGGTGCACTGTGCCGTGGCTTGCTGTCCGGCAAAATCGACCGCAATCGCACCTTCAGTGGCGACGACTTGCGCAACAGCGATCCTAAGTTCCAGCCACCGCGCTTCGAGCAGTATCTGAACGCCGTGAAAGAACTGGATGCTTTTGCGCTCGTTAACTATGACCGTACGGTTCTGCATCTGGCACTGCGCTGGCTGCTTGATCAGAAAGGCGTTTCCATTGCACTGTGGGGCGCACGCCGTCCCGACCAACTTGACCCTGTCAATGACGTCATGGGCTGGTCACTGGATGAAGATGCCAAGGCTGAGATAGACCGCATTCTTGATCGCAACATTAAGGCCCCTGTCGGTCCCGAGTTCATGGCACCGCCGCTGCGCACAGAGATCTGATCCAGCAAGACATCGCCAGAAGTCATCAAGCCCCCTGCTCTAGCGGGGGGCTTGCCGTTCCATCAACGGATGCAACAACACCCTTCAGGCAAAGCCCCCTTACGGCCGATACATTTACTGACATTCAATGCCTTGCCACGCACTCGTCTTCTGGCGTTTCATGCCTGAGGGATCCCCCAGTCGCCGCCTATTGACATACGTGGTATGGTTATTAGAAGCGACTTTTAAAGAAGCAAGAGTTATATATTCGACGAAAATGTTCCGATATACACTTGCTTGCGTCTCATTCACCTCCTTGTTGTCGATCAAAGCCGAGCCCTATCAATGGAAACAGTTTTCCTCGTTCTGACCCTCATTTCTGTCGCGTCAGCTACTGGTATTGCCGCACGTTTCCTTCCATCTCTTCCTGTCCCCCTCGTCCAGATTGCCTTTGGCGCGCTGCTGGCACTGCCGTCAATCATCGCCCCCGAATGGGGACTAGGCTTGCACGTCGATCTCGAGCCAGACATTTTCATTCTACTGTTCATTGCGCCCTTGCTGTTTGCTGATGCTCGCCGCTTCCCTCAGCGTGAACTGATGGCACTGCGCGGGCCAATTCTCGCACTGGCGCTCGGCTTGGTGCTGGTCACGGTGGTAACCATCGGCTATCTGATTCACTGGATCATTCCAGGCATTCCGCTCCCCATCGCCATGGCGCTGGCAGCGGTACTGTCACCCACGGATGCCGTCGCCGTATCGGCCATTTCAGGGCGTCTTCCCGTACCGCCACGCCTGATGCGCGTGCTGGAAGGGGAATCGCTGATGAACGATGCTTCCGGTCTGGTGGCGTTTAAGTTCGCGATGCTGGCGGCGACGACGGGGGCCTTTTCATTCAGTCAAGCCACGTTGAGCTTCATCGTGATCGCCATCGGGGGGCTGCTGCTCGGCGGTGCACTGGCGTTCGCATTCAGCTTTATTCGTACCCGTCTGATCGACCGCCGCAGTGGTGAGGAATCAGCCACCCAGATCGTGCTGCTGCAACTGCTGCTGCCGTTCGCAACCTTCCTACTGGCGGAGCACATGCACCTCTCCGGCATCCTGGCTGCTGTCGCGTCGGGGCTGGTTATCAACCGCACCGATTTAAAACGCGAAAGCCAGGTGCGCGTACGTCTTAAGACGCGCAGCATGTGGGAAATCATCGAGTACGTGCTCAACTCGTTGGTGTTCCTGCTGCTGGGCTTCCAGTTGCCGCATATCTTCACCAAAGCGATGGAAACCACTGTCGATGACAGCAACCCCTTCAGCATTCTGCTGGTGATCAGCTATGTACTGATCATCACTGCGGCACTGCTGGGGCTGCGCTTCCTGTGGATCATCATGGCCGCCAAGAGCAGCGGGCTGGTGGCCCATCTGCGCGGCAACATGGTGCAGAAGATTTCATTGCGCCTGATCGGTGTATCGACCATCGCAGGTATCCGCGGGACCATCACGCTGGCGGCGGCCCTGTCGTTCCCAATCTGGATGACGAAGACCCAACAGCTCCCCTACCGTGATCTGCTGATCTTCATCGCCACGGGCGTCATCCTATGCACGCTGCTGATTGCCAGTATCGGCATGCCAGTGCTGCTGCGCGATCTGGAGATTCCGTCCGATGAACGCATGCGTCAGGAAGAACGTCAGGCACGTCAGATGGCCGCCAAAGCCGCAATCCAGTGCATCGAGCAGGTACGCCAACAGCGCATGGACGAGCTGAACAGGATCGCGGGCGACAGCAACGATCCGCACGTCAACGACCGCCTGCTGGCGTTCACCGATGTCAGTACACAGCTGTTGAGCGACTATCAGGAACGCATCGCCGTAGAGGATGACCGCGCCAGCACCTCCCGCCATGAGCTAATGCAGGATATCGAGCGCAAACTGCGCATTGAGGCCCTGCATGCTGAACGCCGCGAGATCTACCGTCTGCGCAGTCGCCACCGCATCAATGATGAACTACTGCACCGCCTCGTCAGCGAGATCGACTTGGCCGAAACAGCCCTGATGACTGGCATTCCGCTGCCTTCATCGCATGCCTGATCGCAGCATCCGCATCGTTTGAGCACCGTCGATTGCGGTCAGAATGAAAAACAAAGAAAAAATGGGGGAAGCCTGATGGCTTCCCCCATTTTTATCTTCCCGCGCCAGCATTCACGCCCCAACTGTCATCAGAGGGGCATGAGCTCACGCACTTTATTCGGGTTCGCGACGGCGTTCCCGGTCGTTATCATCATCGTCCGCCGCATGCGCATCAGCATGGGCATCCACCTCCGGTTTCTCCGCGACGTCCTCTGAACGGCCGTTGACCAGTCGTACATTGGCGGCTGGCGCATTGCCGTTGCGGTCTTCACCGAAGTAAAGCGTCTGATGCGGATACGGCATTTCAATGCCCGCTTCATCGAACTGGTTCTTAACCAGCTTGTTGAACAGGCGCCCTACCGCCCACTGTTTGCCGGGCAGCGTCGTGATCATGATGCGGATGATGACCGCACTGTCGGCCAGTTCGATAACGCCAGGCACTTCCATATTGCCGATGATGAACGAGGACACTGAGTCGTCGTCATTCAGCTTCTCGAACGCTTTCTGAAGCTCAGCAATGGCATTGTCGATATCTTCGCGATAGGCGATGCCGTACTCCCCTACGTGACGGGCAAAGCCGCGCATGTAGTTGGTGACCTTGTCCACAGACGAAAACGGAATGACATGGTAGGCACCGTTAGTGGCGCGGATAGCCACCGAGCGGATCGTCACACGCTCAACCGTACCGTTGATGCCCGCCACATCGACCACATCACCCGTATTCAGCGCATTCTCCAGCTGGATGAAAATACCGGTAATGATGTCTTTGACTAACGTCTGCGCCCCGAAACTGACCGCTAGCCCCAGTACCCCAACACTGGTCAGAATCGGGGTGATGTTGATGCCTAGCTGGGACAGTACCACCAGCAGCGTCAGCGACACGATGACAATCATAATGGCGTTGCGGAACAGCGAAAGCAGGGTCTTTTCACGCGCGCTGGCCTGATGGCCGTTGCTGTCGCTCAGACGATGCTCAATTACGCTGGCGATCAGCGTCCACGCCATCATGGCAATGAATAGCACTAGGCTCACGTCGATCAGCGTACTGACCATGCGAGCGCCTTCCGACGAGGTCAGCCACGCCGATAGGTTGAAGGCATGCCAAGCGTCGAGCACCATCAGCACTACCAAGATGCTAAGCAACGTGCGAATCACATGGAGTGCCTTGGGCACATAAGCGTTCAGCCGCGTTTCCAGCAGCGGCAGGGCACGGCGCGCCCCTTCCGGCAACCGGACGCGTCGCGACATCAGCGCGGTCAACACCGCAGAGATCAGCAGACCACCACCGACGGCAATCAGCGTCTGCAGCGTGGCGGTAGCCATGAACGGCAACGCATGCGTCGGCTCGACCTGGCTGACCACCAGCAGTACGGTGAAGTATAGGATGGCGAAGATATGCCACGTCCGCGCCAGCGCGCGCATCAGCGTACTGAAGAAGTTGATGCTGATATCGTCGGCCATAGCGTTGAATTGATCGCGCAGTACCGTGCGATTGCGCACGATGACGTGCACTGCATAGATATAGACGCCGATCATGATGACCAGGCTGGCCAGAATACCCATCGCCGACCCGGTCAGGTTCGAGATAATCGGAATCGCAACCAGCAACCCATAGCCGCTCAGTCCAACCAGACGCGCCAGCCAGCGGTTCCAGTAGCGCGCCGTCTCGGTCGTCATCATCGGGAACAGGCGCAGATGGTCGTAGCGGGTGGCGAAGATCAGGCGCAGTACGGCCTTAATCAGCTCAATCATCCCGAACGCGCTCAGGTACTCAGGCACGAACATGCCGTGCTCGCCAGGCAGCCCGATACCGAATAGCCCCGTGCCGGAACCGACCCCAACCGCGATACCCACCAGCAGTATATCGACGAGGAACGAACCGCCGACCGCCAGAATGCGCTTGCCGATCACGGCAGCGCTGGGAGCACCGGGATCGACCTCTTCACCCTCCGGAGCCGTAGCGGCTTGCTGTTCACGCTGGCGTCGGTCTTCGATCATCTGGCGATTGACCCAGTCGTTGACCCGCCGATAGAACGGGGCCGCCAGCAAGCGCAGTACCCAGAACACCACCTGCGTCACAATCATCACCAGAATGACGCCGGACATCAGGCCGCGCCAATCGCTGAAGGTCATGCTGGCTGCACCGCGGCCGTGCAGCAGGTCATTGATGGCTTGGCCCGCCTGAACCAGCTGATCGCCGATCTGTGAGGCAAGCCGCTCGGTTGTGGTCGCAATCTGGTTCGGCAGCGATCCCTTATCGTTTTCCGGGTGCGCCGCCCCGCTCAGCCCAACGTCGGCAGGCGACTTGCCATCGGCCATCGCCCTCAGCTGCTCAACCATCCGCTTGCGCGTAGTATCGTTGGAGAGCATGTCGGCCATGGCCTTGTATGACTCACGCTCTTCGGCCGTCAAGGATGTCGTTGCCGCCGCCGCATGGGGGGCCGACGCGGTGGCCGCCACAGCACTCGGCACGACCGCGCACAGCATAGTCCACAGCCCGACAAGCAGCAGTCCTATCGTCACGTAGCGACGTGCACCGTGCGGTCGCATCGGTGAAGTCACGCTCGTCAGCGCATTCCTTTGCCAATGTGCCTTCAAGATCAGCACCTCTTCTCTATCCAATGATCATGACGTGCGGGCATGCCCGCAAAGGGGGCCTATCCTGCCGACTGCAGCGCTGGTGCACAAGTACTCAACGCACGGGGGTGTCCAGTGCACGCTCGATGTCACGCCGCATTCGCTCGGGACGCAGCGTCGGCGAATAGCGATGCAACACCTGTCCATCGCGGGAAATCAGAAACTTGGTGAAGTTCCATTTGATTGCACGGGTGCCCAGCACGCCGCGGGCTTCACGCTCAAGATAGGCAAAAAGTGGATGGGCATTACGTCCATTGACGAATACTTTTTCCATCAACGGGAATTGGATACTGTAGCTCGCACAGGCCCTAGCGATGTCACGCCCTTCCTCGGGCGTCTGATGGGCGAACTGATCACAGGGGAACGCTAACAGCGTCAGTCCTTGATCGTGATAACGTTCGTACAGGGCCTCCAGCGCGGCCAGCTGGGGGGTAAAGCGACAATGGGTGGCAATGTTGACGATCAACAACACCTGCCCCTTGAGCGCATGCAAGTTGAAGGGCGTCCCTTCCAGCGTATGGCATGGAAGCGAATACAGTGACATGAACATTTCCTCGCACTCTGACGGCAACGGCCCTTGCCTGATAGCCCTTCCCTCGGCGCGGCACGGGCGTCTGGCGGAGCAAGAGGAAAGAGCATAGAGCCTTCATTCTAGCGGGTGATAGCGCCGCCCGCGAAGCGGAACGGGCCGTTTGCCGAACGGGTGTTTGTCATGTCGTCCGTGACAGTGGAATCGTGCTCAGGCGGCGGCTAGCCAGCCCTGTGAGACCAGCATCGACAACGCCACGCGGGTATCCGGAGTGACATTATCAAGCGCCAGCGCCTGCTGCGGGGTCAGCCACTGCACATCAACCACTTCGCTGGCTTGCAGCGCCAGCGGGCCATTGTGCTCGGTCAGATACACCCCTCCGAAGCAGTGCAGGCGCGCATCGGTATAGCGGAAATCGAAACAGTGCGTCAGCTTGCGGCGACGGATACCCAGCTCTTCGAATAGCTCGCGGCGCGCTCCCGCGTGCAGGCTTTCCCCCGCATCCACGACACCGCCTGCGGCTAGGTCATAGGCTCCTGGAAAGATGTCCTTGGTCATGGTGCGTCGCTGCACGCACAGGTGCCCTTGGGCGTTATGCACGAAGATATAGCTGGCTTGATGCCAGAGCTTGAAGCGGCGCACGAACGCCCGCGTTGCTGACCCACAGGGTCGATTGCGTGCATCGACTACCTGAACCCATTCCTGCGCTGGTGACATACGTCGCCTTCTCCTGTACTCGGCGTAAGCGCCCGCTTTCGCTGGCCCGATATTCCTGTCAGACACTGTCAGGCACGATATGATTCCGCGTCGGCCCCGGCCTTTGCGGTCAGCGTATCCTATGAACCGCTATCATGCAGTGGCATCCCTGTAGCGAATTGAAAATAACCTTCCACAATTGCACGCTGCTCATGCCTTGCCACTGTGCCTTTCATTGCCCCTCCGCCACGACGCTGACCGCACGCTCCCACGAGACCTGTCGGTATGCAATGCACGGTCAACATGACGAAATGCTTGATCTTTGAGGTGCTCTGGTCGTATATGACTCACGGTGCGGCACCGCCTCAGCGGTAACCCGATAGCGTCCGGTGTTTATGCGTCAAACGCTTCGTGGGTCATCTTTCAGATCTAGCGTCGCCTCCTACTCCTTATTGAGGGCAGCCCATGCGGCCCTCGCGTTCTATGATGTCTGCGATCCCGTCGCCCCCAGTCCAATTAGAGGTGGTCATGCCCCGTCACTTGCTGGCAATCACGATTGCGCCCATTCTCGGGCTTTTTATCATCAGTACCGGTAACGGGCTGATTTCATCGCTGACACCGCTGCGCCTAGATGCCATGGGTGAATCAGCCATGGTGATCGGGCTTATCAGTGCCGCCTACTTCGTCGGACTGACCATCGGGGCGTTCTGCAATGACCGTCTGATCATCCGCACGGGCCATATCCGTGCTTACAGCAGTTTCGCCTCGCTGACTGCCGTCACCATCCTGCTGCAAGGCATGCTGGTCAATCCGTGGGCATGGTTCGTGCTGCGTCTGATCAATGGCTGGGCGACGATGGGCGTGTTTTTAGTAGTGGAAAGCTGGCTGTTGCTGGCCGCCGACCAAAACAATCGCGGCCGCTTGCTGGCGGTCTACATGATCGCGCTCTACGGTTCCTGCCTGATCAGCCAAGTGGGGTTGGGCAACATCGACGGCTTGGGCGTCGACTCACCGTTCATGCTGGCGGGCACGTTGTCTGCGCTGTCGGTCGTTCCGATGGTGGTCATTCCCCGCATCGCCCCAGAGATGGAGCGCGTCGAACCGGTCATGCCGCAGCAATTGCTGAAACTGACACCGACAGGGGTGATGGGCTGTTTCGGATCGGGGATCGCGCTGGCGGCCATCTATTCACTGCTGCCGCTCTACCTTCAACGCGTAGGGATGGATGTCCGTCAAGTGGGCCATATGATGGCCTACGTGATTTTCGGGGCAATGCTACTGCAGTATCCGGTGGGCCGTTGGTCCGACCGACAGGACCGTCAACGGGTGCTGATCGTGCTGAGTGCGCTCTGCGTACTGATTTCAGCCGCCATCATCGTACTGCCCAACTCACCGTTTATCGGTCTGCTGATGTTCCTACTGGGCGGGGGGATATTTTCGCTCTATCCAGTATCAGTCAGTCACGCGGCCGACCGTACTTCGGCGGATGCTCTGGTACGTATGATTCAAGGGATGCTGCTGATCAACTCCTTCGGTTCAGCCATCAGCCCGCTGATCATTTCGCCGGTTATGTCCGGCGTCGGGGCTAGCGGCCTGTTCTGGTCACTGGCCGTGCTGCACCTGTTCCTGCTGGTGTTCTTCATCTGGCGCCGCATGGTTCGTCCGGCACCGGTACCGGTCGCGCCGTTCGAACCGTCAACACAGATGACACCGATTGGGGTCGAGCTGCGCGTTACGGATGATCTGGTGGCAGGCGCGCTCGATCAGGACATGGCCGCCACGCCGGAAATGGCCGCCGAACGCAACCCGCTGTCCGATGACGATGCACCGCTGCAGCCCTAACTCGTCCCATAACACAACGCCCCCGCACGGATCACCGTGCGGGGGCGTTGTCGCATTCATCTTTGATGAATCTCTTGGCAGCCTCAGCGGCTAGAGTTCACCCACGCTGTCCTGCACCACTGCTACCACGTCCACATCAGTGGAAGTCTCGTCAAGCAGAGGATGCAGAGCATTGACCGGCTTCGCCAGTGCCGTCAGTGTCACCATCAGCAGTGCCGATGTCGCCAGTGCCCAGCGACGACGCACGCGCTGGCGCCAGGCCATATGCCGGCGCTGACCCACGCGGTGCCACCAGCCTTCGATATGAAAGCCGCAGATTGGGCAACCACTCGTGGCATGTTCAATGCGTTTCTTACAGTCTGGGCAAGTGATCTTGGACATGTCGTCAGCAGCGGTATGAAAATGGATGAACGTCAGAGGGGGCGGAGTATACGCCTGCTTCCCCTACCCCCTGCAACCCCCTTGGGGAGTGAATATCCGCTTCATTTTTACTTTCTTTTAGGAAGTCACCCTAAAACCGTGGATTGCGGCGTATCTGATGGCCCTTTTTTCTCTGCCCGTACGGCGTGCATCGACAACCCTCATCGGCTTGCCTAGTCTGAAAGACAGCACTATCCCCTCGTACAGCATTCGGATAAATATCCGGGAGGCCGCCTATGGCACGCAACGATACGATCGACCAGCGCTATACCGCGACAACAGGCGAAATCGACCAGCTGGATGATGAAGCCGCTGCCGAAGAGCTGTTAACGGGCGAAAGTTCAACGGTATCGGCCGAGGACCTGCCGCAAGAGTTCGATGATCTGGCAGACGCCGCGGAGCACGGTGGTCAGGACCGGGACGACGAACGGCTGGCGCGCAAGACGCACGAGCTGGAAGCACGCGATCTGACCGATGTCGATGAAGAAGGACTGGAAGGGCACCTGAAGACACTTCATTTCGAAGAAGCAGAAGGCGAGGACGGCGTTAACCCGCAGACAACGCGTCCCGATGCGCCTCATCGAAAAGGCTGAAGGTTGACCACTGGCACAGCGCCAGTGGTCGTTTAATGACGGCCTATGGCACCCACCACAGCGCGGCAGCGGCCACTACCCACAGTACGCCAACTAGCACCAGCGTACGCTTCAGCCAGCACAGTGCGCCTTGCCGACGCTCGGCCAGACTCAGCGAGCGTAGCCGCGGGCGCTGCCACATCTCGGCCAGTTCCGCACCGAATGCCTCACCCTCAAGCGTACCTTCACGCATCACGCTGAAGTACTGCTGATCGAGCCATAGTCGCCAGCAGCCGTACCAGCCCACCCCGACCAGCACGAACAGCCCCGACGCAACCGACGGACACGATATTAGCAGCGCCACTCCCAGAGGCGGCAGCGTGGCCAACCACAGGGGGCGCCAGCTTTTCAGTGTGGCGATCAATAGCGAAAGAGAGGCATCAGTCATGCGCGTACCCTTGATGCCAGCCGGTCAGATAGGCCGAGGTCTGTTCTGGTAGCAGAATCTGCGGCCGTGCGTTGCGCACGCGCTGGATCGCTTCATCGGCAGAGGAGGCATGGTGATAGGCCAGCAGCCATGCCGAGACCACCAAGGCACTGCGGGTCAGGCCGAGCGCACAGTGCACCAGCACGGTCTCATGCTGCTGGCGCAGCGCCTCCAGCGCTCTGACGGCCTGGCTCAGCGTTGAGCCATCCGGCAGCGTCAGATCAAGCATGGGAACGGCTTGATACGCACGCTCGGCAGCACAAGCCGCTCGGGGAAACTCACTGGTCAGATCAAGCACTGCGCGTGCCGCTATCGGTTGCCGAGGGAAGGCGCCGAGGCTGACGCCTTCATGTACGGCAGAGTGCGGCGGAACACGCCGCATGTAATAGCGCACCGTCGCCCAAGCTCCCCAGCGCCACGGCAGTAGCAAACAGCGTGCGGCATAAGACAGCCGCCCCTGCTCGTCTTTCTGTAGCGCCGCGACCCCAAGCCCTGCATAGCTAAGGGCGATGATGCCCAGCGCGATGGCGAACCACCAGAGCCACGGTAGCAAACAGGCCAGTCCCCCACAGATCACGACGCCCATTGCATAGCGACAGGCCAACTGGCGACGGCGCGCATCAGGAATCTGCCAGCACCAGCCGCCCCGCTCGGGTATCAGCCAACTGATGAACAGACCCACGCCCGCCCCGCTCACCACGTCGATAACATGATGCTGCCATGTGGTCAGTACTGAAACGGCAATCAGCAGGAACCCGCCCGTGTTCACGACGCTCATCAGGCCCTGTACATGGCGACGGTAATGGCACCACAGCAGCCAGCACAGAATAATGTGCAGCGAAGGCGACTGGTTGAACGGTAGGTCGAACTGTTCCAGCTGATGGAACAGCCAACCGAACATTCCAGTTACTTCCGGCCGGATGAACGAAAAACGCAGCGGAAACAGCAGGAAGCCCATACAGGCCAGTACCGACGCCAGCGCCAGCCGCGCAACCAGTCGATGCAGTTCCTGACGCGATGTGCAGACGAACAGCGCCAGCCCGTACAGCAAATCAAGGCTCCAGTATGGAATGATCGTCCACGGCAGAAATGGAATGTGATGCTCCCAACCAAAGACGATGCTGCCCACCCCCTCTCGCGACTGGGTGAACTGATTGACCTGTCCATAGGTAAGGAAGAAGAACGGTGCCAGTACCGCCAGCCACAGTACAGCAATGCCCCAGAGACGGTACCGGCGCTCCGGCCGAGCGGTCATGACGCGCGTCGCACGGCCAGAGACACCGTGAAGATGCCCCATTCGTCGATCAGCTGGGCGCACTTCTCGAAGCCCGCTTCCTCAACCAGTGCATCCATTTCACCCTGCGAGCGCACACGCATTACCCACGGTTGCCCGTCACGATGGCTGGTCAGCGACCATGCAATGGTCTTCAGCTGAGGGTGCCACGGCTGACCGGTGTAGACCAACAGACCGCCTTCAGGGATGGCATCGGCCAATCCAGCCAGCGACGCACGGATAAGATCGTTGTCGGGGAAGAGCTCATACAGACCGGACACAATGCCCAGCGTCGGCTGCGGGGCCAGTGACGACAGCGATGCGCGCTCGAAGGCATTACCCTGCTCGAAATGCGCCACTGCGGCCAGCCCACGCTCTGCAATCAGTGCCTGCCCTTTCTGCACGTTCAACGCGCTGTAGTCGCGCAGAAGAATATCTTCAACGCCCTCGACCTGCTGCAACGCATCCAGTACATAGCGCCCGTGACCGGCGGCGATATCGACGACGCGCACCGGCATGTCGTTGGCCTGCAAGCGCGCAACGGCCTCTTGGATCAGCTGCTGTAGGTGCACCTTACGCTGACGAATGCCCTTCCAGCCGACGCTGTCCAGATAGCCACGGTCGATCAGACGCCCCAGCGCATTGCGACCACGCGCGTCGTTTTGATAGACATAATCCAGCGTACTGCCCGAATCAAAGCCGGTATCGAACCCCAATCGCACCCCATCCGACTGTGTCCCGAGCGCCTTCATGCCATAGCGCAGTGCACGGTAGGCCAGATCCTCTGCTGAAAACGGCACTGGGCCAGCGGCCAGCGTGCGCCATGTGTCCGCGCTTGGGCTCCAGCGGTCTTCATGCTGATAGTCGATACGTTGCGGCGCCATCGCATACAGCGTCGTAATGAAATCACGCATTTTGTCGATCGCCAGATGGCGGTCTTTCTCACCGAGCGTGTCGTGATAGAACCCTGGCAGTACGTGCATTTCCTTCACCGGGCTGCGCAGCCCATCGAAGAAGTCGATCTGAGGCTGGCGATGCACGACATAGTCGCTGCCGGATACCAGCATCTGCGTCGGCAACGTGATCGCCGAGGCATCACTGACAATACGTTCTGCCGTTTGATACAGCGCCAGCAGGATGTTGACGGAAATAGCACGGGTGATCAGCGGATCGCTGTTGAAACTGGCGATGCGTTCGGGGTCATGGGTGAGGTACTTGCCCTTAACGTAGGAATTAACGAAGAACAGCCCGCGCCAGCGCTGCATCAGCGCCAGCCCTGTGCGGGCGAACGGCACGTACAGCTTGACCTTGAATGCGGGCGAGGCCAGCACCAGTCCGCGAATCTTAGGCGCATAGTCGTGTGCCCATGCGGCGACCAACACCGCCCCCACGCTCTGCGCTACGACGGTGACGTCTTCCAGCGCGACACCGCTGTCCTGCGCGGCAAAGCGCACAAACTCATCAACATCACGAATGGAGCGCCCCAGCGAGGGGCTGTGACCACGTTCGCCGGGGGAGCGACCGTGACCACGGGCATCCCACGCATAGAACGCCGCCTCCGGCAGCTGCAGTTCATCGACGATATGCTGCAAGCGTCCAGAGTGCTCATGACCACGGTGGAACATGACGATCACCTTGCGGGGTGTCGTGCCCTGCTCGGCAGGCCAGTGGCGGTAGAACAGCGCGGTATGATCGCTGGTGCTAAACGTGCCCTCAATGGGCATGCGAGTGGTTTCGGTCATCTTGAATTTTCCCTGCCAAAATAATCATCTGCGCTATAGGCGCTTTGTTGTAAAGGGCGGTGAAGCCCCTTTCGTCGGCGGTTTCCGTTCATGTCTTTGACCACGGAACCGCTGCAATGGTGTCACTCGGCCGCCAGTGCAGCACGGCAACGGTTAACAACCGTCCAGCCCAGCAGAATGCACACCACACACCAGACGATATTGTTGTACGCCAGCAGCGACGGCCAGAGCGCTATGCATAACCCCCATGCGCCGAAGATCAGCGCGCGGTCGCTCTTACCGCAAGGACCGGCATAGTTGCGCTTGCCGATCTGAGTCTGTACCAGAATGCCGCTGAACTCGGTCAAAATGGCCAGAATCACCATCAGCACGACCAGCATGCCCGAACTGAAAGGCAGCAGCGCAAACGGCAGGTACAGTGCGGCATCGGAAATCACATCGCCCAGCTCGTTCAGCAGCGCTCCTAACCGGCTCTGCTGATTGAATTCACGCGCCAGCATGCCGTCAATGGCATTGAGCGCCATGCGAACAAACAGAAAAACGGGCAGTGCAATCAAAAAGACAGGCGACGGGCTGAGCGCAAACGCCACCCCAGCAATGACCGACATCACCAGTGCCAGCAGTGTGACCTGATTGGCGGTGACACCGCGGGCATGCAAACACCGCAGTAGTGGTCGCAGCAGCGCCTGAAAGCGCGGTTTTATATCATAGAGCGTCATGAGTGTTCCCCCTGATGAATGACATGAATGATGACGCAGGATGGCGAAGCCCTTGTCAGGCCAGCGCCGGAGACAATGCAGGTTCAGCATGCGTAAGAGGAAAAGTGGCCGCTTCCCACACGCACAATCGGTGCAGAACGTCAGGCACGATACAACCGGAACTCCCATCAACATGCATCGAAATGCGTTCAGGCTCGCCATTATGGCGACGTCGAACGAAAGGCCTTACTCGCTATGGCGCACCGTCTATCATGCGTGGGCGCTCAGCGATAAATAAAATCGACGGCCAGAGGCTACAGACCGGTATATGGCCGTCGGTGACAGGCTTGGAGGAGCCTTGACGCTGGCTCTTCTTTCCTTATCGCGCAAATGCAGCGTGCGGCGACCTCAATTCCAGATGGGGCGTCGATCGCAGCACAGCGTAATCAGGTCGATCAACCACGCAATCGGGCACATCAACAGTGGTGCCAGAATAAGCAGTCCGGCCGTCCATGCCAGTAGGTTGCCAATAAGGATGGCTACACCAACACCGATATCGCCGCAGATAAAACGGTGAATGCCGAGCGGCCACAGGAAAACACACAGTAAGATACAGACCGCCTTAGATGTCTTGTTTTGATGAAGGGCGGGAGTAAAAACGTAGCCGCACCTCGGGCAACTCTGTGCATTGTCGGCCAATTCGGCGGCACAGCTTTGACAGTATTTCATAGGATCCCCTTGCAGGCTGATGGCAGCGCTAACGGTTGATTTCTAATCTCAAAAACAGAGGTGACATCCCCGTGTCAGGCCGCCGAATATACCATAACGCCCGGTAAAGCCGTGAGCGCTGCATTGCCTAGCCCATTGCTGCCGATACCCCATCAATTGGGAGTCACTAAGCGCGTGTTTCATAACCTTAATGTCTCTGTCATTGAGGGGATTTTAAGTCACAAAAGCGCAGCAGAAACCATTTGTTCCAGCAAGAAAAAAAAGCAATCACTCAGGTTGTGAAACGGTCTCTAAGCAGCGCAGTACTTGATTTCACCCCCCTCACCCTCATATAAAGTCATTATCACCACACCGCCTATCCACTCGGTATATCACCGCTATCTCACCACCCACAGCATTATTGCAATAGCAATACAGCCATCGTCATACGCTTATCGTCGCCAAGTGCCGATACGACGCAATCGAACATCAGCCCATGGCATACTCCCCCAAACAGAAGTTGGCTCGGCCAACACGCGGGACAATGTTCTCGGCAAGGAAAGCTTTGGTACACTCCTGCTCCTCACAATATCAAGGCGATAATAAATGAAGACCATACTGTCATGGTGTGTAGGGATCGTGGTGCTGATTGCACTGCTGGGGGCAACGCTGATCTGCGTCGTAGGCATGCGCAACGATGTGCAGCCCAGTGACGTGGCGATCGTTCTAGGATCGAAGGTCGAGGATGACGGCACGCCATCCGTTCACCTGCGCATTCGTCTGGACCGCACCGTAGAACTGTACAACGCGGGCATGGTGCCGATGATTATTGTCAGCGGTGGACCGGGCGTACCTGCGCACCCCGAGCCGATCGTCATGCGTGACTACCTAGTCGCTCAGGGTGTGCCTGCCTCGGCCATCGTGCTCGACAATACCGGCATCAATACAGCAGCTACGGCACGCAACGCGGTGCCACTCATGGCGGAACATGGCTTCCACAGCGTGATCGTAGTCAGCGAGTATTTCCACGTTCCGCGTACGCGACTGGCCTTCGCCCAGCAGGGTATCCACGACGTGCACTACGCACGCGCTGGCTATCCACTGCCGCGTGATTTGCTGGCCATCGCCCGCGAAACCGTTGGGCTGCCGCTGTACTGGCTGGGCATGCGCCAGTCGGATACGGCGGAATGACCGCACGGGAGATAGCGTTCTCTCGACGGTAGCATCTTTACTATTCATGGAGCACATACGATGTCGCACCAGGAAAACGACGCTGACCGCTATCGTCAGCACTACAGCGAAGAAGGGTTCTGGAAAAAGCTGGCCAGCTCATCGCGCAAGGCCGGACGCAAGGCACTGAATCCAGCGCTGCGCATGTACTATTCGGCACGCGATCCATCGACCCCACGGTGGGCAAAGACGACGCTGTACGGCGCACTGGGCTACTTCATTTCGCCTATCGACGCTATCCCCGACCTGACGCCGGTGCTCGGCTACACCGATGACATCGGTGTTATGGCGGCAGCGACGGCTGTCGTGGCTGTTCATATCACCAAAGAACACATCAAGAAGGCCGAAGAACAGGTTGAGCGCTGGCTCGGCAAATAGGCCAGCGGGATACCTACGACAAGGACGTCGTATCCCCGCGATGGTGGCGACATCACTGAGCATCAGGTCAGTGGCTACACGCCATGCCTTTTTATTAGACCTATAAAACAAGGCACTAGTAAGGCACGTCTCTTCCGGCAGGTGACATTGCGTTCACGGCCATGCACCATCCTGCGCGTTACTAAAAAGGTAACTTATCAGACAGCATTCGCTGCCTGAACCACGGATGGATACAGCGACATGGATGTAACGGAAGTAGTGCACTGGGGACGTGATCTGGACGAATACTGCCAGATGTTCGCATTGACGGATCAGGACCTCGACAAGCGTATTCTGGGCTGCAGCGATGGCCCTGCCTGTTTCAATGCCGAAATGACCCGTCAAAAACGCAGCGTGGTTTCTTTCGACCCACTTTACGGCCTGCCCCTTGCGCATATCGAAGAACGCGTCCGACACGGTGCGGAGTTCGGTCGGTCGTATTCGAGCGCCCATCGTCACGATCTATTCCGCTGGGGCACTCAAGGGTATACCAATGTCGACGATGTTGCTGACCGCCATGAGGCCGCCATGTCCTTGTTCTTGGACGATTTCCGGACAGAAGGCGAAGGTCAACGCTACGTGGCGGGCGGTCTTCCAGAATTACCTTTTGCCGATGACAGTTTCGATCTGGCGCTATGCGGGCACTACCTCTTTCTATATAGCCACCTGCTGTCACTGCGCTACCACCTCGACAGCATTCATCAGCTATTGCGCGTAGCGCGCGAGGTGCGTATTCACCCGCTGATCGACTTGACGCCAGCACGTTCGCCTTATGTGGAACCGGTCATCAACGCGCTGCGCGCAGAAGGACACCACATCAGCTTACTGGATCTCGGCCGCTACGAACGTCTTGCCAACGGCGGCAACGTAACGCTGCAAATTTGCCGCCGGTAGCCGACCGAGGGACTTAGAGACTGTTTCATAACCGTATCGATGGATTCTACCCTTTCTAAAATAGCCGGTTTCTCGCGCAATTTTGTGGTTTGACGTCCCGTCAATGACATGGGTATTGGGGTTATGAAACACGCTCTTAGTACCAGTAAACCGGCCAGCGTACAGGGTGGCGGCGCAGGCGATGCAGCAGCCAAGCAATCATGACGAGAATGATCGCACCGGCCAGCACGGGGGTGACCAGAAACGTCCAGCTGTGCATGCCCGCCAGTGTAATCATTAAGGGGTTGCCTCCCGCGGGAGGATGCACCACACGCAGTGCCTGCATCGCAGCAATGCCTAGCCCCGTCGCCAACGCACAGACCCATAGGCTATCACCGAGCAGGTTTATCGCCGCCAGCCCAATGAATGTGGTCAGCACGTGGCCACCGATCACATTGCGCGGCTGAGCCAACGGCGCATTGTGCGCAGCGAACAGCAATACGCACGATGCCCCGAACGATGCGATCAGCAGCGGCACGCTCGACTGCAGCGCAAGCCATGCCAGCACACCGATACCCAGCGTACCCCCGAGGAATCCCAGCAGAATGTCACGCCACTCCGGGCGGGCCGGCGCCGCAGAGCGCCATCGAGATCGAGGTTGAGAAGACACGCGCACCACTCCATGATAATGTACAGACAGGTCTGTACACTACGCCACCGAACTACGGCTGTAAACCCCATGCCAATGCCAAGGAGCTTTTATGAGCAAACGGACGGATATCTTGGAAACAGCCTTGGCACTCTTCAATGCCAACGGCTATATCGCTGTCGGTGTCGATCGCATCCGCGACGATGCGGGTGCCTCCAAAATGACGTTATACAAGCATTTTCCCAGCAAGGACGTGCTGATTCAGGAGGTACTGGCACTGCGCCATGAGCAATTGGCCGACGCCATCACGCGCGCCGTTGCGGCCGCTTCCAAGCCCGAAGAACGGCTGCGCTGCCTGTTCGAGTGGCACCGCCAGTGGTTCAAACAGCCGGATTTTCATGGTTGCATGTTCATCAAAGCACTGGATGAACACCCCAACCATGCCGCCATCATTGATGCGGTGCGCCGACACAAACAGTGGCTGACGCAGCTCATCGCAACCTTGCTGACAGAAACGGACGCAGCCGACACCGAGCAGTGGGCCGCAGCACTCTGCATGCAACTGGACGGCGCGATCGTTCATGCCGCCATGTTCGACGACCCGGCAGCTGCCGACCGCGCTTGGCAGATGGCCTGCCGTGTACTCGGATGCCTCAAGGAGAACGGCTAGGGCATCTCCTTCGCTATGGCAGATTAAACAGCAGCATTACTGCGCGCCTACATCACCATCAGAGGCCGGCGCCTTTGCATGCCGTGGCCGCGTCTGCCAGTGCTCAACTATCGCGCAGGCTTCCGCATATAGCGTTGGGTCGCCTTCCTTGAGCCCCGGCAAGCTTATGGCCATTTCATCCATGAAGATGCGGGCGAACCCTTTGCCATAACGACGAATCGTGATGCTGTTGTCGATAAGATCGGCCAACTTGACGGTCTTGCAGGCGGGCGACTGCTGGGCCGAGTGTGCGTGGTCGATCGCCTTACGCACCTTGCGGTTGCCATCTTCCAACCGCGAGACATCGGTCAGCCCCGCTACCAGAACGGCAACGTCATCTCCGAACTCCCGCTGAATCTCTTCAATGGTGACGGCAGTATCTTCAACCACATCGTGCAACCAGGCGGCCGCTATCATGTCAGGCGTATGCGGCACGCTGGCAACCCGCTCGGCAACGCGCTGTGGGTGCACGATATAAGGGTCGTCGGTGTACTTGCGCCGCTGGTCGATAGCGGCATGGGCTGCGGTGGCAAAGGTGCGTGCACGCTCAATGAGCCATTGCCCAGCATCAAGCGGCGTCATCACGACGGTCGTCGGCTCAGTCATACGGCCTATCCTTCCTTTTGTTCTGGCGGCAACGTCTGCCGCTGGTCATCTCGCTCTTACGTTACCCCACACCAAGCGCGCAATGCATCAGTGCGGCTACTTCTCTGATATAAAAGTGGTGTTGCCTTGCACCGCTTCTTTTAACGGCATGCAGGTGGCAGTGCATCATGACAGGAAAACGCTCCAGCACGGGCAGATAGCAAGCGCCCGAAACGACAAAAAGCCCCCGCCACAAAGGCGGGGGAGAACGTGTCGATGCACAGCGCCATCGCGGGGCTATGACGCAGGTCGGGTCGCTTCTATTTCGCAGACATAGCCTGCACCGGCGCTGTTGGACGCCGTCACTTTGTCGATGGACCAACTGCCACGCATGGCGTGCGGCCACGTATCGTCGAGCTGGATAAGCCCTTCGGCAGCCAGCAATGGATTGCCAGGCACCCGTAGCGAGATACGGGCGCGCTCACGCTGCTTGCGTCGGTGCTCATTTTCGGCCGCCACGGTGGCGTCCTTTTCACTCGCCCACGTCTGCTGAAGGGTCATGAACGGTGCTTCACCCACCGTCACGGTATTGCCCTGCGCCTTCTTGTCATCCCACCACTTGGCCTTACAGCCCGAATATAGCGGCCGCGAGTCGTAGCTCACCGAGGCGTCGATGAAGCAGTGCTCGTCCGGCTGCTGGTTCTGCGGTACCGAGTAGGTGATCGTCGGCAGCGTTTCACCCGAGATCGTTTTCACATTGCCGCGCCGCGCCATGACGTACAGGCTGTTCCACGGCTTGGCAACCGCATCGTAGCGGCCCGCGATACGAGTCATAAACGCCATGTCGGTTTCATTGGTCTGGTCGATATGCTCGATCACAATACCGTCCAGCGCCCCTTCAATGCGGGGCGAAAAACCGTGCCTAGCGGTCAATTGTCGAAAGAGGTTGCCCAGCGTAATAGGGCCGTAGCTGGCCGAACGCCGTTCGCGGAAGCCGGTGTCGTCAGCCTTCTGAAACGGCGCGGCCGTCGCCTCAATATCAATCTGCGGCGGGAACAGATGGCATTCAACGGACGAGATGATGAACTCGCCTTTGTCGATGACCTCACTTTCCCGGTAGCCCACGTGCAGGCTGATCTTCTCACCCTCGGCAGGCATGCCATCAACGCCGTGGGTATCGACTTTCAGCGTCAGCTTGTCGGATTCGATACCCGAGGCGTCGACGTGCGACCAGCTGATAAGCCGCGCATTGATCAGTGCTTCGTGGGCACCGTGCACGGTCACTTTCGGGGTATAGCCTATGCTCATAATGTCGCCCTCAGTCCCATACCGTAACGGCTTGACGCACTTCAGCGTCGCGCGCCTCCAGTACGGGAAGGCGGACAATCACCCCGGCCGGAAGGATGGGCCCATATTCTGCCAGCCCCAGATTGAGCGACCACAGGGCTTCCTCGGCATCATCGTCGCTGCGTCCCGTTTCGCGGTACAGCAGCGCGTTGACGGTATCGCCTGCGCGTGTCCTAACCCACATTGGCAAACTCCTTCAGCTCCAGGTCCCAGTCGATGACCATCGCGGTACCATCGTCGATGATTTGTGACTGGTTCTCGGCAATCGATTCGATCCGATAGCGCCCCCAATTACGTCCCAGCGCGTCGATCAGCGACCACGGCTGGCGTGAGGCCTGCATCTTACGCAGCGTATCCAGTCCCGCCATGCCGGCCGACCGGAAGGCGGTGCCTTTTAGGCGCAGGCTTTCCAACCCTTGGCCGTTGTTATAGGAAAAGGGTTTGGCATCGATCAGCTCGATGTCCTTCCACCCACCGCTGGTGGTCCTCGACAGGGACTCATAAGGGAAACCGGAGGCAATGGAAAAGGCGAAATCGCCTAGCATCATTTGTATATACATGCGTTGTCTCCTCGTGCTCAGCCGTTAGCCGCGTCGGTCAGGCCAGCATTCATACGGCGATCCAGCGGACTGCTTGCAACAGGGTGACCACCCACCAGCTCGCTGCGCAGACGCTGGAGCAGCTGGTCTATCAGCTGTTGGTTCTGGGCGGCATCACCGCTGGCGTGCAACGTGACATTAACGTTCTGTGTCACGGTGGTGTTCGTGCTAGAAGTGCTGTTGACGACCGCGTCCGCTTTGGATTTCGGGTCGTCGAGGCGCGATGCGGGCAGCGTCTTGGACGCGTCCATGGTTTTAGTTTTCAGCGCGCTGTCGTCATCACCGAAGAAGTAATCCCATAGACGCTTGGGCGTGTTGCTGTCAGGCAACAGCGACAGTGCATGCTCTTTAAGAGAGGCCAGCATCTGTCCACCCTGTTCGCGGAGGTGGGTCCAGATTTCACGGCCTCGCTCGGCCAGTGAACCCGCCAACGACTTGAGCGAATCGATACCCAGCAGATTCGAGGCGGCGCCTTTCAGTGAATTCACCAGCGTGCGGCCCTGTTCGCGTACGGACTGCCACACACGACGGCCCATACCCGCGAGCGTCTGACCGATCGCGTCGAACGGCACCTTGCTCAGCAGGCCTTTTGCCGTACTGAACAGATGCGCACCTTGATCACGGATCGTCTGCCAAGCACTGGAACCCAGTTCAGCCATCTTTCCGCCAATCGCCTTGAACGGTACTGCGTTTAGCATGCCTTTGGCCGCACCAGTAACGGAGTTCAGCATACTACTGCCTTTCTCGCGCAGGGACTGCCAGGCACTGCTTCCCATATCCGCCAGCTTGCTGCCCATCGACTTCATGGTCTCCATGCTGGGCAACAACATGGTCAGCGGTGAGGCTCTCTTAGCGATAGTAGCGGCCTTGCTCAGCCAGCCTTCGTTCTGCTCGCCGTCCTTCTTGTCTTTACTGCCGCCCGTAAACCAGTCGTAGACACCTGCGGCCTTGTCGCCCAGCCATTCACCGGCCGCGCTGCCGCCGAGACTCCCCAGCACACCCCCGACAACGCCCCCGATGGCCGTACCCACCACGGGCACGACCGAGCCGATCGCCGCCCCAGCAGCGGCACCCGCCAAGCCTCCGCCCCAACCACCAGCAGCGGAACCGGCGGCCTTGCCGACCTGATGAGGGTCACCATTCGCGAGCCCTTCCGCCAGATTCCATCCGTCCTGCAGCAAGCCCAGCGGTTTAAAGAGCTTACCGGCCAGCTTGCCGGCACCTTTCAGGGCACCGCTGCCCATCACTTTGGACACCAAACCACCGCCACCGGAGAATATCCCCGCTGCTTTGGACATCAGCCCACTGCCACCTTTGAATAGCGACGCGCCCTTCGACATCACACCATGCAACAGGCCATCGCCGCTGAGCAGCTCGCTTCCGAGTCCAGCCAGCGCGATCTTTCCGATACGCGAACCGCCAAGCCGTCCAAGAAAGCCGCCGAACTTCGTGCCCCCAAAGCGTTTCAGCATGACCCTCGCCTGACGTACAGCGCGATTGCCCTTCCTACCCCCCCTGCGCCCTCCACGCTTGCCCGACCGTTCAAAATCACTGTCGCCGCCAAAGCCATCCGCGGAAGATGCGGTGGAGTCCAACTCGGCAATACGCCGGGTTAGCTTGTGGACAGCTCTAGCCGCCTTCGTAGCATTTGAAGCCAGCGCTGTATTATTACCGGAGCTACCTCTAGAACCGCCCCCGAAGATATTCTTAACGTCGGAAGCAAGGAACTTGAGGCCAGAGAAGGCGGCTTTGAAGCCTATTGCTACCGCTTTGCCTGCAATAAGCGTTGCCGTGATGCCCCCTATCCCCTTCATAAGCGCCGGGTGCGCCTCAAGGAAATTGTTCAGGCCGCGCACCAGCAGGGTCACGTCGTCGACCACCGCCTTGGTCACCGGCACCAGCGATTCACTCATCAACAGCGAAAAACGTTCGAACTCGCTGTTCATCTGGCCAAAATGCACCTTGGCCGTATCGTTGATGGCGGCGGCTTTGGCCGCCATTGTGTCGCTGGCGGCAACGGGGGATTTTTCCTTACCGTCTTTGTCGATCTCCGAATGCGTCTTCAAGCGCGCTTCGCGCAGCTGGTCACCCAAAGAGGTCTTTTGGCCCTCCTGTTCTTCCGTCTTCAGCGCCCTGACAATCTTCTGACCGTCAGCGCCGAATAGCTGTGTAGCCAGCTTCATCTGCGCGGCCGGGTCCATATCACCCAGCTTGTCGAGCAGCCCGTTGAGCGTGCCCATCATGTCCTTCTGCATGGCAGCATACAGCTCACCGCCACTGCCGAAGCCCAACCGCTTAGCGTCGCCTGCCGACAGATTGCCGGCCGTCGAGAAGCTCTTCATCATGCTGGCAAAGCTGCTGCTGGCTTCACCCTGATCCATGCCTCCTTTCAACAGCGTGGCAACCAACGCCGCACTGTCTTCTTTGGAAACACCAATCTTGTCAGCCCAGGCACCACTGGTCGCCAACGCACCACCGATCTCACTGACACGAACCTCCAGCGCACTGCCGACCGCTGTCAGTCGGTCACCGAATCGAGTGAATTCTTCTTCCGATTTGATGCCCAGCTTGTCATGCAGATCTCTTACGACAGCGTCAGCTTCCTTGAATGAGGTTCCTGTCGCAGCCGCATACAGACCAATGTTGCGGGTATAGGCGGCCAGCGTATCGGCGTTAGCGCCTTCAATGCTGTGCGACTGCACGGCCTCCTGTTGAGCCTGGAGGATCGCGTCACGATCACCGCCCGAGGCGACGATGTTCTTGTCAGAGGCCAAGCTGCGATTGAGAGTCGCCAGGTGCTGGCGCATCTCCTCGTTGAACCCTGGGATCGACTGACCGATCAGGGCAATCTTGGCATCAAAGTCCGCCCCCTTCTGGGCCAGTTGGACCAGCTTGTCCAACTTCTCCTTACAGGCCTTGAGTTCCCCCAGTGCACCACTGCCGCCCTTCGAGTCGCCATCGCCACCGCTTCCGCCGGCACTCTTCTTCTCGGCGCCGTCCCCCCCCGTTCCAGCCTTGGCGGCATCTAGGCTGGCCAGCATGACGCCTAACTGCACGGCCGACGCCTGCAGATCGTTCAGACGCTTAGTGGTCCGCTCGAACTGCAGGCTCATTTTGTTAAATTCAGAACTTGCATCTGCCACCAGACTACTCCTCACTCGCGCCCAGACGCTTGAGGGCTAGCTCGTAGCGTCTGAAGGCTTTTGCAGCGTCCCATTCCAGTACCTCTTGCTCACTGACGTGATAGACCAGCGGTACGATGTCCGTGATGGTCTCTACATCCCGGTCTGAAACGAGTCCGCCGTTTCGTTCAAAAAATCGTTGATGCGCTCCTGCAGCGTGTTCCAGTCCGGTACCGAGAGCAGTGCCAGATCCGGCAACATCAGGCCCGTACAGTGCGCTGTGATGAATTCCGCGCGTTCATACGCCGTCTTGTACTTGGTCATCAGGCGCGACGCCTTGAGCGTCGGCACGGACAGCGTTACTGACGTGATCTGCTGACCGTTGACGGTAATCGGCAGCAGCAGCTCCGGCGCATCCGGGTCCTGACGAGCCGCGCGGTCGCTACCCATGAAGTGGGCCGCATCCTGAGTCACCAGCTCGGCAATGCGCACAGCCAGCGAGTTGTAATCCGGGCGACGCAGCTCCTCCAGCACGCTGGCGTCAACGCCACTGCTGACGGACAGCAGTTGGATCAGTCGATCGTCATCATCGCCATAGGCTTCGATGATGCGTGCGTGATCGCCATGAAGGATCGGCTTCAGCGCAAGCGTGTCGATCGTCGTGCCATCGGCAGCGGTCAGCGGCCAATGCAGGGAGTACGCGTCGATGGTCCAAGTCGCTACGGTCATGGGTCTTTCCTCTATGAATAAGGCAAGTAATCAGAAAACGTCTGGTGGGATGCCAGAAACAGCGCGACCGCCAGTGAAAGGCGGCCGCAATGAACATGCAGAAGTGGGACGCTGCCGGGATATCAGGGCAGCGCGATCAACGGGTCAGACTTACACCATCAGCACTGCACGGCGGATATCGCTCATGATGTCGCCGCAGCCGAGGTCGATGACCTGTGTGTTGAGGTTGATGTCAATGACAGGCAGACCGTCGTCGGTACGCTGGTAGCGGAACACGGCTAGCTTGATATCAGTCTGCGGTAGCTCACCCATCTTGAGGGTCTTTTCTTTTACCGAGATCAGACGCCCACCAATGGAATGGTACGTGCTGGTGGTATCACCCCCCGTGGTCTTGCCCGCTTCGCGGACGTCGAGCATTACCGTACCGCCTTCCAGCACACCCAGCTCTTTGAGCAGAATGCCGCCGGCACCATTGATGGTGATAGAGGCTTCCATCTCTTTCAGGCCCGTCATGATCTTATCGGGCGCGAAGCGTCCACCGCGGACGGACTTCATTTCTTTTTCGATGGTCGGCGGCTCAAAGGATTCAATCTGCTGCATGATCGGCATGGCTTGCAGCGTACCGGCAAGCATCAAGCGTGAACGTTCGTTATTAGCCATTGAGGACCCCCTCGAGGAATTTTGCAGTTAAGCTGTCATCAGCATTGATGGTGTACACCATGGTTTCGTTCGGGCTGTATTGGCCGTAGTTGAGAACGATGTACCATTTGCCGTTTTTGTAATTTTCGAGCGTGTTCAGCTCAGGATGCAGGTAGCACTCGAACACCGGCACCACCTGATCTGCGACCAGCGTCTGGCCCCAGTCGGAAATGCCCTTAACCTGCTGTTCCATGAAAGACTTGGTCAGCTGTTCGGCCATGGCTTTCTGTGCCGCCTTGACCAGCTTGCGTGCGATGGCATAGCGCAGACCCACATGACTGATGAACTCGCCCATCAGCGAACGGTTACCAATCAGCGAATAACCGCCCATCGTGGTACGAGCGAAGTAGCTGATGCCATAGCGGTTGAGCAGATCCCCATCAGTGGTGCGATCAAGGATGTTGTAGTTGACAACACGCGTCATGTCCGTGGCGTTAACGCCTTGGTTACCCGGGGATTCCCACGGTTTTTTAGCCGCCATTGCGCCGACAGCCAACACGGACGGTGCCACAGCGATATCGCCCTTAGCCGCCTTGGAGTAGATCTTCGGCATCGGATAAGCCACGTAAGCCGCTTCATAACCTAGGCCCGCACCGCCGACCGACTTGCTGTAGTTAACGACGTCAATGGTCGCCACGTCCGGCGCATCAAGAATGACCAGCGCCATCATGCGTTGAGCGATTGACGCCATTTCACTGCGCAGCCCCTCCATATGGCTGTAGCCCGGGCAAGCGATCATGGTCGGCACTTCAGCGCAGGTCGGCAACAGGCGCAGACCGGTCAGACGATCGGTACCGGCTTCAACGCCACCAATGATGTTGTTCATCGTCGCGGTCTGATCAAGCGTGCCGTCTTCTTTCTTCGCTTCTGGCACAACGACGACGTAGATCACGACCGACGTTTTTTTCAGCGTTTCGTAGACACAGTGGTAGAGCGAACCGGCCTCGTGGCCTGCCACATCCAGCTTCGCCAAGTCAGACAGGCTCGCAATGCGGAAAGGCGTGTTGAACGCGATAGAAGCGTCCTTATCCGGCGCAGTGCCCACCAGACCCACAACGTGTCCCCCCAGCGACCCAAGCGATTCCGGGCTTTTCGTGAACTGAACGTCGACACCGTTATGCTCGAAATTAGTGATCTCAGGCATGAATCATGTCCTTATTTGATAATGTTGTTTTTCTTGACGTCTTTTTCAGAAGCGTCGGTTTTCAAGGTGATGCGACCCACGCGCAGCAGCTGCGCCGCTTCGACATCCAGCAGAGAGACGGTGTCCCCCGCCTCCGCCCAGTGACCGCCCGCCAGAGGGAACGGCACGACAACGGTATAGTCACGAGTAGTGGCCATGGTTGTTTTCTCCAGATAATAAAAAACCGCCGAAAGGCGGTATGGGGGTACAGGTACAGCGTCGTTATCGCGTCCTGTTATGAAAAATAAATAATTTAATATTTAATGCAGGCAAGCAGAGCAACGTTACGAGGACGCGTTTCATTCCCTCCGGTTGCAGTAATAGAGTTAGCATTAATAGCAACAGTACCTGCTATTGAACCTCGCATAGGGTCTGCATTACTGTTATAACTAGTAGCAGAGCTTGTTGTATTGACACTGTGAGTATGAGATTTCAGTTCATCACTTTGCTGAGAACCAAATACCCTGCCATTATCAATACCACGCCCTTTATCCCAGCCACGAATGAATTCACCACGAAGATCTGGCAAATTAAAGGTAGTGCTGCCATCTCCGCTACCGAAAGTGGTGCCAATAGCGTTAAAAAGATTGGCGTAATCTTTGCGAGAAATGGCGGCCCCATCAGCTACTAAATAACCTGAAGGAGCTCGTTGACTTGCGGTATAAATGATAGAACCCGCATGCTCTACACCTAATTCTGCCCAGTTTTCATCCCAGTTGACACCACTATCAAAATTCATCCTTTGAAATGTTCTGAGGCCCCTATGCTGAATATACTGCTGAATTATTGCCTGTCCCGACATTTCAACTAATAGCAAACCATACCAATATCCTGCTGGAGGAGCACTCTCGTTCGGATTTCCATCTCCAGGCGTTACTTTATAAACACCTGGGGAAACAAAAGAATTCCAGTTATCGGTATGAACAATAGATCCTGTACGAGAAGTTAGCTCACTTCTTATGCTATTAAATTCCACTTCTCTAGAATGGCTCTCACTATAAATGAGTTCTTTTACACTTTCATTTTTTGCTGTTAGTAAATTAATATTATCATCAACATACTGTCGCGTAGCCAGTACAACAGAAGGGTCGACTTTAAGCGTAATCGCATCAGAGCTTAGCACCTGAATGACAATACTTACTGTTTGAGTAGTGCTCGCGCCTTCCGTCAGTAGCGGCTTATACTGTTCAGGGTAATTACCGATGGCTATAAGATCGCCATCTTTATCATACAGACCGACTTCGCGAATCCACCAGCCCCCGATATCCGGGGCTAGTACCTGCTCAAAGATCACCCACGCATTGTTATGTTCGTCAGCCTTGGCACTGTTTATGGGCGCGCGGTAGCGTTCTTTTACAAGTGAAGTGGCATTACTTTGTGGCTGAGGAAGCTTGCCATCGCCATCCCCCAATGCCATCTGCGTTATTTCTATTTGTTGACCAATACGGATGGCCTCCGCAATTTTAGAGGCTCCTTTATCAGTCAAAATTGTATAGTGTTCTGCCATGATTTTTCTTTTTATATCTAATCAGAATTTAATACATGCTAGTAGCGCTGTATTTCGAGGTCTAGTAACCGAATATCCACCGGATGATTTACTATTTTGTCCATAAATATTACCCACAGAATGGTAATAAGTTTCAGCATCTGAATAGTCATCCCAGTTTATTTTATCGCTACCATAATCCTTCGTTCCATGATTACTGAGGCTAAAAACATCGGTGTTTCCCCAGTCATCATAACCACCGACAAGCGTGCCGCGTTGCCAGCTGCCCAGCTGTCGCCCGCCATCCACGCCGCGGCCGTTATCCCAGCCTCGGATGAATTCACCGCGGAGGTCAGGCAGGTTGAAGGTGGTGGCGCCATCCCCTCCTCCAAACGTGGTGCCAATAGCGGCAAACAGTCGAGCGTAGGTCTCACGTGAAACGGCTGTGCCGTTGGCCGCGAGATAACCTTCAGGGGCATTGCTCATTGCAACGTGGATCACGGTGCCGGCCGGTACAAGGGCGTCGATCAGCTTGCGGACTTCCACCAGCTGGGCAGTATCGGCTACTTCGGTCTTCGAGCCTGCAAGGTTGGCCAGTGGAGCATCGCTGTGGGTCATGCGCGCCGCGGCCTGCACTCCCAGCCCTTCGATCGCTTTGTTCAATTCGTCCTTGGACGCTTTGCGGTCTTCAAGCCCTTGCACAGCACTCTCAAGGTCTTTGCGTGTTGCCAGTACCACGGCGGGGTCGACATTAAGCGTAATAGCGGCTGAGCTCAGTACCTGGATCACGACGCGAACGGTCTGAGTCGTGCTGGCACCTTCTGTCAGCAACGGCTTGTACTGTTCGGGGTAATTACCGATGGCGATAAGGTCACCGTCGGTGTCGTAGAGCGCAACTTCGCGAATCCACCAGCCACCAACATCGGGCGCAAGTACCTGTTCAAAGATGACCCAAGCATCGTTTTTGGCATCCACGGTGGCAGAGTTGATCTGTGCGCGATAGCGCTCGTTGACCAGCGCCTTGGCGCCACCATCAGGCTGAGGCAGAGCGCCGTTACCGTCGCCCAGCGCCATTTCGCGAATTTCGATACGCGAGCCGGAACGCAGTGCATTGGCCACCTTAGTGGCGCCCACATCGGTCAGAATCGTGTAGTGATTAGCCATACGTCATCTCTTATGCAGAACGGGGGTAGACGGTCGTTGCCGTCACCGGAGAGTGAATGAGAATCGCGATGCGCGTTGAAAAGTGTTCGGCGATATCGGCGCTGCGTGCGGGGAAGACGGTTGTCACCGTTGAGGGAGAATCGATATGCACCATCAGGTGTTCGCTAGCCACGCTTTGCGCCTGATCCGCTGCGCGCGGATAAACACGTGTCGAAGTACTGGGCGATAGCGCAGCAGCACGACCAAAGGCGTGCCCCGTAACCGACTGCGGTTTCTGCGCAGCTGGATAGACCGTCACTTCGGCTCCAGAGCTGGTGTATATCGCGGTGCGCACCTGCCCATGCACTTCGGTAGTGATATCCAAGTTGAGCGTGTCGCGCTCGGCCTTAGCGTCCTCAAGACGCGCCATCAGACGGTCGAAATCCCCTTGGGCAAAACCGGCCGTCGTACGCGAAATAACGCGAAACGAATAAGGTTGGCCTTGCGGCGACAGCGCATACCACGGCGTTACTTCAGCGGTGTAACCCATCGACTCGATGGCATGAATCAGGGCGGCCTTGGTTCCCGCTAGGCGCTTGATGGGCCACGACAACGCGACAGCATCACGCTTGCGCTGCTCGCTATCCGTCGACTGCCACTCACTGACCCCGCGATCAGCGGCAAGATAAGGAAGGAACTCGGCGGGTGTCTTCTCTGGCGTCATCAGGTGTGGGAAAGGAGGTTCAAGGTGTCCCAGCAGTTTCACCCATGCCTGCTCTAACCCGCGTTCCAGCAGCGAACTGTTGATCGGCAGCAGACTGTCATCGCTCATGACGTCCGTACCTCAACATTGATAGCGCTGCAGTAAGGCGCTTGGTGATCATCAGCGATGATAGAATTCAATGGTGAAGCCACTTCAATGCGCGCGGCACCCGCCTTGTGCAGGACATAGTCAACCCATGAACGGTCGATTCGTCCTCCCAACACATGATGTTCGTCAGCGTATTCTTGAAGTGCCTTGCGTGCCGCTTCTTGAGTCAGCGCGGCATCTGGCCCGGAGTTGATCCACACCGTGGCATTGATCTCGTAGCGCAGGATGTCAGCCCCTTGCACCGTCACTTCATCCGATCCTGGCACCACATCATCTCGTGCAAAGTGACGACGAACAGCCGTGAGCAACTCATCGCTGGCCGTGCCGTCGCCGCTGCGCGACAGCACCGTCACGGTCACCTTGCCGGGCGCAGTACGCAAACCATTACCGTCCTTGATCTGGGCCGCATAGCCTTTACTGTCAAGGAGGTAGGTCACCACCACTTTGCCCGTTTCAGGCGTCGTCACAGACACCTGTGCCCGCTCATCCAGCGTGAGCACTTCGCGTCGATAGTGCATACGCGACCCGGCGGCAGGCGCATGCGGCGCTAGGTAGTAGCGCAGACGTGCGTGCTCATCGGATTCATAGGTCGGGGCGACTGGCGGATAGGCACTGCTATCACCGGGAGAAATCACTTGGCGCTCTAGCCCCAGATCGGACAGACGCGCATCGAGATTTGAGCCTTCCGCCCACCACGCCAGCATCTGCGTAATGCGCTCGTTGTAGGCACGATCGCGTGTCTGAACGTACACGACAAACGCTTCGGCCAACTTGGTCAGAATCTCGGATTCATAGGTGAAGGTGTCCTTCACCTGCTCGGCCAGCGACGCATCGCTCTTGGCGATATAGTCCACCGTGTGTTTCTTCAGTTCCTCCAGCAGCGTCTCGAACGACGCGATCTTAACGATCTCCGGCTTGGAAAGCTGGTTCTGGCCCGGTATCAACATAGGGTTACCTCAAAAGTCACATTGCGGCTTTTCCACTCCCCTGAAAACCGCAGCACTACGCCAGTGGCCGTTCGCGTCGCTACGACCCGATCCGGAGTGAAGTCGCCCAATCCATTGTCTTGGTTGTAGAAGGCTTCCAGCGCATAGGCCTGCACCTTCATCAGCGTATCGTCGCCGGTGCTCTGTGCGAGGGTCTCGTGCAGCCGTGAACCGACGGTGCGGCGGTGCTCACGGGAGCCTTGAGGCGTCGTCATCACCTGCACCACGCGGCTCACGAACTGGTCGAACCCGCTAATGGAGCGGCCTGTATCTCGTTGCATTCCTAGCATGCTCAGCCCTCCGGCGGATCTGTCTTAGCTACCCCTTTCTGGACGTTGGGGTGCACGTGGCTGTTGCCGATATTGATGCCTGCATGGGTCACCATCGGGCCATTGAGCGTGATGCCGGCCGCATCCACCCTCAGCGTCGAACCGCCGGCGGTCAGCGTAATCGACAGGGGGTCCATCACGATCGACGACGACGTCACCTGACACAGCATCTGCTGCGCTGCAGCGTCGTACTGCTGAACGGCGCCATCGCTGAAGCGAGTCAGCGTCACTTTCTTGTCGGCATCATGCTGATGAAGCGTGCCATCGCTGTAATGGATGTCTGTGACCTTTCGCTGGCTGTCGTGCTGATAGCGCAGCCCATCGGGATATTCCGTCGCACTCACGTGCCCTTCTACGGAAGCGAGCGGAAAACCATCGCTTGGCAGGCCGCACAGCGCCATGGTCTGTGCACTGCTGTCACCGCCACCGTAATTGAGTAGCAGGCACTGTTCGCCCACTGAAGGATGACGAGCCTGCCTTACGTCACCGGCAGCGGGCATGAAATAGCGTACCCAGGGGGAAAGGCAGTCGCCGTGCTTGACGCGGCAGCGGCCCTGAGCGGGATCGACTGCACTCAGCACACCTACGCGGATCATATTGCTGAGCTGGCGCTGCACCTCATTGAGCGCATCACCGACGCCCGCTAGATGTTCGACATGTGACGACAATGCCTGCTGGATCATGCGTTCGATCAGACTACGCATGCAGACCCTCCTTCAACGGCGAGTACTGAGCGGCATCATTGATATTGGAAGCGTTGGCATTGGCCACCATCAGGCCATCGCCGCTGATGACAGGATCGTCATAGAGCGATTCGCCCAGATGGATGATCTGGAAGAACAGCACACGCCAGGCTTCATAGCGTGTTTGTTCGTGGAAGAAGTCCCTGCGGTGTGCCCTCAGGTTGCGGGGAGCGTAAACCTGCGATGCGGGCAGGCCCCAGCAGTTGTCATCAACAAGCTGCTGCGCGGCGGCCGCCAGATCCACTGCGTCACGCACTGCGCGATCACGCCCCTTGCCGATGACGGCATGCAATGCAATCCCCATATCGTGCGCATGACGCCCATCACCACCGCGCCCGGTCGTGCACAGCATGCTGACCGGCTCAATCAATACCGACGCAGCGCCGGGAGCGTCCGCTTGTTCATCAAGAAGACCGACATAGGTCTCTGGCAACTTTGCGGCCAGCACATCACGTATGGCGTACAGCAAATCCGAGGGCACCTTCAAACTTGATGACATGATGGCGTCCTATCTCTCTCTATAAGAAAGCCGACGCATCACGCAGATGCATCGGCTATGAAAATGAACAAGAACCAGTGCGCCACCAACGACGCACCAATAGAAACGCCCCGATACCGGAAGGCATCAGGGCGCGATGGAAGAAGCCTTCGCCGCAGCGGACTTCTAACAGGATGGCACTATTCTGGCAGTCCCCAGACCGTTTTGCGATCGACTGCCGATGTAAAACACACGGTGACAACCATAGCGTTTCTCGCCATGAAAAGCGGCGCCATAAACAACGACGCCCTCACCGTGCACTAGCACAGCAAGGGCGTTTCATTCGTCATTGAGGCAAGGTAACCAAAGCTACCAATCGTCTCGATACACGTTGTTCAGGATGACACCATTTTGGCAGTCCCCAGACTGTTTTACGACCGACTGCCGATGTAAAACGCACAGTGACACCCGCAGTATTTTTAGCAATGAAAAGCCCTGCTATTAACGACGACGCCCTCACCGTGCGCGAGCACAGCAAGGGCGTTTTATAAGCAGTCCAAGCCACGGCGACCAAAGCTACCAATCGTCTCGATACACGTTGTTCAGGATGACACTATTCTGGCAGTCCCCAGACCGTTTTACGATCGACTGCCGATGTAAAACACACAGTGACACCCGCTGTGTTTTAGCCATGACAGGCTGCGCCATAAACAACGACGCCCTCACCGTGCGCGAGCACAGCAAGGGCATCTTAAAAATCAAAGGGCGGTAAGTTCAGCCATGACCTTTCTTGTGTCTATATAAAGGCATTCGTAAGCCCACGCCATTCAGATAGGAAGCGCCACACAAGGGCCTTCACGCGTGCGCGATTCGCTATGCGACAAGAATGCCAGCCTCCAGCAAAGAGCGATTCATCGCATTCATCAGACGCCCTCTGGCACGAACGCCTGCGCGCTGCAGTGCTTGGGCGGAAGGGAAAGGGCGATCAAGCGAGATATCGAGCCAGCGTACCAGCACCTGCTGCAATGACCAGATGTCGTCTAGGGTAAGGTCACGCGGTGGCAGTGCTTCCATCGCTTCCAGTGAGGCCATATCTAGCCGCCCGTCCCGCTGGCGTGCAGGCTGCAGCTGATACCCCGTCAGCAACAGAGCAGCCTGATCGCGTGGCTTTAACTGCTTCAGCAACGCCGACGCCGTATGCGCTTCGGCACTACGTCCACCGCTCCGTTCGCGGTGTTGCAAACGCTGAACGGTCCGTTCGTGGAAGGATAACCCCGGTGCGGTAGTACGTACACCGCCCCCTAAGCTTGCGCAGGGTGATGCGCTGGCCCAGCCGCTCAGCGCACGCTGCTCTTCCATACCGAACTGAAGGCGATGGTCGATTTCTTCCTGTACCAGCAAGCGAACGAGCGCACAGCGTGCCGGTTCCTGCTGAAGTACCCCGGCATTGCGCCCATAAAGCTGCCGAATCCAATACATGAAATGATGATCTACCACGCTCGCTCCTCCGCGCATCGTCTTCTAGTCGCTGGCTTGGCAGATGGCGCGCTCAACCATTGTGGCCCAGCCGTCATCTACACGTTTCCAGTCATGGAATGTCCGTATCGGTGTCAGACGCTCCGAAGGCGCTCATACATGCACAATGTGCACAGCCATCCATTTTCCCGATAGCCATCAATGGCGGCCCTCTCTTCATTCGAGACGATCATGCCACTGTATGCTTTGTGCAAACATTGCAAAGGACACCGCCATCCTAAAGCACACGATGCTCAAATCATCGAAAGAGGCGTTGTAAGGCGGCCGCTAACGCATCGGTTCATTTGCAGAATTCGTGAATATGAGCAGTCGCTAACTTGGAGAGTCCTTAAACGAGCGACTGTTAGATGCTAACGCCTGCTTTATGGAAAAATGCCGCGACGAGAAGTTACCGATGAGGAACGTTTACTGACGCAAGACCGTCACGAAAGCGAGGAAGGAAAACAAAAAAAGGCCGCTCAAGAGCGACCTTTTCATGGCAGGGCGATGTCGATGACACCGCTTTGCTGTATTCGTGGTACCAGTGGCCGGACTCGAACCGGCACGGGGGTTAGCCCGGTGGATTTTGAATCCACTGCGTCTACCAATTTCGCCACACTGGCATAACTGTGCGTCTGCATTATACGGAGCCGCTGAGATACGTCAATGACTTTGGGAGATCAATTGGCTATGATGGCCGCCTTATCCTATGGGGGACCATCGCCCTCGTGACACGCTCCTATCATCGGAATGGCAGGCCATGCAACGCTCTGACTTTCACTTCGATCTCCCCGAGGCGCTGATCGCGCGTTATCCGTCAGCCTCCCGCACCGACTGCCGCCTACTCTGCGTCGACGGGACGAGCGGCCAGCTGGCGCACACGCGCTTTCCCGCCTTGCTCGATCACCTGAACCCAGGTGATGTCATGGTGTTCAACGATACGCGCGTCATTCCGGCCCGCCTGTTCGGTCAGAAAGCCTCCGGTGGCAAAGTCGAAATGCTGTTAGAGCGCCTGCTCGACAGCCATCGTGCGTTGGTGCACCTGCGCAGCAGCAAGTCGCCGAAGCCGGGCACTCGACTGCATTTCGAGGGGGGGATCGAAGCGGAAGTCGAAGGCCGCGATGACGCCCTCTTCATCCTGCACTTCTTGAATGAAGAAGCACTGGTACCGTTGCTGGAGCAGCACGGCCATATGCCGCTGCCTCCTTATATTACCCGCGAAGATGAGCTGAGCGACCGCGAACGTTACCAAACGGTCTATGCCCGTAACGAAGGCGCGGTTGCCGCCCCCACGGCGGGCCTGCACTTCGATGATGCCATGATGCAACAGCTACGCGACAAAGGCATCGAAACAGCCTTCGTCACTCTGCACGTTGGGGCGGGCACGTTTCAGCCGGTGCGCGAAGACAACATCACCGATCATGTAATGCACAGCGAGTGGCTGAACGTCAGCGAAGAAACATGTGACATCGTCAATGCCGCTCATGCCCGAGGCAATCGCGTCATTGCAGTCGGTACCACCAGCGTACGCTGTCTGGAAACCGCGTCACAGAACGGCACGCTGCGTCCTTTCATCGGTGACACGACGATCTTCATCTATCCCGGCTACCGCTGGCAGTGCGTCGACGCACTGGTCACCAATTTCCATTTGCCTGAATCGACGCTGTTGATGCTGGTATCGGCCTTTGCAGGCTATGACGCTACCATGCGAGCCTACCAAGAAGCCGTCGAGCAGCAGTATGCGTTCTTCAGCTATGGCGATGCGATGTTCCTGACCCGTAAGCCTGAGGCCGAGTGACAGCGCGCCATCGCCACCGCATTGCGCCTGCAATGCCCCGCTTATCGCATTACACGTACGAGAGACCTTCATGAGAGAAGAATGCTTCATGCATTTCGAGCGCATCGCGCAGGATGGCAAGGCCCGTCGCGGCCGCCTGAGCTTCCCGCGCGGTACGGTCGAGACGCCGGCCTTCATGCCGGTCGGCACCTACGGTACCGTCAAGGGCATGACCCCGCATGACATCGAGAAAATCGGTGCCGAAATCATTCTCGGCAACACCTTCCACCTGTGGCTGCGCCCAGGGATGGAGGTGATGGAGACGCACGGCGATCTGCATGACTTCTCTCAGTGGCAGCGCCCGATCCTGACCGACTCCGGCGGCTTCCAGGTGTTCTCGCTCGGCGAAATGCGCAAGATCACCGAAGAAGGCGTCCATTTCCGCTCACCGGTCGACGGTTCCAAAGTGTTTATGGGTCCGGAAGAGTCCATGGCCGTACAGCGCTCTCTCGGTTCCGATATCGTGATGATCTTCGATGAGTGCACGCCCTACCCGGCTACCTATGAACAAGCCAAGGACTCCATGGAACTGTCATTGCGCTGGGCACAACGTTCACGCACTGCGCACGGTTCCTCTCCATCGGCACTGTTCGGTATCATCCAAGGCGGCATGTACAAGGAGCTGCGCGAACGCTCGCTGAAAGGGTTGGTCGAGATCGGCTTTGATGGGCTAGCGATCGGCGGGCTATCCGTCGGCGAGCCAAAAGAAGAAATGATGAAGGTGCTCGACTACCTGCCGACCATGATGCCGTCGCACCTGCCGCGCTATCTGATGGGCGTCGGCAAGCCGGAAGATCTGGTTGAGGGCGTTCGCCGCGGTGTGGACATGTTCGATTGTGTAATGCCGACCCGCAATGCGCGCAACGGACATCTGTTCACCTTCGACGGCGTGGTACGCATCCGCAATGCGTCACACCGCCACTCGACGGCACCGCTCGAAGCCGACTGCGACTGCTACACTTGTCAGCACTTCTCGCGCGGCTATCTGCATCACCTTGACCGCTGTGGGGAAATGCTGGGCGCACAGCTCAACACGATCCACAACTTGCGCCATTACCAGCGCCTGATGGCCGGTTTACGCGGCGCCATCGAAGCAGGTACATTGACCGATTACGTAGAGAACTTCTATGCCCGTCGCGGACAGCCCGTTCCGCCGCTGGCAGACTGATCGTTTTCCATAGGCATCCGCTCGACGGGTGCCTTGCCTTACCGTTTCATCCTACTTTTGACGAGGAATACCCATGCTCGATTTTCTGATTACCGCGGCTCACGCCGATGGCGCAGCGGCTCCGGCAACGCAGGGCAGCTCCCTGATTACGTTCCTGCCGATCATCGCCGTCTTCATCCTGATGTACTTCATGGTCATGCGTCCGCAGAGCAAGCGTGCCAAGGCACAGCGCGAACTGATGAGCCAGCTGGCCAAAGGCAACGAAGTCGTTTTTGCCGGTGGTCTGACCGGCCGCATCACCAAAGTGGTCGATGACTACGTCAAGGTCGAAATCGCCGAAGGCACCGAGCTGACCATCCAGAAGAATGCGGTCATCGCTGTCCTGCCTAAAGGCACGCTGAAAAACATCTGACACATGGCAACACGGGACTGACATCACGCGATATGGGATGTCCGTGCTGTCTGGCAGGTTGGGGCGGCCTTGCGCTGCCCCGCTTGCGCGCATCCGCGCGGCGCCTGCCCTGTATTCACGTCAGCCACTAGGGAAGAGCTCAATGCTCAATCGCTATCCACTCTGGAAATATCTTCTGATCGCGGTGGTGCTGATCGTCGGTACGATCTATGCGCTGCCCAATCTCTACCCTGAAGAGCCGGCGGTCCAGATCAGCGGGCAGGGGGAAACCCAGCTTACCCGACAGGATCTCGATCGTGCCGTTGCGGTACTCGATCAGGCGGGTATCAGCGTCAAACGTGGCGAAATGTCAGCAGACAACCGTTCCGCTCTCATTCGCCTGAACAGCATCAGCCAGCAGGCACACGCCAAGGAACTGGTCGATCACGAACTGGGTGACAACTACGTCACGGCCCTTAACCTGGCCGATGCGACGCCCGCGTGGCTGCGTGCCGTCGGTGGCGCTCCCATGAGCTTGGGTCTTGACCTGCGGGGTGGCGTGCACTTCATGCTAGACGTGGACATGCCTGCCGCCGTCGATCAGCGCCTGAATACCCATGCCGGTCTGATTCGCCAGCTGCTGCGTGATGACAATCTTCGCACGCTGCGCAACAAGGTCGAAAATGGCCAGATCGTCATGTCCTTTACCAGTGAAGACGATCTCAATCAGGCCAAGAGCCTGATCACCTCCAAATTCAGCGACGCCCAGAACTACACGTTCACCACCGAACAGCGTGGCCGCGGCGTAGCACTGACCATGGCGCTCAAGCCTTCCGCTCTGCAGGATCTGCAGAACTACGCCATTGAGCAGAACCTCACGACGCTGCGTAACCGCGTAAACGAACTGGGGGTGTCCGAGCCTACCGTTCAGCGCGTGGGTGACAACCGCATCATGGTCGAACTGCCGGGGATCCAAGATACCGCTGCGGCCAAACGCGTTGTCGGTGCTACGGCGAACCTTGAGTTCCGCATGGCGGCCACTCAGGAAACATCAGCGGCCGATACCGAAGTCATTCCGTTCCGCAACAAGACCGAACACCGAGAAGCACCGCTGATGCGCGATGTCATCGTGACCGGTGATCAGGTCTCCAGCGCAAGCGTCGGCGTCGACCAGAACGGCCGCCCGTCCGTCAGCATCCAGTTGGACAGCGCAGGCGGTAAAGAAATGTCGCGCGCCACGCAGAACAACGTCGGCAACGCAATGGCCGTCATCTACATCGAGCACAAGAGCGACGCCGTTACCGATGCCGAAGGCGATGCTCAGCGCCATACTCGTACCGAACGCGGCATCATCAGCCTCGCTACGATCCAGTCCCAGCTGAGCGATAAGTTCCAGATCACGGGTCTGCGTTCCGCCAGTGAAGCACAGGAACTGTCGCTGCTGCTGCGCTCTGGTTCGCTTGCCGCACCGATCTACTTCTCCGAAGAAAGCACCATCGGGCCAAGCTTGGGTCAACAAAACATTGACCGAGGCATCATGTCCGTTGGCGTCGCGCTGGCGATGCTGATCGTCTTCATGATCCTGCGCTACAAGGGGTTCGGCATCATCGCCACGCTAGCACTGATCGCCAACTTGGCACTGCTGCTGGCACTGATGTCCCTGATGGGGGCCACGCTGACGATGCCCGGTATTGCCGGTATCGTGCTGGCACTGGCAATGGCCGTCGACGGGAACGTACTGATCTTTGAACGTATCCGTGAAGAACAGCGCACCCAGCTTGCACCGCTGCAAGCCATTCAGGCGGGTTACGACCGCGCACTGACGTCCATCGTCGACTCCCAGCTGACGACACTGCTGGTCGCCCTGATCCTGTTCAAGATCGGTACCGGCCCCGTCAAGGGCTTCGCCGTAACGACCGCCATCGGGATCATCACGTCGGTGTTCACGTCGGTGACGCTCAGCCGTGCCTTGACCCATCTGGCCTACGGCTATCGCCGTACGCTGAAACGTCTCTGGATCTGAGGGGCCATGACAATGAAACTCATCGACTTCATGGGTAAACGTCGAATTGCCTACGTCATTTCCATTCTGCTGACGATCATCGCAATCGGCTCACTGGCCACACGTCATCTGAACCTGGGGCTGGACTTCACGGGTGGGACGATCGTGCAGGTGCACTTTGATCGCCAGCCGGATCTTGAACAGGTACGCGAAACCATCGCCAAAGCGGGGTATCCAAACCCGACCGTACAGGCAGGCGGTACGACTCAGGATGCGCAAATCCGCATGCAGGTCGACTACACTGACAACATCGGCCAGAAGATCGCAGCGGTCATTTCCAGCAGCGATAATGCGGCTCATGTGGTCAGCGCCAACTTTATCGGCTCGCAGGTGGGTGACCAGCTTAGCAATCAAGGGGGCAAAGGCCTTCTGTATGCGCTGATCGGCATCATGATCTACCTTGCCCTGCGCTTTCAGTGGAAGTTTGCTCTGGGGGCTGTACTGGCACTGGCACACGACGTATTAATCGTCATCGGCATCTTCTCGATCTTCCACTTGGAATTCGACCTGACCGTGATGGCCGGTGTGCTAGCGGTGCTGGGGTATTCACTCAATGATACGATCGTGGTCTATGACCGTATCCGAGAGAACATCCGCACTTCGCGCAGCCACGACATCGTGCAGATCTGCAACGATGCCATCAATCAGACGCTGGCGCGTACCATTGCAACCTCCGGTACGACCCTGCTGGCACTGTGCGCGCTGTACACCATGGGCGGCGAGATGCTGCACAACTTCTCGCTGGCATTGATCTTCGGGGTCGTACTGGGTACGTTCTCGTCGATCTACGTTGCCGCCGCTCTGCTGGTACTGTTCAAACTACGTCGTTCGGACCTGACCAAGCCACAGCACGACAGCACGCCCTGACCGTAAACGCCTTTCGAGGCGCTGCACTACAGGCGTGAAAAACCCCCAACGGTGATCGGCACCGCTGGGGGTTTTTCATATCCACACGCCATGTTCATTTACGGTGCGATGCCTTACATGGCCGCCCCTTCGCTCAAGCACAACAAGCTCAAACGAAAACGAAAACGAAAACGAAAATGGTCACCGCGGGCTTTTCTCTTATCCACCCGAAGCCTCCATCAGCAAAGCCATGCCCGCCCCGCTGCCAAAACACAGCAATCTCGCATAAGGCAATTAATCACCACTGCGGGCTTTCCCTTATCCGCACAAAGCACCCACCTGCGGAGTCACACCACACATGACCGCTCTACCACCCAAACACAGCGGTCCCGCATAAGACAATTGATCACCACCGCGGGCTTTCCCTTATCCGCACAAAGCACCCACCTGCGGAGTCACACCACACATGACCGCTCTACCACCCAAACACTGCGGTCTCGCATAAGACAATTGATCACCACCGCGGGCTTTCCCTTATCCGCACAAAGCACCCACCTGCGAAGTCGCACCACACATAATCGCTCTGCCGCCTAAAACACAGCAGTTTCGCATAGCAGATGCCTCTCTAAGCGAAAGGGCTATATATCAAGCAGAAGTGAATCGCTTTACATCAAGAAGAGGCGACGGTACCAACAAAAATGGCCAGCCCGAAGGCTGGCCATTTAGCACTTCTGCACCGTAGGCAATCAGGAGGCGATAGACGCGAACTGACGTACCAATACGGGGAACAGGCGCTGGTGCGATGCCATCAGTACGGTTTCCGGCTCAATGCGCGGAGAACCGTTCAGCGGGCCAACAATTGCGCCAGCTTCTTTCAGCAGCAGCGAAGCAAGGTGGGTATCGTATTCGTCCAGACCGAAGGCCAGGGCGAAATCGACACGACCGGCAGCGAAATCAGCCAAGTCCAGCAGCGGGCAACCAGAAGAACGAATCATATCGACCTGCGGTGCCAGTGCACGCGTGACGGCCTGATACTGTTCGATATTGCGCGCACGAATCCAGCGTTCCGGCAAGCTCATGGCAACGCGCGTGTCTTCGATCTGAGCGACCGGCTGCGTACGCATGCGGTGCTGATTGAAGCGCGTGCCTTGGCCGCGGCTCACCACGAATTCTTCATCGGTGAAGGGGGAGATCAGTACGGCGTGCTCGGCACGACCCTTGACGTAGCAGGTCATGGAGATCGCCCAGCCCGGAGCGCTGTGCGCCAGGTTGGAATAACCGTGCTGCAGTTCGATTTTCCAATGGAAGTCTTTACCCATTCCGGTACCTTCGCGGTACGGAGTGAAGCGACCAGAAATACCGTGGAGGGGATAGCCACGCTCAAAGCTGCGCACAATCTGTGCCTCAGCGAAGCGTGCTGTGTCTTCCAGCAGGGTATCGAGTGTCTTGTCTTCGCGAGCGACTTCGATCTTCTCGCGCATGCGGTAATACGTATCCTGAGCGCCACGCAGGGCACGCAGGGCGAATTCGACCATAGGTTGCATGGTATATCGACCTGATTCAGAGTGATGAACGACAAGGCTTCCCCATTGAAGGGGCCCCTACCGAAAGGCACTGTTAAAGAGCGAAAGAGTTGCAAAAGCACACTGCCAAAGAAGCAGATGTCCTGCAAGGGACGCTATCCTAGCAGAACGTCCAACAGCCGGAAAGCATCATGCTAGAATCTGCGTCAATTACGCCTTGTGCTTACTCATCCGCCGCCGTATGCGGCGCTTCAGGTCAAAGGAACTTCCGTGGACGCACTTCCTTCAGATAGCTGGCTTTCTCGCATTCGCATCGTTCTGGTCGGCACCAGCCACCCAGGCAACATCGGCGGCGTAGCGCGCGCCATGAAGAACATGGGCCTATTCGATCTGGCGCTGGTCAGTCCGCGCTGTGCGCCCAATGAACGCGATGCCATTGCGCGCGCATCCGGCGCAGACGATGTGCTGGCCAACCTGACGACCCACCACACACTGGCGGAAGCATTGACCGGTTGTACATGGGTTGTAGGCTGCAGCGCCCGCAGTCGCACGCTGCCGTGGCCGATGGTAACGCCGCGTGAATTCGCAGCGCGCCTACCGGGAGAACTGACCGCTGGCGGTGAAGATGCCCGCGTCGCGATCGTATTCGGCCGTGAGGATACAGGCCTCACCAACGACGAACTGCAGCACTGCCAAACCCATGTCCATATCCTCACCAATCCCCAGTTCTCTTCGCTGAACTTGGGAGCGGCAGTACAGGTCATGGCCTACGAAGCGCATCAGTGCTGGCGCGATCACCAAGATATCCGTGATGAGCACTCAGATACGCCGTTCGGCATCGAATGGGATCACCCGCTGGCCACGCAGGACGAGCTGGAACAGCTGTTCGTGCACATGGAACGCTCGCTGATCGCACTCGGTTTCCATGACCCGGAAAACCCCCGCCAATTGATGCCCCGCCTACGACGTTTGTATGCCCGTGCTCGCCCCGATCGGATGGAAGTGAACATCCTTCGCGGCATCGCCAGTGCCATAGAAAAGGCCAAGCGATAGGCTAAGAAAAGGGCATTTTTGATCGCTTTTTAGCGCGGCACGGCGTCGCAAGCGACATTTATCCACAACCCCCTACGATCCTGCTCAATCCCGCATGATCACGGCGTTTTCCTAGCGATAGAAAGATTTTCTTAATTCCTATTAAAATTGTGGGGTATTGACATACCCCCCTTGTTATCTATATGCAATTGTGGTCAAGGCTCGCTTACGACGGGTCGACAGTACTCCCGCTTTTATACCCATCATTCACATAACGCCTAATTATTACGAGGGCACACTTTCATGCGCCTGACCACAAAAGGCCGCTACGCGGTCACTGCAATGCTGGATCTGGCAATCCACGCTGAAAACAATACGCCCATCAGTCTGGCGGATATTTCCAAACGCCAGGCCATTTCGCTCTCCTATCTGGAGCAGCTCTTCGCTCGCCTGCGTCGTTCGGGGCTAGTCAACAGCGTGCGGGGACCAGGGGGTGGTTATCTGCTGAGCGATTCTCCTGACAATATCTCCATCGCACGCGTTGTGGATGCCGTCAACGAGTCCGTGGACGCGACGCGCTGTCAGAAGCGTGGCGATTGTCAGAATGGAGCGCCGTGTCTGACGCACCATCTGTGGTGCGAACTGTCCGATACCATTCATGATTTTCTGGATGGCATTTCGCTGGGACAGCTGCTGCGTCGTCGCGAAGTTAGCGACATTGCGCATATGCAACAGGGCCATCACGACGAGCGCGTGATCTCTTTTGCGCACTGATGCAGCGTAGCAAGACCCGCCCGGCCGCTTTTTTACGTTCGCCGACGTAGGTCATAACGGTTATCATTTGCGTGTAGTATAGTAGCCATGCAAGATGTTCAGGAATTGCATGGCTCTATTCACCGACCAGCAAAGGTAGCCGCCCATGCCTCGATTCCCCCTCTATTTCGATTACGCCGCCTCTACCCCCGTCGACCCTCGTGTAGCCGATATCATGGCCCAGCACCTGACGTTGGATGGCAACTATGCCAATCCCGCATCACGTAGCCATATGCCCGGCTGGCTGGCAGAGCAGGCCGTCGAAATAGGGCGTCGTCAGGTTGCGGATACGCTCAAGGTCGATCCTCGCGAGATCATCTGGACATCAGGGGCTACCGAAGCTGATAACCTTGCCTTGATCGGGTTCATGCGCGCTAATGCCGATCGCGGTCGCCACCTCATCACATCCATCATCGAACACAAGGCCGTCATCGACACGGCACGCTACCTCGAAGAGGAAGAAGGCGTACGCGTCACATGGCTGACGCCCGAGGCCGATGGCCGAATCTCTCCCGCCGCTCTTGAGGCTGCCATTTCCAATGAAACGGCACTCGTATCGCTGATGGCGGTCAACAATGAAGTAGGCAGCATCAATGACCTGAAAGCGCTAGGCGATATTGCGCACGCTCACGGCGCAGCGTTCCACGTCGATGGTGCACAAGCCATCGGGCATATCCCGCTTGACCTCAGTCAGCTGCCCGTCGACATGCTGTCGCTGTCCGGCCATAAGGCATATGGCCCCAAAGGCGTAGGGGCGCTTTATATCCGCCGCGACACTCGCGTGGCACCGCTCATTCACGGTGGCGGTCACGAGCGCGGCTACCGCTCGGGCACACTGCCAACCCACCAGATTGCAGGCATGGGCAAAGCCTTCGAGATCATCAACCAGAATCCGGACGGCGAGATCGCACACCTGCGTGATATGCGCCAACGCTTCCTCGACGGCCTGCAATGCCTGACGGCCACGCATATCAACGGCCCCCGCGACGGCGGTTCACCGCATCTGGTCAACTTGGCATTTGAAGGCATCGACGGCGAAACACTGATGATGGAAATGAAGGAACTGGCAGTCTCGACCGGTTCGGCCTGCAACTCTGCCAGCCTGACGCCCTCCTTCGTACTGACGGGCATTGGGCTGTCGCCCGAACTGGCACTGTCCTCTGTGCGTTTCAGCTTTGGCCGTTTCACCACCGCCGAAGACATCGACGTCGCCACGCAGGTCATCATGCAGGCCGTACGCAAGCTGCGCCCGACGACCAACGACCAGCACGCCTAGGCGCGCCCAGACACTATTTCGGAGACACTTCATGGCTCAGATCACCATGACTCAGGCCGCCGCCGATCAGATCAAGCGCCTGATCGCCAATGAACACGAGGCACTCGGGCTGCGCGTGGGCGTCAAGCCTAGCGGTTGCTCAGGCTATGCTTACACCCTCGACCTGGCACGCCAACTGAACGATGATGATCATGTCTTCACGCATGACGACGCCCAGATCATCATTGATGATGAAGCGCTGCACATGCTCGACGGCACCGAAGTGGACTACGTGAGCGAAGGCCTCAACCGCCTGTTCAAGTTCCACAATCCCAACGTCAAGGACGAATGCGGCTGTGGCGAAAGCTTCAGCGTCTGACACGCCCGCTGATGGATGAGTCGGCCCCGCGGCCGATATCGAACAGGAGAGCATGCACGATGACATGCCATGTCCTTCCGTTCATGTCACCGCGCGTGAGTATCGCCTCTCCGTCAATCGCATTCATTACAAGGAGCAGTTCATGGCTATCGAACGTACGTTTTCTATCATCAAGCCCAATGCCGTTGCCCAAAACGTGATCGGTGAAATCGAGCGACGTTTTGAGCAGGCGGGTCTGACGATCATCGCCATGAAAATGCTGAAACTGACGCGCGAAGAAGCCGAAGGGTTCTACGCCGAGCATAAGGGCAAGCCGTTCTTTGCTGGCCTAATCGACTTCATGACCTCTGGCCCGATGATCGTGCAGGTGCTGGAAGGCGAAAATGCCATCCACCACAACCGCGAGCTGATGGGGGCCACCGATCCGGCCAAAGCGGCACCGGGTACGATCCGCGCCGATTTCGGCTCTCACGAGCAGGTGTCAGCCAATGCCGTGCACGGCTCGGATTCGCCAATCTCCGCCGCACGTGAAATCCGCTATTTCTTTACTGAGGATGAACTGTTCCCGCACTGATCCCATCACTGCGGCACCGTCCCTCGGCATTCTGCGCGCACAGCGCCTCTCTGCGGCCGTTCCCTCTGTACGGGCACGGCCAGACAGGGTAGGCTCTGTGCGCCTGTTTTCATTCTGTAGCTAGTGCCTTTCGCACCTAGTGTTCTCGTTTCCGGACAGACGATGACCGCAACTGATTCTGCTGCGCCCCGCCCCAACCTGCTGGGCTTCTCCCTTGATGATATGGTGGAGTTCTTCACCGGTATCGGAGAAAAGACATTCCGCGCCAAACAAGTGATGAAGTGGATTCATCATGAGGGCGTGACCGATTTTGCCGACATGACCAATCTGTCGAAGGCACTGCGCGAGAAGCTGACGCGTACAGCCGAAATCCGCGCACCGCGCGTGGCATGGCAGGGGGAATCCAAGGACGGCACCCGCAAGTGGGTCATCGAAACCGATGGCGGCAGCTTGGTCGAAACCGTACTGATTCCTGCCGACGGTGGCCGTCGCACGCTGTGCGTCTCGTCACAGGTAGGCTGTTCGCTCGACTGCAGCTTCTGCTCGACTGGCAAACAGGGCTTCGCCCGCAACCTGACCAGCGATGAAATCATCGGACAGGTCTGGATCGCCAGCCACACCGGCGCCGCTTACGACGATGGCCGACGCCCCGTCACCAACGTGGTGATGATGGGCATGGGCGAGCCGCTGATGAACTATCAGCCGGTCGTCACCGCCATGAAGCTGATGCTGGACGACAACGCCTATGGGCTGTCCAAGCGCCGTGTAACGCTGTCCACGTCCGGCGTCGTGCCGATGATCGACAAGCTGGGCGACGAACTGGACGTCAGTCTGGCGATCTCGCTGCATGCGCCTACCGACGAGCTACGCAACACCCTGGTGCCCATCAATCGCAAATACAATATTGAGAAGCTGCTGGACTCATGCCGCCGCTATCTCGAGAAGTGCGGCGATGCTCGAATGATCACGGTGGAATATACCTTGATCAGTGGGGTAAACGATCAGCGTGAACATGCCGATCAACTGGCTGAACTGCTGCGGACTATTCCGTGCAAGATCAACCTAATTCCCTTCAACCCGTTCCCCGGGTCGGGCTACGAGAAACCGTCGCGTAACCAGAGCATGCGTTTTCAGGGCTGGCTGTACGAGCACGGCTACCATGCGCCAATCCGCCAGACGCGCGGTGACGACATCGACGCCGCCTGTGGACAGCTGGTCGGTCGCGTCAAGGACCGTACTCGCCGCCAAGAGCGCTATATTCAGACGCTGCAGCTCGACGCGGACTGATTCGACGCTCGCGCAGTAATGCATGACAGCGCACGATGGTAGCGTATGCCGAACGGGGGCCGACACAGAGGCACCGTCATGCTTCGACATACGCTTTACCCAAGCGCCAGACACGCGCTGTGCTGGATACTGTGCCTACTGAGCTGTAGTGGATGCACCCTGTTTCACCCCGCGCCATCACCCGCGGCTAGCACTGCTGCTCAGGCATGGATAGCCGTCGGGCAGGAGTATCTGGTCGAGGGTGATATCAGCGGTGCGCGCCAAGCTTTCGATCACGCCCGCCGCTTCGATGAAGCGCAACCGACGCTCTGGCATGGGCTGGCGCTCTGCGCACAGCTTGAGCATAACGGACCGCTGGCACACGAGCGGTATCAGCGAGCGCTGGCACTGGCCGAACAGCGCGCGGGAGATACGCACGAAGCGGATGACAGCGATCGAGACAGAGAGTACGTTGCCCTTCTCAATAACCACGCACGTCTGTTGTATGATGAAGGGGCTATACGCGAGGCTTGTGCCGAATTCGACAGGGCCGCTCGATACCCTGCGGGTATCGGCAATCCCATTACGGCGCAGAACCTTACCCTGTGCCATACGATATCCGTGGCACCATCGCCCTTGTGACACGACGGCGGTGCCACTCCGAAGACAAGGACCGTCACCGTTGATGCAGCAGGGTCAGCAACACCGGAATATCAGGCTTTTCGTGAAGCCTCCTGTCGCCGGGTTCACCTATAGTTAGGCATGACAGTGATTGCCACGATTTGACAAGGACACGCCGCATGAGCGAACAGTCAGCCCCCTCCTCCCCCCAGCTCAGTGCCGGACAACTGCTGCGCCGCGCACGTGAGCAGCAGCAACTCGGCATCGAACAGGTCGCCGCACGCCTGAACCTTCGCCCGTCGCTGATCACCGATATCGAAGCCGACAACTACGATCATCTCCAGATCGTGGCTTATCGGCGCGGGTATCTGCGCGCCTACGCACGGCTGCTGAAGCTGTCCGAGGCAGAAGTTACCGCCGCCCACGATCGCGATAACGTGACGACCCAGCAGAAGGAACCGCATCGTCCGGCTCCGATTCGCCCGATCAAGCGCCCGAGCCGCTTCGGCCGCGTGCTGTTCCGTATCGTCACTCTTGCGATCATCGTGGCACTGGCCATCATGACCCTCAACTGGTGGCGCACTCATCAGGACGTAGATGACAAGCGTACGCCGTCGACCGCTAGCGATATTGGTACGGTGCCGCTGTCCGGTCAGCCCATACAGCCCGTCACACCACCGGCCATTACCCCCGCCGAGCAGCCTGCTGCACCGGCAATGACGCCAGCTCCCGCTCCGACAGTACCGCAGGAAGATTCCTTGCAGGTACCTGTGTCGCAGGGGATCAACGGCGCTCAGCTGACCGAAAATAGCGCCGCAGCGATGGCCCAGAACAACGCACTGGCGCAGGAAGCCTCTTCCGCCGGGGGCGCAGCCACCACGACCGCTCCGGCCCCGGCAGCGGCACCGCTGGCACTGAGCTGCCGCCAAGACTGCTGGATCCAAATCCGTGACGCCGAAGGCACCAGCCTGCAGAGCGGTCTGCTGAAAGCCGGTACCCCGCGCGAGTTCGCAGGCAAGGCACCTTATCGCATCGTGATCGGAAACGTCGCTGCGGCCACGCTGTCCTATCAGGGCAAGCCTGTAGATCTTAAGCAATACGCTCGCGGCGGTAATGTTGCGCGCTTCAACCTGGGTCAGTAACCGATTATGCATAACCCGTCACCGATCAAACGCCGCCCTTCACGCCAGATTCATGTGGGCAACGTGCCTGTCGGCGGAGACGCTCCCATCAGCGTCCAAAGCATGACCAACACCAATACGCTCGACGTAGCGGCAACTGTGGCTCAGATACAGCGTATCCAAGCCGCGGGCGCCGACATGGTGCGCGTATCGGTGCCTGATATGGACTGCGCAGAAGCGTTCGGCAAGATTCGTCAGCAGGTAGATATCCCGCTGATCGCTGACATCCACTTCGATTACCGCATCGCGTTGCGCGTAGCCGAGCTGGGCGTCGACTGTTTGCGCATCAACCCGGGCAACATTGGCCGTGAAGATCGCGTGCACGCTGTCGTGCAGTCGGCACGCGATCATGGCATCCCAATCCGCATCGGCGTCAACGCGGGTTCGCTGGAAAAGGACCTGCAGCGCAAGTACGGCGAACCCACGCCACAGGCATTGGTCGAGTCGGCAATGCGCCATATTGACTACCTCGATAAGCTCGACTTTCAGGACTTCAAAGTGTCGCTGAAGGCCAGCGACGTCTTTATGGCCGTGGCGGCGTACCGCCTGATTGCCGACCAAATCGAACAGCCGCTGCACTTGGGCATCACCGAAGCGGGCGGCCTGCGCTCAGGCACGGTGAAGTCTTCGGTCGGGCTGGGCATGCTGCTGATGGACGGTATCGGTGACACCCTGCGCATCTCGCTGGCGGCTGACCCCGTCGAAGAGATCAAGGTCGGTTTCGACATCCTCAAAAGCCTGCGTCTGCGCAGCAAGGGTATCAACTTCATCGCCTGCCCTAGCTGCTCGCGCCAGAACTTCGATGTCATCTCGACTATGAACGCACTGGAACAGCGGCTTGAAGATGTCACTACCGCGCTCGACGTGGCCGTCATCGGCTGCGTCGTTAACGGCCCGGGGGAAGCCAAGGAAGCCGATCTAGGCCTGACGGGGGGAAGTCCCAACCTGGTCTACATCGACGGCAAACCAGTCTCGAAACTGCGCAATGATAATCTGGTTGACGATCTGGAAGCGCTGATCCGTGAGCGTATCGCGCGCAAGCAGGAAGAAGAAGACAACGTGATCGCACGCAGCGGCCTTTGAATCAGGTATCATCAAAGGTCCCTTGACGCATAATGCGGTGCGCCGACAGGCGCAGCGCCCACGAATTCAAGAACGAACGCAGGCCGCCAAGAGCGGCCTTCTCAGGAGTGAACATTGAGCAAGTTGCAGGCTATCCGGGGAATGAACGACCTTCTGCCCACCGACTCTCCGGTCTGGCAGTATCTTGAGGCCCAGTTCCGCACGCTGATGTCGCGCTACGGCTACAGCGAGATCCGCACCCCGATCGTTGAACAGACCTCTCTCTTCAAGCGTTCCATCGGTGAAGCTACTGACGTGGTCGAGAAGGAAATGTACACCTTCGACGACCGCAACGGCTCCAGCCTGACGCTGCGCCCCGAGAACACCGCCGCCGTCGTGCGCGCGGCTCTGCAACACAGCCTGCTGCACCATCAAACCCAGCGCCTGTGGTACCTCGGCCCGATGTTCCGTCACGAACGTCCGCAGAAAGGCCGCTACCGCCAGTTCCACCAGTTCGGTGCCGAAACCTTCAACATGGAAGGCCCGGATATCGACGCGGAGCTCATCCTACTGACTGCTCGTCTGTGGGATCAGCTGGGCATGCGCGACAAGGTTACTCTTGAACTCAACTCGCTCGGTTCCAACGACGCGCGCGCGGCTTACCGCGAGCTGCTGGTCAGCTATCTTGAACAGCACAAAGACGTGCTGGATGAAGATTCGCTCCGTCGCCTCGACACCAACCCGCTGCGCGTACTCGACAGCAAAAACCCGGCTATGGCCGAGATGCTGGCAGGCGCACCGAAGCTGATCGATCACCTCGACCCCGAGTCGCTCGAACACTTCGAACAGCTCAAGCAGCGTCTCGACGAAGCGGGTATCGCCTATGTGGTCAACCCGCGTCTGGTACGCGGCCTCGACTACTACAGCCGCACCGTCTTCGAATGGACAACGACCGCACTCGGCAGCCAAGGCACCGTCTGTGCTGGTGGCCGCTATGACGGCCTCGTCGAACAGCTCGGCGGCAAAGGCGTACCGGCCGTGGGCTTCGCCATGGGCGTGGAACGTCTGGTACTGCTGCTGGAAGCACTCGAACTGATTCCGGCAGAAGCGACCCAGACACTAGACGTCTACCTGACAGCACTGGGCGACACAGCCCGCCAGAAGGCAATGGCGCTGGCCGAAAACCTGCGTGATGCACTGCCGACGGTTCGCCTGCAACTTCACTGCGGCGGTGGCAGCTTCAAGCAACAACTCAAGAAAGCAGACCAGAGTGGCGCGACGCTGGCCCTGATCTTGGGCGAAGAAGAATGTGAGTCTGGCACGGCTGGCATCAAGTTCCTGCGCGAAGAACGCGAGCAGGAAACCGTGGCTCAGGATGCACTGGCTGAACGACTGGCGGCCATTCTCGCGTAAGCTCGCGCGATGGCCTTTCTGGCATGATCGAACGACAGGTGCTCCTCGCTGCTAACGCGCACGGAGTACCGCCCGATGTAATGACGACGCTAGCCTGAAGCAAGGAGAATGTGCGTGGCGCAGAAGCTCAAAGACACCCAACCGATGGACGCGGCTGGCCTGTGGAAACGCTATGGCAACACGCTGCTGACTGTGGTCGTGCTGGTATTGCTTGCCGTCGTAGGGTGGCGGCAGTGGCAGCAGTACCAGTACAAGCAGGAAGTGGCGGCTGGCCAGAACTTCGAAGCTCTGGTGATGCTGGCGTCTTCATCGGCATCACCGATCGACGAACAAAAGACGCAGCAGATCAACGATCTGGTCAAACGGATCACTGAAGATCACGCCAACCTGCTGTATGCCGACTTGGCGCGCCTGATCCAAGCCCGCGTTGCCGTAGATGCCGGGCAGATCGACATCGCAATGGCCACACTGCGTACCGAGATGGCGCAGGGTCACGACGACTTCTCGAAAGGCCGTGCCCGTATCGAACTAGCACGTCTGCACAACGACCGTCAGCAGTACAGTGAAGCGCTGGGACTGCTGGGCGAGAGCATTCCTGATGGGCTGATGCCGCAGATGCTGGAAGTGCGTGGTGATGCACTGAAAGGACAGGGCCATACTGCCGAAGCACGTGAAGCGTGGCAGAAAGCATTGGACCAAGCGAAGGAACAGAATACCGTTCTGTACGGTCTGAAGCTCAAACTGGACGATCTGACGGCTGAGGAGAATCGCTGATGGCAGGCTTTACCCACGTATTCAACCGCACGGCGCTGTGCGCTGCGGCGGCCGCCATAGCCCTGCTGTCAGGCTGCTCTGGTAGCGTTCAACCCGACCCGGCACCCAAGCCGTTGACCCACATCACCGAGACAACTCGTCTAGAAGGGCTGTGGTCGCACGGTATCGGATCGCTGGGCCGCGCGGACTACCCTATCGCACCGGCCCTGGATAACGGCATGCTGTATGCCGCCAATGCCAACGGCGTCCTGCAGGCCTTCCAAGCCGACAATGGTCGTCAGGTATGGGAGCAGGCGTTGCACGTACCGGTTTCCAGCCCGATTACAGCCGATGCTGGTCAGCTCTATCTCGGCACCCGCAAGGGCGAAGTGCTGGCACTCGATGCCAGCAACGGCGCGCTGCGCTGGCGCGCGCAGGTGGCCAGCGAAGTGCTGACCGCTCCGCAGGTCAACTCACAGTTGGTGCTAGTACAAAGCGGTGACGGCACCCTGACCGCTCTGGATCGCCTCACCGGGCATGTCCAGTGGGTCTATGCGGCGTCACAGCCGACGCTGACGCTGCGCACTCCGAGTACACCACGTACCATCGACCCTGTGACCTTCGCTGGCTTCTCGAACGGTCGTCTGGCCCTGTTTGCCAACAATGACGGTCACATGATGTGGGATATGCGTTTGGCTATCCCGCGCGGTGCATCCGAAATCGACCAGTTGACCGATGTCAGCGGCCAGCCGGTTCTGACCGAAGACGGCCATCTGTTCGCGACCAGCTATCACGGCCAGCTGGTATCGCTCAACGTGCGCACAGGCGAACCGCTGTGGAGCCACGACCTGTCGAGCTACCGCTCTCCGGTCTACGCCAACGGTACCCTATACGTCGTGGATGATCGCAGTCACCTGATCGCCTTCGATGCCGCCAATGGTGCACCTCACTGGACGAACGACAAGCTCGAAGGTCGCAACCTGACAGCACCGCTGGTGATCGGCCAGCAGCTGGTGGTTGGTGATCAGGACGGCTATCTGCACGTCATCAACGCCGCAACGGGCGAGCTGGAAGGTCGTCGCAAGGCGGGCGGCAATGGCGTCGCGCTAACACCGCTGAGTGACGGCGAACGCATCTTCGTCATGACGCAGGACGGTCATCTGATCGCGTATCGTCTGGCAACACGCAACGCCTAGGCGTTATCAAACGCACAGGTACGAAGGCGGAGTTTCCTAGTAAAGGACTCCGCCTTCGTGCATGTTTTAGCACGTTGCGGTACCCTTGCCCGTTACCATGGCATCTTGTTATGCCACGAACACTGCATGATCACGGACGCAAGTGATATCATGCCGCTCAATCTGATAGCAGCTCATGCCCTTTTCTGCAGCTCTGGCCGTGTGCCGGGCCTGCGCTGATGGGCCGTCGCGTGGCGCTACGCGTCGCATAGCCAAGCGCACCGCTGCTCATCGCGTGTCTACCTCCATTGCCTTGCAGCAATGACTATCGAGTTTTCATCATCATGAATCCCGTTATCGCCCTCGTGGGCCGTCCCAATGTCGGCAAGTCCACGCTCTTCAACCAGCTGACCCGTTCTCGTGATGCCATCGTCGCGGACTTTCCGGGTCTGACTCGCGACCGGCAATACGGTAACGGCCAGCTGGGCAATAAACCGTTCACCGTCATCGACACCGGTGGTATCACTGGCGACGAACAGGGTATCGACGCGGCTATGGCCGAGCAGTCACTGCTTGCCATTGACGAAGCCGATATTGTTCTGTTTCTCGTTGATGCACGAGCGGGCCTGACCCCGACCGACATGTCCATCGCCAACCACTTGCGCATCAACCGCAAAAAAACGTGGCTGGTGGTCAACAAGGTCGACGGACTGCAGGAAGATATCGCCACCGCCGAGTTCCACGAGCTGGGACTAGGTGAAACATGGCCGATCGCGGCCAGCCACGGCCGCAACGTCACACAGCTGATCGACATCGTACTGGCACCGTTCCCGGAACTCTCTGAAGAAGAGATGCACCCGGAACTGGATCAGCGCGGCATTCGTATCGGCGTAGTTGGCCGCCCGAACGTCGGCAAATCGACACTGGTCAACCGCCTACTGGGTGAAGACCGCGTCGTCGTATTCGACAAGGCGGGCACCACTCGCGACGCGATCGAAATTCCTTTCGAACGTCGTGGCAAACCCTACGTACTGGTCGACACTGCGGGTATCCGCCGCCGCAAGAACGTCACGGAAATCGCCGAGAAGTTCTCAATCGTCAAGACGCTCGAAGCGATCAAATCGTGTAACGTCGCGGTTATGGTGCTCGACGCCCGCACCGGGCTGGTCGAACAGGACCTGCACCTGCTGGACTACGTGCTGACCTCCGGCCGCGCGCTGGTACTGGCCGTCAATAAGTGGGATGGGCTGGAAGCGGAAGCGAAGGAAAAGATGCGCGCTGAGATCAAGCGCCGTCTGGGCTTCGCCGACTATGCCGACCTGCACTTCATTTCGGCACTGCACGGCACCGCGGTAGGCGACCTGTATCCGTCCATCGAACGCGCCTATGCCAGTGCCACGGCTCGCTGGAGCACCAACCGTCTAACCACACTGCTACAAGACGCCGTACGCGAACACCAGCCGCCAATGGTCAACAGCCGCCGCATCAAGCTGCGCATGGCCCACCAAGGTGGCAGCAACCCGCCGATCATCGTCGTGCACGGCAACCAGACCAACTCGCTGCCGGAAGCCTACAAGCGCTACCTGACCAACACCTTCCGCAAGGTGCTGAAGGTGAAGGGTACACCGATCCGCTTCGAGTTCCGCTCAGGCTCGAACCCGTTCGATAAGAACTCAGGCGACAACGATCGTGAGCGTGCGAAAGCGCGCCAGCTGGCACGCACGAAAGAAGCGCGCCGCAGCCGTCGCTAAGATCGGTAGGGTGTTGATAAGCACCTGACATGCAAAGGCCCCGAAATCACAGGATTTCGGGGCCTTTATGTATCTAACCGGGTGTGGATAACGTGCTCTCCGTCGAAGAGCACAACACCCAGCGCTAATCACATCCTCACTGTTGCTGCCCTACCCACTGGCACGCAAACTGCCACGCTGCACGCCCATTGCGTACCCCGCGCAGCAAGGCATAGCGATGCGCTTCTGCTGCTGCCTCGTCGCTCCAAGTACCGCCCAGATGCGCGACCCAGTGCTCACAGACGCTGAGAAAGTGCTGCTGGTCGAATGGATGGAATGCCAGCCACAGGCCAAAGCGGTCCGACAACGAGACCTTCTCTTCCACGGCATCGCCATGATGCAGTTCGCCATTGACGATGTGTGTGTCTTCATTGTCCTTGCCTGACTCGGGCAACAGGTGGCGACGGTTAGAAGTCGCATAGATCAGCACATTATCAGGCGGCCCGGTCAGTGTACCGTCGAGCACACTCTTGAGCGCTTTATAGGCATCATCGCTGCCTTCGAACGACAGATCATCGCAGTAGACGATGAAGCGGTAAGGCTCATCACGTAGCCGCGCCACCAGCACCGGCAGGCCGATCAGGTCATAGCGATCAACCTGAATCAAACGCAGCCCTTCACCGCTCAGCTCGTTGATCAGTGCCCGCACGATGGAGGATTTCCCCGTGCCACGCGCGCCCCACATCAGCGCATGGTTAGCGGGCAGGCCCGCCAGAAAGGCTTGGGTGTTGCTCAGCAGCGCATTCTTCTGGCGTTCGATACCCAACAGGCTGTCGAAGCGCACGTCATCGCGCGGCGTTACAGGCACCAACTGGCCGCCACCCGTGGAATGCCGCTGCCACAGCGCCGCAATATCGCGCGACCAGTCGATCGACGCTTGCGCGGGCGGCAGTAGCGGCTCAATACGATCAAGCACTTCCAACAGTCGATTTCGCAAGCGGCGGCGAGTAGAAAAATCAGTAGAGGGGGTCGTCATAGCGGCTCCTATTGTCATTATTGGAATATGAGAAGCAGAGTATCGCAACGCAGCCTTTGCATGACGCGTGTAGCCGCATGACATGCAAAGGACCCGTTTTTGTAATCAGGAGGTCAAAGACGCACGCATCTCAGCATGAATCGTGGCCGTGTCCGGGCGCTTGTTGCGCCACAGCAGATAGGCCTCGGCCGCCTGCTCAACCAGCATGCCCAGCCCATCAACAGCCGTTGCGCCGTGCTCACTGGCCCATGCCATAAACGGCGTGGGTTCTGCGCCGTACACCATATCATAGGCGACAGCACCGTCCGCGAGGCAGTCAACAGGCAGCGGTGGCAATGCACCGGACAGGCTGGCACTGGTGCCATTTAGCACCACATCCCACTGACCGGTAACGTCGTCGTAGCCACCACCCGACACGTTGCCCTGCTCAGCGAACAGCTCAGCCAGCGCCTGAGCCTTAGCGGCCGTTCGGTTGGCGATCATTAGCACAGCAGGGTGACGGTCAAGGAACGGCCCGAGAATGCCGCGCACGGCACCACCAGCACCGAGCACCAGCACACGCTTGCCTTCCAGCGAGATGCCCTGACGATCAAGGTCGCGCACTAGCCCAATACCATCCGTATTGTCGCCGTATAGACGACCATCCTTACCCACGATCAGCGTATTGACGGCGCCCGCTTGTCGAGCACGCTCGCTCACTACGTCGGCGAGCCGCAAGGCATCTTCCTTGAATGGCACGGTCACGTTGCCGCCCAGCCCTTGCTCCTGTTCGACAAACGCGCGAAAACCGCCCGCGAAGTCATCGACCGGCGGCTGACGCGTTTCATAGCGCAGCGATTCACCCAGCTGGCGAGCGAAGGCCTGATGAAGCTGAGGAGAACGGGAGTGCTTGATAGGGTTGCCAAATACAGCGTACAGCGCGGTCACGGGCAGTTCCTTTGCGTCGGTGGGCTGCACACGAGGCAGCCCAGTGAACTAAGGCAACGCCACGCAACTAGCCCAGTTCAGCCAGCCAGTCGCGAGGCGTCAGATAATCATACAGTCGAGCTTCAGCAGAGCCGGGCTCCGGCGTCCAGGCATAGCGCCATTCTGCCATAGGCGGCATCGACATCAGAATCGACTCGGTACGCCCACCGCTCTGCAACCCGAAAAGGGTTCCCCGATCGTACACCAGGTTGAACTCGACGTAACGCCCACGTCGATAGGCCTGAAAGGAGCGCTCACGCTCACCGTAGGGCATGTCACGGCGACGCTCGACAATGGGCAGGAAAGCGTCGAGAAATGCATTACCTACCGCCTGCTGAAGACCGAAGCAGCGCTCAAAGCCGCCGTCATTGAGATCATCAAAGAACAGGCCACCAACGCCGCGCGTTTCGTTGCGGTGCTTGAGGAAGAAATAGTCATCGCACCAGCGCTTGTAATCGGCATAGACCCGCTCACCAAACGGCGCACAGGCGTCGTGGGCGACACGGTGCCAGTGCAGCACATCATCATCGTAGGGGTAGTAGGGCGTCAGATCGATACCACCACCGAACCACCACACCGGCGCTTCGCCGGGGGCCTCAGCAATGAAAAAACGCACGTTACCGTGCGTGGTGGGAATATGAGGGTTGTGCGGGTGCAGCACCCACGACACGCCCATAGCGCTGAAACTGCGCCCTGCCAGAGCAGGCCGCACCGCGGTGGCGGAAGGCGGCAGGCTGGCCCCGAACACATGAGAGAAGTTGACGCCGCCCTTCTCGAATACCGCACCGTTAGTCATCACGCGCGTGCGACCGCCGCCGCCCTGTGCACGCCGCCAGTCGTCTTCCACAAAAGATGCGCGCCCGTCAGCGGCTTCCAACCCTTCACACAGCCGATCCTGAAGGTTCAGCAGATACTGTTTCACGCGGGCCAGCTGTTCTGTAGCCGAAGGCTCGGTCGTCATAAAGGCTCCTAACGCCTGAGGTTGCGGTATTCGTAGGGAAGGATCAGGCGCGTAACACGTCGCCCGTCAACACGTCGCGAATGACGCTGGGCCGCTCACGGCCGCCTAGCTCCCCGGGCACGATCACCACCTCGCCCTGCCATTCGGCACTGACAGCATCGGCACTGCGCATCGGCTCGTTGCCGGAGCGGTTGGCCGATGTCGAAATGATCGGGCCGCCAAAAGCCTCGGTCAGTGCTTTGACCAGAGGATGGTCGCTGACGCGTAGCGCCACCTTGTCATGCTGTCCCTTGACCAGCGGGTGTGTACGCCCGTTGTCCGGCACCAGCCATGTCACAGGGCCAGGCCAGCTGGCAAGCAAGTGTTCCCGCAATGCGTCATCCAGCCCGTCGAGCCACGCCTCAATCTGGGTGACACTGCCCGCAATCAGGATCATCCCCTTGGCAGGATTGCGTGCCTTGAGCGCCAGCAGACGCTCAAGCGCCGCAGGATTGTCAGGGTCGCAACCCAGTCCCCACACGGCTTCAGTGGGGTAGGCAATAACGGCTCCAGCGTGAAGAGCGGCCACAGCGTCGGCAACGGCGGCATAGGTCATGAGGCACACGTCCTACAGGATTACTCGGAAAATAGTCGTTAAGGCATTTTAGCGTGTTTGCGCCCCCGACTCACTTGATGGCGCTGATAGCGTCCATCCATTACCGCACATCACCACCTGCCCGGCCAGCTCAAGCGCCAGCAGGGCATTGAGCGTATCGCTCACTGAACAGCCGCTACGCAGAACCAATTCATCCAGCGATACCGCGCCATCGCGCAGCAGCACCAACCAACGCTGGGCCTGAGGATCGTGACCTGCCCGCTGCCGTTCACCCCCCTCACGGCATGCAGGACGGTTCTCTGCACCTTGAATTGAAGAGGCACGCCACGGGCCTCCCAGCTCCTCAATGATATCCGTTGGCGTGGTCACGAGCGTCGCTCCCTGCCTAATCAGCGCATGACATCCTGCGGATAGAGAGGCCTCCAGCGCACCTGGCAGCGCAAACACATCGCGGTTCTGCTCCAGTGCCAAGCGTGCACTGATCAGCGAGCCACTGCGCAGCGCCGCTTCCACGACCAGTACCCCACGCGACAGGCCGGTAATGATACGGTTACGCCTCGGAAAGAAGGCGGGTCGCGCTTCGGTCGCGGGAGGGTGTTCCGACAGCAATAGTCCACCAGCGTTTAGGATTCGCTGCTGAAGGCTGCGGTGCTGGCGCGGATAGGTATGATCAAGCCCGCTTCCCACGACGGCGATTGTCGCGCCTTCAGCCGAAAGCGCACCCTCATGCGCCTGCGCGTCGATCCCCAGCGCCATGCCACTTACGATACAGCTCCCCGCTTCCGCCAGCGCACGGGCAAAGGCCTGCGCATGATGTCGCCCTGCCGAAGAAGGATGCCGAGACCCCACAATGGCAATGGCAGGCTGTTCCAAACAAGCCAGATTGCCCCACGCCCACAGTACCAGCGGCGGGTCAGGAAGCTCGTTCAATAGCGCAGGCCACGCAGGATGGTCGGGATGCAGCAACGCACGCGACGATTCGGCCGTACACCAGTCCAGCATCGGTTGAAGCACCTGCCCGTGCCCCTGCGGGTGGCGCAAGTATAGAAAGTAATGTCGCTGCGGCACGGAAAGCGCCTCTAGCCACTGCTGCGGCCACGCACGCCGCTCATGATGCCACTGTTTTAGGCGGCCAGCCCCCAACCGTGGTAGCAGTGACAGTGCCAGCCAGTCCGATGCGTCAGGGACTTGCTGATTGAGCTGCTGCTGAATGTGCCCATTCTTCACGAGTGCCCCTCCCTCTATCATGGGTATAGCGGGCGTCACAGCGGTTTATCTGTGCGCACAACCACACTACAATGGCGGCATCGCTCCCCCTGCGGGAGGCTCCCCATGTTCACTACGACACCTGGTCCCTAGTTTGAAGGGCTTGCCGTGTCGTCTGAACCCACGTGACCTTTGACGGAACCGCCATGGCCCTTCTTCCGATTCTCGAATATCCCGACAAGCAGCTTCGCAATGTGGCGACGCCGGTTGATACGTTCGACGACGAGCTGCAAACGCTGATCGACAACATGCTGGAAACCATGTACGAATCGTACGGCGTTGGTCTGGCCGCCTCTCAGGTCGATCGTCATATTCGCCTGTTCGTGATGGACGCCAGCGACGAGCGCGACGCGCCGGAAGTCATCATCAACCCGGAAATCACGCCGCTGGATGACGAACGCGCCATGATGCAGGAAGGCTGCCTGTCGATTCCGGACTACTACGCCGAAGTGGAACGTGCGCTGCGCATCCATCTGAAAGCGCTGGACCGCCACGGCAACCCGATCGAATGCGACGTCGATGGCTTCCGTGCGCACATCATGCAGCACGAAACCGACCACCTCGACGGTCGCCTGTTCATTGATTATCTCTCACCGCTCAAGCGTGAACGTGTGAAGAAGAAGATGCAGAAACGCCACAAGATGATGGCGCAGTAATACCCGACGGGGGCCCACGGGCCCTCGTCATCGTTTACGCCTCTTCCTGTTCCGCCACTTCAGCTGTGAGGGCTTCTGCTCATGTCATCCTCCCTGCGCCTGGCCTTTGCCGGCACCCCTGATTTCGCTGCGTCGAGCCTGGCGGCACTGCTGGCCAGCCAGCACAACGTCGTCTGCGTATATACCCAGCCTGACCGCCCCGCCGGGCGCGGCCGCAAGCCAACGGCCAGCGCGGTCAAGCAGCTGGCCGAGCAGCATGGTATCCCTGTTCACCAGCCCGAGCGTCTGAAAACGTCCGACACCTGGCAGCCGCTGATCGATGCCGACATCGACGTACTGGTCGTAGCCGCTTACGGGCTGATCCTGCCCAAAGCCGTACTCGACATCCCGCGCCTTGGCGCCCTCAACATTCACGCGTCACTGCTGCCTCGCTGGCGTGGTGCGGCGCCGATCCAGCGAGCGATCGCCGCAGGGGATACCGAAAGCGGTGTCACCATTATGCAGATGGATGAAGGACTGGATACTGGGGACATGCTGCTGGTGCGCACTACGCCCATCACCGACCAAACCACCGGCGGCGATCTACACGACACCCTCGCTGTATTGGGTGGAGAAGCCATTGTCGAGGCTCTGGACAGACTGGCCGAGGGCCGCGATCGCTTACCCGCCACGCCGCAGCCCGAAGAAGGCGTGACCTATGCCTCGAAGCTGAGCAAGGCCGAAGCCGAGCTGGACCTGCGCCAGAACGCCCGCACGCTGGCCGCTACAGTACGCGCCTTTGCACCGTGGCCGGTGGCATGGGCACGACTCAACGATGATGTCGTGCGCTTCTGGCACGCACAGGCACAGGATGTCGATCACGATGCGGCCCCCGGCACGCTGCTCAACGCGCCGAAAGGTGAACTGCATATTGCCTGCGGCACTGGCGTGCTGTGCGTCACGCGCCTTCAGCTGCCGGGCGGCAAACCACTGGCCGTGCGCGATGTCATGAACAGCCGCGCCGATCGTTTCCAGCCAGGCTTCTCATTTACTCTGCCAGAGGATGATGCGTGAGCACTCCATTGACCGACCCTCGCGCTCGCGCTGCCAAAGCGCTGGTGCCCCTGCTGATGCGTCAGGGTTCTCTGTCCTCACTGGACGATAGCGACCTCGAACCGCGTGACCGCCGTCTGGTGCGCGCACTGTGCTTCGGCGTCTGCCGCACGCTACCGCAGCTGGAAGCGCTGGCCAAGCTGCTGCTGAGCAAGCCGTTCAAACAGCGCGACTTCGACGTACAGGCCCTGCTGCTGTTGGGTCTCTATCAGTTGCTGTACATGCGCGTTCCCAGCCACGCTGCCGTCGGTGAAACCGCTGGTGCGGCACGCCTGCTCGGCAAAGGCTGGGCAACCCGTGTGCTTAACGCCTGCCTGCGCCGTTTCCAGCGCGAACAGGCGACACTGGAAGCACGTATCGCGACCCAGCCGGAAGCAGTGACCCTGCATCCAGCATGGCTGCTGAAGGCACTGCGTACGGCATGGCCGGAACAGATTAATGCCATCATTCAAGCCAACAACACACCAGCCCCAATGACGCTACGCGTCAACCTGTCCCGTATCACACGCGATGACTATCAAGCGCTCTTGCAGGAAGCAGACATCGCCGCTGAGCCATGCGCGCATTCCCCCGCAGGAATACGTCTGATCGCCCCGGTGGACGTCAATACACTACCGCTGTTCAGCGAGGGCGGTGTCAGCGTTCAGGATGAAGCCGCCCAGCTGGCCGCACCGCTGCTCTATGCATCGCTGCCGAAGGACGTACCGCTGCGCATTCTCGATGCGTGCAGCGCACCAGGCGGCAAAAGTGCACATCTGCTGGAACTGGCGGCAGCCGACAAGCGCCCGCTTGAACTGGTATCGCTCGACAGCGATGCGCAGCGCCTGACCCGCGTGAAAGAAACGCTGGCCCGCCTCAACGTCACTGCTGAGAACGTCTCTGCTGAGATAGTGCACGCCGATGCCAGCCAACAGGACTGGTGGGATGGTCGCCCGTTCGACGCCATCCTGCTGGATGCACCGTGCTCCGGTACGGGCGTTATTCGCCGCCATCCGGATATCAAGCTGCTGCGTACCGCACAGGACATCGTCCAGCTCAGCGCCCTACAGCAGCGCATCCTGCACACACTGTGGCCCATGCTGGCCCAAGGTGGACACATGCTGTACGCCACCTGCTCGGTTATGCCTGCCGAGAATGCCCAGCAAATCAGTACGTTCATGGCCGATCAGCCTGATGCCCGAGGCATCGCACTGGACGTTTCCTGGGGGATCGACCGTCAGGGGACCCGCCAGCGTCTGCCGGGCGAAGACGATGCCGATGGTTTCTTTTATGCCTTGATGACGCGACTGGCTGATTGAGCCCTTCGTAGTACGTAATGCTATGCCCCGTCTGCCTCTGCAGCGGGGCTTTTTAATGCCTGAATTTATGCGCGCGCGTACCACTTTCGGGACCGGATAAGAATTATTTTTTTCTCATATCCCCCTTGTTACTTATACAAAAAAGGTCTTTAAAAAGACGGTCCGTATCGTCTTAATTTTCGATTAAATATTCTACAATCGCAGGTGTTACTCATAAGGAACATGAAGTGATGCCTGACTACCACCCCACCACCCGCTCCCAAAAAGAAGTTTTTCTTGCGCTCACACAACTAAAGCATTCTCGTTTCTATAACCTTGTTGACACAACGGTTATCAATGGAGATCTAGACATTGAGCGTTTCCGCCATGCTATCAACGCTATGTCGGAAGACCTGCCCTCCCTCAGGACGAACGTGCTGTACCATGAGGGCGACATCGTCTACGAACTGCGCCATGAACGCCTTGAACTCGAATACATCGACCTGAGTAACGACCCGCAGTGCGAGCAGAAGACCCGGCAACTGATAGCGGGCTATTTGGAATACGACTTCGATATCAGAAATGAAGTGCTGGCCCGCTTTGTCATTATCAAGCAGCACGAAAACCAGTGGTTATTTGTCGAGTACGGTAGTCATATTATTCTCGACGGCTGGACACATGCGTTGATGTATAACCGAGTCGTTAACTCCTACAATGGCGAAGAAAACAGCGTTCCTTATACTATTGATGACCTTATCACCTGCGAGCAGGCTTACGTCTCAGGCCCTGACTATCAGCGCGACCGCCAGTACTGGCGCGACTACTGCGCACAGCTGCCAGAGCCGCTGAAACTCTCGCACGATGACGCCCCCGTTGGTCCCCAGCTCCATCTTCACCGCCATCTGGATGCCCGCCTCGTTGAACGGCTGCGTGAGCTCGCCCTGACGCGCAAAGTGAGGATGTCATCGCTGGTCTTGGCCGCACTGGGCATTTTCCTCAGTAAGATGTCCGGTCAAAGCGCCTTCCGCGTCGGCCTGCCGGTTGCCGCGCGCATCGACAAACCTACGCGCAACGCGCCTGGCATGATGTCCACCATCCTGCCGTTCGGCTTCTCCATTCCCTCCGACGCCACGCTGGATAACGTGACGCATGACGTCAACCGGACACTGCGCCACCACCTAGTGCACCAGCGCTACCATTCCGAAGAGATGATCCGCGATGTGCCTCCTGAAGAACGGGGACACGCGCTGTTCCACACCACACTGAACGTGCTGGCCTACGAGCAGGATCACTGCTTCGACGGCTGCTCCGTTTCTTTCCGGAATGAATCGAACGGCTATACGGCCAACCTCGCCTTCGAGATATTCGATCGCTCGCCCGACGGTGCCATCGAATTCGGTATCGCTGCCAACGGCAACCTCTACAACGAACGCCACCTCAACCGCTACTACGAACGCTTCCTGCTTCTGCTGAATCACATTCTGGAAGCGCCCGAAAAACCGGTTAAGGACTATTCACTGCTGAGCCATGAAGAGTGGCAGTCGTACGAAGCGCGTGCCGCACGCCCGCTACGCCACTTCGATACCTTCAATGCCTATCTTTCACGGCAAGTGCAGACACACCCTGATACCGTGGCCGTGAAAGATGGCGATGACGTCATCACCTATGCAGAACTGGCTGACCTGTCACAGCGTCTGGCCGGGCAGCTGACACGCCTGGGTATCCAGCACGGAGACATGGTTGGGGTGATGCTGCCGCGCAGTGTTGACTGGGTCGTCTGCGTTATTGCGCTCTATCACCTCGGGGCGACCTACCTGCCGCTCTACGGCAACCTGCCCGATGATCGTCTGCGCTACATGCTAGAAGACGCCGAAGCACGCGTGGTGATCACGACTGATCCGCAGCGCCTGAAGACGCTGGCCGACGACGTTAAATCCCTCTACTTCGAACGTAGCGCGCTCGCTCAGGAAGCGCCCGTTGCCGCCACGGCGCTGACGCCCGATACCGGCGCTTACATGATCTATACGTCAGGCTCGACCGGTAAGCCCAAAGGGGTTCTGGTACCGCACGAAGGCATCGTCGACGAGTTCAATGCCATGCAGCGTGCCTGCGGCATCCAGCCGGGCGACCGCCTGATGCAATGCAGTGCCATGAGCTTCGACGTGTCCTGTTTGGAGATCCGTCTGGCACTGCTGTCAGGGGCCGGACTGGTTATCACCGACCAGAGCGTCATCACAGGCGACAGCCAAGCACTGGCCAACTTCATCAAGCGCAATGAAGTGACCCACCTGTTCATGACGCCTGCGGTGCTGGGCTGCCACTCGGCAGAGGCCATTCCCGCCCACATCACGATGTTCCTGACCGGTGAAGCAACGCCGAAAGCCCTGCTGGAACGCTTCGCGCACTGCAAGCAACTGATCAACCTTTATGGTCCTTCCGAAGCAACGGTCATCACCATCAACCCGCACTTCAGCGCACAGGACATGTCGCTGGGCAACGTCATCGACACCATGCAAATCTACGTGCTTGATGAACAGCGCCAGCTGATGCCGCCGGGCAGCACCGGTGAGCTGTTTGTGGCCGGTACGGGGCTGGCCAAGGGCTATATCAACAAGCCAGAAATGACACGCGAACGGTTCGTGCCGGACCTGTTCCGCCCCGAAGGTCGCATGTACGCCACTGGGGACCGCGTTTATCAGGATGATGCCGGACGCCTGTTCTACCTAGGGCGCAAGGACAATCAGATCAAGCTGCGCGGCCAGCGCATTGAGCTGGGCGAAATCCGCAACGCACTGCTGACCTGCCCGGGCGTCGAAGAAGCCCACGTACTGATCGAAGAGCGCGAAGCGGTCGGTCAGATTCTGGTGGCTTACATTCGCACCAATACGCCTTGCCCGCAGGAAGCGCTGAAACAGCAGTTGCGCAAGACCCTTCCGGTCTACATGGTACCCAACATCATCCACACGCTGCGCACCCTGCCGCTGACCCCCAACGGCAAGCTGGACATGCGACGCCTCAGTCAGTACATCGAAGAAGAAACGCAGGACGAAGAAGCGGAAGGCAGCAACGACACCAACAGCGCCGAAGCGGTGATCTGCGGCATCTTTGCCTCAGTGCTGCACACTCCTACGCCCGTCCATCCTGATCAGGACTTCTTCATGCTGGGCGGCCACTCGCTGCTGGCCTTCAAGGTGATTCATCAGGTTCAGGAAGCGTTCGGTGTCGAACTTAGCGTCGCCGACCTTATGGCGAACCCCACCCCGCGCGGCGTGTTGGCCCAGCTGTCGAGCGACCACCACTACGACCCGTTGATGCCGGTCCTGCGCCTACGCAGCGGTCAAACCGACCATGTACCAGTCATCTGCATCCACGGTGGCAGTGGCATTGGCTGGCCCTATGCCGGACTGCTGAAGTACTTCCCCGCCGACTGGCCGGTCTACGCTCTGCAGTCGGAAGCGCTACACGATGCCCACTATTCGCCCAGCTCCTTCGAAGAGGTGGCCAACGATCACTTGGCGCGCATCCGTAGCCTGCAGCCGCATGGTCCGTATCACCTCATTGGTTGGTCGTTCGGCGGACAGATCGCCCACATGGTGGCCACCATGCTGCAACAGCAGGGTGAAACGGTCGACAGCCTGGTGCTGATCGACAGCTACCCAACCAATGCGGCGGCGTTCATTCATGACCGTCTGGAAGCGGGTGATCCCGCTATGCGCCATACGGTACGGGAACGACTCGTACGGCTGATCTTCGATGGAGAAGAAGTACCCGTCGAGGAATGGGATGCCGCCGTCAACAAGCGCTTCAACATCGACGCCGAACGCAGCGGCAATCTGCTGGATTCAATACTGCGCGAACTGACACTGTCGATGGGCCTGATGAACCTCTTCCGCCCGCAGCACTATCAGGGCGATATGATGTTCATCGAAGCCAAGGAAGACGAACTGCGCGTGGAAGGACTGACCGCCGAAGCATGGGCACCATACGTCAGCGGCAAAATCAGTGCTTGCAAGGTCGATTTCCTGCATGAAGCACTGATGCAGACCGCGGCGCTAGAATGCTACGCCGACACACTTACCGCTTATCTGGCTGCTCGCATGACATAGCACGGACCTCGCCTTGCCCTTAAGCGCAGGCCATCAGCACACGATCAACACACATCAGGCCTGATATGTCTCATGAGACATGTCAGGCCTGCTACGCTTATGCAGATATTAATTATCACCTGATAAAACCTGCTCATAAGCCTTCATGTGAAGTGCTGGTTCTCACCTACGCCAATGCAAGGACGCATTCCATGCCTCATCGTGTCACGCGCTCGCAGGAAGAAGTTTTTCTCGCACACGCCCAGCTTGCGCGCTCCTCTTTCTACAACCTCATGGACATCATCACCATCACAGGGTCGCTGGATCCAGCGCGCCTGCACCGTGCCATCACACGAATGATGGGTGAAACCGATACGCTTAATTTCAACTTCACCTATCAGAACGGTGGCGTACGGCCAGTACCGCGCACCAACATCTTTCTGTTCGAGGAGTTGGACGTCAGTGCGGAAGACGATCCGATGGCAACCGCCCAACAGCTAATAGACGGTTTCATCCACGAAGACTTGGATATCCAGCGCGACGTCCTGCTGTATTTCCGGCTAATCAAGGTCGCTGCAGACACATGGATGATGGCCGAGTACTGCAACCATATCGCCCTCGACGGCTGGGGCCATTCTCTGATCTACAACCGCATCGTCGAACTGTACAACCATCCGGAAGCCGCTTCCTCTGCGCCGCTGGGCCAGCAGACCGACCTGAATGCCTGCGAGGCGCGCTACGCTAGCAGCCCCACCTACGAAAAGGACCGTACCTACTGGGCGGACTACTGTGACCAGCTGGCCGATCCCCTGCGGCTGTCCTACGATGATCGCCCTGCCAGCGAGCTGCTGCGCTTTCGTGCCCGCCTGAAAGGACCGCTGGAAGAACGCCTGCGTACACTGGCTGCCGAACGCAAGCTGCGCCTTTCCAGCCTGCTACTGACGATGTTCAGCATCTTTCTCGGCCGCATGTCCGGTCAGCCGCGTTTCACAGTCGGCATGCCCGTAGCCGCGCGCGTCGATAAGCAGGCCCGCAACATCCCCAGCATGCTGGCCAATATTCTGCCGATGGAAATCGTCACGCAGCCCGACGATACGCTGGATGATGTGGCCCGTCACATCAACCGCACCTTGCGCCGCCACCTACTGCACCAGTGCTACCGCTATGAAGACATGGTGCGAGACCGCGCCCGTCAGGGAGCCTCAGGCGCACTCTTCCACATGACCCTCAACGTCGTGGCCTACGATCAGGACCAGACCTTCGAAGGCTGCACCGTATCGTTCCAGAACGTCGCTAACGGTCCTGCGGAAGACCTTGGCATCGACGTATTTGATCGCAATCCCGATGGCAGTCTAGAAATTGGTTTCAATGCCAACGGCAGCGTTTATTCCCCCGAGCTGCTGCAACAGTACTATGACCGATTCCTGCTGATGGCCGAACGTATCACCGCCGCACCAGAGACCCCCATTGGTCAGCTATCGCTACTGACCGATCAGGAACTGGCCGCCATCCGTGACCGCGCTCAGCGCCCGCTTCCGCCGTTCGAAAGCATCAATGACCGCTTTGCTGCCGTGTGTGACGCTCATGGCGCACGAACCGCCATCGTCGCCGACGGTCGGCAGATCAGCTACGCCACACTGGCCCAGCACGTCAACGCCCTAGCCCACCGGTTGGCCGAGCAGGGTGTCCGTCAGGGCGACCGCGTAGGTGTCATGATGCCGCGCAGCATTGAGTGGGTCACCAGCCTGCTCGCGCTCTACCATCTGGGCGCGACCTATCTGCCCATCAATCCGGAACTACCGACTGCCCGCATCCGCTACATGCTGGATAACGCACAGGCACGTCTGGTGATAACCCAGCACCCTGAAGCCGTCCACGATATCGACGCCAGCATCGCTGCCTTTACCCTGCCCGATCTCTCAACGCTGCATGAGCATCAGCCCACTGCCGCACTGACACCTGATACCGAGGCCTATCTTATCTACACCTCCGGTTCAACCGGCCACCCCAAAGGGGTCATGGTTCCTCATCAGGGACTTGTCGATGAATACACCGCCATGCAACAGGCCGCCCAAGTAACGCCCGAAGCCCATGTGATGCAGTCCAGCGCGCTCAGCTTCGACGTGTCCTGCCTAGAAGTCCGCCTGGCGCTGCTGTCCGGTGCTACCTTGGTGATCGCTGATACCCCCGTGATGGCGGGAAGCAGTACCACCCTGCGTCAATTCATCGACCGCCAGCGCATCTCGCACCTGTTTTTGACCCCGAGCGTGCTGGCCTCTCACACCGCAGATGCCCTGCCAAACGACATCACTCTGATCCTGACCGGTGAAGCTACCCCACGCGCAACGCTCGAACGCTTCCAGCACTGCCGCCACGTGCTCAACCTCTATGGTCCATCAGAAGCCACCGTCATCTCGATTAATCCCCGCTTCAGTCCTCAGGACACCTCGCTAGGCCGCACAATCGACAGCATGCGCACCTACGTGCTTGATCCTCAGCAGCAGTTGCTACCCCCAGGCACGGTCGGTGAGCTGTATGCGGCTGGCAGTGGCCTTGCTACCGGCTATCTGGGCCAGCCCGATATGACACAGAAACGCTTCGTTGAAGATCTGTTCTGCCCCCAACAACGCATGTATGCCACTGGCGACCGGGTCTACCAGACACTAGACGGCCGCCTGCTTTACGTGGGCCGCAAGGATGATCAAATCAAACTGCGAGGTCTGCGCATCGAGCTGGATGAAGTACGCAATGCACTGCTGCAGTATCCCGATGTTGAAGAAGCGCACGTCACCATCGAGACTCACCCCGAGCATGGCCAACTGCTGGTCGGCTATGTGCGTGCGAATAGCGCCATTGCTCAGAACGCGCTCAAAGCCAGCCTGCGCCGCACACTACCGGGCTACATGGTACCCAGCATGATCCATACACTGGACAGCCTGCCGCTGACGGCCAATGGCAAGCTGGACAAGCGCCGCCTGCGCGACGTACTGGCCCAGCAACGCATCACGCTGGATACTCAGGCCGACGCCGCCAACGACCAAAAGATCACGGCAACGGAAGCCATGATCTGCGATATCTTCGCGTCTGTGCTGAAATGCCCGTCTCCCGTTGCACCAGATCAGGATTTCTTCCTGCTTGGCGGCCACTCGCTGCTGGCCTTCCAAGTGCTGCAACAGGTGAAGGCGGCCTTCGGCATCGAACTCAACATCGCTGAATTTATGGAGCACGCTACCCCGCGTGACGTCGTCAAGATGATCTTCAGCGACCACCAGTACGACTCCTTCGCGCCACTGCTGTGCCTGCGCCCCGGCAAGCCCGGACATACCCCCATCTTCTGTTTTCACCCAGCAGGAGGCATCGGTTGGCCCTATGCTGGGCTGCTGAAGTACTTCCCCGCGGAATGGCCGGTATACGTATTACAGTCCCCGTCGCTTAAGGACAGCGACTACCAGCCAAGCTCTTTGGATGCCATCGCGAGCGACTACATCACACGCATGCGCAGCATCCAGCCCAGCGGCCCGTATCATCTGATCGGCTGGTCATTCGGCGGCCATATCGCCCACACCATTGCCTCGATGCTGCAAGCAGAAGGCGAACGTGTTGATAGCCTAGCGATGGTCGACAATTACCCGCGTCCCAGCACCAAGTTCACCGCCGATGACGTGGTGATTCTCAGCCGACTAGCGCAAGCAGTGCTGAATAAGAAAGCCGAAGAGATCACCGATTGGGATGCCGACCTCAGCAATGCGATGGGGCTGCCCAAGACCCAGCAGAAGATCCTCGACATGGTGGTACGCGAGTTCAAGACGGCGCTGGGGCTGATGCAGAGCTGCAACATCCAGCATTTCGATGGCGACATGTTCTTCATTCGCGCCAAAGAAGACACCTTGCGCGATGCCGATCAAGTGCCAGCCATGTGGGCACCGCATATCAGCGGCGACGTGATCGTCAAGGAAGTGGGCTTCACGCACGAAGCGATTATGCAGACACGCGCACTGCCGTCGTTCGCTCCCGAGCTGACGGCCTATATCAAGATGCGCATCGACGCTGGCCGCGACAGCACCGCCGCAAGCGCCTGACCTTCGCGCAGATACAAAAAAACCCCGACCGAAGTCGGGGTTTTTTCATCACTATAAGTACAGGCTATGACCTTGCGGCCATGGGCACTGATCTTACAGGAATTTCTGCATCGCCAGAGCGTTGTCGAGCATACGAGTGGAGAAGCCCCATTCGTTGTCGTACCACGCCAGGATTTTAACCAGTTTGCCGTCGCTGCTAACGCGCGTCTGAGTCGCGTCGAAAGTAGAAGAGTTGGCATTGTGGTTGAAGTCAACAGAAACCAGCGGTTTTTCGTTAGTGCCGAGAACCGGAGATTTAGCAGCGGCTTCAGTAACGACTTTGTTGATTTCTTCAACAGAAGTTGCGCGTTTCGGTACGAAAGACAGGTCAACAACGGAAACGTTGATAGTCGGAACGCGAACAGCGAAACCGTCCAGTTTGCCTTTCAGCTGCGGCAGAACCAGAGCCACTGCAGATGCCGCACCAGTTTTGGTCGGGATCATGGAGTGAGTGGCGCTGCGAGCACGACGCGGATCTTTGTGGTAAACGTCGATCAGGTTCTGGTCGTTGGTGTAGGAGTGGATCGTGGTCATCAGACCTTCAACGATACCAATCTCTGCATCAATCGCTTTAGCAACCGGCGCCAGGCAGTTAGTGGTGCAAGAAGCGTTGGAAACGATGTGCATGTCGGACGTCAGGACGTCTTCGTTTACGCCGTAAACGACAGTAGCGTCAGCGTCAGCACTCGGGCCAGAGATCAGAACGCGTTTAGCGCCTGCTTCCAGGTGCAGAGCGGCTTTTTCACGTTTAGTGAAGATACCGGTGCATTCCATGACCAGGTCAACGTTCAGTTCTTTCCACGGCAGGCTAGCCGGGTCACGTTCTGCCAGGCAGACGATTTTGTCGCCGTCGACATACATTGCTTCTTCGTCGTGAGAAACGGAGAAGTTAAAGTGACCATGAGTGGTATCGTATTCGAGCAGGTGAGCGTTCAGAGCAGTGTCACCCAGGTCGTTGATGGCAACAACCTCGATGCGATCACGGTAGCCGTTTTCGTACAGTGAACGCAGGGTGTTACGGCCGATACGACCGAAGCCGTTGATGGCGACTCGCAAAGTCATCACTTCTCTCCTATTTAATGGACGGCCTGGCCACCATTGACCAAGTCGATTTTTCGCCACTACCGCTGGCGCTATTCGAAAACCCAGTGTCTGGATTAACGACGCCTGCCGCAATGACTTGAATGGCGGTGTCCGTAAAGCACGGATATACGAACGCCCTTTGCCTTGGTGACAAAGGCTACCCCAATAATGGGGGCATAGTCACCTGTTGCAAGGGGATTGTTCGCATACAGTCTTCAAGCATTTTCTCTGGATGCCGACCCTTATGTACACGTGGGCCAATGCATCCCGACGACCCCCAATGTGCACATCAACCAAAATAATGCCTCATCGAGGGGTGCTCCACGTCAGGAGGTGTGTCAAAATTAACCCAAGCCATCGAAAAAGTCAGTTGTTCGAAAGTGGGACATAAAGCCACGGCGGGCCGCTCTTTTCGCGTAAATGCTGGAGTTCCTGCCCTTTCCGGGCGATGAAATGGGCATTGGCTGCGACAAAAGCGCCCTTTTGGCTGCTAAACGGGTATTTTCATGTACTCCGTTGGTAGGACTCAATGGCCCTGACCTTGCTCATCCGGTAGTATCACGGAACATTCCAGGGCTCAGCCACCGGAACCTTGTGTGCAACTTCCGAATACCATTTCAGGAGTAACAGCAATGACTCGACCCGCTCTGGTGGGAGACATCGGCGGCACCAATGCGCGCTTCGCACTGGTGACACCAGGCGAATACAATCTCCACGACATCAAGAAGCTTCCGACAGCGGACTACAGCACGCTTTCGGAAGCGGTTCAGGCCTATCTCGAGATGGTGGGCGGTGAGCGTCCCCGCGAGGCGTGTCTGGCCTTTGCCTGCCCCGTTCATCACGACATCATCAAGATGACCAACAATCCTTGGACGTTCAGTAAGAGCGCCTTCAAGGAAGAAATGAAGCTGACCAACTTCAAGGCCATCAACGACTTCACCGCTCAGGCGCTGGGTCTGCCGCATATCGAATCCGGCGATCTGCACAAACTGGGCAACGGCACTAGCCAAGACGGCTGCGCGCGTCTTGTCGTAGGTCCGGGTACAGGTCTTGGTGTTGCCGGTCTGGCACCCAGCCAGCGTTTCTGGATCCCGCTGTCTGCTGAAGGCGGTCACGCCAGCTTCGCACCAACCGACGACTTCGAAATTGAACTCTTCAAGTGGTTCCGTCGTCGCTACAACCGTGTTTCCGTCGAACGCATCCTGTGCGGTCGCGGCATTGCGGACCTGTACGAAGCCCATGCTGAACTCGAAGGCACCAAGCCGCAGTTCGCGACACCGGCCGAAGTAACCACTGCCGCTCTGGCAGGCGATCGCCTTGCACTCGAAACCGTCATGCGTTTCTGCAAGATCCTCGGTGACGTTACGGGCGACATGGCACTGACCCTCGGTGCTCGTGGTGGTGTTTACCTGTGTGGCGGTATTCTTCCCCGCATCCTCGACCTCGTCGTGAAGAGTGACTATCGCCAAGCCTTCGAAAACAAAGGCCGTATGGGTGCTTACACTCGCGAAATCGCCACTTGGGTCGTTACGGCCGAGTGGACCGGTCTGTTGGGCGCTGCCGAAGCGCTGCACAACGAAGAGGTTGCTTGATCCATGTCTGATGCGTCGAATTCATCCACTTCTGCGTATGCACTGCCTGTTTCTCTACAAACACTTGTCGACGAAACGCAAGGCCAGCGTGATGCTACGTGGGAGGGACGCCAAGTACTGATCCTCAATCAGGTATGGGGATCACTGGTTCTGTCCCGCGAAGGGGGGCAGGTGTTGCATTTCGCTCCCCAGGGACAGGCACCGTGGCTCTGGATGAGTTCGACGCCCAAACCGCTTCCCGCCGCCATTCGGGGAGGAATCCCCCTATGTTGGCCGCGGTTTGGAGACGAGGCTTCCGATATCGACCTTCCCTTTCATGGGATCGCGCGCAAGATGTCCTGGCAGATCGATGCAGTGGACGGTGACGACGAGGGGGTAGAGATCCATATCTCGCCCGCCGAAGCCGTGGACCTACAGCTGTTCCCTCGTTGCGTCATTTTGGCCAGTGCACAGCGTCTGCGCGTTGAGTTGATTACCGAGCACCGTGGTACGACCCCGGTTCGTTTCACACAAGCGTTGCACACTTATCTGGCAGTCCAAGACACGCATTCCTGCCGCGTGGAAGGGCTGACAGGTGCGCGGTATATCGACAAGATGAAAGGCGGTCAGGAAGCCGACCAAGTGGGTGAACTGGTCATCAGAGGGCCACTGGATCGCATCTATCATTCGTCTGTCCCGCTGGTGCTCAATGACGGCCATCGCCGCCTGCGCATCGGTAAGGAAGGCAGTGATTCAAGCGTTGTATGGCACCCCGGTGTCGAAGGCCGTCCAGCCGACGTACCGGAAGCAGAACTCAACGGCTATCTTTGCGTTGAAGCGGCCTGTACACGCCTTGATCCGATCTGGCTTCCGCCGGGTGGCCAGCACCTGCTGGCACAAGAACTGAGTCTGGCGTGATCAAGGGCGTCCGCATGGGGCGTCCCCGCACTCACTGATCCGACTCCAAGAAACAGGCGCCATGTCCGTGACATGAGCGCCTGCTTCTGTATGTCCGCCTTTTAGACGCAGACACGTTCCACTACCCCACTACCTCCTCCCTCATACGATCTATTTCTTCCACAAAGCCGAGAGGCACCGTTTCACAGCGCTCTCTATCGCCTTATCATGTGGTGGATTCTCCCCTTCCTGCCGCAAGGATAGCCTTTCCATGCCCGCTTCCCGCCCGCTCATCCGCACACCGCAAGGCGTTGCGCTCTACATCGGTTCCGTGCTGGGAGGTGGCATTCTGGTGCTGCCCAGCCTAGCAGCAGGACAGTCAGGCCCCGCATCGCTACTGGCATGGACCATCGTGACCCTCTTCAGCCTTCCCGTAGCGCTACTGTTCGGCTTACTGTCAGCCCAACACCCGACCAATGGCGGCCTGAGCGACTTCGGGCGCGCGGCCTTCGGACGCCATGCAGGCAATCTGGCAGGATGGCTCTACCTGTTCGTGCTGCCCTTCGGACAGCCCGCTGTCATGCTGTCCGGCATGTACTACCTTGCCTATGTGCTAGGGCTGCCTCGTTCAGTCACGGTGTTATTGGCGTTTGGCGTGATCACCACGGCCGTGGTCGTCGCACTGGCGGGAAAGCGACTCGCAGCGCGAGTGCAGATGTTGATCGTGATGGCCATTGCGCTGATTCTGGCCTGGACCTTCTTCATCGGCATTCCTCATATTCGCCTGTCGCATTTCACCCCATTCATGCCGAACGGCATCAGCTCGATTGGCGCAACCGTTGCCCTAGTGATGTGGTCATACATCGGCGTCGAAAACCTCTCCTTTATTGCTGAAGACTTCGAAGACCCCAAGCGCGATATGGTGAGAACCGTGTTGATCGGCACCGTCCTCGTGACCGTGCTGTATTTGGGAGCGGCCTGTCTTACCATTGGCGTTTTATCGCCCGAACAGTGGGCGACAACCCGCGCCCCGTTTGCCGAGATCGCTCTTCAATGTGCGGGACATGCCGCGATGGTAGCCGTCACATGCGTTGGCCTGTTCATCGTCAGCGCCAGCGCTCTCGCATCTATCTGGGGAGGCTCCAACCTATGCGCATCGCTGGCCCATCAAGGCGCGCTACCGCGCATACTGGCCTACCGCATTGGTGGCATTCCTCGCCCCGCCATCGTCGCCATCTGGATAACCTACGCGGTCACCTTTACGGCCATTTTGCTGCTCGATTTCGATATCGATGCCATGGCACGTCTGGTCGGAGCATCAACGCTGTGCACCTATGTCATGGCGGCTGCATCAGCCTTAAAACTGATGACCCGATACCGCTTTCTGGCGTGGATCACGCTGATCCTGTCAGGCAGCGCCCTACCGTTCTTTGGCTGGACACTGCTACTGCCCGCCACAGTCACCCTACTCTATCTGCTGTACAGTCTTTGCCGTCGACACCCTTCATCAGTAAAAGAAAAAATCGCACGATCCTAGTCACTCAAACAGAAGAAGAACACCATGAGAACCAAAGCAACCATTGGCTTGAAAGCATTCAGCATCGCTATCGCATGTTCCTCGGCATTTGCATTTGCCCAGCAAACGCCTCCTGCACCGCAACCTCATCGCGCAACCCCCAACGCACAGACGCCCAGCAAGAAAGCGCAGAACCCCACGACATCGCACGCGCACAGCAACGACAGGGTACAGCCAAGCCACCACGGTGGTAACGGTGGTAACGGTGGTAACGGTGGTAACGGTGGTAACGGTGGTAACGGTGGTAACGGTGGTAACGGTGGTAACGGTGGTAACGGGGCTAACGGGGCTAACGGGGCTAACGGGGCTAACGGGGCTAACGGGGCTAACGGGGCTAACGGGGCTAACGGGGCTAACGGGGCTAACGGGGCCGATCATAGATACCGCTAATGAAGATGCCAGAACAATGAAGCTGCAAAAGTCCGCCATTGGGCCCGCGAATAGAGAGTGCACCTGAGTCAGCCCAAGACGCACCCGCTTCATTGATAAAGGCCAGGGCAGACACCCTGGCCTTCACATCCGCGACGTTACCACATCATCATTAGCTGTATGCGAGATGTTCCGGGCTACGGCGCATGATAATGCTGCCGTTTCGGGTGGACATTCTCGCCTTGGCATGACATCGCCGTACTCCTGCAACAGGCTTCAGCCTCAAGCCCGCCCACACCAAACGATACTCCCATAGCGCTATATCGGTTTCGTACTGTCCCAGCAGGGCATTCTCTTATGAGAATCGCCGCAAGGCCATCAGAATGACATCCACACAGGCATATGGTGAGACCAGCGACGGAAGATGAGGAGCGCAATAGAAGCGTTGAGCCGAAACTGAGCATCATTTAACGACTGCCCCGTCTGCTGCTCGATGCGCTGCACTCGCTGATAGAGTGTATTGCGGTGTATGCCCAAATGCTCAGCAGCCTTGATAAGGTTGCCGTTTTCCTGCAGAACCGCTTCCAGCGTCTCAATCAATTGAAAGGGATACTTACGATAGGGTTCATGCAGAACACCGATGATGTCCTTCATGAATTGGAAGATAAGGTTCTGATCATGAATGGCAGATAGTAGCTTCAGCACACCTATCTCAGCATAATCACACAGCCCACTCTGCGCTGGCATGGCCTGCGCGATGTCCAGAGCACGACGAGCCTCCATCAAGCCTTGGCTGAGCTGAGTCAGTGAATGTACCGGCGAAGACATTCCACCCCGCAGGATCAAAGGAGAGAACTCGGCCATGGCAGACTGCTGGAGGTGGTGGAGGAACTGCTTCTGTTGCTGAAGCCCTTCTGAGCGATCCTCCAACAGCAGGATGAAAAGTTCTCCCAACTCGATCAGCGGCATTTTTTCCTTGCGATAGATCAGGCTCTGCTTCAAGAAGTCACGCACATGCAAGCTGGCCTTCTGCAACGTTGTCTCTGCCTGATCTGGCGAAAGCGTATCGAACAGCACCTGTATATGAGCCAATCGCATGGCGATAATGCGATACGGCGCCTGCAACACTAGCTGAAGATGCTCGGCACGTTGACGGGCAATATCAAGGCTGGGGTATTCCCCGGTCAGCATTTGCGTCAGGATATCTCGCTGAGAGCGTCGCATTGAACAGTGCTGAACTAGGGCAGTGCCAATAATCTGAGTCACCAACACCATCTTCAATGAATAAGGCTGTTCGACCAGAGGAATACCCAGAGTATCTGCCAGAGAAATAACAGAAGCGGGAATGATCTTGATGAAATCATTTCCCGTCAGAATGACCATGCCAGCAATGCCTTTTTCATGGCCTTCGTGCAACAGACGCAGTAGGTTGCTTTCATCACGAGGATGATTGATGCCCGTGACGAACACCAGTTCTCCTCCCATGATCCATTCAGCAATGCCTTCGTTTTCTGCAACGTAGTACCAGCGCACACTTTTATGAACATTGGGCAAGCCCGCCCGCAGTGACATCGGCTCAAGCCCTTCAAGCTCAAGCACATTCAGAACGGTAAGACTCATCCTTGACTCCCCTTTTTGCAATTCACTCCGCACAGGCCCAGCACGATATAAGCTACCGCTGCGGCAGCAATTCCCACTACAGGCGCAACCCAAGGAGAAAGACACGACAACACGGCGCCTATGGCATAAGCCAACAAGCCCCGTATATTGAAGTTTGGCAACGTGACGTCCTCTAGCCGGGGATACCGTCCATGATGGAGTCCCCAGAAGTCCGCCATAATCACACCACCGATAGGCGGAATGATTACCCCGAGCAGTTTAAGAAAAGGCACCAGCAACTCGGATATACCTGCCACGGCCAGCAGAATCCCTGCAACAGCACTAAGAAGCGTCACGGGCACACGCCGGTCGGTACGCATAAGATGGCATGCTGCCGCTGCAACGTTATAGATAGTCGGTCCTTGGATCGTCCACAAGTTGAGGCAAAGCATCACGATAGCCATAAGAGATAACCCTTGTAGCATCATGACATCAACAATATCCGCATTCTGATACACGATGCCACACCAGCCACCAGCGATAATCATCAACCCATTGCCTGCAAAGAAGCTCAAAAACGAAGCGGCGACAGCGGCCCGGCCACAACGTGCAAGCCGAGACCAATTGGTGGACTGCGTTGCACCGCTTGCAAATGTGCCAAATACGATGGTGATAGCAGCCGACCAGTCCATGGGCTGGAGAGGAGCAATGTCAGTCAATGCCTGCCACCCTCCGGCGTGCTGAGTCGCTTTGATGATGGCGACGACCAACAGTGCCATCATCAAAGGCACCGAAAAGCACGACAGCACATTAAGTCCTTTGAAACCAACGATAGCGGTTATGCAAAAGCTCAGCCCCAAAAGCACCATCAGTGGGTATGCGCTCCACGCTTGCCATCCTAGCCAGGAGCACAATGAGTTTGCCAATGTCGCCGTACCCCACGCATACCAGCCAAGCTCAGCAATACACAGTGCAAAATCTGACAGCTTGCAGCCCACTTCGCCAAAGCAGAAACGCCCCATCAATACGGCACTCAAACCGCTACGCGCCGAAATGAAGGCAAGGGCTCCGGCGTATGCAGCAAGTAATATATTGCCGACAACCGCAACCCATAGCATGTCCCAAAAGGAGAAGCTCATCCCCACTTTGCCGCCAGCAAACATAGTGCCAACGAAGAACGTGAAGCTAAACATTACTATAAAGATAGGGAATAAGCCTTTGCGTTCATTTCGAGGAACTTCACATAACGTAAACTCTGTAGATTGAGACATGCCCCTTTACCTTTTTTCTATTTTATGTTCAGCATTTTTTAAATACTGATCTAAATGACAGCATTGACTTCATAATCCAATAAATACAAGGCAGTTTACATACAATAAAGTAGATATACTGCACAATAATGCGCGAGTCATATGCAACGCATCGTATCGCTTTATTAGTTTCTGAATGAGTTCTATCCTTTATATAACCATACTCATTTTCAAACAAAATGGATATTCTTAAGAATTATGCCTGTGCCTATATCATCAATAATGCCCAATAAAAAGGGGGAGGCTAAAAGCCTCCCCCTTTTTATTGGGTAACGTCTTACCGGTAGCGCAGCATCACCGATGAGCTGCCGCCTGCTGTTTGCCCTTGGCGATAGCGTCGACAAGGTTGATGCGCTGCCAGAAGTTAGCGTTTTCACCGCCGTCTGACAGGGCATAGCCGCTGTCGATACTGGTAGATACCAGCAGCTGGCGACGCTGTTCGGCACTCAGCTGGGGAAGCGGTGCTTCCAGCAGGACTTCAGCCCCGGCCGGGACCGTCACTGGTTGCGCCGTCTCATTCACTTTGGGCAGACCGTAGGTCATCGTATAGCGATAAAAATTGCGCATTTCGGGGCGAGTGTAAGGGTCATTCTGTGGAACAGGCTTAGCACAACTTTCCAGCGACATGCCGCATTCCTTTTCAAGCGCGGTACGCACCTGCTGACGCGCTTCATCGAATTGCTTGCGCCAAGCGGGATCATTCATCATGTCGGCGATATGGTGTTCAACCACCATGCGCGACCCCATCACATCAAGCGGATAATGGACACCCAGCACGACACGGGAATAGCCATAGCGCGCGCCTTCTGTTACCAGCGGCTCGAAGCGTTCCGGCAGCATTTCAGCCATCAGCAGCGCTGCCGTGTAACCAGTATTGGTATGGCCACTGGGGAAGGCCGCTCCATCTACCGTGTAGGTACGATTGTCGCGGTAAACAATGTCATCCTTGACCGGCGTTATCGTATTGCCAGGCTGAAGGAATGGGCGCGGATAGTTGAAGTGTTCCTTGGCAACGGAGGTACTGATCGTCGATGCATCAATCAGAGCCGCCGCTTTGCTGATTTCGCCAGACTGATAAGCCCGCAGGAAAGCACCACCCAGCTTCGGCCCCATCGGCGCCGCCAGGAAATACAGATAGTGGTCACCATCAGCATCGACCAAAGCCTGCCGTGTCACAGCAGGAGATGCCGCATGATGAATGGCTTCAACAGTGTGCAGGTTACGATCAAGAAGCGACTGCGGAAGCTGAGAGAAGCCTTTTAGCAGCTCAATACCCTGTCGCTGGCGTTCGGCCACGTTCATGTCGTAGCCGCTGGCCTTGAACCACTGCTTGTCGACGGGCGGGCGAGCCTGGTTTTTGTCCACACCGGGTACAGCACCCAGTGTCTTACGCAGCAGATCGACTTCTTGCTGCTTGAGCGCATGCCACTGCGGCGCACTTACTGCATCAGAGGTCGTCAGAGCCTGCGCCTCGGGCAGCGGCGCAGCGGCTACGTTCTTGGCATGCGAGGATACAGCAGCTACGGATGAACAGCAGGCAACAAACAGTAGAAAGGCTTTGAAACGCATGGAGAGAAGCTCCTGTCATGAGCATTACGCGGGATAGGGACTACCATGCCGCGGGCACATGACAGGCAGATGTCACTTGCATGACGTCTATGTTTCAAAGCGATGACGGTTTTATGACACCCGTACACATAGCGGCGCTTCCTCGTATGCCGTGCTAGAAGACATCATCTTAAGGACTACGATAGCCTGAGCGATAGAAATGATACTGTTGCTGGCAGCCCTAGAAGCGCGCCGAAGCGGATACAAGGGCGTGGTCCACATGGCATTAATATAAGAGAAGAGTCTAAACTCCCTCATCGGCAATGATCAGTAATGATTCATTCGTTATCGTTGATATGCGCTTGAATGGGGAAGTCTTCACCATTGCGGTAACCCGGACGATAGGAGCGGTGCTGTTCCTGCCACAGCCATGAACGCTTGAGCGCGGTATTGATCTGCTCTGGGGTCATTGACGTGGCCATACGCTGTTTGTCTTCTTCACGGGCATCGCCACCCAGATCGTAGTACATATAAGCCTTTACAAGATCCTGGGGCACAAGATGGCCTGTTTCATAGAGTTCGCCCAAGACGTCCCCATCGAACTCACGCTCGTTGAGCAGAATCCCTTCAAGAAGAGCGACCCCTTTTCTATCGTTGGACTCGATCAGCACCCGACCCAACATCTTCTGGTAATCGTTTCTGTCACTCTCATCACTGTCACGTTCATAACGACTCGCGTCATCCGTTCTGTCAGCCAGTGTCCGAAGCCGAGCATTAAGCAGCCTGATTCCGTTTTGCAAGGCGATGCTGGCCGCCTTCAGATCAGGGTGAGCCTTGAAGTAACCGAAGGCATCATAGCGACCGGCGTAGACGTTCGCAGAACGAATGCAGGCCTTCAGGACGCCCTCCATGCACGAGGATTGAAGAAGCGATGCCCCACGTAGATAGTCACCGTCCGTCCTATCGCCTTTTTCTTCCCATAACACTCGCTTCGCCTCTAGATAGCGGGCATAGGGATAGCGGGTGATAGCGCCAAGTAGCCCCCCAGCGCTGTTAGTATCGACGCGGATCTCACCGTCTGCTGTCTTGGCGCCGTACAGATAGGCCTGCCCCAGTTGCATCCTGCACGAATCACTTCGCGCCGCGCAGGCTTCTAGCGCAGAGGTACTCATGCGCGAAGTGCGCTCGTACATATCATCACCTTCGTCGGCCCACGCGGGAGACACGCCCAGCCAGTGCCCGGTAGCCAAAGCGGCCACAGACGATAACAGAATCACGCACTTACGGATCATTGTGATGCCTCTCTTGTGCTAGTTCTTTCTGCCTTCACCCATGACGAGTACCAACGTGTACTGTGACTCTACGGAATCGTCTTCCGTCTGCACCGAAAATGCCATAACGACATTCTTCTGACGAGCGCTCTCGGTAAGCTCCACAGTAAAGTCCTCTTTGATCTTTATGTCATGCTTGCCAGCCGTGATGTTCTCAAAGCAGACGACCTTATCCTTTGCATAGGTTCTTTCAACATTGTTACCGTCCCTGACCACCAGAAAGTTGCCTCTGTTGGACACTCGGCCATTGACGACAGAGGCGCCGAGTTTCAACGCCTTGGTCGCATTGAGGCTATCGTTGTCACTGGATGGCTTGGAATCGATCACCAACTTGGCAACGTTCTGCTCGCTGTCGACAAGATAGAGGTACTGCGTACTGCTGCCCTTCTGGGACAGGAAAGCAGAGCCATTGAAGGCGCGAGGAAACGCCATCGTGACGGCCACATGTTTCTTTTCCTTCGAAACGGTCATGACCTTGTATTCCGTTCCGAGAATGAGGCCCGCCCCTTCCGAAGCGGCCTCGGATTCCGCTAGCACTTCCATCCACGACTTCTCTTTCTGAGTCTTCTCACGCAGCGACTGCTCGCTGGTGATGGAGGCCGTGAAAAGAATGCCTTTCAAGAGCATGGACAACGCATCCTGTTCGGCCTGCATAGAGGTGAACGGGCGGCCCGGAGCGGTATCCCCTTCCTTACCGAACTTACTTCGACGCAGCCAGTTCTGAATATGTTCAGGCACGATCCTGTTCACATTAAAGAAGAACAGTACCGCGATGGCAGCAAGTGCGATAATCGCGCCGAAGAACAGGCTGCTTATGAATAGCCCCAGTACGATGGAACTGACGAAGGAGATGCCGGTAGCGGCCATCTTCTTGTTGTAGTCCTCGGATAACCCGCCCGCATTGTAGATATCAACGGCTTCGACCGTTCCCTTGACCGCATCATAGACGGCCATGAGGGAGACGAAATGCCCAAGAGCCTTGGAAAACAGCATTGCCTTCTCCGCCGTCAGTGCCAGACGCTCGGCACGCTGAATCAGCACAGAAGGCAAGGCCGCCTCGGCCGTAAGCGAGCGTTCAACGGCGCTTTCTGCCGCCTTGGTGAACTGCCACGAAATAACTTCCGACAGGTTCTGCACGGCGCTCAGCAGGCTGGAGATCAGTTTCCACAGCGATGAAAAGTCATCTTTTTCCCGATAGGTATCGACAGCGCTAATTAGCGAACAGATACACCCCACCTTGATCAGGGACGCGCTGAAGAAGTTCACCTTGCTCATGGCTTTCATCTGAGCTTCGTATATCTTCTTCGGGCCTTCGTTCATCGCATCAACGCCCTTCGCTCCCATAATTCCTTCAATCCGGTTTGCCGTATCCTGATCGAAAACCATGTACATTCTTACTTTCTTGTTGGAGTCGCTCTCACTGAAATGATAAGCGCCACCGACCGTCTGGCCTTTGTCGTATAACCTGACATGATTGCTGCTTGCCACCTCGTTCTTGGCCATGGCCTTGTTGATAATGGTGACGTACTTGTTTGCCTCCGCCACCGTGAACTCGGCCTCAACCATCTTGAAGAGCGGCGCACTGTTGCCATAGAAGGCCTTGTTGACGGTATTGCCAAAGTTATGCAGCTCAAGCAGCCTTTTCTCGTATTTCAGAATAACCGCAACAGACCGCTTGCCTGTTGAGATACCGGTCTCCATTTGCTTACCAACCTGATTCACTAATAGCGAGCTGGTCGCATTGAGTGAAGCATCGTGCAATGTCTCGAAGGCCTTGAACGTCGTGGTGAACGGCATCGTCTTCACTTCGAAGATGCCCTTGTAGTCCTTGCTCTTCATTTTCGAAAAGAACTCTCTGACCTTGGCGACGTTCTTTTCTACCTTGGCCAGCAACTCAACGTTCAGTCCTTCTGCCGGCCCCCACAGCCTGCCCTTGCTCTCTTTCTTCTCGTAGCTGTCGATGGCCTGCTTTACATCCGTGAAGACAACAGCACCATTCAGGGAAAGCCCGCGGTCAACCAGGCTATCGCGTGTTACCAGCAGGCTGTCCCATAGATGCTGACTTGAGCCACTCAGAATGCCATTTCGCAGAATGTCTGCGATGATCTGGGTGACACAGCCACAGTGGAATGGATCCGTTGTATCGTATTTATCAAGGTCGTGAGAAAGGCCGTTCTTGACCCATAGCACATAGTCGGAATCGAAGCTGATGGAGAGCTTTCTCGCCTCTTCGTAAGCTTTTTCGAAGAGCGCCTTTACTCCCTCCCAATCCTCACGGACGATGTAATCGTTCAATATCTCGTCGTTGGCGTCCTCGGTATGCTCGACAGCCTGGGCCTTTCGCTTATTCCACGCCTGCTGATAGGTCCGCAGCGACTCCCGAGCCCAGACCTTCTCATTGCCATATTTGAACTCTTCGCGCGCTCTCCTCTCCGCCTGCTCCTGCGGCGAGAGTGATGCGCTATCCTGCATGGCGCTCCCTATCTTGTCGCTGGCGTTCTTATCGAAGTTATTGTAATCATCCAGCGCTTCCCGATAGGTCTTGCCCTGACAAGCTTTCCATTCAAACGCACTATTACAGTCACTTTCCGTCAGCGTGAAGTTCGCCGGTACGCCCGGCGGCAGCAGCTCTTTGTCATACATATTGGAGGGATCAAGAGACGTCGCCATCAGCTCTCTCAGGCGATCAACGGCAAGATACCAGCGGTAGTTGCGCTCGTTCAGAGCGTAGCTGCCTTTGTTGGGCACCCTCATTCCATGCGTGTGAGCACCTGCGCTGTAGCGGTGACGCACTTCTTTATCGGCTCCTTCATCATCCGGTTTGAGCTGCTCGGCAAAGCCATATGCGGCGGACTTTCGGTATAGATCAAGCTGCCTGATGATGCCTGCCGCATCAGGTACCGCCACGGCATAGCCTGAAACGGGAGTGCCTGCTGAGGCATCGAAGGCCTTGATCAGACTGCTATAGGTGTCTCTGTCGCTGTTCTTGTAACTCGCATATTCCGCCGGATTCTCGAAACGGCCTATTTCCAGATCGTTCGCCAGCAAGACACAGGGATTTTCTTCACTATATTCGATGGCGTGCTGCTTAATCTCATCTTCAGAAAAGCAGAATGGCGACGAGGCCATCGCGCTTATTTTGACCTGCTGCATGTGCTTGGCACGCCACTCCGGGTGCTCGGCCATCCAGTTCAGACGGGATACACTGAAAGGCGCTTCGATGAAGATGAGGTTGATCATACGATCCGTCTTCTGATCGCTGAGGGCGACAAGGCTCGCAATCGTATAGTTCAGATCATTGGTGCAGCTGACCTTTTCTGACGCTTTTGGCTTGCCGGCAGGAAACTGGGTCAGCTCACCGTTGTTCCCTACCGAGTAGCACAGCCAGTGCGCGTGCTGAGGGTGCTCATCGTAAACATACAGATAGCCATCCCGCAGTTTGCGCAGCACATACCAAGTGCTGGGTGACTTGCTGGCCAACTTGCCATCAGCGTCGACCAGCTTGTCCAGATGAATATCGGTAAAGGCGTTGATGCGGTTCTGGGGAAGCGCCTGATGCTTTGCCCGTGCATTGCGCGAGACGGCATAGCGAACAGGGAGGAACGCCAGCCCTTTGCGATTGCAGTGGTCACATCCCCCATGCGCGTCGACAGAGGTACATGTTGTATTGACGACATTTCCGATATTCTGAGCCATTGCAACGTTCTCTTCGCTTGAGCTAGCTGACGCCCATCATTTTTATGAATAACACTTATAATAATAGCAACACACACAAACCACTATATTTATTCAATCATATTGATCATTTTAAACACGTAGAGTTCAGCGAAAGAACGTTCCATATAGGAACTGCTCTATAACCATTTACACGTTGAAAATATCCTTCCTTATTTCTAACGACTTCTGTTTATATTTCCAAAACGAAAGTGCTCACAGCAAAAGAAAGACAGCATGAGACATGGGGGTATCACAGCAACATTTAAAGCAAACTACTAATGTTTTTAATAATTATAATGAGAGCCATATATTGAACGAAATACTCGTCAAACAATTACATATTTTATTTAAAATACCAGAAAACAAAAGCCAAACAACACATCATATAAATCATCAAAAACATTAACCTAGCATAGCTTATAGAACATTCTGGCAATAGTATTGAGTATATTCGTACAGACGAAAACATAGCTCACCTCAATACAAAAAACCCGCTCACAAGGAGCGGGTTCTTCTTACATCACATACTTATGAATCACGGTGCCCAGTAAAGCGCTACCGGTGTATCCATGAACGAACGAATCGGATATTCACGAATATCGTCACCGCCAAACGCTTTGGTGAACATTTCACGTTTAGCAGCACCACTCAGGTGAATAAAGTGACGGCGTGCGTTCTTCAGCTGTTTACGGCTGAAAGTGATGCGGGACTTCGTTTTCATGCTCGGTGCCGTAACGGCCAACAGCGGGGCGTCAGTCGTCAGACCTTCTTCCAGCTGCGGGCTGTCCGGGAACAGCGATGCCGTATGACCGTCGTCACCCATACCCAAGATGACAACGCTTGCCGGCCAGCTCAGTTTCTGGGAAACGGCTGTCAGCTCGGCGACACCTTCTGCAGCAGTGGCGTGCTGAGTCGTCAACGGAACGAAGTTCGCTTTCGCGGCTTTGTTCTGCAGGAAGTGACGTTTCAGCAAACCCGTGTTGCTGTCGGAGTCGGTTTCCGGCACCCAACGTTCGTCCGCGAGGGTGACGTCAACGCGTTCCCACGGCAGGTCAACCTGAGACAGTGCTTCGAAGAACGGCACCGGAGTAGAGCCACCGGATACGATCAGCAGAGCGCGCTCTTGCTGAGCCAGATCCGTACGCAGGGCGTCAGCAACTGCTTCTGCCAGCGCCTGACCAATGCGGACCTTGGGGGTCTGTTGCATGTCGATCATGGCTTAGAAGAACTCCTTCCAGGCGTTACCGTCGCGAGTCACCATTTCGTTAGCAGATTTGGGCCCCCAAGAACCAGCGGCATAAGCTTCAGGTTTCAGACCCTGTTCTGCAAAGCCGTCTTGGAGCGTGTCGATCCACGTCCATGAAGCTTCGACTTCGTCACGACGTACGAACAGGTACTGGCGACCACGCATGACTTCAAGGATCAGGCGTTCGTAAGCATCCGGGATACGGGCTTGCGGGAACGCTGTTTTGAAGTCGAGCTTCATTTCGCCGGTCACGAGGTTTTCACCTGCGTTCAGACCACCGTCTTTTGCTTGGACTTCAAGCGTCAGACCTTCATCAGGCTGCAGACGGATAACCAGTTTGTTGCCCGCTGCCGCGCCCGGGAAAATGTTGTGTTCCTGCTGGCGGAAGTGGATGACGATCTGGGTTTCTTTGCGCGGCATGCGTTTACCTGAACGCAGGTAGAACGGCACGCCTTTCCAACGCCAGTTGTCGATTTCGGCTTTGATGGCAACGAAGGTTTCAGTGCTGGATGCAGTGTTAGCACCTTCTTCTTCGAGGTAGCCAGGAACAGCCTGACCGTCGATCTGACCAGCAGCGTACTGACCGCGAATCACGTTGGTGCGCAGTGCGTCGCCAGTGATCGGGCGCAGTGCTTTCAGCACTTTGACCTTCTCGGCGCGAATGCTGTCAGCGTCAAGGCTTGCCGGCGGTTCCATAGCCGTCATGCAGAGTACCTGCATCACGTGGTTCTGCAGCATGTCGCGCAGCTGACCCGCGCCATCGAAGTAACCCCAGCGACCTTCGATGCCGACGGTTTCCGCTACAGTGATCTCAACGTAGGAGATGTTGTCGCGGTTCCACTGGTTGCCAAAGATCGGGTTAGCAAAGCGCAGCGCCAGAAGGTTCTGGACGGTGTCTTTACCGAGGTAGTGGTCGATGCGGTAGATGCCAGTCTCATCGAAGACGCTGCCGATAGAATCGTTCAGCTCGATGGACGTTTTCAGGTCGTAACCGATTGGTTTTTCTACGACGATGCGGCTGGTGTCATCAAGGCAACCTGCCGTCTGGAGGTGCTGGCTGATGGTGCCGAACAGGCTGGCCGGAACGGACATGTACACGACGAGCGGTACAGTGCGACCTTTACGCCATTCAACGATCTGCGCATAAGACTCGACGTTCATGAAGTCGAGGCGGATGCTATCGATACGTGCCAGGAAGCGCTTGATGACGCTTTCTTCACGTTCGTCAGCCTTGACGCGTTTTTCCAGCGCCGCGGCGACCGTGTTACGGAATTCTTCGGCGCTCATTTCATGACGAGCGAGACCCGCAATGCGCGTCCCTTCGTTCAGAAGACCCTCGCGATCGAGGTGATAGAGCGCAGGAAACAGCTTGCGCAAGGCAAGGTCACCCAACGCACCGAACAGTGCAATATCAACTGCAGGCGTCTGTTCAACAGCCATGAGGCGCTTCTCCCCAGTTCAAATCCAAAATGAAACGGCAACATTAGCCAGCATATCCAATGCATGCACTGTCGCTGCCTGTCCACAGTGCTTGGACGTAAATCTACCACGGATGACATCATTTCCCCAGTCATACCATAGGGTCAGCGGGCAGAAGCACAGCAGGCTTCAGGCCGTATTAACGATGTCATTCTGGATTACGGCAAGAACGTATCCGTTTATGATGACACTATTATGACCGTGTCGCACGGTCGACGTCTTCTGACCGCGACCATCCGACGCTACTTGACAGCTTGTCGCACCCAGATGGGCGTAACGCTGCCCTCTTTCAAGTAAGCAATGCAGTCGTCGGCTGTCACATTACAGGAACAATGCCCATGATGGCCCTTGATCTCATCAATACGCTTCGTGAGCGTCTCGATTCGCTCAACCGCTCGGAACGCAAGGTGGCGGAGGTGATTCTGGCCGATCCCTCTGCCGCCATAAGCAAGAGCATCGCCGCCTTGGCTCAGGCCGCCAGCGTCAGCGAACCTACCGTCAATCGCTTCTGCCGCAGCTTCGATACCAAAGGCTTTCCCGACTTCAAACTCAAGCTGGCGCAGAGTCTGGCAGGCGGCACGCCCTATGTCAGCCACAGCGTCAGCAGCGGGGACGATGCGCGCGCCTATTCACAGAAGATTCTGGGCGCAACGCTCAACGCACTAAACACGTTCAGCCGCGAACTGAATCCAGCCCTGATCGAACGGGCGGTCGATCACCTTTCGCAAGCCCGCCAGCTCACCTTTATCGGGCTGGGCGCTTCGGCACCGGTCATTCAGGATGCCCAGCACAAGTTCTTTCGCTTCAACCTACCGGTCATGGCCTACGAGGACATGCTGATGCAGCGCATGGCGGCGGCCGCTGCACATACCGGTGACGTCTTCGTGGCCATTTCGCATACGGGGCGTACCCGCGAACTAAACGAAGTGGCTCAGCTGGCCCGTGACAATGGCGCCGTCGTGATCGCCATCACCCAGCCAGGGTCACCGTTGGATGCCACCAGTAGCCTCTGTCTCGGCGTACCTTCGCCAGAAGATACTGAACTGTACATGCCAATGACGTCTCGGATCGTTCATCTGGCCGTCATCGACATTCTGGCCACGGGCGTCACGCTAAGGCGCGGCGAGGATTTTCTCCCCCATCTCAAGCGGATAAAGGACAGCCTGCGCTCGACCAAGTACCCGCGCGAGACGACTGACGAAGACGAAGGTACACTGGACGAATCATAAGCGGGAGACGATTGGCTTTTCTTCCATATCGGCCAAGGCAAGCGTCTTCTTTGCATGGCGTCAGCACTTCTTTACGGAACTCCCCGCTTTCTGCGGTGATTTCCCTTTTATCGGGCCTTCAAGATGAGCAAGCAGTCCCTGTGCTTTCTGATACCGGTGTACGACCATGCCGATACGGTCGCCGATGTCTGTGAACAGCTACGACAGTACGAGTGCCCCATTCTTCTGGTAGATGACGGCAGTCACCGAGAATGCGCAGAAGAGCTGAACCGTCTGGGGGCTCAGAATGCCACCCACCTCGTGCGCCTCGTACGCAACAGCGGCAAGGGAACCGCGCTGCGCGTGGGCATGGCAGAAGCTCAGCGTCTGGGCTATACCCATGTGCTGACCATAGACCCCGATGGGCAGCAGGAAATCGACGATCTTGACGGTGTGCTCGAGATCTCTTCACTGCACCCCGATTCGCTGGTGATCGGCAGCACACGTGTAATGGGTCACGTTCCTCCCATTCGTCGCAGTGCCATCATCCTAATCAACATCGGAACCTGCCTCTGCTGCTTGTCCGGTGCAGGCCGCTTCAGCGTCTGTGCCGTGCGGGTCTACCCACTGCATCAGATCAACCACCTGCTGTCGCGCTTCCGCTGCGGCAACCGGGTCGAGTTCGATATCGAACTGCTAGTGCGCTGGATCTGGCACGGTGGCGATTACCGTCACGCGCCCATTCGCACTTACTACCCTCGCGGCAATGTCTCTCACTACCGACTGCTGCGCGACACCCTGCGCATGGCCAAGACACTGCTGCGCCTCACGTCAGGCATGTTGATTCGCATTCCATGGCTGCTTCAACGTGCCCAACGCATGCGTCGCATCGAACGAATGGAACGCCGCGAGGCTCAGGCTCAGGCTCAGGCTCAGGCTCAGGCTCAGGCTCAGGCTCAGGCTCAGGCTCAGGCTCAGGCTCAGGCTCAGGCTCAGGCTCAGGCTCAGGCAGAGCATCCTCCCCGCAACGACTGATCCTCGCAACCGAAAACGACAAAGGCCTGCTTCGGTCATTTCCGAGCAGGCCTTTTTTCATGCGTCAGCGTTCAGATATCAACGTGCGCGCACTCAGCGAGTATAGCGACGACGCTCCGGTGCGGGCGGCAGATACTGGTAGAGCCAAGTTTCGCTCAGAGCGCTGTCATCATGCGCAATGTAGAGGCGCATTGATACGGGATCGGTCTGCTGGCTGGTCGGGTACCAGTCGAACAGCACACGGTAACCGTTATCAGGCAACGGTAGCACCTGCAGATCGCGCACTTCACCCCACGAGACATCCAATCGGGGGGTGATCGGCGCGTTGGCCGGCAGTGCTTTCAATGCATCGCCAGAAAAGTCGACGGCAAAGCGACGGCACCATTCATTTGGGAAGTGATCACCCGGTGCCCAGCCTTCAGTGAAGCCGCCCATTCCAGTGCGAGTTGCCATGACCGAAGCCAACGGTGAGCTGACTGGCGGTAGCGCGCTCCAGTACAGGCGGTAATGGTATTCCAGCGTATCACCTGCCTGTGCGGGCGTCTTGGGACGCCAGTAAGCAACGATATTGTCGGAGGTTTCACCGGTCGTCGGCAGCTCAGCCAAGTCGATGCTGCCTTCGCCCCAGCGATTAAGCGGTTCGATCCACAGACTAGGACGGCGACTGTACCAGTCGACGGTATCCTGATAGCTGTTGAAGTCATGATCGGTCTGTACCAACCCGAACCCTTTGGGGTCGGTATCGGCAAACGCGTTGTACTGCAACGTATCCGGGTTGTTGAGCGGACGACAGACCCATTCACCATTGCCGCGCCACATCGACAGACGATCAGAATCGTGGATCTGCGGGTGGATGGTATCGCAGACCTGACGTTCGTTGGTGCCGCAAGCAAACATGCTGGTCATCGGGGCGATGCCCAGCCGTTCGATCGGCTTGCGCACATGCAGCTTCATGCGCACAGTCATTACCACCCGCTCGCTCTGGCAGTCGATGTCGAACTGATAGGCCCCAGTCACACTGGGGGAATCGAGCAGCGCATAGACCGTACAGGTAGGACTGTCAGCCGCGGGTTCTCGGAACCAGAAGTGAGTGAAGTACGGGAATTCTTCAGGCTTGCCACCAATGGCAGGGTCAATGGCCAGGCCGCGAGCAGAAAGGCCGTACTGGCCAGTCTTGTCGACGGCACGGAAGTAGCTAGCACCGAGGAAAGCGACGATATCACCCGGGCCACCGAAGCCCGAATTGAAAATTTTGAAACCGGCGAAGCCGAGATCACCCGCTTTGTCGACGGCCTTTTCGTCTACGCCTGCGCCACTGTAGTTGAACAGTTGGGTACTGAAATTGATCTCATGGGCGCGATCATCTTTGTCGAGCGCGAACATGCGTACGCGCTGACGGAAGCCCATGCCGACATGGAAGAACTGTGTCGATAGCCGGTTGCGCCACAGCGCCTGCTGAGGATCGAAACGGATGGCGGAGTACTGTTGCGGTGTCAGGTTGGCCAGCGTCGGCGGCAGCTTCTCTTCTGCGCCCTTATACGCGGCGTGCGACATGCCTGCCGCCATGACATCCACATAGTCGAAGTCAACGTGATCTCCTGCGCCTCCGGCGGCACATGCACTCGACATCAGCATGCCTCCCAGTGGCAGCCCATAGGTTCCTAGGGCCAGCGAGGCTTTAAGCAGTGATCTGCGCTTCATCAGCGACTCCTCTGTCGGTTCCGGTCAAGGTCGTGGTCAGGCAACTGCATAACAGCATGCCACAGTGACTTTATCCATATTCGACTACCCGCCATATGAAAATAATCACTTCCAGCACGCGCTTTCTCATTTGCTTCAAGATGATGGGGTTACGGCAACGCTCGACAGCCATTGAGTAACCGACAAATACGTAAGTGACGGATACAAAAGCGCCACTGACAAGCAGCGGCGCTTTTGCATGCGGGCTTAGCCGAACAGCTTTCCTTTGATCAGCTCCCAGCCCATCGTCAGGAGATTGCCATCTTTCGGCGTTTCTCCCTTAGGCGACAGTAGATCGACAACCTTCGGTAAGTACTCGGCCAGCAGCCCTGAAGCTTTGCTGACATCAACGCCCAGCCGGCTTGCCAGCGATTGCAGCGCCTCGCTGCTCAGCACCTGCTGGATCGTGTCGGCGGAGATCGGGCTGTTCTCACCCGACCCAATCCACGACGAGACTTTGTCGCTCAGCCCGTTCTGGCGGAACTTGTCCAGCAGGCTATTGATGCCGCCTTGGTCTTCGACCCACTGCAGCGTTTTCTTGTAGTCCAGACTCTCGTTGAACTGATCCATCAATCCCATGGTCATCTCTCCCTGATATTCCATGCCGCTCATGCTAGCGGACAACGTTCATGCACTCAGTCATGTCATACACATTCCAGTGTAGACGCGCCCTTGCATCCTGACAGCCTTACGACTGTTCGGGTACCGGCGGAACATCGTCGGCATGCGGCGGTGCCGTATTCGGCTTTGGTTCTTCTGCCAACGGCGGCAGTGTGCGATCGCGCTCGCGCATCGACTTATAGCTGACACTGAGCCGAATGCGCGGGGCTTCGGCACCGTCATGGAAAGCCAGCACCGTATCGAGAATGTGCTTGTCGGCCAGCGTCATGCGATCCTGCATGCGCAAATGTTGAAGCCAGTTGCGAACGAGAAAGACTTCCTGCCACAGCGCTCGCTCCTGCGTGTCGCGGTACAGCCACCAACGCTCGGCACCGTTGCGCAGGCGCAACTTGCGCTGGCGGCGCATGGCGCGAATGAACTCGTGCGTCCGTTCTTCGGGAATGTTGTACTCGATCGTAACCATCACCGAACCGTGTTTCGGATCGAACGAGATGGCCGGTGCCGCATTGGCCGGGCTGCTGACGTGCAGCATGTCGTTGGCATCCAGCGAAGGCAACTTCGACTGATACAGGATGACGGCACAGATAATCATCAAGATGCCCGCGCTCAGCAGCGCTCCTTGCACCGTCATGGTGGTGGCCATATGCCCCCACAGAAACGATCCCAGCGCCAACCCGCCATACAGCGAGGTCTGATAGAGCGCCAACGCGCGCGCCTTGACCCAGTCCGGCACCAGCAGCTGAACGGCCGCATTGTAGGTCGACACCGCAGCAATCCAGCAGCTACCTGACAGCAGCAGCGCGAAAAACACGCAGAACAGATTGTTGGTCGTACCCAGAATCATTAGCATCGCGGCACATACCGCCCCTGCCAGACTGATCAGACGCCCCGTGCCCAAACGCTGGCGCAGACGATCCACACCAACGCTGCCAATGATCGCCCCAATCCCAAGCGTCCCGAGCATGTACCCGTATAGAGCCGCGCTACCGTCCGGGTTCTGATCCGCCAGCAGTGGCAGCAAGGCCCAAATGGCACTGGCACAGATGCCGAATGTGAACGAACGCAGCATCACGATGCGCGTCACAGTCGAATAATGAGTGAACTGAAGCGCCGCCTTGACCCCTTCACGAATCTTTTCAGGCGGCAGCGTGCGCGCCGGGATGTCACGCTTCCAACGCCAAATGGCATACATCAGCACCAAGCTACACACACTATTGAAGAGGAATACCCACTTGGGCGCACAGAAGCCCAGCATAATCCCGCCCAATGCCGGCCCGAGCGCACGCGCTACGTTGTAGTTAACGCTGTTCAGCAGTACCGCGCTGGCCACTTCGGAGCGTGGCACTTGCTCGTTGACCGCCGCCTGCCACGCCGGTGTCAGCAGTGCCGACCCCAACGAGATGCCCAGAATCGACAAGATCAGCCATTCAGGTGTCAGAGTGGCGAACTCAGCGATCCCGGTAATCACTACCCCGCCGATCGTCTGGATACCCATACCGATCAGCATCAATTTGCGTCGATCATGGTTGTCGGCCAGCACACCCGCAACGATCGATAGCAATACCAACGGTATCGCCGCAGCCACCTGAATCATGGCCACCATCAATGGGCTAGCATGCTGTTCCGTCACGACCCAGGCCGACGCTACGGACTGGGCCCACATTCCCAAGTTGGCGAACAGGTTCGCGATCCATATGGCACGATAGGCCCGGAATTTCATCGGGCCCAGCAAGCCGCGATGCGGCGGCACGGTTGTGGAACCGGCCGGAATTTCGAAGCGTGAGTCCTGTCGAGACATGGGTGCCTCTTCGTCTACGATGAGAAATGGAAAATGAACGCAGGCGCGATGCCCAGCACACGCATTCCGCCTTCAGCAAATACCAAAGGCGGCGCTCAGCGAGCATGCTACAGATGCAGGAGCAGAAGTCACCTCGAATGCTTCTGCCCCGACCACTCAGTGTCTAGCGATCACCGTTGCGGATGGTCACCACTGGCACGGACGCCGTACGGACAACGGCTTCTGCCGTCGAGCCGGCCAGCAGGCGCTTGACCCCGGAGCGTCCCTCCGTCCCCATTAGAATCATGCTGGCATCGACCAGTTCAGCCTGATGAACAATTTCTGACGATGTATGACGCGCAGCGACGATATCCCACGTGACGGTGAACGGCTCCTGATCCAGGTTGGGGAAATATCGACCGATGAAGCGCTTCATTTCACGTTCAATGTTCGCTTGCTGTGATTCAGGCACAACCAGCTGGTCCGACGCCTGCAGCGGCCAGCTATCACCTTCCGCCACGATATGCACGATATGCAGGCGCGCACCGCTCAGGCGCGCCAGGGTACTGGCCATACTGCAGCAGCGTGCTGCACCGGTAGAGAAGTCCGTAGCAAACAGCAGCGTCTTGAGTTCAGTCATGGGGTCTCCGCGGGATCATGAATGGCGTAAACACGAAAGCACGTCTTCTATAGTGTACCTTGCAATCACCTTGCAGGGCGCTTCGACGATAGCCTCTGTGCGGTAAAGGTTCACCCGAAATCGCATCGGCATACATAGAGTATTTAACGTAGGGCCCAGAGCCATGATAGTCTCGACAGAAGGGCAGCGCCCTCGCTCGAAGACACTACCCTTCATGGATCTACAAGCACAGTACAATCATGCGCCAGAGAGTGCATGCTCACATAGAGCGGTCATTGTCATGGATACAGATAATTTCGATTGGAGTTCCCTCGGGTTCGATTACATCAAAACGGACTATCGCTACCTGTCACAGTGGAAAGACGGCAGCTGGGACGACGGTGTACTGACCGAGGACAACACGCTGCACATCAGCGAAGGCTCTACAGCCCTTCACTATGGTCAGCAGTGCTTTGAAGGCCTCAAGGCCTACCGCTGCAAGGACGGGTCCATCAACCTGTTCCGCCCGGACCGCAATGCGATCCGCATGCAGCAGAGTTGCGCACGCCTACTGATGCCCGAGATCCCGACAGACGTGTTCGTCGAAGCCTGTAAGAAGGTCGTACTGGCCAACGAACGCTTCATTCCGCCTTACGGTAGCGGCGGCGCACTCTACTTGCGCCCGTTCCTGATCGGCGTCGGCGACAACATCGGTGTACACCCCGCACCGCAGTTCATCTTCTCGATCTTCTGCGTACCGGTAGGCGCCTACTTCAAAGGTGGCATGAAACCGGTCAACTTCATGGTGTCGTCCTACGACCGTGCCGCCCCTTACGGTACCGGTGCGGCTAAGGTCGGCGGTAACTACGCTGCGAGCCTGCTGCCGAATAAAGAAGCGCACGAACGCGAGTTCGCCGACTGCATCTACCTTGATCCGGCCACGCACACCAAGATCGAGGAAGTGGGTTCCGCCAACTTCTTCGCCATCACGCATGACGACGTCTTCGTGACACCGTATTCACCGTCCATCCTGCCCAGTATCACCAAATACTCGCTGCTCGAACTGGCGCGCGACTATCTGGGGCTGGCCACACAGGAAACCGACGTACCGATCACCGACCTTGATCAGTACAAGGAAGCCGGTGCCTGCGGTACAGCCGCCGTCATTACCCCGATTGGTGGCATTCAGTACAAGGACGATTTTCACGTCTTCTATAGCGAAACAGACGTTGGCCCGGTGACGCGTCGCCTGTACGACACGCTGACCAGCATCCAGGTCGGTGATATCGAAGGCCCAGAAGGCTGGGTCGTCAAAGTGAAGTGATCCCTGCTTCACGCGCAGTACTTTGCTTCAAGAGACCGTGATCCGGGCTTGAAGCGGCCCATCGGGCCACTTTCCATGACATGACCTGTCTGACGCGGTGGGCACTCCAACCCACCGCGTACTTCTTTTTAGATACATATTTTTAATATATATGTTGTCCACGCGTGCTGACGGAAGGTAGTGGTATGCTATGTCGCATGGGAATATTTTTCTACATATGTAATAATTTATACGTGCAAACCTGCAATCATTGCCTTCCCAACAAGCAATAACTAAAACGAGCCCTATTTTAATAACAGGCTTGCTGAAATTTTATTACGTTAATTTCCTATATCAAGAGACACCGACATCAATGCTTGGAAAAAAGTTCTCCAAAATAGTCAAGATCTATCCTTCTAAAAACATGGAAGGCTGCAGAGAGATTATAGATATATTCACGGATATGTTTGTGAAAAACAATATATATCCGGGATTTGAAAAGATACTTAGCGAAGCTTTTCGTATTTGCGTAGCAACATGTGGCCAAACATACCTCACTATTGACCGGCCTGCTGGTGTATTTTATTCGGAACTGCGCCGCTATACCATGACGCTAACACTAGGAGACTACACCAGTCCCAAACCTTCTTATATTGTATTTTCAAAGAAAAAAGGAAATAACGAAAAAGAGTTGGCCCAAGTCATTGGTGGAATAATTCTATTGTCGGAATACTTTAAAACTCTATTTAATGAAGAAAACAAGCGACTAGAATTTAACAATTTAGTTCTGAGAAGCATGGATCACAGCTTTATCTGTGCCCACTTGATGGAATATTCCTCGCAGTCTTCTGACCTTTTCACGACAGAACACGATATCGAGGTAAATTTCGATGATATTGATCAAGAACAAGTACTTATTATTTTCCATTGCGTTGATATAAAAAAAGTACGTTTCTTTTTACAGGGGGGAGAAGAACGCGTTGTCTCCTATTCGAAAGAACCCGAAGAACAAGAGCAACCACTGTTCTTATTCATGAAACAGTGGCAGGAAGAACTGAAACGCTATATGGAATATTCTTCAAGTCCGCTTCGGTAAGGGGAAACAGACGAAAGCAAAAAAAAAGGAGGCTTAATCCCGCCTCCTTTCTTCGTAACATTTCATATAAGCTTCAGCTAACCGCATTGACGGAAGGCTGACAGCGACGCAGTAACCCTTCCAAGGTTTCGTCAGGCATTTCGGCGTTGCGCAGCGCGACAGCGGTCTGTGCCACATAGTCGTACGTGGTACCGCACTGCCCGCGTGCGGTCTCGAACACCTTGCGGATGATTTCATCGGAGAGCTGCCCGACATACGTCGGTTGGCTGCGCGCCACGACAAATGCCAGTGCCGGCACGGTGCGCCCATTCTCCAGCGTACAGGGCACCCAAGTGGGTCGATAAGAACAGTCCGGCATCTCGCGCTTCCACAGCGCCAGCAGATGGCATTGCAGATCCTGAGCGGACAGTTTGAACGCCACCCCCTCGCAGGAGCCGCCTTCGTCCAGCCCGAACACTAGCCCCGGCTGTTCTGGTGTACCGCGGTGGATGCGCGACCACAGATACAGCCCACGATGAAAGCCTTCGATGTAACCGCGCAGCGACTCGATAGCAGGGCACTCGGGGCGCCAGATCAGCGAACCGTATGCGAACAGCCAGATATCCTGATCCTCGTACCCTTGCCGCCGACGTAGCTCAAGCATTTCGGCGATCGAACGTTCATGCGCCTCTGCCGTCATCGGCATCACGGCGTCCAAGCGAGGAGGATACGTCTGCATTCCGCCACCGCAGCACATACGCTGGCTATCCGTCGAGGACGACGGGGGGACAGATGATGGCGCGGTATCCTGCTCGGTTGTCATATGAACTCCTGGGACCTCGGGTCTCCTGAAAGGCCTAGCGGGAATGACGGGCAGCGAACACGATCGCTTCGTCATTTTACGATAACGGCGCAACGTGGGTTATTAAAGCCACGCTGCTTATTCCATCCTACACGTCTCGCTCAATTTCTTTCCAGCATCTTGCGCACATGGCGATTGCTGAACAGCGCATTGAGGATGATCGCAGCCAGCATCGAGGTGCCAATACCGTTGAGCTGGATCACCCCCATCGACAGTGAGAAGTTACCTGCACCGAGAATCATAGTGACCGAAATCAGGATCAGCGTGGCATGATCATTCAGGTCAACATTATTCTGCATCCAGATACGTACTCCGGCAGCTGAGATCATCCCGAACACCACGATGGATGCACCGCCCAGCACCGGTACTGGCAAGGTATGCACGAGTGCGCCGAAGCGCGGCGAGAAGCCCAATACAATGGCCAGAATGCCGGCGATCAGAAACGTAAGCGTAGAGAACACCCGCGTTACCGCCATCACCCCTATATTTTCGGCATATGTCGTGACCCCTGTACCCCCAACACTCCCTGACAACATGGTCGCCAGCCCATCGCCGAGGAACGCTCGTCCCATATAGCGATCGAGGGGAGTCCCCGTCATTTCACCCACAGCTTTGACATGGCCCAAGTTCTCAGCGATCAGAATCAGAAAGACAGGTGCAATAGTGAGGATCGCCGTCCACTGGAACGTGGGCGTATGAAAGGTCGGTAGCCCGAACCACGGTGCCGCTTCTACCGGAGTGAAGTCGATCGGCGTGCCCCAGCCCATCAGATTGGCGGCAACGAAATAGAGGCCATAGGCGATCAGGATGCCGATCAATAGCAGCAACCGTTGCACAACACCGCGCGTCAGCACGGCCATGCTGCCGATGCACAGCACAGTGACCAGCGCCATGATGCCGTTGAACGTCGAGCCAGAGACACTGCCCACGGCACTGGGTGCCAGGTTCAGACCGATAGTCGCAACCACGGCCCCCGTAACGGTCGGCGGCAACAGCTTAACGATCCACCCAGTTCCCGCCCACATCACGATCAGCCCGCACAGCGCATACAGCCCCCCGCAGACGATGATGCCGCCAAGCGCCAGATCCACCGCGGGATTTGCACCGTGTCCGGCTACGTATCCCGTCGCGGCACAGACCACCGGGATGAAGGCAAAGCTCGACCCTAGGTAGCTAGGCACTTTTCCCCCAACGATGATGAAGAACAGCAGCGTGGCAACGCCCGACATCAGAATGGCTAGATTGGTATCAAACCCCATCAACATCGGCGCCAGCACGGTCGAACCGAACATAGCAACAAGGTGCTGAACGCCCAGTGCCAGCATCTGCCCCCAGGATAAGCGTTCATCGGGCCTGACCAACGTTGAATCAGACATCGAGGTATAGCGCCAGCGTACGGCCATGAACTTCTCCCATAGCGAGTCGTGGATGGAATCAGTAAACGGGGGCGAATTCCCCCCACGAGGGTCAATCTTACCATTCGCCCCCTGCCGTAGGGGGGAGTGTCACTGTCGCATGCGCTATTTTCCCATCCATGGATAGATTAGACTGGTTATACACCTGTACAGGTATGCAACTTGACGTTTCTATTATGAAAAGCTTTATCCAGCGTTTGCTTTGTCCCCTCATCGTTGGGGGATCGATTATGGCCATCGGTTACGGCTTCGCCAGCCTGCTGCGCGGCGACTACCATTTTTCCACCTGGCCACTCGCCCTGCAGAGCGTGGTCGTGATTTTTGCCCTCTTCGCCGCACTGATTTCAGGGCTGATCATCTTCGGCGGACGTAACGATCGCTGACAGAAATGGTTGAGTATCACAAGGGGTTGCCCATCACGGCATGTCAGCGCTAGAATGCATGCCGTTGCCGGTGTAGCTCAGTTGGTAGAGCAGCGCATTCGTAATGCGAAGGTCGTAGGTTCGACTCCTATCTCCGGCACCATGAATTCAGAAACGCCCCTGTAGCATCACTGCTGCAGGGGCGTTTTTCGTTCTAGAAACCACTGAGCGATAAGATTTCTTATCAAGATAGCTACCCGCTCAACCGTGCATCCATTCTAGCTATCCAAAATATCGAGTGGAGGCAAGCTGTTGACAATATCCAGCGTTTCCAAGCTCACGGTAATTACCCGCTGGAACAGCTTCAATGGATAGGATGGATCATTCATCGTTTCAATCGCCCAGTCATTGGCATCATTAACAATGCCGCTAGCCTTATCGGTCTTCACGCACTGACGCTCAACGACCCAGGCCAATGCAGGCTTGCCATTCACTACATAGTCGTATGCCCGCAATGGAATATCGCGTAGCGTGATATGGCTGTTGTAGATCAACACTGAACGGTCATCGACGCGCTTGCCGGTTTCAGGATCTTTCACCTTAGCGAACTTCATCTTTTCGACACGATACTGTGCTGCGGTCGGGTGCGCCGGCCCATCAATGGTGACAGGATAAGGAGCAACATCTTCATAACCAATGTGCAGCTTCGCTAGCGCACGCCCCGCACGACTAAAGGCCCAGAAGTCCTGCGCAGACTTCACTCGTGGAATACGTGGCAGCTCCTTGCTTAAGTTATCAGCATAACGTTCAAGATAATCCGGTGAATGCAGCAAACCATAGATGTAATAGAACAGATCCTCTTTGCTGAATGACTCACCAGGATAGGCCGACAGGAAGTGCTCTAATCCCTCGTCGGTAATGGCATCGCGGCGAGCATTAGTCGATGTAGAGTCACTATCGAACAGATCGTGGGTGTCCGCACCTTTATCGTCATAGAGATAGAGAGGGAAACATTGTGAATCACCATTGCAGTGGAGATCAGGCATTCTATTGCATATGAAAACCACATTCCCACTTCCACTAAATTTCGCATTTATTTGAATAAGTAAATTTTCACACATCCTATTAGGAAATATATTAGGCATTTGATAGACCCTTTCATTCCATTTGCGATCGTAGAATAGCCACTGCTTTGTAAAGGGTCTATACAAATTTCTGATCACATGACTCTCATCAAAAAACAAAAATTCTTTTTTAATAAATAATTTTTTGATATTATGAGTCCACCCTATATTTTTAGGATTATTGTCAATAAAAAACTCCACTCCTTTACTTTTTATTAAATTTTCCGATGATTTAACCGATCTTTCAATAAAGCTCATCTGATCATTGTAAAAACTTATAGTCCTCCTCATATTCTTACACAAGGAATCCTTGCTAAAATTATATGCCCATGCGTCTCGGGCAGTAATAATACCCAAAGAAAAGTTGTCAAATAATTTTCTTTGTTTCCCCTTCTTATCCCCCAGTGGCATAAAGTTACCGAAGCGATCATCGCGCTGTCGCAACCAGTCACCATGGGAGTCAGGAACGATGTCCAACCACTTATCGACTCCCGATATACCATGAAAATCATTTAGTTTTTCTAATTTTTCTTCTCTAGAAAGATAGTCGCCAATATCATAGTAATATATCTTTCCATGCAGCTTAGAGTCTGGGTTTTTCACAAGAATGGAAATAGCTATTGGGGCGCGGCTTCCCATACCGAACACATTATCTTTTTCTTTTCTGCGCAGTTCTCCTGATGTACGTGCATTACCTCTCAAATTGAATATATATAAACAAGAAAACTCATCTACTAGGCATCGGCGCAGCCCATCTGCAGAGTTAGAATCCAGATAGCCAGCATTAGTGACGTATCCAATAACCCCACAGTCACCTATGCGGTCACTTGCCCATCGGATGGCACGAATATAACTATCATAAAGACCCTTAGCTAACTTCGCATTTGAACGCGTAGCATAAGTCTCTCTTATTCTTGAATCAAGATAAGGATATCCAACATTATGGTTATTATCATTTTCGCTTCTTTGCCCAATAGAGTAAGGGGGATTGCTCATAATCACGCGTATGTCCAATGCCTTCTGGCGTTTACGCCTTTTGGAATTATTATCCTGCGCTCTATCGACCATATCCTGCTTCTCATACATCTGGAAAGTATCGGTCAAGCATATACCTTCAAAAGGTACGTAATCACCTTCAGACAGATCATGGTAGGTAGCTTCTATATTGATTGCAGCAATGTAATACGCCAGCAGTACCAGTTCGTTTGCATGAATCTCGTTCTTGTATTTATAAGGCATCTGTTCTGGAGTAATCAGGCCTGATTGTAGCAACCGAGTAATAAACGTCCCGGTCCCCGTAAAGGGGTCAATAATATGAACGCCTTTGCTACCCAATGTCTGGCCGAATTCCTGTTTCAGCACGTCATTCACGGAATGGATAATGAAATCGACAACCTCAACTGGTGTATACACTATGCCTAAGCGTTCGGTCAGTCGTGTAAAGGCATTGCGGAAGAATTTATCGTACAACTCGACGATTATTTTTTGCCGACCGGTGGCACTGGTGATCCCTTCGGCACGCATCTTCACACTGTAATAGAAGTTTTGTAGCGTCTGTGCTTCTTTCTCGAGATGTTCTTCATCCAACACTTCTAGCACTCGCTGCAACACCTGAGACATCGGGTTATAGGCAGCGAAGGCGTAATCAGAAAACAAGGCATCGAAAACGGGACGAGTAATCAGGTGCTGGGCCAACATCTCGATGATCTCGTCATCTGTGACATCGTTATTGATATCATCGCGGATTTCCTTGGCAAAATTATCGAAGGCAGTACGAGCACGAGAATCAGAAGAGCTACTGATCGCTGTACTGATGCGGTCGATGTGGGTGTTTGCGATCTCCGCGATATCGTTAGCCCATTGTTCCCAGTGATGCCGATTACCGCATTTCTGTACGATCTTGGCATATAGAGCGCGTTCTATTTCGCCTACCTCGAACTCCATGCTCATCTGAGGCGATTGGGATGGTAGCTGGGCCGCGCGACCAATGTCATACCGTGCCGTAGCACTGTCAGCGAGATTATTTCTACTGGCTTTGAAGCGCCCTTCAGCGCTGATCTTTTCAGTGATCGCGATCACTTCCATCTTATTGCGATCAGGTCCCTCAAGCTCCAAACGATTGATAGCCGCATCGAACCGGTCATCATGAGAACGCAGAGCCTGAAGAACCTCCCAGACCACTTTATAGGTCTTGTTGTCATCCAAAGCCGCATTGGGCTCTACCCCAGCGGGGATAACTACGGGCAGCACCACATAGCCACGTTTTTTGCCGGGAGCATTGCGCATTACGCGTCCTACCGACTGTACGACATCCACCTGTGAATTACGCGGCGTTAGAAACAGCACAGCGTCCAGTGCAGGTACGTCCACACCTTCCGACAGACAACGCACATTGGAGAGAATGCGGCAGGTATTCTTGGCGGGTTCAGCCTTCAGCCAGTCCAGCTTGGCCTCTTTTTCAGAGGCATTCATGCTGCCATCGACATGCTCGGCTTCACAGGTGATGCGATCTGTTGCTTCAATCTCTTCTGCTTCTTGGTAGGCCTCAACAACTGCTTTGAACATCTCGGCGATATGCTTGGAGCTGACCTTGTGTGCGCTGCCTGCATACTGAGCCTCAATCACTTGGCAGAATGCTACAGCACGCTTCATATGCTCGGAGTACCCACCCTCCTCGCCCACCAAGCCAATTTTGGACAATGCCTTCCAACAACCAACGATCTTCGCGGCATCATCGACGCGAAGCTGATTCTCATCATCACGCAATAGATCCTGCAGTCGGCGGTTGATATGATACTCTTCGACAGCCAGCACGATGACCTTGTAATCAACAAGCAGCCCTTTCTGAACGGCGGTCGAAAAATTGATAACGAATAGCTCTTTGCCAAACCAAGCTTCGTTATCCATGGAATACAACGTGACGCTGTTGCGCTCAGCTGTTGTCTTGGAATCATCCCCGTAGATACGCGGTGTCGCCGTCATATAAAGACGCTTACGACCATACAGATAGTCGTTGTCATGCACCCGGACAAAGGCACTGTCATCTTCACCATCGTAGGTGGCTCCGGTGGTACGATGCGCCTCGTCACACACCACTAGATTGAACTCACCCAGCCCATACTGGTGCTGGGCTTGGCTGATAACATCAATGGAATGATAGGTACCGAACACAACCGTCATATGGTCAGCATCCGCGCGCTGTGACACTTCATAAGCCAGCTTGTCGGCAGCGGTAGTAGCAGGATAGCGAAGCTCATGTACGAAGGTCTGGACTGCGTCGTCCTCGCGCCGCTTACGCTTCTTGCCCACATCATGGTCAGAGCACACCGCAAAGCTGTGCAAAGGGACGTCGCTTTCCTGTGTCCATTCGGTCAATGTCTGCGAGAGCAGTGATAGGCTAGGCACCAAGAACAGTACTGCCTTACCTCGACCAGCCATGGCTTCGGCAATTTTGAGGCTGGTAAAGGTCTTCCCTGTGCCACAGGCCATGATCAGTTTGCCTCTCTCCGCCGTGGCAAAACCGGCCGTTACCGCGTTCAACGCCTGCCGCTGATGATCACGCAGCGACTTCTTCGGCTTCAATGCAGGGGGCTCATCTACACGAAACTGCGACCAATCAATCAGACTGCTTTCCAGATCGTGAAGATCAATCTTGGTGACAGGTGGCTGCTGGTCATTAAGTGCGCTATCGGCATGCTCAGACCAGTGCAGTGTTGTGCTAACGATCAAGCGCTGAGTAAATGGCTTACGGCCAGAAGCAGTAAAGAAGCTGTCGATCTCTGTTTTTTTCAACCGGTAGTCAGGTGCATAAAACTTGCATTGAATCGCACAGAAACCTCCTGTTCCTGCCTCTTGCGCAATAAGATCTATGCCATCATCCTTGGCACTGAAACCATGCAACGGTGCCCACTCCTTCCACGTCCAGACATCGCTATAGCGGTCCTTATAAGCAGGTTCATTACGCAGATAGGCCACGACCAATTCTTCGAAATAAGTCCCCTTTTCCCGTTCGCTTTTTGAACTGGAGCGTAACCAATCCAGTAAATCGTGAAGAGATTTTATTCTATTTTTATCGCCATTTGATTTAGTTTTCATACTGTAAATCTCCCTAGCCATCACATAATTAAAAATTCATATGAATTGTTTAAACGTTGTGAAAGCTAGGCTGGCATTAGGGGCACTGCTTAATTAATTCATCATATTGGAAATATCATAAGAAACGAGTTAGCATTTTCTTCATAACCCTCCAGATTAAAAATCAAAAAATTGAAAAATTGAAATTTTATACCCCATTCATATCATCAATTAGTAAAAGTCATCTTATTTTTCAATAAGACTATCATTTAATTTTTTACAAGCAGTATTTTAGATATTCCATCAAGGTATATTAATCCTTACAATAAATTCACATCGATATATAAAAAGTTGCACTATAATACGTGCTATCTACCATTCAGATACGGGAAACCGATGAGGGGGTGGTTATGCACTGTGGGACACATATGAAGTTGCTTAAGACAGCAAGCAACCCTTCTACTTTTCATACAATCGTTAGCAATTCTACAGAGCACCGTCAGCAGGCCATGAGAGCATCCTGCAACAGTACGTACTTATTGCTGAAGGTCTATTGCGAGACTCGTTCTTTGTATATGGTAATGCTATTAACAAACCATTCCTCTTATAGACACCACCTGCAAATCACAGCAGCTCGCTAATGCTGTTGGCTACTTTCTCCGGTTCATCACTGCCCAGTGCGCCTAGGTCTACGCTGTAGATGGCATCAGCCCCCTCGACCATATCAATGAAGTAACCAAGGTCGCCGTCCTGCCCGATCAATAGCAGTGTCGATGCAACGCTCTGTATGCCGTAGGTGACATTGCGCTCTTCCAACAGTGCATGCCCATACCAGCAGACCCAGTCGCCCCGGGCGCTCTCACGCTCCATGACATCGGCACCTCCTACTGTCCGATGGAGGAACCCTCGGTAACAGGGAGGCAATCGAGCACCCAGCACCTGCTCCAGCATGTGGATACCGCGTTCAACGTCATCTGGTAACTGGACATCTTTCATACGTTTCTTTCCGTACGCTCATTGCTCATGAACAAGCACCTTCTGCCGACAACAGAGGTAGCATGCCGAAAACGGCTGTCACGATTTCTTGCTCTAAAAAAGAGGATGATGAGGTGCCGACTGCGCCATTTCGTCATCCCCATGGTCTAAGAATGAAGATAACCTTGGCTGGAACCGCCTTGTTATCTACCTTTATCAAGACCTGTACTAAAGTTTAGTACGTTTTGTACGTTAGTAGTGATTTGCCATACCCGTGGCAGCGTTATACTAGCGTCAGTGAGTCGGTCCGACGGTCACGCCAGCCGCTCACCTCACCACCTTATTTTCCGGCGTCTGTTTCGTTCCAGACAGGTCATCGGTACAACTAAAAAAGGTATCTCGTCATGAAAGCAGCAGTTGTAGGCAAAGACCATAACGTTGAAATTCAGGACAAAAAACTGCGTCCGCTGGAGCACGGCGAAGCCCTGCTGCAGATGGAGTGCTGTGGTGTGTGTCACACCGACCTGCACGTCAAAAATGGTGATTTCGGTGACAAGACTGGCGTTATCCTGGGCCATGAAGGTGTAGGTGTCGTCAAAGAAGTTGGTCCGGGCGTGACCTCTCTGAAAGTAGGCGACCGTGCAAGCGTTGCATGGTTCTTCCAAGGCTGTGGCCACTGCGAATACTGCATCAGCGGTAACGAAACGCTGTGCCGTAGCGTCAAAAACGCGGGTTACACCGTTGATGGTGGTATGGCGGAAGAATGCATCGTCACTGCTGACTACGCTGTCAAAGTACCGGACGGTCTGGATTCCGCAGCAGCCAGCAGCGTAACGTGCGCGGGTGTTACCACGTACAAAGCGATCAAAGTATCCAACATCAAAGCCGGCAAATGGATTGCCATCTACGGTCTGGGCGGTCTGGGTAACTTGGCGCTGCAGTATGCGAAAAACGTCTTCAACGCTAAAGTCATCGCGATCGACGTCAACGATGAGCAGCTGAAACTGGCTCAGGAAATGGGCGCGGACATGGTCATTAACCCGGCCAAAGAAGACGCTGCAAAACTGATTCAGGAAAAAGTGGGCGGTGCTCACGCGGCGGTCGTTACTGCCGTTGCCAAAGCCGCTTTCAACTCTGCGGTTGACGCTGTTCGCGCTGGTGCGCGCATCGTAGCGGTTGGTCTGCCTCCGGAAGCCATGAGCCTCGACATTCCGCGCCTGGTACTGGACGGTATCGAAGTCGTCGGCTCTCTGGTTGGTACGCGTGAAGACCTGGCTGAAGCCTTCCAGTTCGCTGCTGAAGGCAAGGTCGTGCCGAAAGTGGCTAAACGCCCGATCGAAGACATCAACGATATCTTCCACGAAATGGAACAAGGTAAGATCAAAGGCCGCATGGTTGTCGATTTCTCGCTGTAATTGGACACCACGCACGCGGCAGGTTTCTGCCTAGCAATGCAAGGGCTGCGCATCACTGCGCGGCCCTTCGTGTATCTGCTCGATCGCTTTTCGCTTACGTTACTGACGCACGTTTCGTGTGCCATATGTTCAGTGCGATGGACACCATGAAAGATGCGGTCTGCGGTCTGCGGTCTGCGGTCTGCGGTCTGCGGTCTGCGGTCTGCGGTCTGCGGTCTGCGGTCTGCGGTCTGCGGTCTGCGGTCTGCAATAGCAAACGGCACCGCCCCCTGTCATGCAAGGAGCGGTGCCGTTTCAATGGCAAGAGGCGACAATGGCTTCTGCCGTCTGTCTATTAACGTCGTTATGGTGCGATCGGTGTCACACGCTTATGCGACGTCATCACGCCGCTGCGATCGAACTCGAAGATGACGGATTCGCTCATGTTGTTCTGGGGCGCTGAACGGAACGTGTGCGTGTAATCGTAGTACCACTGTTCGCCGCTCGTCGACTGCACGGTGCGCGTGGGCTGGCCGAGTCGGTTGGTCACCGCCAATGTCGTCGAGTAGCGATCCTTCAGCCCCGTCATCTGATCATCACGTACCTGAACCCCTGTCGTCTGTTCTTCAGGTGCAGAAATGCTGTGTACGATGCTGCAACCGCCCATGCTCAGCGCGGCGCCGAATGCCACTGCCGTCATGATGTTTTTCATGGATATCCCTTTGTTTGTGTGTATGCCTCATCGGTCATCTTGGCCGACCGTGACGATCATGTAATATCGGGAATGTATGGTGACGAACTCGCCGTCAGGAATCAATTACTCCTAAAGAAAAGCACAAAAATGCCATGCATTCCTTTTTTTATTAGGAATGGCAATGATGTATGTCAAAACGTAACTCTCCTGTTTGTTCTTTATTTTTGGCATTTCCGGCCGCCTATATCCTCCAGCCTCAACTATCTTTAAAAGTATCGCGTAGTTGAAGAACCGCACGACGCCACCGTGTTTCGTAAATGCCGTGTTTCATGGATAAAGGATGATCGTATGAACAACGCCAAGGATTCCTCGCACCGTAAGCGCTTCCGTCGACGCCGCCTTACCTTGGATGACATCACCGTTGTCGACAGTGCCATGCTGAAACGTGCGGTTTCGGCGGCCGCACTGGGCAACGCCATGGAGTGGTTCGACTTCGGGGTGTACAGCTATATCGCCTTTGCACTCAGTGAGGTGTTCTTCCACGATCTGCCCGAAAACATGCGCCTGATGGCCACCTTTGCCACCTTCGCGATTGCCTTCCTGGTGCGTCCGCTGGGGGGCCTATTCTTTGGCCCACTGGGCGACCGGGTTGGGCGTCAGAAGGTGCTGGCAGCGACGATGATCATCATGGCGATCAGTACGTTCTGCATTGGGTTAATTCCCAGCTATGCCACCATCGGTATTGCCGCCCCCATACTGCTGCTGATCGCGCGATTGGTGCAGGGATTTTCGACCGGTGGGGAATATGGTGGTGCGGCGACGTTCATCGCCGAATATTCGCCGGACCGCAAGCGTGGCTTTATGGGCAGCTGGCTGGAGTTCGGGACGCTGGCGGGCTACGTGCTGGGGGCGGCGCTGGTGACTGGAATCTCTGCGGTGATGGACCGTGAGACGCTGCTGGACTGGGGGTGGCGTATTCCATTCTTCATTGCCGGGCCTCTGGGACTCATCGGTTTGTATCTGCGCCTAAAACTGGAAGAAACACCGGCATTCCAGGCGCTCGAAGAAAGTGCGGAGCCACAAGAAACGCAGACACATACCGAGTTTTTCAAACGGCTATGGGGCCATTGGCGGGAGTTGGCGATCTGTATAGGGCTGGTACTGGTCTTCAACGTGACCGACTACATGCTGCTGTCCTATATGCCAACCTACCTGTCGGCTAACCTTAAATACGATACCAATCACGGGCTGTTGATGATCCTAATCGTCATGCTGCTCATGATGGTGATCCAACCCTTTTTGGGGCTGCTGTGCGATCGCGTTGGACGACGTCCGGTTGTGATGGCGGGCTGCATCGGTACGTTTCTACTGGCATGGCCGTGCTTCGTGCTGATCCAGCAAGGATCGCATCTGTCGATCTTCGTCGGGCTGATGATTCTGGCCGCGCTGTTGAACTGCTTTACCAGCACCATGCCCTCCACCCTGCCGGCATTGTTTCCCACCAGCATCCGCTATGGCGCGCTAGCCATTGCCTTTAACGTGTCGGTATCCGTGTTTGGCGGGACGACACCGCTGGTAACGGCATGGCTCATTGATGTCACTCACAACCTAATGATGCCCGCTATCTACATGATGGGGGCTGCGGCCATCGGCTTCATCACGATCCTGATGACGCGCGAAACGGCCAACCGTCCGCTGCGTGGATCCACGCCGACCGCTGCATCGCCTGAAGAAGCCAAGGAGCTGCTGGAAGAGCACCACGCCGAGCAGACTCAGACGCCGCCAACCGAGCAGCCATGAAGCCGTAGGCATCACCTGCTGCGCAACGACAAAGGGCCGCTTGAACGCGGCCCTTTCTTTTTCAATTGCCCTCGTTGGGGCGCACCACTTATCGCTACTACAGCTGCGAACCTGAATGTGGATAGCGTACGTGACTGTGCGATGGCGGCAGCCAGCGTTGCAGCAGCAGCGAGTTTACGATCACAGAAACGGAGCTCATCACCATCGCGGCACCGGCAATCACGGGATTGAGCAGGCCGAAAGCCGCCAGTGGAATACCCAGTCCGTTATAGAAGAAGGCAAAGAACAGGTTTTGATAGATGCGCCGCAGCGTGGCCCTTGAAAGCGATAGGGCATCCAGCACGCCTTCGAGCCGATTGTGGGTCAGGATGATATCAGCGGCTTCCAGCGATACGTCTGCGCCCGCCCCAATCGCGATGCCGACGTCGGCCGTGGCCAGCGCTGGAGCATCGTTGATGCCGTCGCCCAGCATCGCTACCTTGCCGTCTCGCTGCTGGAGCATCTCGACGGTGGCAGCCTTGCCTTCCGGCAGCACGCCTGCGATCACCTCGTCGATGCCTACCTCACCGGCAACGCGAGCGGCCACCCGTGCGGCATCTCCAGTCAGCATTACGACATGAACACCCTGTTCATTCAGCCGTTTGACCGTGCGTATGGCGCCGGAGCGCAGGCGGTCACTTAAGCCAACATAACCCATGACATACTGGCCACGCACGATACCGATGACCGTGATACCCTGCTCTTCTTGGCGGTCAATCCATGCCCGTGATACAGCGTCGAAGACGGGGTCTCCGAGTAGCGACAGTTCGCGCACAAAGCTGACCGACCCCGAGGCCACAACGTCATCGTTCAGTTGACCGATCACACCACGACCGGGGTGCAACTTCACATTCATCACGCCCAATGGGGCGATATCGGCGGCCTGAGCATGGCACACTAGCGCTTGGGCCAGCGGGTGCTCGGAGTACTGTTCCACACCATAAGCGGCACTCAACAGATCACGTTCACTCACCCCTGGGGCTTTGGTCATACTCACCACCTTCGGACGCCCTTCGGTCAGCGTGCCGGTCTTGTCCATGATCAACGTATCGACGTGGCGCATCTGCTCCAGCGCCTGCGCATGTCGGAACAGCAGCCCGGCGGTCGCACCACGCCCCATGCCGACCATCACCGCCGTTGGGGCCGCCAAACCGATCGCGCATGGACACGCGATGACCAGTACCGCCACAGCACTCAGAAAGGCATTCAGCGCATTGCCGCTCCAACCCCAACCGATAAAAAACGTCAGCGCGGCTATGATCAGTACGATAGGAATAAAATAGGTGGCGGCACGATCGGCCAGCCGCTGTACGCGTGCCTTAGAGCGCTGCGCCTGTTCGACCAGCGAGATGATGCGGGCAAGGCTAGTATCGTTGCCGATACGGGTCGCCTTCATGCGCAGCGTTCCCGTGCAGTTGAGCGTGGCGGCGAAGACTTCGTGCCCTTCGCGCTTGCACACGTACTGACTTTCACCGCTCAGTACCGACTCATCCAGCTCCGAGGTACCGTCAATGATGACGCCATCAGCAGGCAGCTTTTCGCCAGGGCGCACCACCAGCGTATCGCCAAGCCTCAGCTGATCAGCATCCACGTCGACCAGAGCGCGGTTACGCTCGACATGAGCCTGCAGTGGCCGCAGCGCCAGCAGCATGTCAATGGCGGCTCCTGCTCGGCAACGTGCCAGACCTTCCAACATCCGCCCCGACAGCACCAGCGTCACAACCATAGCGCTGGTATCGAAATACAGAGGCACGTCTAATCGCAGGCACAGTGCTAGCGTGCTGAAGCCATAGGCGATACCTGTTCCCAACGCAACCAGTACATCCATATCGGTCTGTCGGCGGCGTAATGCGCGCCATGCCTTCACATAGAGCAATCGCGCGCACCATAGCTGGATCGGCGTGGCCAGCGCCCACTGCACCCACGGGGACAGCTCAATCGTCGGCGACATGAACATCCCCAGCATCTGCACCAAGAGCGGCAGACTCAACAGGGCAGCCACCGCCAGCCCGATAGCATCACGGCGCGCCAACGGTTCTTGCTCGTGCCGAGGGACGCTGGCCTCGCCATACGACAGTGGCGCACGCTGAATACCGAAACCTGCCCGTTCAATGGTCTGAATCACGTCGGAAAGCGTCACCCCCGAAGCGTCAAGCGAGATATGAGCCGTACTCGACGCAACGTTCACGCTGGCCTGCTTTACGCCAGGCAAGTGTTGCAGTATTCGCTCGATACGGGCGGCACCGGCAGCACTGCTGATGCCCGTAATGATGAGTTCCTGTGATCGGGATGATGGCATGGTCTTGGAAGACAAGGTCGTTAGCTTGAATGGTTGTGGGTGACATACTGCCGGATCGTGCTGCGCCCGAGGCTATGGTGAATGCAGATACATAGGTTGTCGCACAATGAGGGCGCTAACGATAGCGCACCGAACGGTCCACAGGCCCGATCACAACAGTGTGCCGGGCATATGAACGTCGTGAGATCAGCGAACTACCAGCATCTTGTGACAGGCTGGAGGCAGAATGATATCTGCTGACAGCGGTAGGTGATCCGAAAACAGCGGTGGAAGCACTTGCGAGTTCGCCACTTGCAAGGTGGGCGAAATAAGAATGTGATCAAGTGCGCGTTTTGGCTCCCAGGCGGGATAGCTCAGTTGCTCTGGCGTCTGATCGAAGTTCATTACTTCGCACAGTCCGGTGTGCTGCTCGAGATGGGCGCGCGTACAGTTGAGGTCGCCGACAAGAATGACATGGCGACACGACGACATCAGTTCACACAGAAAATCCAGCTGGCGCTTCTGCGTGCGGATGCCAAGCGACAGGTGAACGACGAAGAGGTGCAGAGCATCGGCACCGTCTCCGAATTGGGCGTGCATGACGCCGCGGCCGGGAGGGCCTGGTAGACGATGATTGACAACGCGAGTGGGCTGGAAACGGCTCAACAGCCCATTGCTGTGCTGGGCGAGACGCCCGAGGTTGCGGTTGAGCTGCTGATAGTGAAACGGCGCTCCGGCCTGCTGGGCCAGATAATCGACCTGATTGACGTTACCCGACCGGAAGCTGCCACCGTCGACCTCCTGCAGCCCCACGATATCGAAGTGACCGAGGAATTGACCGATAACAGCCAGCCGTTCCTGCCGCTTGCTGTTGGGCAAGACGTGCTGCCAGCTGTTAGTCAGGTACTGGTACCAAGCGTGGGTACTGATGCCGACCTGCAGGTTAAAGGTCAGCACCCGCAACGGGCGAGCATCTTGAACAGCCGTCAGCAGCGTCTCAGGAGAAGCGGCGTTCATGACTGCTCCTCTGCGCTGCGGCAACAGGCGGCCAATGCGTGCAAAGATGTCATTTCATGCGTCACAGCCGCTGCATCAACACTCACCATAATTTCTCCAGAATGCTGATGCAGCCTGCATCAGTATTATTTTCCAGTATGTGCCTCACGACGAAGCTGATCAATCAACTGATCGGCCACTGTCAGCATACCTTCAGGGGTAGTGACGCTCGTGCTGCCGTCCATGTTGATGACGTACTTGCCGTTGATAACGATCGCCGGTACACCCATCAAGCCATAGGAACGCAGGGCCGATGATGCGATGTTAATCTGGCTCTTCACGCCGAAGCTCTGCAGCGCTTTCAGCGCGTCGTCCTTGCTGACACCATAGTGTGAGAAGAACTCGGCAATGTGTTCGTCATCGTTGAGCGGCTGGCGCTGCTGAACGGCGTTGAAGAACGGTTCATGTACCTTGTCGTAGATGCCCAGAGCCTTGGCGGCATAGTAGGCGCGTGCGTGCGTGGCCCACAGGCGACCCAGCGGTGCAGGCATGCGGTCAACGACAATGTCATCCTTCTGTTCAGCGGCCCATTTGGTGAAGGTCGGTTCGAACTCGTAGCAGTGCGGGCAGCCGTACCAGAAGATCTCTTCGACCTTGATTTTGCCAGCCGGCACTTGAACATCGACAGGGGTGTCGAGGGTCTTGTAGTCACTGGCCTGTGCGGTCAGCGCCATGAAGGCCAGCCCCACGCCGCAGATCAGCGTCATCAGTTTCTTGATCATCGTGTCTACTCTTCCTTTCTCATGTGGATTCATGAACGAGACGGCCGGCCGGTGCTCTAAGCGATGACCCGAGGCGGCATCGTTGACGTTGTCGGGGGCGATGATGCAGTGCGTTTCCTGCATGATGAAGACAATGGCAGGCCTCTTACCGCACCGACGTACCCTGATGTTACACTTTCACCTGCCTTTTTACAGGAAGTCCCCTATGTCAGAACAGCAGCCCACATCGATCACGCCCAGCATGACGCTGGCCTACCAGCACACACGCTTCATCATGAGCGCACCGACGCTGGCCCACTGCCCTGCCGACACGGGGGCAGAAGTCGCTTTCGCTGGACGTTCCAATGCCGGGAAGTCCAGCGCCATCAATACGCTGACGCGTCAGAAAGCACTGGCGCGTACGTCCAAGACACCGGGGCGCACGCAGCTCATCAACCTGTTTGCCGTCGGCGATGACGATCATCGCATCGTCGACCTGCCGGGCTACGGCTTCGCCAAGGTGCCCGAAGAGGTCAAGCGCAAGTGGCAGCACCATCTGTCCGAATACCTACACGGCCGTCAGTCGCTGCGCGGCATCGTGCTGATGATGGACATCCGTCACCCGCTGACCGAGTTCGACCAACAGATGCTGGCGTGGGCCGATGAAGCCGATATGCCGGTGCACATCCTGCTGACCAAATCCGACAAGCTCAAGCGCGGTGCAGCGAAGAACGAGCTGCTGCGCGTTCGTCGTGCACTTCACGAATGGGAAGACATGGTCACAGTGCAGCTGTTCTCATCGCATACCAAATCCGGTATCGACGAGCTCGAAAAGCGCTTGAACCAGTGGCTGTGCCCTACGTCGACCACCATCGACGATCAGGATACGACGCCCGCTTCCTGAGCAATTGCCTGTTTGACCGCGTGGAAATAACCGTGTTCCCTCTATAGGCCATTGAAAATCCTTGTGGGCAACACGGCCACGCGCACGCACAGGCCGCACCACTGTGCGGTTCTCGTGCAGATGCGCGCGCATAGGGCACTTTCTGTCGCGCACCTTCCGACAACCGGCTATCGCCGTGCCCCCGGATGGCTTTTCGCTACCCCATGTGCGCGCATCAGTGCTTCTTTAAGTATGGCCCAAAAATAAAAAGCCCCTGTGCATCACTCAGATGCACAGGGGCTTTTGCTTACAAGACAGCCGTTAGGCGAAACGGCACGCCCTCATCAGTGATCGGAACCGACGATGACTTCTTCACCCAGCGCACCAGCCTGAGGATGCGGGACATAGGTGGAGTTGGAGGCGCGCAAAACACGAATACCGCGACCGTGAACGGCCTGAGCTGCCTCGATGTCGGAGTCGGCATCACCGTAGTAAAGCTTGATGTTCAGCTTGCTAAGCCACGGGGTCTTGGTGTTTTCGCCAGGGCGAATGCCTGTGAAGATAACTGGGTGCATCTCGCTGGCCGGGATGTTGAAGGTCTTCTGCAACAGATTGGTGACGGTTTCGGTCTGCGATGCGGCACGCGCGGTGATGAAATAGATGTGATCATGACGGCGCAGGTGCATGGCGATCAGCTCGCGGCCGACTTCTTTGGGGATGCTGTACGCGTCCCAGCCATTGTTCATCAGCTGCCAGAACTCGGGATTCGACGAGAAATGATTGCCGTAGATCTGAATGCCGCGGTAGAAACCGGGCGATGAGTACAGCACGGTATCGTCGATGTCGAAGCCGACGTTCATGGGCGGAACGCCTTCCAGACTCTTCTCGATCTGTGCAATGGATACCCAGTGAATCGGTGCGCGTTCGACCAGCTGCGCCACGGTAACGCCTGCCGTTGCCGACGTTTCGGCCTGTGCGACGCCACCCATCAATGCCGCCGCCATGCTCAATACCAGACCAGAATACCAACCCCTTGCCTTCATCCAACCGTCCTCTTGTCGTGTCAGGGCCGTTGCCCCCGGTAAGGGCCGAGCCATTGCGTCAAGGCCAGGCCTCGCCATAGCCTATCGGGCATCCCTCACCTTGACCAGTCTTAAGCAGACATTCAGCTCTGCTTCCCGGCAACCACCGAAGCGGCTGCGCTACTATGCCACTGCGCGGACTATAAGCAGACTCGTAGCATGGAAGCCTTTTCAGAACCACGCACGGACCGTGCCAATCGGTGCGGCTTCGCTGGAGCAATTGCCCATGTCCCTCCGACACAGCGGCCAGACGGCATTCGTTCTGCTCGTCGGCATGGCCAGCACGACGCTGCCAACACCACTCTACCCCTACTACCAGCGCCATTTCGGCTTCGCACTGCTGATGACGACGGTCATCTTCAGCGCCTACGGCATTGGTGTTTTGGGCACACTGCTGCTGGCGGGCAACCTGTCCGACCACACGGGCCGACGCCCGGTCATGCTGGCCGCCTGCCTGCTGGGTATGGCGAGCGCTCTGGTTTTCATGTTCTCGCAGGGCATCGGCACGCTGATGCTAGGACGACTAATTTCAGGCATTTCGGCGGGGCTGTTCACCGCCACTGCGACCACGCAGATCGTCGAGTCCGCGCCCCCGGAACGGCAATCCAGAGCGGCACTGCTCGCTACGCTCGCCAATATGGTTGGGCTGGGCATCGGCCCCGTTATTTCAGCGTCCACGGCCATGCTATTGCCCGCACCGGGACAAAGCATCTTCATCATTGATGTAGTGGCGCTGGCTGGGGCGGCAGTGATGGTGTGGAAGACAGCCGAAACCGCACCGACACCCGAACCTGGCCCACTGCTGCGCATCCGCTGCCCCTATGTGCCGAACTATCTGCTGCGCCCGTTCATTCCGGCGGCTGTAGCCGGGTTCGCGGGATTCGCGGTGATGGGGATCTTCACTTCGGCCGTGCCCAATGTCATGGGTCAGCTGATGGGCATTCATATGCCACTGGCTATTGGCACCATGGCGTTGCTGATTTTCCTCGGCTCAGCAGTGGGCCAGACAGGGCAACAGCGGCTGCCCATCGCGATGCGCCTGCCTATAGGTGCCGCACTGCTCGCACTGGGCATGGCGCTAATCGGTATCAGCATCGGTACCGTGGCTCCGGTGATGCTGGCGGTGGGAGGGGTGGTGGCAGGTATAGGGCAAGGCATTGCCCTACGTGCGGGGCTGGGGGAAATGACCCGCCTCAGCCATGAAGTCGATCGAGCCAGCGTGACCAGCATGTTCTTTCTGATTCTCTATCTGGCCTCTGTGATACCTGTAATTGGGTTGGGACTGGCGGCGCACGCTGTAGGACTGATGCTGGCGGCTACGCTTTTTTCAGCGGGCATTGGAGGGCTGGCATTGGCAGCGTTGATGGCGCTGTTCTGGCTTAGCGCTCACCCTGATCCACACCACAAACGCTGATGCTGCGCGATGGCCGCCATGACATTCTAAGCAGACATGCGCGTCGCCAGCAGACGCATACCAAACGGAAAGCACGCCAGATGAAGTACAGGCTGGATGGCGCTTCATACATAGTTCAAGAGAATAAAAACAATACGATGGGTCCCCTTCACGCCATCGCCGTAACATCCGGCAGCACCGGAAATAAATAAAAAAAGGAGGCATTGAATAAGGCCTCCTTCTTTTATTTCGACATTTGCCAACGAACGCGTATAGCGTTTACTGAACACCCGGCAATTGGGGCAGTTGCAACGCCCCAAGGCTTTTCTCCAGTGCCAGCTCGCTGCGTGCTCTATCCCCTTGCAGGAAGAACAATCGCGCCAGTTCGCCGTCAGCCATACTGTCCTGACGCAATCGACCAGCATCCTCGAAATAGCGCTGGGCCTTACCCCACAGCCCACAGCGTACCGAAAGCCGTCCTAGGCACAGCAACAGCTCGGAATCGTGACTGTGTTGTTCGAGCCAACCTTCCGCTTTCTTCAGCAGAGCCGCGGCATCCTCTGGCAATACGCTATAGCGTTGCAGCAACAGCGGCGACCAGTGGCGCTCAATGCCTTGGCGCAGCAGTTTGGTCGCGTCATCTGTCGCGCCGCCGTGCACCAGCGCATCGCTATAGAGGGCGATCATCGAAGGTGCCTCCTGACGCTCGCTGGGCAGTTCCCGCCACAGCTGGCGCGCTTGACTCAGCAGCGTATCGGTATCACCCGTATGCGCACTCAGCTGATCGAATAGCGCAGCGTAGGTGTGATCTTCCAGCTGGGCATAGTCGCGCTCGGTAGTCAGCTTCTGTAGACGAGGCAGAATCTGGCGCATGCCGGTCCAGTCGTTGACGCGCGCATACACTTGGCGCAGCAGTTTCAGCACTTGAGGGTGCTCAGGATGCGCCCGCAATAGGCGGGTTAACGTCGCCAGCGCCTGCTCATATTGCTGGCGGTCGATCATCAGCTCAGCCTTGACCAAGTCGATCGCTTCTACCGCTGAAGGCGCTTTGCGGGCCGCCACTTGCAGCAGTTCCTGCGCCTGTTCGAAATGCCCTTGATAGTGTGCGGCTTGGGCCGCAAACAGATAGTTCACCACGGGTGTAGGAGCATCGTCAGCCGTAGTGCGCAGCAATTTCTCGGCCTTCTTCCAACGCCCTTGACCCATTGCTTCAACACCGCGGTTGGTGCGCTTGACGGCACGACGGCTGCGCACGCGCGACCGCCACTGCTTCATACGCCGTACGGGATGGCGCATGCCGCGTAGCAGACGCAGTAGGAACAGCCCCAGCGTGAACAGTACGATCAGCAGGATCAGACCGCCCATAAACGAGCGAACATAGATATCGTAGTGACCTGCACGGATATGCCAGAAGCCATGCACGGACAGCATCAGCTGGCCCAGCAGTGTGCCTGCGATCAGGGCACCCACGATGATGAGGATCAGCTTGCGCATATCATCAGGCTCCTGGTTGCTGCTGTGCGTGGCGGCGTTCCACAGCCTGCTGCCATTGCTGGAGCACGCCGGTCACTTCGGGAAGATCGGGACGGATCGACTGCTGCGAAAGCGCATTGATGCGATCGATCACGCCCTTCACACGCGCATCATCCTGCGGGAAGTAGCGCTGCAGCGTTTCGGTCGCGCTCTGCAGCGCATGGGTATAGACGGTCGGCGACTGATTCAACAGCCCCATCTGCGCTTCGGAGAATGTCATTCGCAGATGTTCGCGGATCGCACTTTCCTGCTCTGGCATTAGCAGCTCATTCAAGGCCTGATCGTTGTAGCGCACCACCACCAACTCTTTCATCTCATGCCCAACACGCGACAGCTGGCGCTTCCACCAGCTGGACTGAGGCGCATCGGCAGCAGCCTGTTCGGCCTGCTGGTGTTCGGGGGTCATCGACGCCAAACTCTGCGACATCGACAGCCCATCCAGCGCATGCGATTCAGCGGCCAGTTGCAGATAAAGGCCATCAACATCCGGCGCACTGACGTTGTTCAGCGCCGCCATGGCGGACTGGATGCTTTCACGTACGGGCAGGAAAACCGGATCATTCAGTTCGGTGATCCGCTGATCGGCACTTTTCAGCAGCTCCAGCGTGCCACGGATATCGCGGTTGAGGGCCAGCCGCTGAAGCGCCATGCGCAACTGGTAGTCGATCTCGACATAGCGTCCATCGGCGGTACGGTGATCGTCCAGCCGCTTCTGCACAGCACTGATGCGCTCATCGACGCCCTGAAACTGCGCTTGCAGCGGCGATACGGCCTGATCCAGCGCGCTCTGTGCAAGGCTGTTCTTCTTGAGAGCGCTCAGTTCACTGCCGAGCTGTTCCAGCTGCCCTTGAGTCGTGCTGATCTGATAGAACGACCAGCCAAGGCCGCCCAGCAACAGCAACGCGACGATGCCCGCCCCCCACACCCACGGTGGCTGGCGGCGCGTGCGGACGTCATCCCGTGCGGAGACGGTATCCGCCACATCGTTGTCGGCCACGTCGTGCGGCACAGCCTCGACGGTGGTTTCTTCTGAGGGCGTGTCACTCACGTCGTGCTTAACCTCGTCATCCTTGCCTGAGTCATGCTGTCGTGTCATGAGTCGCTTGCCTTGTCGCTGTCGGGTGCATCGTCCTGCTGCACCTCATCATTCCCGAAATCATCGTCGATCTGTCGATCATCTGCGTCATCCGCATCGGCGGTGTCGCAGTGTGCGGCCCGGCGCACCATCGCACTGGCCAGTGCGCCTGGGGTCGCATCGCGTGCGATCACGATGCGCTGATATCCTTGTTCCGCGGCGTGCTCGGCCAGTCGGCGGCTAGAGACAATCAGCGGACGTCGGAACGCTATGGCCCCGCACCAGTCCTTCAGATGGTCGAGCTGCTCTCGGCTGGTCACGATCATGGCCGCATAGTTGCCCGCTTCCAGATAGCGCTGCCCCTCAAAGGTGGGGTTGTGCAGATTGCGCTCGTACAGCGGCAAGATGTTCACCTCTCCCCCGCGAGCGCGCAGCGTCTCTTCTAGCAGCGGGCGACCGCCATGACCGCTGACGATCAGAATCTGCTGCCCTGTCATGTCCTGAAACTCGGGCAGTGCCAGCAAGGCTTCACTGGCGCTGGTACCTTCTTCTTCGTTGTCCGGCTCGGGCGCCAATGAGGTGCGACCGAAGTGTTCCGCGATCAACTCTTGTGTGCTGCTGCCCGTTGCCGCCCAATGCACACCAGCGCGACACAGGCGGTGACCGCGATCGCCCACCTCTTCAGCCCAGCGCGTTACAGCGGTCGGGCTGATACAGATAACCCAGTCCGGCGGTTGGCGGCACCAGCGCAACACGTCTTCTGGATCAGGCGTCACCGGGTCGAGGGTCATCACGCCAAGCATAACCGTAGCATAGCCGTGATTGGCCAGTGCTTCCTCAAGCAACTGCGCTCTCGCTCCCGGGCGCGCAATAAGTACCGGTCGACGAATCTGGAAATCGACTGCCTCAGTCATGACAACCCCCTCTTGCCCGGCACCAGGCTAACATTCCGGCTGCCCAGCACCTTTCATGTGATCGTTACGGGTCTCGCGGTTATTGATGGTCCGCATAGACCCTCAACAGGATGTCCCCGGCTCCCTGTGCCAACAGACCTTCCGCAACGGCACGCCCCAGCGCTTCCGGCTGGTCAGCAGGGCCACTGCGCTCTTCACGTACCACGACATCGCCTTTGGGCGTACCGACGAGGGCTCGCAACCACAGCGTGCGGCCTTCATCCGTTAGCCGTGCATAACCGCCGATCGGCACCTGACAGCCGCCGTCCAGACGTGTATTCATCGCACGTTCGGCCAGCACACAGCGGGTGGTGTCGCGGTCGCGCAGTACGCTCAACATCTCGTTGAGTTCGACATCGTCTAGGCGACTTTCGATCCCCAGCGCCCCCTGGCCGCAGGCAGGCAACATCAGTTCCGGCGCCAGTTCTTGGGTGATGCGGTCGCCCAGCCCTAGGCGTTTCAGACCCGAGGCGGCCAAAATGATGGCATCGAATGTACCATCATCCAGTCGACTCAAACGGGTCTGAACGCTACCTCGCAGGCTGTCGATCTTCAGGTCAGGACGCGCTTCCAAAAGCTGAAGGCGACGGCGCAGGCTCGATGTACCGACGCGCGCACCTTCCGGCAGCGTATCCAGCGAAGTGTAGTGCTGCGCGATAAGGGCATCGGTCGGAGTTTCACGGGCCAGTACGGCGGTCAGCCCTAACCCGTCGGGAAACGCCATGGGAACATCCTTCATGGAATGAACGGCCAAATCAGCCCTTCCGTCCAGTAACGCTTCTTCCAGTTCCTTGACGAACAGTCCTTTTCCACCAATTTTGGCGAGCGGCGCGTCCAGTATCCGGTCACCGCGCGTCGACAGGCCAATCAGTTCGATACGGCATGCGGGGAACCGGGCCTCGAGGAGGGCTTTGACGTGCTCCGCCTGCCAGAGTGCCAGCGGGCTTTTGCGGGTTGCGATACGCAGAATTTCTCGGGTCACAGGCTCACCGTTCACAGCATCTTGGATTTCCGGTACAGCAGAGCATTCTGCTGCCTTTCGGGCATGGTATCATCCTTGGGGATGGGGACCTCTGTCGTTCAGAGGCAGGCAGCGGGTACATCGCGCCGACTCTGATACACTTTCGAGGATACACTTGCGAGACAGAGGTTACCGTATCACAGGCCGCCATGGCCCTGTGCCAGAGCGAACGGCTCGACTTGCATCCTGCCAGCGCCACTGACACGATCAGAGGCGTCGGCCAGTCCGCAAGCGTCGTCTGAGCTTCATGGCCCAACGACATAACAGCAAGGTGTCGATCTTCGTCCAATCGCGATAGGCCACAATGCGTAGACGACCGGCACCTCATCATCACTCTTTTCGCTATTCTAGCAAGGAACGCCATTCTCATGACGCAACCCACAGACAAGCCCTGGGGCGGACGTTTCAACGAACCCACCGACGCTTTCGTCGAAGCCTTCACCGCGTCCATCGGTTTCGACAAGCGCCTCTATCACCACGACATCCGTGGTTCCATCGCGCATGCGACCATGCTGCAGCGAGTGGGCGTTCTGACTAAAGAAGAAGCCGATACCATCATCGACGGGCTGCGTGCGATCGAAGCGGAAATCGAAGCCGGTCAGTTCGAATGGTCCGTCTCGCTCGAAGACATCCACATGAACATCGAAGCCCGCCTGACCGCGCGCATCGGTAACGTGGGCAAGAAACTGCATACTGGCCGTTCCCGTAACGACCAAGTCGCGACCGACATCCGCCTCTATCTGCGCGACGAAATCGATATCGTGGCCGAAGAACTGGCACGGCTGCGCTCTGGCCTGATCGAACTGGCTGCGCGTGAAGCCGACACCATCATGCCGGGCTTCACCCACCTGCAGACGGCACAACCGGTCACGTTCGGCCACCATCTGCTGGCGTGGCAGGAAATGATCACCCGCGATCACGAACGCCTGCTAGACTGCCGCAAGCGCGTCAACATCCTGCCGCTGGGTGCCGCTGCACTGGCCGGTACGACCTACCCGATCGACCGCCACGTCACCGCCGAACTGCTGGGCTTCGAACGCCCGTCCGAGAACTCGCTGGATGCCGTCAGCGACCGTGACTTCGCCATCGAATTCGCATCGTTCGCCAGCATCCTGCTGATGCACATGTCCCGTATGAGCGAAGAGCTGGTGCTGTGGACCAGCGCACAGTTCAACTTCATCAACCTGCCAGACCGCTTCTGCACAGGCTCTTCCATCATGCCGCAGAAGAAAAACCCCGACGTACCTGAACTGGTGCGCGGCAAAACCGGTCGCGTCTATGGCCATCTGATGGGCCTGTTGACGCTGATGAAGTCGCAACCGCTGGCCTACAACAAAGACAACCAAGAAGACAAGGAACCGCTGTTCGACACCCTCGACACCGTCAAGGGCTGCCTGAAAGCGTTCGCCGACATGGTGCCTGCGCTGGAACCGCGCCGTGACAGCATGTACGAAGCCGCACGCCGCGGTTATTCCACTGCCACCGATCTGGCCGACTATCTGGTACGCAAAGGCACGCCGTTCCGCGACGCGCATGAAGTGGTCGGTAAGTCCGTGGCCTATGGTATCGAGCAGGGCAAAGATCTGTCTGAAATGTCGCTGGACGAACTGCGTCAGTTCTCTGACGTGATCGGCGACGATGTTTTCGACGTTCTGACCCTCGAAGGTTCCGTCAATGCTCGTAACCACATCGGTGGCACTGCCCCCGATCAGGTTCGCGCGGCAGCACAGCGGGCAAGGGATGCCCTGTCTCGTCTGACCGCGTCACAGAATGCCCAAGGAGAGGAGTCCCGCCTGTCATGAACACTCGCGCCCTTGCGCCGCTGACGGCGGCGCTGGTCATGCTGACCACGCTTGCAGGCTGTGGCCAGACCGGCCCGCTTTATATGCCTGATGATCAGACCGCTCGTACCAAATACGATCCGGCCAACGATTATCAGCTGCCGGCCGCTACACCTGACAACGCTCAGGAAGCACCGAAGACCACCGCACCGTCAGCGTCCAGCTCACCGGTTCCGGCCCGTTCGCATGAAGAACGTCCGGCGGCGCCGGCAGTGACGACACCGATTGCGCACAAGGGCGCCGTTCAGGCAGCACCGACTCCAGAGGTCGCACCGCAGCCGCAGACAAGGCCGCAGGTTCAGCCTGTACGCCCGCAACCCAGCGCACAGGCGCCTGCACCGACACCTGCCCCAGCGGTGCCGACCGTCTCTCCGGCGAAGAAATGGTCCAACATCGAATGGACACCCTACCGTGCAGGGGTTGATCAATGACGAATCCGTTCGTACGCCGTGATGGCGTACTGCATGCCGAAGCGGTCGACCTGACAGAGGTCGCCCGCATTCACGGCACGCCATGCTATGTGTACTCCCGGCAGGCCTTCACCGAACACTTCAACGCCTACCAGCAGGCCTTCGCCGCTCAGAAGGCGCTGGTCTGTTACGCGCTCAAGGCCAACGGCAATCTGGCCGTACTGAATTTGCTGGCCCGCCTCGGCGCAGGCTTCGACATCGTGTCAGTCGGTGAGCTCGAACGTGTGCTGGCCGCGGGCGGCGATGCTTCCCGCGTCGTCTTCTCCGGCGTTGCTAAGCGCGAAGACGAAATGGCCCGCGCGCTGTCAGCGGGCATTAAATGCTTCAACATCGAATCCGTGCCCGAGCTGGATCGCCTCAACACGGTGGCGGCTCGGCTGGGCAAGCGCGCACCGATCTCACTGCGCGTCAATCCAGATGTCGATGCGAACACTCACCCGTATATTTCCACGGGATTGAAGGACAACAAATTCGGCATTGCGATCGAAGATGCCGAAGCGGCATACCTGCATGCGCAGTCGCTGTCGCACCTTGATATCGTCGGCGTCGACTGCCATATCGGTTCTCAGCTAACAACGCTGACACCATTCCTCGACGCGCTCGACCGCGTGATTGTGCTGATCGGCAAGCTGGCCGCTCAGGGCATCACCCTGAAACACATCGACCTAGGCGGCGGCGTAGGCGTCGACTATCAGGGTGAGGTGCCTCCGTCGCTGATCGAGTACGCAGCGGAAGTACGCCGCCGCCTCGACGCGCACGACTACACCCGTTCGCTCAGCGTGATCCTTGAACCGGGCCGCTCCATTGCGGCCAATGCAGGGATCCTGCTGACGCAGGTCGAGTTCGTGAAACTGTCGGATGCCAAGGCATTTGCGATCGTTGATGCGGGAATGAATGATCTGATCCGCCCGTCGCTATATCAGGCGTGGCAGCGCATCGAGCGCGTAGATGAACAAGACGATGGCAAAGCACGCACGCAGGCCTCGTTCGACATCGTCGGCCCAGTCTGCGAATCCGGCGACTTTCTCGGCAAGGAGCGCGAGCTGTCGCTGGCCGCAGGCGATCTGCTGGCCGTGTTCTCAGCCGGTGCCTACGGGTTCACCATGGCCTCGAACTACAACGCTCGCCCCCGCCCAGCCGAGCTGATGGTCGACGGCAATGCGTGTCACGTCGTGCGCGAACGCGAAACCATCGCCTCGCTGTGGCACGGAGAGCACTGCCTACCTCACTGACGGTAGACGTGTAGAAACACAACAGCGGAGTGACTGTCGGTCGCTTCGCTGTTGCCATATGATCCTCTCGAATCGTCTGCGGCCTTTGCGCCATTGTCTACTGTCCGGAGCACAAGATGCTGCTGAATTTCACCAAAATGCACGGCCTGGGCAACGACTTCATGGTCGTTGACGGCATCACCCAACGGGTGCGCCTGACCACCGAACAGATCGGCGAACTGTCCGACCGCCACACCGGCGTCGGCTTCGACCAACTGCTGCTGGTTGAGCCTCCGCGCCACCCCGATATGGATTTTCGCTACCGCATCTTCAACGCGGACGGCAGCGAAGTCGAAAACTGCGGCAACGGTGCGCGCTGCTTTGCCCGCTTCGTGCGCGACAAGCAGCTCACCCGCAAACGCACGCTCAATGTTGAGACAGCCGGTGGCCCGCTGACGCTGATCGTCACTCAAAACCAGCAGGTACGCGTCGATATGGGCAGCCCGCGCTTTGCCCCCGACAGTCTGCCGTTCATCGCCGATGAAGATGCCTTGGTCCATACTTTAGCGCTACCGGCGACAACCGCAGGACTGACACAGGTCGATGTCAGCGTCGTGTCGATGGGCAACCCGCATGCGGTACTGCTGGTTGATGATGTTGAACAGGCCCCCGTCGAAGCGCTCGGTCCCGTCTTGGAATCGCACGAACGCTTCCCGCGTCGCGTCAACGTCGGTTTCATGCAGATCAAGAACCGCAGCCGTATCGACCTGCGCGTCTTCGAACGTGGCACGGGCGAAACGCGTGCCTGCGGTACCGGTGCCTGCGCGGCCGTTGCGTCGGGCATTCGGCGCGGATTGCTAGACACGCGCACCAAAGTACGTCTGCCGGGTGGCACGCTGACCATTGAATGGAGTGGTCATCCTGACGAGTCACTGTTCATGACCGGCCCCGTCGCAACAGTGTTCGAAGGCCGTATCGAACTTGAGTGAATGAGGAAGGGACACCATGACTGCGCCGCTACAGCCCATCGTTGATGAGCTACTGCACGGGCTAGCCTCACGCCGAAGCCCTGCCACGCTGGACGCCTATCGCCGTGACTTAGCGCATTTCATGGGGTTTCTGACCAAGGCAGTGGCACCTGATGTGCCACAGGCCACGCATTTCTCGACCGGGCTACTGCGCCGCTATTTGGCCAGCGAACGCACCCGTGGCCTGTCGGCCCGCACGCTCGCGCGGCGACAGGCCGCGCTACGCCAGCTTGGGGATCAGTTGCTGTCGGCACAGTTGATCGACAGCAACCCCGCACGCCTGTTGGATACACCCCGCCAACCACAGCATCTGCCCCATCCGGTAGACGTTGACCTGCTCAACCGCATGCTCGACGAGCCACATGATGGTTCGCCACTGGGCTTCCGCGATCAAGCCATGCTGGAGCTGTTTTACTCATCAGGGCTGCGACTGGCCGAACTGGCTTCGCTTGATCTCGGCGACCTTCAGGCCCAGCGCGTACGCGTGATCGGGAAAGGCAACAAGCCGCGCCAGGTGCCCGTTGGCCGCAAGGCTGCGCAGGCGTTGAAAGATTGGCTGGGCATCCGTTCGACGTTCACCACAGCAGAGGAGCATGCACTGTTTGTGAGCCAGCAAGGTACTCGCCTCGGTCACCGTGCGATCCAGAAGCGGCTTGATCTCGTGGCGCGCGAGCGTGGGCTGCCCGAGCATCTTCACCCCCACCGCTTACGCCACTCGTTCGCTACCCACCTGCTGGAATCCAGCCACGACCTGCGCGCCATTCAGGAACTGCTAGGGCATGCTCAGCTTGCGACGACGCAGGTCTATACCCAGCTCGACTGGCAACAACTGGCTGAAAGCTACGACCAAGCCCACCCTCGCGCTCACCGCAAGCGCTCGCCGTGACGGCCTAAGTACTCACCGTCTAGCGCAACTGTCCCTGCTCAAACGCCCACATGACCTGCTCGCCCTCACGGCGAAGGCGCCCGACACCACTGTCGCCAAAGTGCGTGGTGAAGATTAGTGCCTCGTGGGCCTCGGCATAGGCCATCATGCGCTGCCGTGACTGCGTCGCGGCCGGTAGGAACTCGCAATAGCGCGAATTGACCTCTGGGTGAAGCACCTGCACGGGGTGATGCATAACATCCCCCCAAAACAACGCCGTCTGCCCCTGCGACGTCACTGAAATCGAGGCATGATCAGCACTGTGGCCGGGGGACGCGTGAAACGTGAAGCCCATCACGTTCTCTCCCATCGCAATAGGGTCAGCCAACCCAGCATCGACCACCGGCAACACGCTGTCCTCGAACACACCGCCTCGCGGGAAGTGATGGGGCTGTCCCATTCCAAAGGCGTCAATCGTCTGCTGCACGCGCGCCGTATCGTTCGCACTCAGCGCCGCGTTGTAGTCGAACTCTCGCTGAGAGAAAACATAGCGAGCCCGCGGGAACGTAGGCTGCCAGCGGCCATCGCGCAGTGCCGTATTCCACCCCACATGATCAGCATGCAGGTGCGTCGCCAGTACAAGATCAACATCATCAGGCGTCACTCCGGCTTCACGCAGATAGGCCAGAAACGGCGTCTGCAAATGATCGAACATCGGCGCACCGGGGCGGTTCTTGTCATTGCCCGACCCCGTGTCGATCAGCACCGTATGAGTGGGTGTCTGCACCAACCACGAGTGGATGCTCTGACGCAGCCGCTGATGTTCGGCATCGTAGGACGCGTCACCCCAGTGAGCAACGTCGCGCGCCAACACCGCGGCATCGTCATAGGGGAACAGGGTGCCGATATCGGCAAAGTCCATCTGCTGTTCGGGAATACGCGTGACGGTCAGGTCACCGACGCGAAAGGTCATCAAGGGCTGCATAGCGGTCTCTCGGGTTGACGGTCGTTACAGGGGAGCGTATTCCATGTCCTATCATTTTTGAAATCGATGCGAAACATGACCGCCATCAACCATTTCGATCTTCGTGCTTTTGACCTCAACCTGCTGATCGCCTTCGATGCCTTGATGCGCGATCGCAGCGTGACACGGGCCGCTGCGCGCCTGAAGGTTGGCCAGCCCGCGATGAGCCATAGCCTATCGGTACTGCGCACGCTGTTTCAGGATGAACTGTTCATCCGCGTCGGCGCACGCATGCAGCCCACCGTTCGCGCCACCGCTATCGCCCCCGCGATAGAAGCGGCCTTACTGTCGCTCCAGCAGACCATCCATGCGCCCATTGCTTTCGACCCCGCCACGGATCAGCGCCTGTTTCGCATCGGTGTATCAAAAGAAGTGGAAACGCTGGTCATGCCAACGCTGGCCGCCCATCTGAGCAGTGAAGCCCCGCAGATCCGCGTGCACAGCCGCATCGTGCTGCGCAAGGACGTCGCCCGCCAGCTGGACGAACAAGCGATCGACTTTGCCATAGGCTGTTTCGACCCGCCCGCACAGCGCTACCATCGGCACATGCTGTATGCCCAGTCGTTGAGCTGTGTCTTCAATCCTGACCAGCTCTCCCTCTTGGCACCCCTGTCGCTGCAGGACTATCTGCAACAACCGCATGCGTTGGTGACAATGAGCGACGATTTGCAGGGATGCCTAAGCGAAGCGCTTGACCGTGTGGGCCATCGCCTTAACGTTGCCATCGCCAGCGCCGATTTTCTGAGTGTGCTCGATACTGTCGCCACGGCTCCACTAATAGGCACACTGCCGACCCGCATAGCCCGGCGCTACGGACCACGCTTTGGGCTGGTCGAACAGCTCATCCCCCTCACCCTCGACATGCCTGACGTATCACTACTGTGGACGACGACACTGGATCAGGATCCTGCTACACACTGGCTGCGTGCACTGATCGCGCGCATCACGGCCCAATCCAAACACTGACGCCCTTCCAGCAATGCGCCCATTGCCCCAGTACCCCAATCAGCTATACTGCGCGCTCGCCCCTCCCGGGCGAGCACTTCCTCGCGCCATGCTGAAGCGCTCAAGCTCACAGCATGCGAGGGTTCCCCCTCTTCAGCCATCTCTTGTATGGCCCTCTTTCAGGAGGTCATCACATGTCCGACAAAATGACATGGAATGAAACGCTCCACGCCGGTTTCGGCCAGTACTTTACCGTCGACCGCGAGCTTTACCGCGAACGCACCGAACACCAAGATCTCATCATCTTCGAAAACGAAGCGATGGGCCGCATCATGGCACTGGACGGTGTGGTGCAAACGACCGAACGCGACGAGTTCATCTATCACGAAATGCTGACCCATGTGCCCCTGCTGGCCCACGGCAACGCCAAACGTGTACTGATCATCGGCGGCGGTGACGGTGGCATGCTGCGTGAAGTCTGTCGCCATAAAGGCGTCGAGAAAATCACCATGGTTGAGATTGACTCCAGCGTAGTCAGCTTCTGCAAAGAATACCTGCCGCGCCACAGCAACGGTGCCTACGACGACCCGCGCTTCTCGCTGGTGATCGACGACGGTGTGAATTTCGTCAACCAGACCGACGAGACGTTCGACGCCATCATCTCGGATTGCACCGACCCCATCGGCCCCGGTGAAAGCCTATTCACCTCTGCGTTCTATGAAGGCTGCAAGCGTTGCTTGAATGACGGCGGCATCTTCGTGGCCCAGAACGGCGTCTGCTTCTTACAGCAGGATGAAGCCGTGACCAGTCATGTTCGCCTCGGCCAGTACTTTGACGACGTCACGTTCTATCAGGCGGCCGTACCGACCTACTACGGCGGCATTATGACCTTCGCCTGGGCCAGCAACGACGCGTCCCTGCGCACGATTGATGCTGAAACACTGCAAGCCCGCTTTGCCGCTGCCGAGCTGACCTGCCGCTACTACAATCCGGCTATCCATACCGGCAGCTTCGCTCTGCCGCAGTACCTGCTCAACGCACTCAACGCCGACTGACGGCACACGCCACCGCGCGTGACGCCATGTCCGGCATGGCATACATGATCTATTTCGCACATTTACATGTACCCTGGAGGTGCACCTGAATTGAATAAGCTGAAACTGCACGGCTTCAACAACCTGACGAAAAGCCTGAGCTTCTGCATCTACGACATCTGCTACACCAGCAATGAGGCCGAACGCGATGACTACATCGCCTATATCGACGAGCGCTATAGCGCCGATCGACTGACCGAGATTTTGAGCGAAACCTGCTCAATCATCGGGGCCAACATCCTCAACATCGCCCGCCAAGACTACGAACCACAGGGTGCCAGCGTTACGGTTCTAATCAGCGAAGAGCCGATCGACCCAAAAACGGTCGACACCACGGAACACACCGGCCCACTGCCGGACAGCGTGGTCGCCCACCTCGACAAAAGCCATATCTGCGTGCACACCTATCCGGAAAGCCATCCGGAAGGCGGTCTTTGCACGTTCCGCGCCGATATCGAAGTATCGACCTGTGGGCTAATTTCACCGCTTAACGCGCTGAACTACCTGATTCACGCCCTTGAGTCCGATATCGTCACCGTCGACTACCGCGTGCGCGGCTTCACTCGCGACACCCAAGGCGTGAAGCACTTCATCGACCACGACATCACCTCCATTCAAAACTTCATGCCTGACAGCATGAAGCAGTCGTATGACATGGTCGATGTGAACGTCTATCAGGAAAACATCTTCCACACCAAGATGATGCTCAAGGACTTCGACCTCGATCACTACATGTTCAAGGCACGCCCCGAAGCCATGAGTGATGCAGAGCGCCAACGCATCAGCGATCTACTGTGGAAGGAAATGCACGAGATCTACTTCGGACGCAACATGCCGTAAGCGCGGGCCATCGCGGCCCCTCTCGGGTATCACCTGATACGACAAGGCGGCCCTGTCGAAAGACAGGACCGCCTTGTCGTATCAGAATGTCAGAACAATCATATAATATCTAATTTCTTCAATGAATCTTGCAACTTATAAATTTCTTTCTCAGACAGATTTCTTTTCAATAAAAAAGCTCTGGTATTTTTAGAATCACCTATACAAATTTTTGAACTTTTTTCATCAAAATACTTTTTATCTATTTTTTTTACATCAAATAGCTCTGAGTGGTCATGAAAATCATCATCTTTACATTCAGCAAGAGAAAAGATCATTTGACCGGTTGATTTTGATTCTTCCCCTAAAAATTTTAAAATAAGCTCTCTATTATAATAATCTATATCTTCTTTAAAGACAGCATCTAAAATAAAAGGAAATTGATGATTTTTTTTGATGCTAGTAACCATTTTATAAAATGCAAAATGATAGGCCATTATTATCTTATGAAGCTCGACGCCTTGATATGGAAAAGAACTTATAGCATACAAATCTCTATATTTATCTTGCTTAGGTACTGTAACATCCAAAGAGCTTGCTTTACTAAGAAAAATTTTTAAAAATGACTTTTCAACTTCTTTTCTTTTACGGACAACAGAATTATCACCCGTTATTAATTTCAATTTATCATTTATTACAGACAGCTCATCTTCAGCCAACATTATCCTTCTATTTATTTCATCTTTTAAAGCAATAGATGACTTGTATTCCAGCCAGTCTTTAAAACTAATATCATCAACACTACTATCAATTAACAAATTGTAATTTTTTGCATTATCTTTATTTTTTGTATTTATTTTTTCAGAAATACTATTAATTTTGCTTTGTAGTTTTTTTATTTCTTCTCCTATAATTTTTTTCTGAGTCAAAGCATCATTTATGTCTTGATAATAAAAATATAAACTCTCAATACCACTCGGTAAAAATTGGCCACAAACATTACATTTATCTAACTCAGGCCTTTGTAGTTTTATATTCCTTATAATCTTATATATTATCTTTTTGCGCTCGTTAACTTCTGCCATCTCATTACAACAATCACTATATTTAACTTCAAGATCAGATAAACCTTCAGAATTTTCTTTAAAATGCTCTAAAAACTTATTGGTTTCACCCTTAAATCGCGAATCAATTTTTTCAGATAATAAAATAGAAGAGTCTTCTTCTTTATATGTCGATAAAAATCTTATTTTTTTATTTAATACATCTTTTTCTTTTTCCAAAGAATATCTTTCAATATTATTATTACTACCATCCACTCCCATATAGTAATCCACATAATCACAATTAAAATCCTTATAAAATCTATAGTCTCCTATAGATTCCTTCAAATAAACCCACCCGACCGACTGGGAAATATAAAAAGGTAAAAAAGCCGCTTCTACGGGAGCTTTCACAAGTTCATTTTTATTTTGTAGCATCATATTAAAACCAAAAATATTGCTAAAAATATCTTTATACTTAATATGTTCTTTTGAATTATTAGCATTTATTCCATTAAACTTATAAGAGATTTCTCCACAAACAGATATTATAAGACTATTGTCATGCCGAACAAATATTACACTTTTATGCACTCCATCTTTTTCATGATCGACCTCCAATCTAAACAAAGCATCTTCTTCTATTATATCATTTAAATTTTCTTTAGAATCATTCACACCCATAGAATATAATATAGACTGTATGAGAGTACTTTTACCTGATGTGTTTTTACCATATATTATATTAACTGACCTACCAAATTCAGCATCAAAAACTTTTTCTGTAGAGAAAGAGTATACAAAAATGTTTTTTATAACAATATTAATCATGTAATTTTCTCGTTTCTACGTAGGCAGCAATTATTGAAAATGCAACCTTATCATTAGGTAAACTACAAGTCTCTTTGCTTATAAAAGACTCATAAAGTTCTTTAATACAATCTATCACAGAATAGTGGTTATCATCTACATGACGATTTTCTCGGACAAATTTATATATTTTTCTATACTCAACTTGCCGATTGTCTTTAAATAGATCAAAAAAAATATTTATATAAGCTATTGATCGATGTTGTGAAGTTACGGATATTTTTAATTGTTTTGAAAGTTGCATAGCATTTTCACGCCAAAAAGCGAAACTTTTCTTTCTAATTTCAAATATATTAAAAGCGTGGTCAATATCTTTTTTGCTCAGCCTTTTTGTTTCATCGGAGAGTAATATCTCCCCCCTGTTATTGTATTTCAATTCAACATCTGAAAGTAAAGACATTAAAGTATCAATCACTGCATTATGATCTTCAACTTTTTTTCCAAGCAATCTATAACATGCTCCCACCAAATTATCTTTCCATTCCTTGTATTGTTTAGGCAAATCTATACGCTTAAAATGAACGTTTCTGATCTGGTTAGAATCGGCATTATTCAATAGCGACAGTTCTTTTTCTATTCTATTTTTTATCAAATCATCCAATTCAATATAAGAACACGTATGATTTGCGCAATTCACTGTTTTGACATGCTTTTTCTTTTTTTTCTTCTTATCAACCGTAACATCAACTGTAACGCTTAATTCAACATCTTCGTTTGTTATAAAGTAAAGCTTATGACCATATTCTTTAGATTTTTCTAAAGAATTATCTTCATCTATGTTTATACCTACCGAAATAATATCATTGACAATCGTTATAAAATCATTAGATATAGTCCACTTTTTAGACGATTTTTTAGCTTGGTAGCTTTCTAACTTGTACAACCTATTATTTTTATCTAAATAAACAAATAAAAAATCATCATGATGCTCTACATAAATAAAATAATCGTTATCAGAACAAGAAAACATCTCAAAATTATCAAACATTAACTTAATAATACAAACTTTTTGAAAAGAATATCCGGCTCCTCCATTCACCCCAGAATTAGCACCTTTTTTAGTATTATCTCCCATCTTCTCACCCCAAAAGTAAAAGTTTTCAGCTCATTTTAAAATAACCAACTGTATAGAAATGTAAAGCATTAAAAAAGGCGATGCCCATTGCATCGCCTCTGGCTTCAAGGAAAGGCGTCCTTGCCCTTCCCCCCGGTCGGCCCTTGGCCGAAACCTTGCGCTATCCAGCAACCTAATTAGCCGAAGCGGCCCTGGATGTAATTGAGCGTACGTGGATCGCTGGGGTTGGAGAACATCCGTTCGGTCAGCCCCGCTTCGACAATCTCGCCCATGTACATGAACACGGTGCGGTTGGAGATACGCGCGGCCTGCTGCATGTTGTGGGTCACCATGACGATGGTGTACTCCTGCACCAGCTCCTGAATCAGCGTTTCAATATGACCGGTCGCAATCGGGTCGAGTGCTGACGTCGGTTCGTCGAGCAGAATCACGTCTGGCTTAGTGGCAATGGTACGTGCGATGCACAAGCGCTGCTGCTGACCGCCAGACAGTGACAGCCCCGGCTGGTTGAGCTTGTCCTTCACTTCATCCCACAGTGCGGCCTTGCGCAGCGCCCATTCGACGCGCTCCTGCAGATCACTGCGAGAGATTTTTTCCTGCAGCTTAACGCCAAAAGCCACGTTATCGCGAATCGACATCGGGAACGGCGTAGGGCGCTGGAACACCATGCCGACACGCATGCGCAGCAGTTCGGCATCAACGTCGGGGCTGTTCACGTTCTGACCGTCAAGCAGAATATCCCCTTCGCAACGCATGTTCGGATACAGCTCGTGGATACGGTTGAGGCAGCGCAGCAGTGTCGACTTACCACAGCCAGACGGGCCAATGAATGCGGTTACCTGGCGTTCCTGAATGTCCAGCGAGATATCCTTCAGCGCGTGAAAGTCGCCGTAATAGAAGTTCAGGTCGCGAATGCCCAGCTTGAATGCACCCGCATCGTTGGTCTGTTCGAGAGGTGTCGCCATAACAGTGCGCTCTTCTTTATTGTGGGGTCGATCGCTGGAATTGCCGCAACGGTCGCCGAAAGAGGGATCAAGTGACACGACCTGCTGATCGTCAGTACTGAAACGCTGCGGGTTATACATGATAGTTCCTTGCTGTTCGTTTCGTTGGGTCGTGATCATGAGGTACGTGCCAGGCGGCGGGACACGATGCCCAGTACCAGAATCATCAGCGTCATCAGCAGTGCCCCTGTCCAAGCCAGCGCGACCTTGTCCATGTCATACCCTGTCAGCGTCATGTTTTGATACAGCGTCATCGGCAGGTTAGGCATGGCATCCGACAGGCGGAACCAGTTCCATTGGTTGGTATTGAGGGAGGTGAAGATCAGCGGTGCGGTCTCTCCACTGATACGCGCACAGCCCAGCAAAATCCCCGTGATAATGCCCGGCATCACCATGCGGAAACTGATCGAAGTCAGCACCTTCCAACGCGGCGCACCGAGCGCATAGGCCGCTTCGCGCGTGGGTGCCGGCACCAGCCGCAGCATGTCTTCAGTCGAGCGAATGACCATCGGTAGGATGATGATCGCCAGTGCGATGCTGCCCGCCCAGCCGGAGAACCCACCGCTTGGCAGTACCACCAATGCATAGATGAACAGGCCGATGATGATCGACGGTGCAGACAACAGCATGTCGCTGGCAAAGCGGATAAGCCCCGACCAGCGAGAGCGGCTTGCGGCCAGCCAGCTACCGGCCGCCATGCCGACCACGGTACCCAGTAGGGTGCCGAGTAGGGTCATAGTCAAACTGCCGATAATGGCGTTTCCCAACCCACCGCCACTGGCGCGGGTACGAGAGGTGAAGACCTCAAGCGACAGCTTCGGCAGTCCGCTGTACAGCAGTTGGAAAAGGATGGCCCCCAAGGCCACCAAGCACAGGCCTGTAACGCCTAGACAGGCCAGCCAAGCAATGCGGTTGACGATACGACGGCGTTGATAGCGTGAGGTTGAGGTCATCATGCCTGTTTTCCTCCTCGCTGAATCATGCGAGCAATGGCAAGCACCACTGTAGTGATGATGAACAGCAGCAGCCCCAAGGCCAGCAGCGCGGAACGCTGGCTGCCATCGGCTTCGGAGAACTGCGACGAAATCAGGGCGGCGATGGAGGTACCTTGATGCGTCGGTGACATACTCAGGAAGACGTTATTACCGATCACGAACGACACCGCCATGGTCTCGCCGAGTGCGCGGCCAAGCCCCAGTACAATCGCCCCCGCCAAGCTGCGGCGAATCGATGGGAAAACTACATGGCGCAATGTTTCCCACGATGTGCCGCCCAGCCCATAGCAGGACTCTTTCACTAGCGGTGATACCTGTTGCATCGCATCGCGCGTCATGGCGGTAATCAACGGGGTGACCATCAATGCCAGCACGATACCGGCAGAAGCGATGCCTGACCCCGCGGGGAATATCGAGGGAAACAGTCGCTGCAACCACGGGCACAGCACCATGCTGCCCCACATGCCGTAGACGATAGACGGTACGGCAGCCAGCAGTTCGATCAGCGAGCCAATAAAGCGGGCCAGCCTGACAGGGCACCATTCGGTCAGCAGGCTGGCGACACCCCATGCAACGGGCACAGCCAGTGCAATAGCAATAAGGGAACTTACGACGGTGCCGTATAGCGCCGGAAGCGCACCATACTGGCCTTGAACGGGCGCCCAGACGGTCCCCGTAATGAATTCCATTCCGTGCTGGCTCAGCGCAGGCCATCCTGCAATCGCCAGCGACAGCAATAAGGCAACCAACAAGGCCGGGATGCTCCATGCGGCAGCCCCGGTTGTCAGTGCCAGCACACGATCACCTCTCTTACTGGGTGCTCGCCGTGTCATCATTCCATCACTCCTGCTTGACGCCTTAAGGCAGATGCAGACACTGGCCCGACAGAGGCGATAACGTTCATCTGTTCGGGTCAGCGCTCGCTATCTGAGTACCCGTCCCCCGGCCCACACTACCGCCAGGGGGACGGATATTCAGCAGATCACTGGGCCGGCCACAGCGGCGTACTGCCGTCCGTGATTTTCGACCAGACATCATGCTCCACCTGGTCGATTACGTTCTTCGGCATTGCTACATAATCCAATGCCGCGGCAGTATCCTTGCCGCTAACGTAGGCCCAGTTGAAGAATGCCAAGGCTTCTTTGGCCGCTGCAGCATCGGCAGGTTTGACTGGCATCAGGATGTAAGACACCCCGGTGATCGGCCAGCTGTCCTTGCCGGGCTGGTTGGTCAAGACCAACGCCAGACCTGGTGCATTCTTCCAGTCTGCATGTCGAGCAGCGGCGCTGAAGCTGTCTGCGCCCGGTGTCACATACCCACCGTCGCGGTTTTTCAGCACCACAGTGGCCACCTTGTTCTGGCGCGCGTAAGCGTACTCGACATACCCGATGGCTCCGACCGTGCCTTGCACACGTGAAGCCACTCCCCCATTGGCCTGAGCCCCAATACCGTTAGGCCACGGCACCGTATTACCTTCACCGACTTTCTGTTTGAAGGCCGGACTGACCTCACTCAGATAGTGGGTGAACAGATAGTTGGTACCCGATCCCTCTGCGCGGTGAACCGGCGTGATCGCCAGATCCGGCAGATTGATATCAGGGTTCAGCGCCTTGATGCGGGCATCATTCCAGCGTGTGATATCACCGGAATAGATGGCCGCGAGGGTTTCGCCATCCAACTTCAGCGAATTCCCTCCAAGAGCAGCGCCAAGGTTCACGATGGGCACAACGCCCCCCATGATCATCGGCCACTGCACCAGCCCTGCTTTCTGCTGGTCTTCTGCACTCATCGGCACGTCAGAAGCACCGAACGTCACCGTGCGTGCTTTAATTTGAGCGATACCGCCCCCCGAACCAATGCCTTGATAGTTGATAGCAACGTTCTTGGCATCCTGGTAGTCATCCGCCCAGCGCGTATACACCGGATAAGGGAAGGTTGCCCCAGCACCTGTCACCGTCGGAGCGGCCTGAACAAGAGGAGCGCTTAACAACATGGTCAGAGCAATGGTCGTGCGCTTGAGCATGGCGGTTCTCCAGAAAAGTGATCACGGCATGACAGGGGCCGAAGGCGGCATCGCCTGTGCATCTCATGACCAGAATCTAGAAGGGCGATGTGACAAAACGGTGACGGTTTTATGACAGGTAAGTGACGAGTAAATGACAGTTTTGTTAAAGGGCTATAGGCCACCCGTATAAATACTATTGTTATTCAACACGTTATATCGGGCATGTATTTCAAAACAGGAAGGTCTGCTATGTCATGAAAATGACACTCAGAACGCCTAAAAACACTCAAAAGTGATCAACAAGCAGAAAATTCTTTATGAAAAACAGCGCCATCAGCCAATAAAACAGTCTGCCATCACCTTAGATAAGAAAAATATAAGGCACGATGAAGCCCCTCTCTAAATCAGCTCCAAAGGACGGCAATCGACTGTCATCAGAATGTCATCCAGCGGTCACGAAAACGTCATCTGCCCATGCAACTGTGTCTGGGCACTCCTCGGGCAGCACTGGCGGTCCCGCGGAGGATAACAACCGCACTCACAGCGTTTCGGGGAATCCTGACTCATGATGGCACGACATCTTTCCAGCTTTGCCCTTCCCAGCCTTACCCTCTGCGGCACGCTTCTTGCCGCCTCGCTCGCACAGGCCGCTTCCGTATCCGGCCCCGTCGATGCACAGGGCGCCGCACGCCGCGGCTATCACATCACGCAGGACGAGATTCGCCAGGCGTTCTCCGACCAGAAGGCACGCAATGTCATTCTTTTTATCGGAGACGGCATGGGTGACTCGGAAATCACGTCTGCTCGCAACTACGCCGAAGGCGCTGCGGGCCGTTTTAAAGGGCTGGATGCCTTCCCCTTCACCGGCCAGTACACCACGTTCTCGCTCGACCGCACGACCCACCGCCCGGATTACGTGACGGACTCAGCGGCATCGGCCACCGGCTGGACAACCGGTACTAAAAGCTACAACAAGGCCATCGGTGTTGATGTGAATGGCCGCCCAATGCCAACGCTGCTGGAACTGGCTAAAGCCAGCGGCAAGGCCACTGGTAACGTCACGACGGCAGAGGTACAGGACGCCACCCCCGCCGCGCTGATGGCGCACGTTGCCCTGCGCAGCTGCAAGGGCCCCGATGAAGTCGCCGCGAAGTGCGCAGCGGATGCACTCGAAAACGGGGGCGCTGGTTCAATCGCCGAACAGTCGCTCAACGTTCGCCCAGACATCATTTTCGGCGGTGGTCGCGCCTACTTCGAACAACAAGCCCATGCGGGGCAGTGGAAAGGCCAGAGCTTGCTTGATCAAGCCAGCGCTCGCGGCTATCAGCTCGTCGGCGACCGCGCTCAGCTGAGCGCACTGAAGGTGGCTGATCAGAAACAGCCGGTGCTAGGACTGTTCGCGGCCAACGATATGCCGGTCAATTGGGATGGCCCCAAAGCCACGCACAACGGCCACCTCGACACACCTCCGGCGGTCTGCACACCTAACCCCGAACGCCCCGACAGCCAGCCCAGCCTGAAGGAAATGACCCGCAAGGCCATTTCACTGCTGGACAAGAACCCCACCGGCTTCTTCCTGCAGGTGGAAGGGGCATCCATCGACAAACAGGATCACGCGGCTAACCCATGCGGCCAGATCGGTGAAGTTGTCGACCTCGACCAAGCGATTCAGGAGGCACTGGCCTACGCCAAGACCCACCCGGATACGCTGGTGCTCGTGACAGCCGACCATGCCCACTCCAGCCAGATCATCCCCACGGATGGCAAGGTGCCGGGGCTGTCGCTGGCACTGCGCACGCATGACAACGCGGTGATGGCGATGAGCTATGCCACCGCTTCCGAAGGATCGCAGGAACATACCGGTACTCAGCTGCGCATAGCCGCCACTGGCCCGCGTGCAGGCCGCGTACTGGGACTGACCGACCAGACAGACCTGTTCTTCACCATTCGTGACGCACTGGGCATCAGCCACCAGACCACTCAGAACGTTACCAAGACACTGGCACCAGCCGCTCACTAAAACGCGGCCAATGAAAAAGCGGCCCCTACCGAGGGCCGCTTTCTTGCGTTAGGAAGATACCGTCCGCGACAACCATGAAGCGCTGCTATCACTCGCGCCGAGCTATGTGCCGACCGTAACCTCAAATACCGTGGCGGTCTGCGACAGCGATTCCGGCCACTGCTCCTTCTCCAGTACCTTCAGCACGTCATCGCACAGAGGCACATCGTTTCCAGCCCGCGAGACATCAATCACCGGTAGGGAAGCACCCCATCTGTCCATTACCAAGCGCACCGTACAGTGCTTGCCCTTGGTCTCCGCCGCCCGTGCAGAAAGCGCCTTGAGTGCCTCATTAGCCATTGCCTGATAGCGCTCGATATCAGGCTGGTTGCTAGAAGACATTTCTATATCTTCAGGCAACGGAGAATTGTCTTGTTCTCCGCAATCGGCGCTCAATGCTTCAACAGAATAAGGCTCAACCCACCAATTCTGACTATACCCACCCGACCCTCCTGTGACCTCCCAAGAGAGTAAGCGATCTTCTTTATCATCTCGATGAATGAGATAAGTAGCATTCTCACCTGAAACAGAGCGCTGGATACATTGCAGATGCGCAGTGATGCCTACTTTTGCGAGCGATGGCAACGTTTCGAAGGTGCAGGCACCATTCCAGATTCCGAAGCAGTCGTGCGGTGAAAATTCAATTTTCTCAACACCAAACTTCGGGTTGCCCGACGCAGAAAGCGTGATATCCCAACCTAGCTCTTGGTTGGTCTCGCGCAGCTCCGTCGCTATCTCGTCAAGCACATGGATCCGCATAACCCCAACACGTTCCGTCGCATTCGCACTGGGCCCTAGCTCAGCACTCCACGCAATATGCTGCGCCTCTGATTGCCATACCCATGCCCACCCATCTTCCCTAGAACTTCTTTTCTCCTTATCAGGCATCGTCGACAGAATAAAGTCCCCCAGTTCGACGCTCGGCCGCCCTGTCAGCACGGCGGGGTATACCGGCGCGACCTTGGCAGGCGGCGTGGGTGCTACCGCAGACGATTCTGGCAACCGATCGCTCAGCACCTTCAGACCGATGCCCAACGGGATTCCGGTGCCTAACAGACAGCTCAGGAATATCCCTATACATAGTTTTCCCCCTCGCATTGCTCTTCCTCTTGTAATCCCTTGTCGTAAAAACGTTTTGTGCAAAAAGAATAACGTTTCCGTTTGGTTGCTGATACCGGTGACAGCAGGATATCCAGCCGCTTAGCGGTGTTAATGCCCCACTACGGAACTACGACATCAATGCGCTGCCTCACGATGAGAGGCTGGACATCTAGGGGTATTCGGCCACAGTAAAAATAGGACGGTGGCTACGCTAGCCACCGTCGACCATGGATAGGAGAACGCCAGATGGAACTGGGAATTCGTGATCGCGTTGCGCTGATTACTGGCGCAGCAGGTGGTATCGGACTGGCTACGGCTAGACTGCTGGCCGAGGAAGGCGTCAAGCTGGTACTGAGCGACCTGGATCAGCAGGCGCTTGATGAAAAGACAGCTGATCTGCCTGCGCAAACGTTACGTCTGGCTGCCGATGTCACGCGCCAGCAAGACATCGATGCCGTTGTCAGCGAGGCTCGCCATACCTTCGGCCACATCGATATCGTGGTGCATACAGCCGGTGTGACCGGGGCCAAAGGCGACCCGCTGACGCTCAGTGATGATGACTATTTGGAAGCGTGGCAGATCGACTTCATGTCCGCTGTGCGCGTCGCCCGAGCCACCCTTCCGGCCATGCGGGAGCGCAAGTGGGGGCGTTTTGTCTGTATCACCTCCGAAAACACCGTGCAGCCCTACTGGGAAGAAGCCGTCTACAACACCGCCAAAGCGGGACTGGCGGCCTTCATCAAAGGGCTATCCTATGAAGAGGCCAAGCACGGCGTGCTGTGCAATACCGTTGCGCCCGCATTCATCCAGACCCCGATGACCGACGGCATGATGAAACAGCGGGCCAAGGAGCAGGGCGTTTCATTTGACGAAGCGGTGAAGAGCTTTCTGGCCGAAGAGCGCCCCGGCATCGTGGAACAGCGCCGAGGACAGGTTGAGGAAGTGGCCCCCGCCATTGCACTGCTGGTATCCGAGCGGGCATCGTTCATCAACGGCGCGAACCTGCGCGTCGACGGCGGTTCGGTCATGGCCGTACAGAACTAACCCCCTGTCAGCAACGAACCGTACCACGCTAACAGGCTCTCAAGCGTGCGCAGGTTTGGTATGCGTCATGCGATACAATACACATCACCAGTACGCAAAAAAAGCGCTCTCAATAATGAGAGCGCTTTCAGGTCGAGCAATGTTGCCAGCGCGTCCGTGCGAGCATGCGCGCTGGTCATCCCTGCTTATTAGTAATGGTTTTCCGGAGTGAAATCGCTAACTTTGAGCGCCGGGTGATGTTCGACATAGTGAATCAGTGTGTCGATATCAATGACGCCGCGATCCACATAGGTCGGATGGGTATCAATCGTCGGGTAGCCATCGCCACCACGTGCAACGAAGCTATTGGTCACCAGCGTATAGCGGCGCTTCGCGGACAGCGGTTTACCGTTGATGCGGTAGCGCGCCAGCCCTTTGGCGTTCTGCACGACGGTAACCTTACGCAGCTGAGCAAAACCACCTGCGCCTGACGGAATCGCTGTGGCAGCGTCCAGATACTGTGCCAGCTCCTGGCCGTTCATGGTGATACGTACAACGGTGCTGCCAAACGGCAGGACACGGTACAGGTCACCCACGCGGATCGTGGTATTTTCCAGCGCATCACGCATGCCACCACCGTTCATCAGCGCCAGATCGCCCGGCACGGATTCGAGATAACCCGCCAGAACCAACTGAGCCAGCGGAGCCTGGCGACCGCGAACTTCCAGACGTTCACCGCCGAACGAACGATCGCTGGTACCAACCTGACGTTCCAGCATCGCATGAGCGTGCTGCTGGTACGGCGTCAGGAAGTTCAGCATCTGCGGGTCTTCTTCGATGCGGTGAGTGTAGTATTTGCGCACCGGCTTGCCTTGTTCGTCCTTGACCTCATGATTGAGGTTGACCGGGATCAGCTGGTAGTGCTCCAGCACGAACTGGCCATCCTTGTAGACGAAGTCGGCACGGCCTACGTATTTGCCCCACTCGTGGGCCTGAACGATCCACGTGCCGTTCTGACGATCCGGTGCACAGGGCGTACCCGGTACGTAGTTGAGATCACGTACGTTCTCGGACAGCATGCAGACGGGGTTCTGGCTGTGACCGCCGACAATCATCGACAGATCGCCTTCCGGCATGGCACGCGCCAGCTCAACGTCGCCCGGTGCGGCAACGCCGTGCTCTCCGTTCGGGTAGTGGCCCATATGGGTCACTGCAATGATGACGTCAGGGTGAACGTCTTTCTTCAGCTCAGCGATGACGTCACGCGCGGCCTGCTGCGTGCTGCGAAATTCCAGTCCTTCGGTATGCGTCGGATCACTGAATTTCCAGGTGTCTTCCGTCGTCAAACCAATCACGGCAATCTTCAGCCCTTGGCGTTCGAAGATCGCGTACGGCTGGAAGGCATGCTCGTTAGTGCCTTTACGATAGATGTTGGCGGACAGCACCGGGAAACCGGCCCATTCGATCTGCTTGCGCAGTACATCCAGCGTATTGTCGAATTCATGGTTGCCCAGCGACATGGCATCGTAACCAATCATGCGCATGCCTTTGAAATCAGGCTCGGCATCCTGCATATCGGAAGCCGGTACACCGGTATTGATATCGCCACCCGAGAACAGCAGTACACTGCCACCCTGCGCTTCCACTTCGGCTCGTACGGCATCGACCACGGTCTTCTGAGCGGACAGGCCGTACTCATCGTGATCGTTGTGCCAAAAACGGCCATGATGATCGTTGGTGTGCAGAATCGTTATGCGCTTCGGCGCATCACCTTTGTCAGGTGTTGTCGGCGCTGGCGTCGACGTACTGCACGCGGCAAGGAAGGAAAGTGAAAACGCAAGAAGAGCGGATCTTATCGGTCGCACGGCAAGTTTCTCTGCTGCTGGGTAGTGAAAGGCTGATCCTGTACAAGACATGTCAGGAATTGCGCAGGCGCGCATGATAAAACATTTTTGCCTGCCATGTAGCATTATTTGTTACACAGGCAACAGTTTTATTACACACCAGACGAGCGCGAAAACACGCCGCGTCATCGCATAACGCCCCTCGATTCAAGATAGTTAGAGGATGATACGCGAAGCATAGTGCACCTGTGACCTGGCATTATCGCTGGCAGACAAATGGTTCAACGTGCATGATCTGTGCCATTCGCATGCTTCACCCGATCGTTTACGGCAAAGATCAGCGCTTGGTATCTGTCGGGTGCCTCATGCTGCCGCAAAACATGGCCGACACACCACACGGTGCGCGGAAGAAGCCCCCTTCACCACCAACCAGATCCATTTAAGGAACGAGTGAGTGCAATGACGATAAAAGCCATTACCTTCGATATCGACGATACGCTGTGGGATAACGCCCCGGTCATGGCTCGCCTTGAACCCGCCCATTACCAATGGCTGGATGATCAAATCCACCACGCACAGCGTGTGCCGCTAGATGAGTACATGCGCCGCCGCCAGGCCTTTTCGGAAGCTCACCCGGATGTGCGTGGCGATCACACCGAAGTGCGCCGTCGCGTACTGCATCAGATCGTGCGAGAACAGGGCATTGAAGAGCCACTGGCAACGCAACTCACCGAGCGTGCCATTCACTACATGCTGGCGCTGCGCCATCAGATCGAACCGTACGAAGAATCCGAAGCACTGCTTGAAACGCTGTCGAAGCGCTACCCTCTGGCGGTCATCACCAACGGCAATGTTGATATGCGCCGCCTACCGCTCGGGCGTCATTTCGACGCCATCTTCAATGCCGGCGAACTGGGCATGTCTAAACCCTCACCCAAGGTATTCCACGCGGCACTGGCAGCGCTGGGCGATGACATTCGTCCCGAAGATGCTATTCATGTCGGCGACTCGTGGGCGCACGATGCCCTCGCTGCACACGGTGCAGGCATGAAGGCGGCTTGGATTGACGTGCACGATCAGCACCACGAGTGCCCCGAGGGGGTCTACCGGCTGAACCACGTCCGCGAGCTTCCTGCACTGCTGGCACAGCTAAACGGCGACGCCTGATCCTCACCCCCCAGCATTGAAAAAGGGAAGGCCCATACAGCGCCTTCCCTTTTGATCACCGCGAGAACATCATCGCTGCGTTATCAGATAGTCCCCGTAACGTACTGCACGGCGTGAGCGCCGCACCAGAAGCCGCCCGCCAGTCCCAGCGCGATACCGAGCGCAAAGGAAAAACGACGGCGCGCGGCTATGCGGTGACGGTCGAAACAGATCAGCAGAATCGGGAAGCATGGCACGCTGGCCAGAAATGCCGTCTCAATCCCTTTGATCTGGATCAACAGCTGCAATAGCGCTGCGACGACGCTGCCAAGAACCCCCGCCCCGACGATACCTAGCAGCAGGCTGATGCCTTTACGGTATTTCAGCGGACGAGCATCGGTGGCTACGGCTGCACTGTGAGTATGCTGCATCGTCATATTGTGTCTCCCTGCATGAAGCAACATGGGCGGCCCATATTGCTTATCTCTCTTTGTAGGTTATCAATCTTTGTAGATCATCAATTCTGCACTTGCGCATCGCGCTATCCATGACGGGCATGTGTGCTCATCAGAACAACCGGAAGCCACTTTGCCATATCCAGTCGGCTGGCCCACAAAACCCGATGATGATGCCGGCGACAATGCCAAAAGGGATCAGTGCTGAGTAGAACGCGTGCAGCCTGCACCGCGCTATGGCCAATATACCCGTCAAAATACCGCTTATGCCGAGCCACACCCATGCGCCAACTTGATACAGAAAAAGCAGCATGAATACGGTTGAAATGACACTGATTCCCGTCAGGATGGAAAATAACGACAATGCGATGATATTGCCGATATCCAGCGGTAATGGCTTTTTCATATCCCTGCCCTTCCTATTTATATTTCGACTGCTCGATACCAGATCAATGCGCGATACTCGTTGCCGTTTATTATCAATTGGCTTTATTCAACGCCTGGATGGTGCCAACAACGCCGCAAATGATGAAGGGTATAAATTCAATCAAAATGACGTAGGCATGCATATTGGGCGTGATCGCGATCACATACAGGATATGCGCGAAGATAACCGCAGCGAGGGACAGCATGGTCGCTCCACGCTTCAGCATCGGACGCGGCAGTGCGTGACTGTCTTTTTCATCGAGATGATCGCGGCGCATGTATTCTCCCTTATGAGCGCGGTTGGATGGCCGCTCCAAGGCCTCTCCGTAGTGTAGTGCTAATGCGATAGAGGGAAGGATACGCAGCCAATGCGCGGTTGGCTTTAGCCAAGGCCGCACATCGGCTGTACATAAATGTCAGCGTAGATCAACGCCAACGAGAGGAAACAAACGTCATTCAGTGAAGGCGTGTGCCAGGTCGGCAATCAGCTCATCGGCGTTCTCGATCCCAACGGACAGGCGCAGCAACTGCGGCGTGATGCCCACTTCACGCTGCTGTTCAGGGGACATCGCCGCGTGCGTCATCACGCTGGGCTGACAGATTAAGCTTTCAACACCCCCAAGGCTTTCCGCCAGCGTGAAGATGCGCAGGCGCGCAACAACGCGGCGTACATAGTCGTTGTCACCGTTTAGCTCAACGGAGATCATACCGCCGAAGGCACGCATCTGGCGCTTGGCCAGCGCATGCTGCGGGTGACTTTCTAAGCCAGGGTAGTGAACGGCCTTGATGCCCGGCTGCGCTTCAAGCCAGTGGGCGATTTTGAGCGCATTTTCGCTATGGCGCTCCATGCGAATCGCCAGTGTCTTGATGCCGCGCACGGTCATGAAGCTGCTATAGGGGTCGAGCACGCTACCGACAGCGTTCTGCAAGAAAGCCAGCCGCTCGGAAACTTCTGGAGCATCTGCGCTGGTGACGACAACGCCCGCCACGACATCGGAATGGCCGTTCAAGTACTTGGTGGCAGAGTGCAGCACGACATCGAACCCGTGTTCAATCGGGCGCTGCAGGCACGGGGTCGCAAAGGTATTGTCCACCACGCTGATCAGCTTATGGCGCTTCGCGATAGCGGCGATGGCAGACAGGTCAGCCATCTTCATCAGCGGGTTAGTCGGCGTTTCGACCCAGATCATTCGGGTATTGGGACGGATGGCCGCTTCAATACCGGCCAGATCCGCTGGATCAATATAGCTAACGGTCAGACCCGTCGTACGCTGACGGACCTTCTCCAGTAGGCGACGCGTGCCGCCGTACAGATCGTCAACCGCGATCAGGTGGGCGTCCTTGTCCAGCAAGTCCAGCACCGTCGAGCAGGCAGCCAGACCGGTGGCGAAGGCAAAGCCGTGCGCACCGTTTTCCAGCGTCGCTACCGTCTTTTCCAGCATCGCACGGGTTGGGTTGGCCATGCGCGCATATTCGTACGGGCCAGGCTCGCCGGGAGCAGTCTGACGGAAAGTGGTAGAGGTGTAGAGCGGCGGAACGACAGCCCCCAACTCATCGGGCGTATCGCTGGCATGGACAGCAAGTGACTCTAAGGTCTTCATAAGATGATCCGTAACCTGGTTGTTCTTGAATGGAAAGCGGATGGGGATACTCCAGACGTTACCACACTTGGCGCAAGGCTTTTATGCGATCGCTGCATAACCAAACAACACATTTTTCATTCGCGCCAAGCGCGCCATAAATCACGAGCCTTTTAAGGGCGCATCCATCAGTACCATCAATTCACAACAGCGCCCCTGCCAGCATTCGACAGATGGAGCCTCTATCTTGGCATGGGCCTGAAAAAGCGTGAGAAAGCGCCCGTTCAACCCCTTACTTAATACAGCGCCATCTGGCTGGAAAAATGCTCATATCGCTTACGTCTCGGCCCCACTCACAACGAAGAGGGGATGTTCTATAGGCAGTGACAGCGGCTCCTTCCCAGCATGACGCCGTAAAAAGACACCGCCCCTACCGATCACACGGACAGAGGCGGTGTTTTCATGACACTAGCGCGATCAATCAGCCATCAACGCGAGGCACGCTATGGCGCTGCTGCACAAACAGCACTATCCGCGCAATCACGATCACCACACACAGGGCCAGCGCGATCTTAGCCATCAGACAGCACAGGATGAAACCGACGGCGAAATAGGCCCAGCGCCACGCGCTGGACGAACGGAAGATGACCATCCACAGAGCAAGTATCATCATCACGACAGCGATGACCAACCCGGCATTGGCAGAGCTATGGATGAAGCTTCTGAGGCCGGAAGGCATGCCGATCGACCATGAGGTGTGCCACCAGATCCCCGCGATGGCCCACAGCAGACGCAGCGCCCAACACATGATGACACCGGACATGCCGGCATTGAGCACATCCCACAGCGGTGCCCGCTGCCGGTCCGGCATGACCATAACAGGGCTGTCGTTCTGGGCGATGATATCGCGCACTTTATTGATGAGGTTGCTCACGCAGATGCTTTTCCTTTGAGTTGCCGAGACGATGCGATCTTCCCCTTCCCTCAGCAGTTCAGTTCAGACGGTAGGCTGCATACTACACCAAACCTCAGGGGCTCCAAATAAGGCGCGCAAGCAAAGGGATAGCACAACTAGCACGTCTGACATGCTTGGACTGAAGACCACAATGCTCTCCGTCCTTCATGAAAAAAGCCTCCACCAAAAGGTAGAGGCTTCTTCAAAGCAGAAGTGCTCATGTTCTCAAAACGTGCCCACTAGATTCATCAGCGGGGTCGGGTACAGCCCCAGAATCCAGACAACGGTGGTCACTACGAACGCCGTAACCAGCGCACAGCTGGCACCCTTGAGCCGTTCGGCTCCCACTCCTTCCTCTTCGGTACGCTCAGGAAGAAACAGCGTAATCATCACGCGCAGGTAGTAATAAAGACCGATCGCGCTGCCCAGCACCAGTACCATTGCCAGCCACCACAGATGGCTTTCCACCGCGACAGAAACGACGTAGAACTTACCGACGAACCCGGCCGTCAGCGGAATACCCGCCATCGAGATCATCATCAGGCTCAACCCTGCCGCCTGATACGGATGGCGCCAGAACAGCCCACGGTAGTGGTACAGCTGGGCGTAGTCGCTGCCATCGTAAGGACTGGTCACGAGCGTCATAACGGCGAAGGCACCCAGCGCCGTTAGCATGTACATGCCCAGATACAGCGCCGCAGCTTCGGCCGACGAAACGGCTGGGCTGCTGTGCCATCCCAGCGCCACCACGACGATCATTAGGTAGCCTAGGTGTGCGATCGACGAATAGCCCATGATACGTTTGAGGTTGTTCTGCAGCAGCGCCAGCAGGTTACCGCCCAACATCGACAAGATCGCCAGACCGCTCAGCACCTTGTAAAGAATGTCGCGATCAACGGGGGCGCTGATCATAAAGCGCAGCAGCGCCGCAAATACCGCGACTTTGCTTACCGTGGCTAAAAATGCCGTGACCGGCATCGGCGCGCCCTCATAGACATCCGGCGTCCACAGGTGGAACGGAATGACCGACAGTTTGAAGGCCAATCCAATCACCATCATGCCGACAGCGATAGTCGTCCAGCGGGAGCCGAGCAGCGAGGGCTGTGCGCCGATCTCATTGAACAGCAGCGAACCACTAATCGCGTAGAGCAAGGCCATCCCGAACAGTAGGAACGTGGTCGCCAAGGCTGACAGCACCATGTACTTGATACCGGCTTCCAACGAGTTGCGGTTGCGATAGGTAAACGCGGCCATGCCGTACAACGGTACCGACATCAATTCCAGCCCGACAAACATGGCAGCCATATGCACGCTGCTGACCAGCAGAATTGCCCCCATCACCGAGCAGGCCAACAGCATGTAGAACTCGTCGGGATGATCGTCGAAGCGGTTGAAGTAGGTCTTGCCCAGCAGGGTGCAGAAGAAGCCTCCCACCAGCACCATACCGGTGAAAATCAGCGAGTAACGATCGACCACCATTACCGGCGTGACGGACAGCGAATGCGTGCCGTGCGGCAGCACGCTACCGAACCCCACCCACAGCGTTGCCACGAAGGCCAGCGCCAGTCCGATGGCGGTCAAGGTCGCGCTAACAGCGTGGCTGCGCCGCCATGCCGTGACCAGCATGACCACCAGCACGGTCAGTCCCGTAACGATCATTGGCGATATCGCCAGAAGATGTGTCGATGTCAGGTTCATGACGACTCCGCTTACGGACTCAGGGTGGTATGGGAGAACCAGTGGGCGACTTCCGTCATCGACTGTGCCGAGATATCCATCACCAGATGCGGGAAAATACCGGTGGCGATCAACAGTGCGATCAGCAGCGACAGCATCGCGCTCTCACGGAAGTTGAGCTTTTCGAGCGGCTTGTCGCTGGCAGGTTTGCCGAAGTAGATGCGTTGCATAATGATCAGCGAGTACACCGCCGAGAACAACAGCCCACCGCAGGCAATAGCCACGATCCACGGCGCGTCCGAGAAGCTGCCGAACAGGATCATAAACTCACCGATAAAGTTACCGGTTCCTGGCACCCCGCACGAGGCCATGATCAGTACCAGCGAGAAGCCGGACATGGCGCCGATGCGGCCGAACAGACCGTTCATCTTGCGCATGTCGCGGGTATCGGTGCGTTCAAACAGCTGACCACAAACAATAAACAGCCCCGCCGCCGAGAAGGCGTGGGCCACCATCATCACCACGACCCCTTGCAGCGCAAGGTGGCTACCCGCGTAGATACCGATCACCACAAAGCCCATATGCGAGATGCTGGAACAGGCCACAAGGCGTTTGATGTCGGTCTGCGAGAAGGCGATGATCGCACCGTAGTAGATACTGATCAGCCCTAGCACCATCGCAACTGGCGCAAACTGAGCGGAAGCCACGGGGAACAGCGGCAGTGCAAAGCGCAGCAGCCCGTACGCGGCCGTCTTGATCAAAATCCCCGCCAGATCGACTGACCCCGCCGTGGGCGCCTGACCATGGGCATCCGGCAGCCAGCCATGCAGCGGCACGATCGGCAGCTTCACCGCAAAGGCAATAAAGAAGCCCAGCATCAGAATCATGCCAACAGTGTCGCTCATCGGCGTATCTAACAGCTTGATGTAGTTAAACGTCAGCTCGTGGCGGGCTTGGTAGTGCATATACACCAGCCCAAGGATCGCCAGTAGCATCAGCAGGCCGCTGGCCTGAGTGTAGATGAAGAACTTGGTGGCAGCTTGAATGCGCGTCTTGTTGGCGTTGCTGTGGCCCCACAGTGCGATCAGGAAGTACATCGGTACCAGCATGACTTCCCAAAAGGCGAAGAACAGGAACAGGTCGGTGGCCAAAAACACCCCGTAAACCGCACCGATAATCCACATCAGGTTAAGGTGGAAGAAGCCCACGCGGTGATTGATTTCACGCCACGAACACAGCACTGCAAAGATGCCAAGAAAGCCGGTCAGCGCGATCATCAACAAAGACAGCCCATCGACCGCTAGGCTAAAGGTGATGTCGAAGCGGGGAATCCACGGTGCCGTCCACTCATGCGTCCACTGGGGATGCAGCGACACTGCTTTCAGCTGGTAATCCCCATCCAGGAACAGGATCAGCGAGACCAGTAGCACAAGGAGCGTTGTCAGCAGGGCTATCGCACGCGGTACCTTTGACCCAAGGTTCTCGGTTGCCCAGCACAGCAGTCCGCCGATGAACGGGATCAGAATGAGCCAGAGAAGCAGCATAGAGTTTGAATCCTCAAGTGGTTAGCCCAACATCAACAGTACTGTCACTACCGTGGCTCCCGCGATGAACGTCGCTGCGTAGTGACGCAGTCGTCCATTCTGCGTTGCAGACAGCGCTCGGTACCCCAAACGAACCACCGACGGCACCAGGTCACAGATCATGTCAATCCAGTCCGCCTGATGGCCTCGCTGCGGCCATGCCAGCGCGGCCTTCTGGAGGCCGTTGCTTATTCTATCGATCCAGTCGATCTGCTGTGCTCGCGTTAGCAGCAAGAAGCTTCTGACGAACAGCACGTCATAAAGACGATCGAACCCAAAGGCTGAGTGGAAGCAGCACCACAGTCGCTTGCCGAATGGCGTTTCGACGATGGTGGAGATCAGGCGACGCTGGCCGAGGAACAAGATGGCGGCTAGCAGTACCCCGAACAGTGCGACGACGGAAGACAACACTTCGAGTACGGTTTTCAGTCCACGCACGCTAACTTCGGGGTCGAGCGTCGGCAACACACCGCTCAGCGGAGGAACGATCATGGCGCCCACAACGGTCGATAGGATCGCCAATATACATAAAGGCAATGCATGAGATATGCCATGCGGCGCATGCGCGCGCGTACGGCACTCACCGTGAAAGACCACGAAAATCAGGCGGAAGGTATAGATTGAGGTGAGAAGTGCGCCGAACAGACCTGCCAGCCACAGCACCGTGTGACCCGATGCCACGGACAGCCAGAGAATCTCATCCTTGGAATAGAAACCCGAAGTGAAGATAGGTAACGCCGACAACGCTGATCCACCAAGCAAGAAGCTGATCCATGGCAGCCGCAGCTGGCGCGCCAGTCCCCCCATCTTGTAGATGTTCTGTTCGTGATGACAGGCCACAATGACCGACCCGGAGGCAAGGAACAACAGCGCCTTGAAGAAGGCATGCACCATCAGGTGGAAGATTGCCGCGTCCCACGCCTGAACCCCCAGCGCCAAGAACATGTAACCGATCTGGCTCATGGTCGAATAGGCCAGAATGCGCTTGATGTCGGTCTGCGCCAGCGCTGACAGCCCGGCCATCACCAGCGTGGCCGCACCGATCACGCCCACCAGTTGCAGCGTGAACGGGGCCAGCTCGTAAATGCCATGCATACGCGCAATCAGGTAAACCCCTGCCGTAACCATGGTCGCCGCGTGAATCAACGCCGAGACCGGCGTCGGGCCAGCCATGGCGTCGGCCAGCCACGTCTGCAGTGGCAGCTGGGCCGACTTACCGACCGCCCCACCCAGCATCAGCAACGCGATCAGCTCGGCCAACGCTCGGTGATGCCCCAACACCGCGGGCGCCTTGTCCAGCACAGCCTGCATGTTGAGCGTGCCAAAGTGCGCCCAGATCAGGAACATCGCGATGGCAAGGAAGATATCGCCGAGGCGGGTCATGATGAACGCCTTGAAAGCCGCCCATGTATTGGCCTTGTCACGGTAGTAGTAACCGATCAGCAGATAACTGCACACCCCGACACCTTCCCAGCCGAAGAACAGCACCAGTAGGTTGTCGCCCAGCACCAGCATCAGCATGCTGAATACGAACAGGTTCATGCAGGCAAAGAAGCGGGTGTAGAGATAACCCGGGTTGGCTTCCTGATCTTCCGTCATGTACCACGAAGCGAACAGATGGATCAGGGCACCGACGCCCGTCACTACACTGATCATCGTCAGCGAGAGGCCGTCCAATCGGAGCGTGATCGGCACCTGAAAGTTGTCGACCGACATCCACGTCCACAGCGTTTGTGACCACGCTACGCGGTGGTCCTGCATCAGCCAGGCCGTGTCGATGCCCGCCGTCACCAATGCCGACAGCACGACAGAGCCAACGCCGATCACGGTCGCCGCACGGTGTGACATGTGCCGGAACACCATCAATAGCAGTGACCCCAGCAGCGGTAGCAGACACACGAGATAGAGTAGGTTCATCCTTTCATCCCACTTACGGCGTCGATATCAAGGGTCCGGCAGCGGCGGTGCAGCTGGATCAGCAGCGCGAGACCGATGCTGGCTTCGGCGGCGGCCAGCGTGATGATGAAAATAAACATCACCTGTCCGTCGGGTTGCTGCCAAGCGGAACCGGCCACCACGAAGGCCAGCGCCGCGGCATTCATCATGATTTCGAGACACATCAACACGAACACCATGTTGCGTCTGACCACCAGTCCGGTCGCCCCAATCGCGAACAGGATCAGGGCCAGCGTCAGGCCGTGCTCGATAGGCAATGCGTTGTTCATACGCCCTCCCCGTGCCGTTGCGATACCCGTGGCGGATTCATGCCTGCGTGACGTGCGGTCATGAGGCTTCTCCTTGCTCGTCTGCGCGTGCGTTGGTGTCCTCTTCGGCCTCGACGGCGACGGTCGCATCCGGGCGGCCGATGTGTGAAGCAATGATCAGGGCTGCCAGCAGCAAGAACGCCGCCAGTTCGACCAAAATCAGGTACGGACCGAACAACGCCATACCGACCTTCGAGGCTCCCTGAATTTCGTTACCGAGCGGCTGACCGTTACCGTGCAGCACTAACATGCTAATCAGCGTCACCAGCAGTACGGCCGACATGATGCCGGGCAATCGCCACGCTTTGGGCGACATCCAGCGCCGCTCCTGCAGCACGGCGTCCTTGCCCACGTTCAGCATCATGATGACGAACACGAACATCACCATAATGGCGCCGGCATAAACAATCACTTCCAGCGCGCCAGCGAAGGGGGCTCCCAGTGCGAAGAAGATCATGGCCACGGCGATCAGCGAGATCACCAGATTGAGCAGCGCATGCACAGGGTTGGTGTTGATGACCACCCCAAGTGTGGCCAGTACGGCGATGATCGCCGAGATGTAGAATGCAGCTTCCACGATTTGACCTCGCGTGGCTCTGGCTACCCGTCAAGGCAGCAGGGATTTGACATCGACCGGGCGTGCTTCCTGCTTTGCCGCCCCTTTTCCCTTCCCGGCGATCGCCAGGCCGGACACCTTGTAGAAATTGTACTCATGGTCCTTGCCGGTGCCCGCGATCAGCAGGTCGCGCTTCTCAAAGATCAGGTCGGCGCGACGGTACTCGCCCAGCTCGAAATCCGGCGTCAGCTGGATAGCCGATGTCGGGCAGGCCTCTTCGCATAGGCCACAGAAAATGCAGCGCGAGAAGTTGATGCGGAAGAACTCGGCGTACCAGCGACCGTCTTCTTTCTCGCCCTTCTGCAGCGCGATGCAGCCCACCGGACAAACTACGGCACACAGGTTGCAAGCCACGCACCGTTCCTCGCCGTCAGGATCACGGGTCAGTACGATGCGACCGCGATAGCGCGGCGGCAGATAGACCTTCTCTTCAGGATACTGCAGCGTTTCACGCTTGCGGAACGCGTGCATAAACACCATGAACAGCGTTCTCAGCTGGCTCCAGATGCCCTTCAGCAATCGGATCATCTTGCTTTCCTCCCTTGCATCCTATTCAGCCCGCCGAACCCGGCATGTTCCACAGCACAACGACACCCGTGACCAGCAGGTTGATCAGTGTGACCGGCAGACAGATCTTCCAGCCAAAACTCATCACCTTGTCATAGCGCGGGCGCGGCAGCGAGGCACGCAGCAGGATGAAGAACATCATGAAGAACATGGTTTTGAGGGCAAACCACACGAACGGTGGCAGCCAAGGGCCGAGCCAGCCCCCGAAGAACAGCGTCACGATCAGCGCCGAAATCATGGTGATACCGATGTATTCACCGACGAAGAACATCCCCCATTTCATACCGGAATATTCGATATGGTAACCATCGGCCAGCTCCTGCTCAGCTTCCGGCTGGTCGAAGGGGTGACGGTGGATAACGGCGATACCCGCGATCAGGAAAGTGGCGAAGCCAAAGAACTGGGGCACGATGTTCCACATGCCGCGCTGGGCTTCAACGATGGTGCGCAAATCAAACGAGCCGCTCATCGCCACAACGCCCATCAGCGACAGGCCAAGGAACACTTCATAGGAAATGGTCTGGGCTGAGGCACGCATTGCTCCCAACAGAGCGAACTTGTTGTCGCTGGCGTAGCCGCCGAACAGCACCGCATAAACACTGAGCCCCGCCATCGCCATGAAGAACAGTAAGCCGATGCTGAAATCGGCGACCCCCAGCGTGGGCGTGATGGGAATGATCATGAAGGCCAGGATCAGCGTGCCCATCGAAATCATCGGGGCCAGCAGGAACAGCAGGCGGTCGGCAAAGGGCGGAATCCAGTCTTCTTTGAAGAACATCTTCACCATGTCAGCGACCAGCTGCAGCGACCCGAACGGGCCGACGCGGTTGGGTCCGTAGCGATCCTGCCACAGCCCCAACACGCGGCGTTCGATAAAGCTCATGTACGCGCCGATAATGACGGCCGCCAGCAGAATCAGAATGGCCTGCAGCACGCGCGTGCCGACATCCAGCATCTCGGGCGTGACCCAGTTCATGCTCATCATGCCTGTACCTCCTGCTCGAGTCCGGCCAGGCGGCCTGCTAAATCAATGGACAGCCCGTCGATACCGATGGGCAACCCGACGGCTCCGCGCCGCATGTGCTCGCTAACGCGCAGCGGCAGATTGAACTGCTGGCGACCGATCGTCACCTGGACCTTGGCGCTAGGCTCAAGATGCAGCGCCTCAACATCGTCGTGGCCGAGCGCGACATAGGCATTCGGCATCCGCTCCTGAATCGGACGAGCGCGGGCCGTCATGGCCTCACTGCCGAACAGGTGATAGAGCGGCACGACCTGCCAACGGTCATAGCGCAGCTGGAACGGGTTGGGAATATCAGTGAAATAGCCCTGCGCATCGGTCGGCGCACTGATCAGGCGGACACCCGGATCACCGGCTTTCAGATGGCCGCCCACTTCGTCCTGAAAACGGTTCCAGGCTTGCGGCGAGTTCCAGCCCGGTGCCCAAGCGAACGGTACTTCGCTACGCGGGATCTGATAGCCATTGTAGCCTTCCATCGAGAAGGACAGCGGGGAATCGGGGTCCTGCGGCTGACGCGGTTCGCTGATATCAATATTGGCGCGCATCGATGTACGACCACTGGCACGGTGCGGCTGACGAGATATTTTGAGGCCCTTAATACGGAACTCCGCATTCGGAGCCGCCTCGACAATCCCCGTAAGCAGCGGATTGGCCTGCGCGCAGGCACGGGTGGCATCGTCCAGCACGTTCCAGTCGGTCGGCAGCTCTTCCAACGTTGCGTGCAGGGCCCGCAACCAGCGCCAGCCTTCGTGCGTCATGTCTTCAGGGCGGTAGTAGCGCGGATCGTAGACTTGGAAGAAGCGCTGCGCGCGTCCTTCATGATTGACCAGCGTGCCATCCCCTTCGGCAAAGCTCGCCGCGGGGAAGGCGATGTCAGCGCGCGCCATGGTGGCCGTACGCTGGTGATCAAGCACGATCAGCGTATCGGTTGCCTCTAGTGCTTCGTCGACGCGATGCGTCGGTGCCCGCTGGTAGAGGTCATTTTCCAGCACGATGGCGGCATCGGCATCGCGGTGTGTGAGGGCCTTCAGCGCCCAGTCGAGCGATTGGCCACCTAGCATCGCCAGCCCCAAGCTGTTTGCCTCACGGCAGATCAGGCTGAGACCGCCTTCCCCTTTGCCGATATGCTTCAGCGCGCGCGCGAGGTTGGCGGCGGACTTGATGACAGCGCTAGAGGCCAACGATTCACCCGCGATAATCAGTGGCCGCTTCGAATGGCGCAGCACGTCGGCCACCTGTTCGACCCACGGATGATCTTCCATACCACCGGCCAACGGTGCGTCAGTATCTAGCGCATGCGCAATGGCAAAGCCTACGCGAGCGATTTCATCCGGCGTACCGTGGAAGGTGTCGCGCGCGACATCATCAAGCTTGGTTTCGCTGACACAGGCAAGGAACACGGGATACTTGCGACCCTGAGCGACGTTATTGACCGCATTGGCATGCCAGCCCGGAATTTTCTGGTTGGCCGCAAATGCCTTCGCGCCGTTGTTGGCGACCTGGCGCACAGCCAGTGCCACACGGGCCGCCGTCTGTGTCAGGTCTTCGCCGAGAACGACCACCGCATCAAACTGCTCGATATCGCGCAGCGACGGTGTCGGCAGCGCGCCTTCCTGAAGAATCGACAGCATCAGCTGCAAGCGTTCCAGCTCATCAGCGGCAATGCCAGTCGAGAAATTTTCTTCGCCGACCAGCAGTTTGAGCGCATGGTTGCTTTCAAGGCTGGCGCGCGGCGAACCGATGCCGATGACACGGCTGACGCGGCGCAGACGTGCCGCCGCCGTATCCAGTGCGGTATCCAGTGACAGGCTTTTCGGGCCTTCTTCGGTCAGCAACCACGGCTGGCGCGGACGATCGTCACGATTGACGTAGCCATAGCCGAAGCGGCCACGGTCGCAGAGGAAATAGTGGTTCACCGTACCGTTGTAGCGGTTCTCGATGCGACGCACTTCACCATAGCGCTCTCCGGGACTGATGTTGCAGCCCACCGCGCAGCCGTGACAGATACTCGGCGCGAACTGCAAGTCCCATTTGCGGGTGTAGTGATCGGTATGGGTCTGATCGGTGAACACACCCGTCGGGCAAACTTCCGTCAGGTTGCCGGAGAACTCGCTCTCCAGTACGCCGTCCGTTTCACGCCCGAAGTAGACGTTATCATGTGCCCCATAGACGCCCAGATCGGTGCCGCCCGCGTAGTCCTTATAGTAACGGACACAGCGATAGCACGCGATGCAGCGGTTCATTTCATGAGCGATGAACGGCCCGAGGTACTGGTTTTCGTGGGTGCGCTTGGTGAAGCGGTAGCGACGGCGGCTGTGGCCGGTCATCACCGTCATGTCCTGCAAATGGCAGTGACCGCCTTCCGCACAAACCGGACAGTCGTGCGGATGGTTGGACATCAGCCATTCCACCACGCTTTCGCGGAATTCAACCGCTTCGGCATCGTCAATGGAGATATAGGCATCGTCTTTGATGCCGGTCATGCAGGACATCACCAGCATGCCGCGGGTGTCATCCTTGTCCTTGTAGACCTTGACCGCGCATTGGCGGCAGGAGCCGACACTGCCCAGCGCCGGATGCCAGCAGAAGTAGGGAACATCGAGTCCGAGGGAAAGACAGGCCTGCAACAGGTTGTCTGCCCCGTCGACGTCATAGTCCTTGCCGTCTATATGAATCGTGGCCATGAGGCGTCATCTTTCCGGTCTGGATCCGGCCTGAAGCCGAACCGCTTGAACGTATGAATGCGTACTATAATGGGGCGTTACCTCAGCCCGCATCGCCTACTGCTGCTGTCGCAGCATGCACCGGCTGTGCTATGCCGGCTTCGAATTCTTCGCGGAAGTACTTGATGGCACTCCCCAGCGGTTCGATCGCTCCCGGCGCGTGTGCGCAGAAGGTTTTGCCGGGGCCGAGCTTGCGGGTCAGTTCCAGCAGCATCTCGATATCGCCCGGCTGCCCTTCGCCCGCTTCTAGCGCCTTCAAAAGCTTCACGCTCCACGGCAGACCGTCGCGACACGGAGTGCACCAGCCGCAGGACTCACGGGCGAAGAACTGTTCCATATTACGCAGCAGCGACACCATGTTGATGCTGTCGTCGACCGCCAACGCCAGCCCGGTCCCCATACGCGTACCGACCTTGCCGATCCCGTTGGAGCACATCTGGGCATCCAGATGCTCAGGCAGCAGGAACCCGGTACCCGCACCGCCGGGCTGCCACGCTTTAAGCGTACAGCCACTGCGCATGCCGCCCGCGTAGTCTTCCAGAATCTCGCGCACGGTGATGCCCAGCGGCAGTTCCCATACGCCCGGCTGATTCACCTTGCCCGCAAAGCCCATCATCTTGGTGCCGTGATCCTCGGAGCCTGGACGGCATAGACCGTGATACCAGTCAACGCCGTTGGCAATGATCGACGACACACTGCTCAACGTCTCGACGTTGTTGATAACCGTCGGTTTGCCCCACGCGCCTGCCTGCCCCGGAAACGGCGGTTTGGCGCGCGGGTTGGCACGTTTGCCTTCGAGCGAATTGATCAGCGCGGTTTCTTCACCGCAAATGTAGCGCCCAGCGCCCGTATGAACGTGGATATCGAAATCGAACCCGGAGCCCAGAATGTTCTCGCCGAGCAGCCCCGCTTCGCGGGCCTCAACCACCGCACGCTTAAGGTTGCGTGCGGCATCAACGTACTCGCCGCGCAGGAACACGATGCCTTTGAACGAATGGTTGGCATAACCGGCAATGATCATGCCTTCAAGCAGCTGATGAGGCTGCTGCTCCATCAACAGGCGGTCTTTGTAGGTGTTCGGCTCCATTTCATCGGCGTTACAGAGCAGATAGCCGCGCGGAATACCGTCACCTTTCGCGGTCAGACTCCACTTGGTACCTGCCGAGAAGCCCGCACCGCCGCGCCCTTTCAGCCCTGCGTCCTTGACCTCTTCGCAGACCTCTTCAGGCGTCATTTCGGTCAGCGCCCGCTTGGCGGCCTGATAGCCGTCCTTGCGGCGATAGTCCTCCAACCACACCGGCGCGCCGTCATCGTTGAGGCGCCACGTCAGCGGATGCGTCTCGCGAGCACGCGGCGAGCGATTGGCCGTCCCGAAGGACGCGAGCGGTCGTGTTCGCTGTGTCATTCGTAAGCCTCCAGCACGCGCATCAGATCATTAGCCTCGACCTGACCGTAGGTATCCTCGTCCACCATGAAGGCAGGCCCTTTATCGCAGTTGCCCAGACAGCAGACCGGAATCAGCGTGAAGCGCTTGTCCGGCGTGGTCTGGCCCGGCGCAATGCCCAACTCGCGCTTGATCACGTCCAAAAACGTCTCATGGCCATTGATATAGCAGGTCATGCTGTCGCACAGCCGGATCACATGGCGGCCGACCGGCTGACGGAATATCTGGCTATAGAACGTGGCGACCCCTTCTACATCACTGCCCGGAATACCCAGCAGCTCAGCAATAGGCAGGATCGCTTCATCGGGCACCCAGCCACGGTGCTTCTGTACGATCTTTAGCGCCTCGATGGAGGCCGCACGCGGGTTCTCGTAATGAGAAATCTCTTCGAGAATGGCATCGCGCTCTTCATCGCTCAGCACCAGACGCGGTCGGTCGGACGAGATCAGACGAGGGGCCGATGAACGAGAGGCTTCCATTGATGTCTCCATGATTAGCGGTCCACGTCAGCCATGACGAAGTCGATACTGGCCACGTGCGCGATCAGATCAGGCACGAAGCCGCCCCGCATCAGCACAGGGATATGCTGAAGGTGCGGATAGCTCGGTGTACGGATGCGCGTGCGATAGCTGGTCGTGCTGCCATCGGCGGTCAGATAGTAGCTGTTGAGGCCCTTAGTCGCTTCGATCATCTGAAACGATTCGTTGGGCTTCAGCACGGGTCCCCATGACACCTGCAGGAAGTGAGTAATCAGGGTTTCGATGTGCTCTTTCATCTTTTCGCGCGGCGGCGGGGTGGTCAGCGGATGGTCGGCTTTGAAGTCACCGGCTGGCATGTGCTTCACACATTGCTCAATGATGCGCAGGCTCTGGCGCATCTCTTCGATACGCACCATCCCACGGTCGAACACGTCACCGTTATGGCCCAGCGGCACTTCGAAATCGAAATTATCGTAGCCGGAATACGGACGATCGCGGCGGGCATCGAAGTCGAAGCCGGTCGCGCGCAGGTTCGGGCCGGTAATGCCCCATTCCAACGCTTCTGTCGAATCGTATTCGGCCACATGCACAGTACGGTCGCGCACGATGGCGTTATCCATCATCGCGCGCTGGTATTCATTGAGGCGCTTCGGCATCCACTTAAGGAAGCCGTTCATCAGACGATCCCATCCTTTGGGCAAATCGTGCGCCACCCCACCGATGCGGAACCATGCGGGGTGCATTCTGAAACCGGTAATGGCTTCAATGACCTCGTAAGCCTTCTGACGATCGGTGAACGTCAAAAAAACCGGCGTCATCGCCCCCAAGTCCTGCAGATAGGTACCGAGGAACAGCAGATGACTGTTGATGCGGAACAGCTCGGTCATCATCACGCGAATAGTCGCCGCGCGATCGGTCGTTACGATGCCAGCCAGCTTTTCGACGGCCAGAACGTACGGCAGGTTGTTAACCACCCCGCCGGTGTAATCAATGCGGTCGGTATAGGGAATGTAACTGTGCCACGACTGGCGCTCGCCCATCTTTTCGGCACCACGGTGGTGATAGCCGATGTCGGGCACGCAGTCGACAACCTCTTCACCGTCCAGCTGCAGCACGATGCGGAACGCCCCGTGCGCGGACGGGTGGTTCGGCCCGAAGTTGAGGAACATGAAGTCCTGATCGCCATTGCCACGCTTCATGCCCCACTCTTCCGGCACAAAGCGCAATGCTTCCTGTGCTTTGTCCTGCGATTCCATCGTCAGGGTATAGGGGTCAAATTCGGTCGCACGCGCCGGATAGTCCTTGCGCAGCGGATGCCCTTGCCAGTTTGGCGGCATCAGAATGCGGGTCAGATGAGGATGACCGTCAAATCGGATACCGAACATGTCGAACACTTCGCGTTCATACCAGTTGGCGCTCGGCCATACCGATGTGATCGACGGCAGGCGCATGTCCTGCTCGGACAGCGCGACCTTTAACATCAGGTCGCGCCCGCGTGAGAACGACACTAGCTGGTAGAAAATGGTGAAGTCGGAATCCGGCAGGCCCTGACGATGGCTGCGCAACCGCTCGTCCACCGCGTGCAGGTCGTACAGCATGTCGAACGCCTGTTCGCCGCTGCGTAGGAACTGCATGACATCGACAAGCAGTTCGCGTGACACCCACAGCACGGGCATGCCCGTCAGCGTGTTCTGAAAGAGAAGACGTTGCTCGCCGAAGCGCTGATAGAGCGCCTGAACGATGGGGTCCCGATCCAGCCCTTCCGGCATTGCCGGGCCTCGCGACGTAGTGAAGACGTTTTCAGCGGTCATGGATTCCAAGCCTTGTTCCAGGAGGGGCTCACACTTCGTCAGGCGAGCGCAGTTCAGTCACCTTGATGCGCTCATCGCGACGCTTTTCCTTCTGCGACGGCATTTCGGCTTTGTAGATGCCTTGGTCGCCCACTACCCACGACAGCGGGCGCCGCTCGGCCTGCACCGAATCCTGCAACAATTGCAGCCCTTGCAAGAACGCCTCGGGGCGTGGCGGGCAACCGGGAATGTACACATCAACGGGCAAGAATTTGTCGACCCCTTGCACCACCGAATAGATGTCGTACATACCACCAGAGTTAGCGCACGATCCCATTGAGATCACCCACTTCGGCTCCAGCATCTGGTCGTACAGCTCTTGGATGATGGGGGCCATCTTGATGAAGCAGGTACCGGCGATGACCATGAAGTCCGCCTGACGCGGCGAGGCACGCAGCACCTCGGCCCCAAAGCGGGCCACATCGTGGGGCGCGGTGAAAGCGGTGGTCATTTCGACATAGCAGCAAGACAGGCCGAAATTGTAAGGCCACAGCGAATGCTTGCGCCCCCAGTTGACGGCATTGTTCAGCACATCCTCGACCTTGCCCATGAAGATGCTGCGTCCCGCCTGCTCCAGCGGATCATCAACCATGCCTTGCTGGCCAACGGGATAGCGTTCGTCGAGCGGGGTATCAGGGTCGATGCGGGTCAGCTTGTATGGCATGGAAAACGCCTCGAATACGTAAGAGTTCGGTCACCTGGCGCACGGCGCCAGCACGGCAGTACCTCAAACGAGCGTCTTAATCGCGCGTGGCAACCCTGCGCTTGCGCCGATGCTGCCGCCATGCGGGTGCCCATTCGAGCACACCCATGCGGACGTCATAGACGAGACCGGCCAACAGAATGAAGATAAACAAGGCAGCGCCGATAAGCCCAGGCCAGCCTACTTCGCGTAGCGAGACAGACCACCCATACAGATAGAGGGCTTCGACATCGAAGATCACGAACAGCATCGCGACCAGATAGAATTTGGCATCGAAACGGATGCGAGCGGAACCGGTGCTGACGATACCGGATTCAAAGGGGGTGTTCTTGCTATGGCCCCAGGCACGCCCACCCAAAACGCTGGCGGCACCGACCATAAAGAGCAAGAGAGCTACCGTTACCAGCACGAACGCGGCTACAGCCCAGTTCTGAGTCATGATGACACTCTCCGTTGTGTTACAGCTCGATCCCTCGATGGCACGAGTCATGTTGCTGATAGGCAAGGGGCATGTCGGCGTACGAGAGCATGTCGCGGATGACATGATGCCAGCACATTCCTGTTACGGGGGATAACCATCCCCAAATGCGACAATGCACCCCACCTGATATCCAGAGCATGAGCACAGTCACCGGATAATTCAATCTGACGTAAGCCATCATGAAAAAGGAACATCTCGCACGATAACGGCATGTTTGATGCAACACGAATCCGCTCAATAAAGGGTGCATGGAGCATGCCAGACTGCGCCCCGCTTTCCCTTGCATTCTGTGAGAGTATAGCGTGTCGATTGCGGCCCGACACCATCACAGTCCATTGACCTAACAGGAGCTTCTTTATGAAAGCGCTTCTTCAACGCGTCTCACGCGCCAGCGTTACCGTCGCCGATCAGCGCATCGCCCAGATTGATACCGGCTTGCTGGTGCTGATCGGGGTAGAGAAGGAAGACGACGACGCTGCCATCGACAAAATGCTGCACCGCCTAACGCACTATCGCGTATTCAGCGATGAAAACGGCCGCATGAACGTCAACCTACTCGACCACGGCGGCGATCTGCTGCTGGTGTCACAGTTCACCCTCGTCGCCGACACCCGCCGAGGCCTGCGTCCCGGATTTTCGCAGGGCGCAACCCCCGAGCACGGCAAGGCGGTTTTCGAACGGCTGGTGGAGAAAGCGCGGACGCTCGGTCCACGCGTTGAAACAGGTGAGTTTGGGGCCGACATGCAGGTGGAACTGGTTAACGACGGCCCCGTGACATTCATGCTAGAGGCGTGATGCCTAGTGGCGTAACGATGCCACTACCTCTTCAGCACTCCAGAACGCGTAGCGGGTTAGGTCAAGACGTTCGAAGCTCTCGAACTGGCGCGCAATCACTTCATCGGGCACGCGATCTCGCCCTGTGCGCTGTCGATTGCGACGCATGGCATCCCCCGGCGAGGTCATAACCGGCACTACGCCTAGCGGTACGTTATAAGCCGCCGCCACTCGCTCGATATTGTTGCGGTAGTCCTGACGGACGTTGCAGGCGTCGTAGATAACGCTGCGGCCTTGACCCAGCGCTTGCTTCAGCGCCTGAATAGCCTGTCGCCACGCATCGCTGCGCGCCTTCACATCATCACGCGTACGAAAGTCATCGGGAGCGATGATGACGGCATTCAATGCTTCGGCCAGCGACCGTGCCTGCGTGCTCTTGCCGCTCCCTGCCAGTCCGCACATCATAACGACCCGCTGCGCGGAGGGGGCGTGAAAGCAGGCCACGCCCTGTGCCGGGTCGAGAAACTTGCCACGAATCAATGCATGACGTGTCAGCAGCCGGGTATCGGTTGCACTATCGTTCCCCATGGCCGTCTGCAACCTGTGATCAAGACTGGAGGGCCGCTCATAACAGTCGTGCTCCTCACAGAACAGTCTGAACATCTCCAGCCGCTCCAGTGCGCCCGCCTTATCAGCGGCAATGCGCCCTCGGATATCCGCCAATTCGAGCAGGTACAGCAGCCTGCCCGGGATGCACCGCGTGACATAGGCCAGCAGCCACGGGTTGAACGACTCCGCCAATCGCGCGGGATGATGATGGAACGCGACTAGGCTCAACACAGCATCGCGCCATGCAACGGGCAGTGACATGTCGTCCCATAGCAGCTGCAGGTACTGCGCCCCTTCACCCGCATGGCGTGGCGAAACGATCATTGTGCGCCCTGTTTTGGCATCTTCTCGCGGGCGCGTGCACCACGTCTTGCCCACATCGTGCAGCAGACTGGCCAGCAACAGCACATAACGCTCGTCATCCGGCAACGTTGCCGCCAGCGCTCGTGCTTCGGCGAAAACCATATTCAGGTGGTTATAGACGCTACCCTCGCCGTGCCACTCCGGCTGCTGCGGCGTCTCTACTGCCAGCGCCAAACGCGGCACCTGCTCGCTCAGCCAGGCAAAATTTTCCTCGAAAGAGGCACTGTCCAACCGATGCGCGATGACCTCGGCGGTAGTCTGAATGGATTTCCCCACAATCATGATCTCTCGTTATAAATGCGATGTCGGCGACGCAGGCAAAGGATGTCCATGCCTTATATAGAGGAGGGCAGTCAGTGTGACGGCATGATGTCGATGCACTCGAATTCTTCAAATAGCAGCAACATCTGCGCCGAAAAACAGCCTTCCCGCTCGAAGAAGGCCCGATGCTCACGCTGCCAATGGGCAAGCGTGCGATCGCCCTCGCCTTCCTTGTAAGCCAGCTCAGCCGACACGTCATCGAAAGGTACCGTATGCAGTGCTATCGTGCGTGTAACGCAGACGGGGCGCGCCTGACCATCCAAAATGATGTTGAAGCCCCCTACAACAGGCTGCCCTTCATCAGACAGGGCATCCAACGCACAGCAACTTGCCGTCTTGCAGCCCTCAATAACCAGCGCTGCTAGTTCATCGGCCATGGTCGGCGAATCCCCAAACGCCCACACCAACGCCCGAGGGTACTGCCTCAACAGAGCGTCGATCATCGTAGTAACCTCATTCCAGAATATGAACGGACGGTGGTATAAGCCTGCGTCCAAGATTTCATCATCACGACATCCATGCCGGACGTATAGCCGCCCCTGCCCGCAGCGCATTAGGGGCCGTATGCTTCAGCCAGTGTTCGACCTGCTCCCCTTTGTTCGGCTGAAGGTGATCCTTGATGACGAACTTGGCCGTGCTCTGCGCAAAGTCCTCGCGGTGTATGCGACGCGTCAGCGATACCACGTAGCCTTCCATCCGATCAGCCTCTGTGACCTCACCACGCGCATGCCGCTCATTATGCTGCGTGATGCCTCGTGCTAGCTGACGAAGTACCTTTTCATCGAAAACACCACGGTACAGTACGCGAGGCAGTGGAATATCCAGCACCTGCGCCCACTCGTTCAGTTCATCAAACGACAACCGGTAGCCCTGATCGTCCCAAATAGCGAACAGATAAAAGAACCCTTCCAGATGCTGATAGTGGATGCTGTGACGCCAGCCTACGTTCTCGCCATTGAACACATAGCCCGCCGGAATGTCCGGTGCCAATGTGGCCTGCAACCGCTGGCACCAGCTGCGCGTGAAGTTACCAGGACTGTCGATGGAACGCGCGTGCATACCGTCGCTGTACAGCGAGGTATTCTCCCCATCCATTTTTTCCATCACGACCACGTCTTGGCCTTCGAAGGCTGCCAACGTGTCGATTAGCTTGTCGTCACCATGTACGCATTCGCTCCACGGCAAATGAAAGGTACGCGGGTATTTATAGCGAGGCTGCACAAGGCACCTCCCCTGTTCTTATGGTGTCTTTCATGACGTCATCCCTGCCATTAGGCATATTTAAGAAGTTGTGCAAAAGGTTCCATAGCGGTAATAAAGTCTGCCTGCACGTTATGCGCATGATATTTTCAATAAGTACATACTGCTAGCGGATAATAATAATTATTAAGGCCTCATTTACGGGGTAATATCATACCGTAAAGAAAAATGGCCTCCACATGGACTTATGAAAATAAGTACGACAAGGTAGAGATAAGGTTACTTGCAAGCAAAAAACTGGCTTTTCATACAGCAAGTGCCGTATAGCAAGGCGTTGCGGGAAAAATCCATATAGCAAAATGATTGTTTTTTGCCAGCGTGTTCCATGAATGTGTCATGGCAGGCCGCAGGATACGGGCTATATTTCAGAAGCAACGCACAAGTGCTATACCCACCTTTTTCGTATGTTTCTTGCCGAATGTGGTAAGGCATTGTATCTTGCAATAGCAACTCACATCGCGGTTCTACTAACACGATATAAGGGACATAAAACATGTTCAAGAAAGGGATGATTGCAGCAGCTGTACTGGTTTCTCTGTCTGGTTGTGCAGGCGGCCTGTCTCCGGTAGGCACTGGTCTGGTGACAGACGTCAAAGGTCCGATCACTGCGACGACTCTGCCGACTGGCGCCAAAAACGGTACTGCATGTGCCAAAACTATCCTGGGTCTGGTTAACCAGGGTGATGCTTCTATCGCTCAGGCTAAAAAAGCGGGTGGCATCTCTACAGTTTCTTCTGTGGACTACCACACCGAAGGTTTCTACCCGTTCTTCGGTACGACTTGCGTAACTGTCAACGGTCAGTAATCGCACCTAGTCGTTCATCAGACGCGGTCTTCCTTGTTTCTTAATGAAACATTAAAGGCCGCGTCTGGTCATTTTACTGTGACGTTTGGATCACGCTACAGATGAAATGACCATGACCCTCCGTTCTTCGCTATTGCCCTTCGCCGCCGTGCTCTTCGCACTGCCTGCGGCACACGCATCTAGCCTTTCTTCAGCAACATCCCAGCCCCCCGCGCTTGAACCTCTCATCCAGAGCATCATCGAATGCAATGCCATTGCCGATCAGGTCGCGCTTGGCAAATGGAACGGCCATACCCCTGTCTTCGATCCAGCCAGAGAACAGCAGCTGCTCGAATCCGTCCGCCACAAAGCCCACCGCTATCAGCTACGGCCTGACGATGCAGCCCTTTTCCAGCTCGGCCAGATGGAAGCCAACCGCTTGATCCAGTATCAACTGCTAGACCGTTGGCACCGCGAAGGCAAGGTACCACCGACACAACGTATCTCGCTGAATGAGCTGAGGCACCAGCTCGACACCCTGCAAGACAACCAACTTGAAGCCCTCGCCAGGATCGAACCGCTGCGACATCAAAACGACTGTGCCGAAACGGTCAGCCGAACCGCACAGCGCATGGCACGCCAATCCACGCTGGACAACGAGCACCGCATAGCGCTGACAAGAAGCCTCGGCGATATCTGCCAGTCACCGGCAGGCGCGTAGCCTAGAGGGATAACCAGTACATAGAAAAAGCGAGAAAGGCACTACCTTTCTCGCTTTTTCGTGGGCAATTGCTGTTACTTAATGATAAATGAAACGTTCTTCTGGGAAATTCCTGCCAGGGTAACCAGGGCGATATGAGTGATGAGCCTCCTGCCATCGCCAAGAGGACTTTCTTGCCTCGTTCAACTCCGTATTCGTCAGCTGCCATGCCACATTCTCCTTTTCTGGGTGTGTTGGCACACGCCCTTCCAAATCGTAAAGCATATACGCACGCTGTAGATTCTTCGGCACCAACACACCATCTTCGTAGATATGGGCCAACACTTCGAATGCATCAGGAGCATTTTTGTCAACAGCATCCTCTAAAAGGTAAACCGCGCGTTTATCGCCACGTGCTGCAAGCGCCTTCGCAAGTTCAGTATTATATTTAGGAAGCTGTTGCTGCTTATATGCCAAAGATAGGTCAGAATGATCTAGATCATCTAGAGCTTTTATTCTCTGTTCCATCGCGTAAATAAAGCTGTAACATGATTTATCCCTACATCTATAACTATAATTTTGTACATTTTCTGTAATATAATAGCATGCTTCATATAATCCTTCTTTACATGAAGAAAGGGTTAGAGCCCCTCCTTCGGTAGGAAAGTGATCATATTTTATATAAATCAGACCCAGCAAGAATCTAGACCTTGAATCTATCAAATTATCTGTCAATATTTTCCTAGACTCAGCTATATCTTCCAGTTTTTCTTGATGTCTGATAGCACCACTATAAAGGCCTATGGCCAAATCCATTTCACAGCTTTTTATATTTTTATCTGCACATTCTTTTATTTCTTCATAGTTCTTGCGCCCGACCCTATCAATAGTGGCAGTTATATTTTCTTGGGCATAACAATAGTTTCCAACAATGTTAAAAAATACAAAGATAATAATTTTTTTAGCTAATTCCTTCGGCAGCCAGCCCATGTATTCCAGCATTTATTAGATATCCTCTAACACTTTCCGCACCAAACTTTCCCATTGTATTTTAACTATTAATTTCAAATTCTTTTATTGCAAATTTTACCGCACCAATTGCAGAAAATTTAACATTTTCTTTATCAAATATTTTTCCAGCCCACAAAGAACGCGACCTTTTAGTCACGTTCTTTGTCAGCTTTCATAACACCATCGTGATCAGGTAGATCACAATGACTCCTCCGCTCAGCAAGACCGCTATATGCTTTCCTTTGCACCTAATTAGGAATGCGGCAATGAATTGGCAGATAAGTGCTGCAGCCAAGAATATTGCCCCCATCAAAAGGCGATCATCCCCCGAAGCATCGTGTATGGGCATGGCCGTAGGGTCTTTTTCTAAAACCCAGTCATAACTACGCCCCAGAAAGCACATGAACACAGCCATGAGAAACACACTGCAGGCATAAATCGCTTGTAGCAGGGTGTAGGTCAGTATTCTAAAGGCTTTAAGTATTTGCATGTACGGGCTACTGGATCAGTTGATGTAAGTGTTGCCATTTTTTGATGATATTGTCACTGTAGCTGGTATCTCTCAATAAAAATGCGCTATAAGCTTTGAGCCTTATAGCGCATTTCAAGATAGCAACCTCAGTCTAGTGCCCCACGATCTGCTCCAAGAACGTCTTGGCGCGTGCCGAGCGTGGGTTACCAAAGAACTCTTCCGGCGGTGCTTCTTCGACGATCTGCCCTTCATCCATAAAAATGACGCGGTCGGCCACGGTGCGCGCAAAGCCCATTTCGTGGGTAACGCACAGCATAGTCATGCCCTCTTCCGCCAGTTCGATCATAACGTCCAGCACTTCCTTGACCATTTCAGGGTCAAGTGCAGAGGTCGGTTCGTCAAACAACATAACGTCGGGATGCATGCACAGCGAGCGCGCGATGGCGACACGCTGCTGCTGGCCGCCGGACATCTGACCGGGATATTTGTTGGCCTGATGAGCGATCTTGACGCGTTCGAGGTAGCGCATCGCGATGTCTTCCGCTTCACGGCGCGATTTCTTCTGTACCCACATCGGTGCTAGGCAGCAGTTTTCCAGCACGGTCAGATGCGGGAATAGATTGAAATGCTGGAACACCATCCCTACACGGTGGCGAATCTGTTCGATGCACTTCACGTCGCGAGTCATGGTAATTCCATCGACCGTGATCCGGCCCATCTGGTGCTCTTCCAGATGGTTGATGCAGCGGATCATGGTCGACTTACCCGAGCCAGACGGCCCACAGATAACGATACGTTCGCCTTTCTCAACGGTCAGGTCGATATCGCGTAGCACATGGAAATCCCCGTACCACTTGTTAAGGCGCTCAATCTCGATGATGGGGGCGGTCGTTTCCTGACGAACGGCAGTGGCAGTAGTCATGACATCAACTCCTTGGTAATGCGGACGTCCGCGCAATCAGCGGCGCCCCGTATCGACGCGCCGTTCGAGCCAGAGGCTATAGCGCGACATCGAGAAACAGAAGATCCAATAAATCAAAGCGGCAAAGGCATACCCTTCAGCGGCATAACCCATCCATGCTGAATCGGTCAGCCCGGCCTTGATGACGCCAAGAAAATCGAATAGCCCAATGATCGTGACCAGCGAGGTGTCTTTGAACAGCTGGATGGCGGTACTGACCAGCCCAGGAATCACCAGTTTTAGCGCCTGCGGCAACACGATCAGCGCGTTGCGCTTCCAATACCCCAGACACAGCGCCTTGCCCGCCTCAACCTGCCCATTGGGCACGGCCTGTAATCCAGCACGCACGACTTCGGCAAAGTAGGCACTCCAAAACATCACGATCCCAATCAGCGCCCGCAACAGCTTGTCGCCTTCGGCACTGCCGTGCGGCATGAATAGAGGGAAGATAGTGGAGGCCGTAAACAGCACAGTGATCATGGGGATGCCGCGCCACAACTCGATAAAGACCACGCAGAAGCCGTGGACCAGCGGCATCTTCGACTGGCGCCCCAGTGCCAGCAGTACCCCTAACGGGATGGCGAACAGCATGCCGATCGTGGCAACCGTCAGCGTCAGCATTAGACCGCCCCACTGGCGCGTCAGTACGGATTCCAGTCCGAACACGCCACCGCGCAGCAGGATCAGGTTGATGATCGGCATGCCGATCAAGGCGAACGGTAGCACTAGCAGGCGCTTCGGCATCCGCGGTACCAGAATCCACACTACGCTGAGCAGCCAGATGACGAAGGCCACTGCAACGCGCCAGCGTTCCACCTCGGGGTAGAAGCCATAGACCAGCTGCCCGATACGCGAGGTCACGAAAGGCCAACAGGCACCGCCTGACGTACAGGCAGCACTGCTATCACCCAGCCAGCTGGCATTGAGAAACGCCCAACTGAAAACGGCCCAGACGCTGCGCACCACGAGGTACAGCAGCACCAATGTGATCACGCTGTTGATCGGTGAGGAAAACAGCCGCGTACGCAGCCATTTACCCACGCCGGTTTCCGCAGCCGGTGCCGGACGCGGTGCAATCGGGTCATCGCGCACGATATGCGTGTCGGTAACGGAGTTTTCTATAGTGCGGGTCATCGCTCAACGCTCCTTCAAGGCCATACGCGCGTTGATCAGGTTCATCAACAGCGATACCAACAGACTCAGAGCCAAGTAGACCGCCATTGTGGTCGCCATGATCTCAAGTGCCTGCCCAGTCTGGTTGAGGGTCGTGATGCCGTAGACGGCGAACAGGTCGGGGTAGCCGATAGCGATCCCGAGTGATGAGTTCTTAATCACGTTGAGGTACTGGCTGGCTAGCTGCGGAATGATGACGCGCATGGCCTGCGGCAGCACGATCTTGCGCATAGTCAGCCCGCCCGGCAGACACAGCGACGTTGCCGCTTCACGCTGACCGTTGGGGACAGATGCCAGCCCAGAGCGCACGGCTTCCGCTACAAACGCGGCGGCATACAGCGTCAGCGTCAACCACAGCACCACCAGCTCGGGAATCAGGTGAATCCCGCCACGAGAACTGAACGCGGTCAGCTTCGGCAAGCTCAGTGATGCATGAATGCTCGAACAGAAGAAGGTCACCAGCGGCGGCAGCACGATCAGGGCCAGCGTCAGCCAGCGCACCGGCCAGCCGTCTTTGCCTCGACGTACGCGGTACTGGTTGATGTTGCGCATCACCAGCATGGCGACTAGCCCAAGTGCCAGCGCCAGCCACAGCGGCCAAGTGCTGGAAGAAAACTCGACCCACGGCAGCACCAGTCCTTTCTTATTAAGGAAGGCAACGCCCCACAGCGAGTAGCTCTTCTTGAACTCCGGCAGAACGCTCATCATCAGCGCCGACCAGAACAGCAGCTGCAACAGCATCGGGATATTACGGAAGATCTCGATATAAACGGTCGCACAGCGTGACAGCAGCCAGTTGGAAGATAGGCGAGCCATCCCGACCAGCAACCCAAGCAGCGTACAGGTCACGATAGACAGTCCTGCCACCAGCAACGTATTCAGCAGCCCGACTGTAAACGCATCGGCATAGGTGCTGTTGGCACTGTATTCGACCAGTGTCTGGGAAATACCAAACCCTGAGCGCTGGCTCAGGTAGTTAAACCCCGTGGTAACCCCTTGAGCCGCGAGGTTCGACAGGGTGTTGTTCGTCAGTAGAATGACGAGCACGACAGCCACCAGCAGCATCACTGCCTGGAGGACGAACGCCCGAACACGAGGGTCTCGCCAGAGCGGACCGTGCTCGCGCGGTGGAATGGTCGTAGAAGGTCGCAGCATGGCGTTCACTTTCCTTTCATTCAACGACAGGGTGTTGATCACCGCTGCCGACTCGGCACATCACGCCACCCCTGACACGGCAGTCATCACTCGCCGCAGCAGGGTACCTACGGAAGCTGCCCCGAGCGCCGGGGCAGCGTTGTCAGTACACCAGTACAGAAGCCTTCAGGCTCTGTCGGCCGGAAGAGAGGCCTTAACGCACGGGCGGTGCATACTGGAAGCCACCGGCGTTCCACAATGCGTTTTTGCCGCGTGCCAGTTTGAGAGGAGAGTGTTCACCGACGGTACGGTCGAATATTTCGCCGTAGTTACCAACGTTCTTCACGATATTGTGTGCCCAGTCGTTGGACAGCCCCAGCTGCTTGCCAAAGTCACCGTCCTTGCCGAGCAAACGCGCCATATCAGGTGATTTAGGTGCCGCCGTCAGCGCATCAACGTTCTTGCTGGTGATGCCCATTTCTTCGGCATTCAGCATGGCATACAGCGTCCAGCTGACGACTTTGCCCCACGCTTCATCGCCACGGCGCACCATTGGCGCCAGCGGTTCCTTGGAGATCATTTCCGGTAAAATTACACCGCTGTCAGGATCTTTAAGCTGACTGCGCAGCGCGGCCAGCTGAGAGCTGTCGATACTGATTGAGTCACAGCGTCCCCCCTCGAAGGCGGCCAGCAACTGCGCTGGGCTTTCAAACGTTACCGCCTGATAGTGAAGGCTATGGCTGGCAAAGAAGTCGGCCATGTTCATTTCACTGGTACTGCCAGACTGCGTACAGACTGTCGCGCCATCCAGCTCTTTGGGCGACGTAACACCAGCATCCTTGTGCACCATGAACCCCTGACCGTCATAGAACAGTACGCCGCCCGGGAAACTCAGTCCCATGCTGTTGTCACGCGATGCCGACCACGTGGTATTACGGCTCAGCAGATCCACTTCGCCCGACTGTAGGGCCGTGAAACGTTCACTATTGGGCAGTGGCACGAAAGTGACCTTTTCAGGATTACCCAATACGGCGGTAGCAACGGCACGGCACATTTCGGTGTCGATCCCTTGCCAGCGCCCTTTGGCATCGGGTGCCGAGAAGCCTGCCAGCCCATCGCTGACGCCACAGCGCAGCTCACCGCGCTTCTTCACATTTTCCAGCGTGCCAGCATGGCTGAACTGTGTCGCCAGCATGCCTGCCATTGCGATACTCATTGCGGTCAGAACAGTACGTGTACGCATTGCAGATACCCCCACTCATCCATAACAAGAGACATCGACCCGCTGCGGCACAAAGCATGCGCTCAAAGAAGGTGCGACTTCGTTATCCTTCCGTACGCAATAACCGTTCCAACCTTAAAAATTCTTTTAATTTCATATCTCTAATCAGGATGACGGCCTACCACTCCCCCCGAATAGTCGTCATGATGACATCTCTATGACGTCCTGCTCCCACCGAGCTCACCGTTTGGACGCATGATCTGCACGCCGGACTCGAAAACGGCACCATAATAGAGCGTCATGCAATCAATACTCGCCAATACATGAGGTTGCGCTAGCGACAAAACGCACCAAAAGGGATAGACACACTAAAAATGAGGTATCGAACCAGCTCCCGATACGGTGCTGACAATTCCTTGCATTACACTCAATTTGCTCACTCGCCAGCACTGATCGGTTATAATCCTGTCAATATTCCCGACCCTTCCTCTCGCAGTGAAGGTCCACCGCATAGACCGAGCGCGCCCCTGACGGCGCAGGAGCCAAGGCAAGTGAGCAGCAAGTTTTCGACCGAGAAAGTGCTGAGCGTTCACCACTGGAACGACACCCTCTTCAGCTTTACCGCCACGCGTGATCGTAGTCTGCGCTTCAAGAGCGGCCAGTTCGTCATGATCGGCCTGGAAGTGGATGGCAAGCCGCTGGTGCGCGCGTATTCGATTGCCAGCCCCCACTACGCAGACGAGCTCGAATTCTTCTCAATCAAGGTGCAGGACGGCCCGCTGACATCGCGCCTCCAGCACCTCAAAGTGGGCGATGACGTTCTGATCAGCCGCAAGCCGACCGGCACGCTGGTACTGGACGACCTGCGCCCCGGCCGTTACCTCTACCTGCTGTCTACCGGCACAGGGCTGGCACCGTTCATGAGCCTGATTCAGGATCCGGAAACCTATGAGCGCTTCGAGAAAGTAGTTCTGGTGCACGGTGTCCGTGAAGTCAGCGAACTGGCCTACAAGGACTTCATTGAGAAGGAACTGCCGGAGCACGAGTATTTGGGTGAGGACGTCCGCGACAAGCTGATTTACTACCCGACCGTGACCCGTGAAGAGTTCCACACCATGGGACGTCTGACTGATCACATTCGCTCGGGCAAACTGTTCGAAGACATCGGCCTGCCGAAGATTGACCCCGAACACGACCGCGCAATGATCTGCGGCAGCCCGGCGATGCTGGCGGAAACGTCAGAAGTACTGAATGAATGCGGCTTGAAGATTTCACCGCGCATGGGTGAACAGGGCGACTACGTCATTGAACGTGCGTTTGTTAGTCAATAGCCCGTAAGAGATTGCATAGTGCGCAAAAGGCAGCCTTCATGGGCTGCCTTTCATGTATATGAAGGTGCGTATATTTATTCACTTCATAGCGGGAGCCTGTAGAAGTGCGACAGGTTTTGCTCAAGAACTGGCCTGAATGTCCGATCAACCGTAGAAGAGTCATTTCCTTCAATGATCTATGGGCCACACCATGAAAACGAATGCGCTTTGTAAAGGGCTGGCACTGACGGCGTTGCTGTCCATGGCACCGCTGGCGCAGGCTGCCGAAAATTGGTTCCTTCCTCAAGGCTCTCTGGCCTGCCTGACGCCAGAAAGCTTTGAAGTACAGCGCAAGTTGGTCACGCAGAATAAGCATGAGATCGCCGAGGACTGCGGAACGACCAAGGAACGCTTTATCGTCAACATTCTCCAGTACAGCTTCTTCAGTGGCAGCCATGTGAAGGTGCTCGAGAACGGCGTCGAACTGTGGGTATTCAGCTCCACGCTTGATAAGTGACCATAACAATAAGCGATGCCGACCACGCAACCGCATGGCGGACACGCACGGCTACCGCACTCACTACTTGAACAGCAGGATCCTCTTCTTCAAAGACTCGCCACTGGCCATGTGCAAAAGCTGCTGAGGCAGCGTCTCGAACGCGCACTCGTGCCAGTGGTCGGTACATGCAATGCCTTGACTGACCCACGCCATAACACGTTCGAACACCTCACAGCGTGCCTCGGGCGACGCACTGTGCAACCACCGACGCATGTGAAAGGCGATATAACGCACGTCCTGTCGCTGCTGCCAGAACGCCAGCGGCAGTGCCTGCCCTGACAGCAGCCCATAGTGCATGTAAAGCCCGCCCCGTTTAAGACCCACCTTCCAGCAGATGCCCTCGTTTCCCCCTACGCAGTCCAGCACGATGTCCATGTCTCGCAGAGACGCCTGACGCTGGCACTCGTAGTCGTTATCTTCTTCGATAAGATGATGTTCAACCTGTAAACCTTCATGCGCTGGCTGTAGCGACGCCGCTCGGCGCGTACTGATCAGCGGTGCGATACCAATATGATTGGCCATCCGGATCAGGATACGCCCGATCGCCGAACCGGCCCCGTTGATGAAGAGCCGCATTCCCGGTACCAACCGCCCTTCGGCGAACAACATCAACCATGCAGTGACAGGGTTCACGAAGCTGGTGGCGGCTTCGATATCGCTGAGATCATCCCGAACGGGCATGCACCACTCGCCCGCAACGGTTTTGAATGGCTGCCACATGCCCGCGCTGCCAACAGGAAGCACGCGCTCGCCGAGGGCAAGGTGCTTTACATCGGAGCCGACCGCCTCAACGCATCCCACCCCTTCAAACCCGGGCAGGAAAGGCAGTGGAATGCGCATACGGTACTGGCCGGCAATGGTGACCAGATCGGAAGGATTGATGGGAGAAGCCAGCATGCGCACACGCACTTCGTGCGGCTGGAGGTCAGGCAGGACGTAAGGTTCGAGCGTGACCACATCCTGTGGTGGGCCAAAACGATGTACAATAGCGCGCTGCGGCATGGCATGAACGTTCGCTGAGAAAAAGGCCAGCATACCGACCGGCAGCGGCACTGCCCATCGCTTTGTATGTCGGCATTCATAAGTAACGATCAGAACAACACGGTCGCCGTATCAAATCACTCGGGCTTTTTGGATACCTTGTGCCAACGTCGCCCAATGCACTCCACCTTCAGCCACTCTTCGCCACACTACCTTCAACAGTACGGGCTTTCGGTGTGGCCCATTTTCCACGATGACAGGAGGCTAGGCATGATTCGCTTCGACAATGTCCATTATCACTATCGCAATCGCCCGGTCATCAACGGTCTGTCGCTTGAACTAACGGAGCGCAGAATTGGCATCGTGGGCAGCAATGGATCGGGCAAGAGCACGCTATCACGCCTGCTGAACGGGCTGCTTTCGCCTACGGAAGGCTGCATCACAGTCGATGAACTGGACACCCGTACGCAAGCACGGCAGGTACGGCGCCGAGTTGGGCTGGTGTTCCAGAACCCCGACAGTCAGATCGTACTACCTACCGTAGCGGAGGATCTGGCCTTCGGCCTACGCCACCAGAAGGTGCCCAAGGCACGCATTGACGAGCTGATTGATGAAGTGCTGACCCGGCATGATCTGCACGCTTTTCGCGACACCCCTATTCATCATTTGAGCGGTGGTCAGAAACAGCTGGTGGCCCTATCAGGCGTTCTAGTGATGTCACCGCAGTGGCTGGTGCTTGACGAGCCAACGACGCTGCTCGACCTGCGCAATCGACGCCGCATCACAGAGGTGATTGACCAGCTGGAACAGCGCGCCATTGTTGTTTCGCATGATCTAGAACTGATGCAGCATATGGAACGCGTGATTGTGCTTGATCAGGGCAAGGTGGCCATTGATGCGCCACCGAACATCGCGCTGCCGTTCTACACCGAGCAGATGACATGACAGGGCTGTACAACGCAGGCCACAGCCTGATCCACCGCCTTCCCGCCGGGCTGAAACTGTTCCTACTGTGCGCTGCAGGTATTGGACTCTTCCACCTGAGCGACTGGCGTCCAATGATGGCCGTGCTAACAGGCATCGTGCTGCTATACCCTGTGGCACGCCTGCCCTTGTCGGTGCTAGTACGCCAACTGCAGGCACTGGCATGGCTGCTTGTGCTGCTGGCCGCATTCCAATGGTGGGCACAGGGTTGGCAAATGGCCGTCACTTCTTCAGCACGCCTCGCCGCCTTGCTACTGCTGGCGAACCTGATCACACTGACGACACGCACCACCGCCATCATTGACGCACTGACACGCGTCTTGTCTGGCCTGCGCTTCATCGGCGTGAACCCCGACAGGATCAGCCTGACGATTTCGCTGGCACTGCGCTTTCTACCGGTCATCATTGAGGTCACGCATGAAGTGCGGGCCGCTCAAAAAGCACGCGGACTTGAGTTCAGCCTGCTGGCAACAGCCATCCCCGTGATCGTTCGCACGTTGAAGATGGCGGACGATATCGCCGACGCCATCGACGCTCGCCAAGGCTGAACCTGTTTCGCACCATCGCTTCTTGAGGCCCTGCTTTCAGCACAGGCCTTCTGCAGCCACTACGACGGAAATCAACGATATGACGACACGCGACCTCGTCTACATTGCACTGTTCGCGGCCATCAGTGCCGCCACCGCCATCTTTCCACCGATCACTCTGCCATTTGGCGTACCCATCGTCGTGCAATCGATCGCGCCCTTGCTGGCCGGTAGCATTATCGGCGCTTGGCGCGGCGCGCTGTCGATCGTGCTGTTCATCGCGTTGGTCGCGATAGGGCTACCATTGCTGTCCGGCGGACGCGGCGGCATAGCACCATTGCTTGCCCCGGCAGGTGGGTTTGTCTTCTCATGGATCATCGTCGCGGCCGTCGTCGGTTGGCTGATCCAGCGCCGCCACGGCAATGCTGGTCTGGTCTACCGCATCGCCAGCAATCTGTTCGGGGCGCTCGTCATCAGCTACCCGATTGGTATCGTCTGGCTGTCCTACAGCACAGGCATGACGCTACAGGCGGCCGCCTTCGCGGCATGCGCCTTCATCGGAGGCGATATCGTCAAGGTAATCGTAGCGTCAGTGGTCAGCCGCGCCGTACAGCGCGCCTATCCCATCATCATCTAATGGGGTGACGCCAAAAGCGATGTGATCGACATTCACCGCATGCCTCGCAGGATACCAATAGAGACATGCGGTCCGTCTCAGCTAGCGGAAAAGGTGGGCATGCGCCAGTTATAGCGCAGGGCAAGACCGCGTAGCAGGAAGCCGGTAATCATGGCCAAGCTAACCGCGCTCATCTGCGGCATTTGAAGGGTCTCGAAGCAGTAGAGGTAGACACAGGCCACGGCCGCCGACACGCTGGCGTACAGCTCCTGCTGGAACAGCAACGGCACGACGTTACACATCACGTCGCGGATCACGCCTCCCGCGCAACCGGTCACCATCCCCGCAATCACGCATACCGCCATCGATTGATGCAGCTCGTAGGCCACGTTGCAGCCCCCCACCGTGAACACCACCAGTCCCATCGCATCCAGCGCTAGAAACAGGTGACGCAACTTCTGCATACGCGCCGCCATCGCTGCCCCAATCAGGGCGAACACGGTCGTCAGCAGCAATAACCATGGGTCTTTCACCCATGTGAGGGGATGATGATTGAGGAGAACGTCACGCAGCGTGCCGCCACCCAATCCGGCAACGGCACCGATCACGGCGACCCCAAACCAGTCCATGCGATAACGGTTGGCAATCAGTGCGGCCGTCGTCGCCTCGGCGCTAACGGCAATAATATTGAGCGTGTCGAGCAGCATGGTGGTGTCCGGTTCTGGCAGCAAGGGAAGCATCAGCAGAAAAGGTAAACGGCCGGAACACCGAAAGGCAAGAGGGCACCCCGCCTCACATCGATAACAAGGTGCCAGCCAAAAACAGGTTTAAACCGCGTCGGGACCGGTTTCGCCCGTACGGATACGGATGACCTGCTCCAACGGCGAAACAAAGATCTTGCCATCGCCAATCTTGCCCGTGTTGGCGACGGACGTGATGGCATCGACAACTTGATCGACCATGTTGTCATCAACGGCCGCTTCCAGCTTAACCTTTGGCAAGAAATCGACGACATATTCTGCACCGCGGTACAGCTCGGTGTGGCCCTTCTGACGACCGAAGCCCTTGACCTCCGTCACGGTAATCCCCTGAACGCCGATGTCCGACAGTGCTTCGCGTACGTCGTCGAGCTTGAACGGTTTGATGATCGCAGATACCAATTTCATGATAGAAAACCTCGGTGCAGATGTTGTCTGTTGTTGGAAGAGCGGCCTGTACGTCGTCATGCAGGGCTAGGAGTTGTCGGTCCCGTGGCATGCGGCAGGGCTGCCGAAGCGGAAGAACAGGCACTGCGTCACTGCAGGTTGGCATAGTTAACTATATGGGCAGGCAGGATACATGCCAATTCCGTTCGGGGGAATGATCGAAAAGCGACATAAGCGCATTAGCTTTTCACGATTCGGAAGTAGCACTTGTGCCCCAGCACGATACACTGTAATCATTCAGGAGACGCATGGACACAGAGCGCGGCACGCTTTCCGCCTCATGTGCACATGGCGCCTCGCCTTCTCGACATCCCGGATCAGGAGGATGCCATGCCTCGTAACAATGATATCTTCAACCAGTTTTTCGGCCAGTTCAGTGAAAAACTGTCACAGTTCAGTGCCATTCCCGACAGCGTCAAGCAGAGCATGCACGGTGCCATGCGCAGCGCCTTCGATCGTATGGACCTAGTGTCGCGTGAAGAGTTCGATATCACGCAAAGCGTACTCGAACGCACCCGCAACCGTTTGGAAACGCTGGAGCGCCGCATCGACGTGCTTGAGAAGCAGCTGGATGCACAGCGCAGCAGCGCAGATGACGAACACCCAGGCGAAGAAGCGCTGCGCGACGCCTGATTTGCACCACATAGGTGCGCACTTATTGTCATGCCCCAAAATAGGGCGTGACAATGGTGCATGCGTTAAGGATGCTCTACCCCTCTCAACTTCCTGACACCGCTGCCGCCATAGCCTTTGCCACGTTGGCATTCAAAGGAGATCACTATGGCGCTGGCGATTCTGCAAAGCCGAGCGGGTGTTGGTCTGACCGCACCACGAGTCTGTGTCGAAGTCCATCTGTCCAACGGACTGCCAGGGCTCTGTATTGTCGGTCTTCCCGAAACGACCGTAAAGGAAAGCCGCGAGCGTGTACGCAGTGCACTATTGACGTCAGGCTTCGAATTTCCTGCTCGCCGTATCACTCTCAATCTTGCCCCCGCCGACCTACCCAAGCAGGGTGGCCGCTTTGACCTGCCTATCGCACTGGCCCTGCTAACGGCCTCTGGTCAGTTGGATGCAGCACCACTTTCGCAGATCGAATGCCTAGGAGAGCTGGCGCTCGACGGTCATCTGCGCCCCGTACGCGGTGTTCTGCCCGCCGCAATGGCCGCCGCAAAAGCGGGCCATACTTTGATCGTACCCACAGCGAATGCGCGTGAGGCCGCCTTGGCACCCAATCTGACGCTACTGGCCGCTGACCACCTGCACCAGATCGTCGATCACCTTAATCGTCGCCACCCACTTCCGACCGTCATGCCCCAGCCACTGCCCCTTGCCACCACCGAGCTGCCGGATATGGCGGACGTGCATGGGCAACCGCTAGCACGCCGTGCGCTGGAGATCGCCGCGGCGGGCGGCCACCACCTGCTGATGATCGGTCCTCCCGGCGCAGGCAAAACCATGCTGGCAAGCCGCCTCCCTGGATTGCTGCCGCCACTCGACATTTATGAAGCCCTTGAGGTGGCCGCTTTGCGCTCCATCAGCGGCCAACCACCGCTACAGCAGTGGGGCCAACGCCCCTTTCGTGCCCCACATCACACGACCACACAAGCCGCGCTATTAGGAGGCGGCAGCCGTGCCGATCCCGGGGAGATATCGCTGGCGCATCGCGGCATCCTATTTCTTGATGAACTGCCTGAATTCGAGCGGCGCGTACTCGAAGTGCTGCGCGAGCCTCTGGAATCAGGCCATGTGGTGGTATCGCGCGTGGCACACACCCAGCGCTACCCTGCGCAGTGTCAGCTTGTGGCCGCCATGAACCCCTGCCCGTGCGGCCATCAGGGCGACACGTTGCAGCGCTGTCGCTGCACTCCCCATCAGATCAGCCGCTATCGGCACCATATTTCAGGCCCACTGCTCGACCGCATCGACCTGCAAATACAGGTGCCCGCCCTGCCGCTTAGCGCCATGAACACAACACGCACCAACGAACCCTCGGCCACGATAAAAGAACGCGTGGTAGCCGCTCGCCAGCGTCAACAGCAGCGTGGAGCACTCAACGCCCAACTGGCACCTCGCCTGATCGACGACGCCTGTCGACTTGATACCCATCAGCGCCAGTGGGCTACCGACACCATGACCCGCCTCAAACTGTCCGCACGCGCCTACCACCGCGTACTGCGCGTGGCACGTACGCTGGCCGATCTTGCCGAAACGGATCAGGTGACCCAAGCCCATATCATTGAGGCCATCGGGCTACGTCAATGGGAGAGGCAGACATCTGATAAAAACACATGACTCTGCCATCAGACCCTATATAACCATTCGTTATTTAATTTAATAAACATTAAAATATTAATCCCGAAGTCGTTTGGCTGATTCTCTATAACTAATGTCTTCTTTCACACAACAGCACATTTTTATAACTGGTAACCTATGCTTCGTACAGCGAAAACATAACCACATGCCTATACAAAACAGCATTAATTAAATGTGTTTTTAAAATATCCCTTCTATATAGGTAGTACGACATGGCAATGGCAATGGCAATGGCAATGGCAATGGCAATGGCAATGGCAATGGCAATGGCAATGGCAATGGCAATGGCAATGGCAATGGCAGGGAAAGAATATCAGTACATTACAAGCAATTGAAAATACCCACAAACATAATACCGGCCTCATCTATTGCAGGCGATTAATAGCATTATTAATCAAACACTATTTTTAAGGAAAATACTGATGTCTATAGTCGAAGGCATATCGAAAGAGCATATACCGTGGAGATATATCTCCATTGCAGCCGTCTTAGTCCTTAGCTTATTTGGGCTATTACTAGTACCTTTTCCCAAAGAGGTGCAAGCCACTTGGATCATAGGCATCTCTATTGTTCTATGGGCAACAGGCTGGCTTCCCGAATGGCTCACTGCTTTTGTATTTTTCACACTGAGCAGTGTGACTCATATCGCATCGCCCGACGTTATTTTTGCAGGGTTGTACTCTTCTGCCACGTGGTTAGTACTGTCCGGGATCGTGTTGGGTACTGCCATCAATTTTACGGGGTTAGGAAACATCATTGCGTTTCGGATCTCGCCTTTTTTTTCAGGGTCATTCCTGCGGGCATTATGGGGCAGCATTATCTTTGGGCTAATAATGACGTTCATCATGCCATCAGCAATGAGTCGCGTTATTCTTCTTATCCCTATTCTGACGTCACTTGCAGATCGATTAGGGTACGTTTCAGGACGCCCAGGAAGAATGGCAGTACTGTTAGGAGGCGTGCTGGGTACTTATCTACCTGCTACCGCTATTCTTCCTGCCAATGTCCCTAATAATGTTCTTGTTGGGGCGACAGAAGCCATGTTTGGCCATGGTCCTCGCTATGCTGAATACTTTGTCTTGCACTTCCCTGTAATGGGCGCGTTTAAAATCATCATATTAGGTATCGTCCTATCACTTTTTTATCACGATACCGCACCTCAACTGCAGTCAGATAATGCTAATGAAGAACATAATCACGCTGGACAGAAACCACTCGCTGTTTTGCTATTAGCCACCATGCTCATGTGGATGACAGAGCCATTACATGGCATTTCTACCGCGTGGGTGGGTATGTTAGCCGCGATCATATGCTTGTATCCCCATTCTCGCATGATGAAACCAAAGCCCTTAGCGACGATGGGAGTTGCTCCTGTTTTTTATGTTGCAGGGATCGTTAGTATGGGGATGCTCGCTTATCGCAGTGGACTAGCAAACGACGTTGCAACAGCGCTACTTCACTTGGTACCGATGCAACATGATGCGCCTATACATAATTTTTCGATGCTATCCGCACTTTCAACAATTATGGGGTTGATAGTGACACTCCCTGGCGTACCAGCCGTACTGACACCTATGACAGATACACTGAGCACGGCGAGCGGATGGAGTAGAGAAGCCATCTATATGACACAAGTTATTGGATTTTCAACGGTTATCTTGCCTTACCAAGCACCTCCTTTGGTGATTGCTATTCAAAGCGGCAACTTGCCTGCAAAAGACGTCATTCGCACATGCTTCATCATTGCGCTGATCTCTATCATTTTGCTATGGCCATTGGATTATTTTTGGTGGCACCTGCTTGGCTGGCTATAAATAACGTCAGAGCAATTGGGGCCGCTATAGCTAATTGCTCTGTAAAAATTCTGTAGGGCTACACCCTGTAATACGGCGAAACATGGCGGTGAACGAACTCTGACTGGTATATCCAAGGTCATAAGCAGTCTGGCTGATAGAGCAACCATCGTCCAGATGAGAGATGGCTTCTACAACGCGAAGATGCTGCCGCCATTGCCTAAACGTCATACCGGTTTCGCTTACAAAAAGACGCGCGATAGTTCTACTGCTGCTACACGCTATGCAAGCCCACTGTTCGAGGCTTTGGTCATTACCTGGGTCGTTAATCAAGGCTTCCATGATGGTGCGTAAACGTCGATCACCCGAAAGAGGCAGTGTTGGCGTGATAACGTCTGTCGACAGCCGAATAAGGTCCACAATTAAATTTAGAGCGTGCCAATACGTACATTTGTAATGAGAGGCATGCACTGGAAGATTGTTACTAAACTCAAGTAATTCATCAAGCAAGGCCGTCACTATTACTAAGTGGCTTACCTTAGAGAGCCCATCAATAGCTAAAGTATCAATATAAATATTATGCACATTCAATTGATCAATCGCCTGCAATGTATGTTCAACACCTGCGGGTATCCAGATAGCCTTACGCGGGCTACCCACCCAAACACGGTCATGCGTATAAATGCGACACCGCCCTTTGCGAGGGTAAATTAGCTGTCCTTTGCCATGACGATGCCAATCCCCACACATGCTTTTTGGCATAACACTAGGCATAGACAAAATAGAGGCCTTGGCATCGTCAATAAAAGCTAACCGTGCAGATGCAGGTATGACAGAACTCAAGAAAACATTAGAAATTGAAAGTGCACTCATCGTTCTTTTGCCCCCAAACAGCTTATTGAAGACCGTAAGCGATTAAAATATTTGCAGAGGCATTGCTAGAAGAAGCCCACGTTGCATTAGTGCCAGGGGCTGCATTTGGTGTATCTCCCTATGTCAGACTTTCTTACGCAGCATCTGAAGCGGCATTGTTCGAAGCATGCACACGTATTCAAGCATTCTGTTCTCGCCTTGTCGCACCTTATTGCAAGACGTGTTACCCGCAGTCATAGCACTACTTGTGCTGGGCATACATTGATCGTGCCGAGAGCCAATGCGAACGAAGGGACGCAGGCTTCCACTTAAAATCACGCCTAGCATCAGCTCCTTGATTGCGCGAGCAATAAAGGTCCAGCCTTGCAGAGCACCACCGCCTTATTGCGGTTGAGGTTGGCTGCTTTAGAAGAGGCATAAGCTACCGTCAGAGGAATACCCACCCGCCCTGAGCATTGGTGATCGAACCGGTACCCGCCTGCTTTATAGCACGGATCGCGTGCTGATTTCTGCGGCAGGTACGGGCCACAAGTACCTCATCCATGAACGACTGATGCTGCGCCATTTCACTTGCAATGGTGCAGCATCAGCAATAGAAGCATGAACGATTAGCGCTGATCCACGGCTCGGCGTCCCAGTGCGGGGTCATCGGTGAAGAACGCATCGACACCGGCATCCATAAACTTATGCACTACAGCCACCATTCCATCATCGTTGCGCGTGGCGGGTGCTGTGCCCTTACGGTAGTCGACGGGCAGGAAGTTATTTTCAGGACGGAAGGTGTAAGGTTCGACGCGCAGTCCTGCCGCATGGGCATTTTGGATCAGCGGGGTAGGTGTCATCAGGCGACCATCCGCTGTGCGCGGAATGAGGCTGTCCAGCCCGGGACCAATGGCATCAGCATACTGGGCTATCTCGCTCAACCCTTGCGGCGTCTCCAGTTCAGCATAGCGCTTGCCCTTGTCAGGGCCAGTGGCATCAGGCAGCACAGCATCGCTATTATCCAGCAGCTGAAGTAGGCGAATATTGGGACGATCACCAATGCGCGCTCGCAGGTAACGCAGGTTATCGGTTTCAAATGACTGAATGGTCACTGTGGCCGACCGTGTATACGCATGAGCCTGCAGCGTCGCCAGCACCTTGTCTTCCATCGGCAGCCCGATGGAATGGAAATAGCTGGGGTGCTTAATCTCGGGGATCAGGCCAATGGGGCGATGCGCGGCCGCTGATTCAGCCGCAACGAAGTCGATGATCTCGTCCAGCGTCACCAGTTGGAATTGGCCATCCCAGCGCGTACCACGCAGCTCCGGCAAACGCTCACGGGCACGCAGGGTCTTCAGTTCAGCTAGCGTAAAGTCTTCGGTGAACCAGCCCGTTATCCGTTGGCCATCAATAACCTTCGTTGTTCTGCGGCTGGCAAATTCAGGATGCTGTGCCACATCGGTGGTGCTGCCGATTTCGTTTTCATGCCGCGCCACCAAGGCACCCTCACGCGTTGAGACCAGATCGGGTTCGACCACGTCCGCGCCGTCACGAATAGCCAGCGCATAGGCCGCCAGCGTGTGTTCGGGGCGCAGCGCACTGGCCCCGCGATGAGCGTACACCAATACCGGTCCATTTCTTGGCGGTTCCTGTGCCAGAGCGGGGCCGCTTACTGCCAGCGCCAGTGCCATTACAGCCCATTTTGACATCATATGACTCTTGCTCCCTGATTCGATAATCCATCGTAGTGGCGATAAAGCAGTAGTACCGATCATGCAAAAGAAGGCCGCACAGGCAGGCGGCCTTCTCTACGAGATACAGAATCAAGATGACAGTCAGATGTCAGTGCGCATTCTTTACCGTTATTCCACCGAGAACAGCGAATCGTGACGGACCTGTGGCCCCAAAGCCTGGCTGTCGAACGCCCCAGACAGGGTCATCGCATGCTCAGGCCGATCGGGACGCTTCAGGGATAGCGTCAGCAGATACGGGAATATCTGGCGATCGGACAGTGAGATCGGTGGAAAAGCACTGAAGCGGCTGTTCAGACGCCATAGCGGTGATGCCAGCTCGACCTCTTCGTCGCGCGGCGCCCACCCCACGACCTGCGGCATATCTTTGATCTGCAGGATGGCGCGTACCAGCGCATTGCGCAGCCGAGGGCCATCCACCTGCGCATCGACCGGCAGCTTCACTGCAACAGGAGCGATATCCGGCCGTGCCACCAGCACCATATCGCCCGGCGCCAGCGTCATAGGCGGCATGGTAGCAAACAGCTGCGTTACGGCATCGACGCCCAACCGCTGCACGGCATCGCGCTGCCGCACCTCTTCGGACTCGGTGCGCCACAGAGAACAGCCAGAAAGACAGCCCATCAGCAGGCCAAGCGCGAAGCCATATCCCCAGCGTTGAAGCCGCACCGTCATGCCACCGCCCTCCTGTCACCGATCAGACACCACCACTGGCGTGCCAGCCACAGCCATCCCGCCATCAACAACAGCCCCCCGCACGGCGTCACCAGTCCGACGCGCCATCCGGTCAGCGCCATTACATACAGCGAACCGCTGAACAGCACCATACCGAGCCACCATAGAGCACACACACTGCGCAGTCGCAGCCAGCGGGCATCGGTCATGGACATCAGCACTGCCACGAGTGCCAGCGTATGCCAAGCCTGATAGCGCAGCGCCGTGTCGAACACACGCTGTTGAGGGCTATCGAGCCAGTGCGCTCCCCATGCGCCCAGCATGATAATGCTGGCACCGCTGAAGGCCGTCAGCACCACCAGCAGTCGATAGAATCGGCCGTCGCCGTTCATCGGATTCTCCTTGTCCTTCACCTATCACCGACAGGCTTATCAGCGCTCATCGTAGGCAGCTTGCAGGGCTTCACGCAAATCCCGTGCGCGTTGATCCCCCGTCGGGGTCGATATCCCATGGCGCAGCCAGTACACTAAGCGCCATATCCGCTGGCGCGCACCGCGTACCGGCCCTCAGAAACGCTGCCTGATCCGCTACTGCGGTTCGGCCCTATCGTCAGTAACGAACACCATGACCGATCGCGAAACCTCCTCCGAACAGCCGCGCCCACGCCGTGGCATCAAAAGCTATGTCCTGCGCGCAGGACGCATGACCACCGCACAGACACGCGGGCTGGAAGACGTCTATCCGCGCCTGGGCATCACGCTGCAGGCAGGCGAACGTCTTGATCTCGATGCTCTGTTCGGTCGCAAGGCCCGTCGTGTCGTCGAAATCGGCTTCGGCATGGGCGCGTCGCTGCTGGAACAGGCACGTCAGAACCCAGACACCGACTTCCTCGGCATCGAAGTGCATGCACCGGGCGTCGGCAAGCTGCTTGATGAACTCGACAAGGCCGGCCTAACCAACGTACGTGTCTGCCGCGAGGATGCGATTCGCGTGCTGGATGAAGGGTTGGAAGCAGAAAGCATCGACACCGTACAGCTGTTCTTCCCCGATCCGTGGCCGAAGAAGAAACACCACAAGCGCCGCATCGTACAGCTGCCGTTCGCTGAAAAGATTCGCCGCATCCTTACCCCAGGCGGCACGTTCCATATGGCCACTGACTGGGAACCCTATGCGGAATACATGGTGGAAGTGATGCGCGATGCGCCGGGCTTTGCCAACACCGCTGAAGAAGGCGACTACGTTCCGCGCCCTGACTTCCGCCCGCAGACCAAGTTCGAAACACGCGGTGAACGTCTGGGTCACGGCGTGTGGGATCTGATCTACCGCCGCGAATCCTGATTCATTTCAGTCGGAGCACGCCATGCCTCACGCCGCCACTGATAGCGTTCAAGAGAAGCGCAGCAGTAAACCCCTGCGTTCTCGCCTACTGAACGGCCTGACCCTGCTGACGCTACTCACGATAGTGGTGGCCGTTGCGTATCTGGCAAGTTACTACAACAACGGCGCGGGCCTGCGCAGCGTCACGTGGTATACCGCGTTCGAGCCTTGCTCACCGACCCAGACCACCTGCACCACCTCACTGGGGCGTCATAACCCTGTGTCGATCCAGCTGCAGGAAAGCGGCAGCTCGCAGCTGTCGCTGCTGGTAACGGCACCGGAAGCACCAGCAGATGCCCGTTTCGAGCTGGTCATGACGCGGCACGGCCTATCGCGGGATACCCACCGCATCATTCTGGCCCGCAGTCCTTCCGGCCAGGCCTTCCACGCGGAAGGGATACCCGTACCGTGCCAGTTCCCAGATGCTCAGTGGCGTCTGTCGCTGATTGAGCACCTGCCAGGCCAGCGGTCCGTGGGTACTTGGTACGATATTACCGAGCACTGCCAGCCCGTTGTAGCCTCCCTACACCTTTTGAAGAGCACTGTCCACAGTTGACAAGCCGTTCATTCTACGCTTGTGCATAACTTGAGGATTTTGTTTCGCGCGCACTTCTGGCCTCGATAGGTGTAAAAATAGCGCTTATATTCAATAAGATATAGATAACACTTTATCTGGATATCACTGCCCTCGGTCAACGCCGGGGCAGATATACCAAGCTTTCCCCCTGCTCTCCCACGGGAATTCCACAAAATTATCCACAGGCTGTTTCTTCTTTCTCACTGTGGATAATTCAGATGAGTGGCTCACCGCCCATAAAAAAACCGCCTCCCGTAGGAAGCGGTTGTGATACACGCTGTGATGCCATCAGTGCTGGGCGTTATCAGCCACTTTGAGCAGCTTGATCTTGAAGACCAGCGTTTCGTTCGGACCGATGGTGCCTTCGCCAGTGCCCTGCTCACCATAAGCTTTGTTGGCCGGGATGACGGCTTCCCATTCATCACCAACGTGCATCTGCTTGACGACTTCACGCCAGCCCGGGATGACCTGAGACATGTTGAACGCAACAGGTTCCTTGCTGGAATCGAAGACTTTGCCGTCGATATGGCGACCTTCATAGGTCACTTCGACATTGCTGGAGTCGGTCGGCTGCGGGCCATTAGCGTCACCGGATGCCAGCACTTTGTAGGCAATGCCAGTGTCGGTTTTCTTAGCGCCGTCTTCCTTGGCGAATTTATCCGCGAAGTCCTGACCGTCTTTCAGGTTACGGTCGACCGTTTCCTGATAGGTTTTGTGCTGGAAGTTGAGGAACGTGGTTTTGCTTTCCTCGGCGTTCATGCCAGAGTGACCGTTGTAGGCGTCGTTCAGACCCGCAGTAAACGAGTTCAGCTGAATGGTCGGCAACTCCGTTTTCAGGTTATCCGCCATCAGTACACCCAGTGCGTAGGATGCTTTTTCCTGCTCGTTCATGGACGCTACGGGCGTGCCCTTGGCCGTGTCAGTATGCTGACCGTTGTCAGTTTTCTGGCAACCCGTGAGCGCCACAGCGGTGCCAATAGCCACGATACCCAGCAATTTCTTCATATCCTGCTCCTTCACTTGCAGTGGAGGCCCGCTGCGCTGCGCCCTCGGGCAGTCGAACACATCGGAAGCCCATTCGTTTTCGTTTCACGGCCACCCACTAGGCAGCCTTATCGAACCGTCACTTATGACATCAGTGTATACCGCATGTGGCCGTGTTCATTTCGAAAAAAGCCGATACAGATAACCTGAGCCATAGCGATCAAAGACATATCTACTATAGACGCTTTATGTTACCGAGATGTTCCCTGAACGTCGGAAACCTGGGATCAATCTGCTTCAGGCATAGAGTAGACCTCACGGGTCGGCTAGAATGCCCGCCTATATATGCACATGGTCAGCGGCAGCGCCCCTGTCCGACAAGGAGACTCTCATGATCGCATTCCGCCAGTTGGCGTTACAGCGCGCCGGCACCGTGCTGATCGAAGAAGCCGACCTGACGCTACACGAGGGCTACAAGGTCGGGATCGTTGGCCCCAACGGGGCCGGCAAGTCCAGCCTGTTCAAGCTGATGCTAGGCGAGCTGCACGCTGACCGAGGCGACGTCGAAATGCCGGCCCAGCGCCGCATCGCGCACATGGCTCAGGAGGTCGAGGCGCTGGATCGCTCAATCACTGACTACGTGCTGGACGGTGATCAGGCACTGCACGCTGTGGAACGCGACATCGACGAGGCTCTGGCCGCTGGCGATGACATGCGCTACGCCGAGGCGCTGGGGCACTATGAAGTGCACGATGGCTACAGCGCGCGGGCGCGGGCCGAGCAGCTGCTGGTGGGACTGGGCTTCGCTCAGCATGAGCTGGATCAGCCCATGCGTGCGTTCTCGGGTGGCTGGCGCATGCGCGCTAACCTTGCGCGTACGCTGTTCATGCCGTCCGACGTGCTGCTGCTCGACGAACCGACCAACCACTTGGATATCGATGCCCTTTATTGGCTCGAACAGTGGCTGCGCCGCTATCCGGGCACGCTGATGCTGATCGCTCACGACCGCGACTTTCTCGACGGCGTCTGTGACCACATCATCCATTTCGACAACCGCCGTTTAGCCCTCTATAAAGGCAACTTCACGGCCTTCGAGCGCACCCGCGCTGAGCGACTGCTACAGCAGCAGGCCGAGTTCGAGAAACAGCAGACTCGGCGTGCCGAACTGGAAGATTTTGTCCGCCGCTTCCGTGCCAAGGCCAGCAAGGCCAAGCAGGCACAGAGCCGCTTGAAGATGCTCGAACGCCTGGACAGTGAAGCACCACTGCGTGCTCACTCGCCGTTCCAGTTCCGCCTACCGATGGCTGACAAAGTATCGTCGCCACTGCTGTCGCTGGACGAAGCCAATATCGGCTACGGCGATGCCCCTACGCTGACTAACGTACGCCTGTCACTGCAGCCTGGGCACCGTATCGGTCTGCTTGGCCCTAACGGCGCGGGCAAGTCGACGTTGATCAAGGCACTGGTCGGCGATCTGCCACTGCTGGCGGGTCAGCGCGTGGAAGGTGAGCACCTGCAACTAGGCTACTTCGCTCAGCATCAGGTTGATGCACTGAACATGGAAGGCACGCCGCATCAACATATCCTCACCCTGTCACCCAAGGCATCCGATCAAGAAGTACGCACGTTCCTCGGCAGCTTCGGCTTCCGCGGCGACGATGTGTTCGCTACGGTCGGCAACTTCTCGGGGGGCGAAAAGGCGCGCCTAGCGCTGGCGCTGATCGCATGGCAGAAACCCAACCTGCTGCTGCTTGATGAACCGACCAACCACCTTGATCTGGAGATGCGCGCGGCACTGACCAACGCGCTGGCGCTGTTCGAAGGCGCGGTCGTGATCGTATCGCACGATCGCTACCTGCTACGTGCCAGCATCGACACCTTCTGGTGTGTCGTGGATGGACAGGTCAGCCCGTTCGATGGCGATCTAGATGACTACCAGGCCTGGCTGCGTACTCGCACGGGTACACCCGCCCCGGAAACCGAAGATGCAGCCGCTCAGAACACCGTCGCGGCGACGCCATCGCTATCGGAGGCGGCTCCTACAGAGGCTCAGGGCGACGATACCACTCGCGTCGACAAAAAGGCTCAGCGTCAGGCTGCCGCCGCGCTGCGTGCCCAGCTCAAGCCTCTGACACAGGCCCGCGACCGTGCCGAAAAGGCGCTCGAGAAAGCGCAGGCCACCATCGCCGACATCGAACAGCAGCTGGCCGACCCCACGCTGTATGAAGAGGCCCGCAAAGCCGAACTGCTAACGCTGACGCAGCGTCAGGGCGAGCTGGCTGCACAGGTTGAAGCGCTGGAAGCAGAATGGCTGGAAGCCGAAGAAGCACTCGAAGAGGCGCGCGGCGATCTAGCATAGCGACCGCCAACGTCAAGGCGGGAGCAGAGCGCCCGCAACAATGCCGCACCTCGGTCGAGAATGAGGTGCGGCATGCTAAGCTGAACGCATTAGATCGTCATTCTGCACAAGGAATCGGTGCCATGCTGAAATCACTGCGCGCTCGACTGGTACGCCAAGGCCCGTCATGGCTGAAACTACCGCTTAGCCTGACGCCTTTCGCTCTCAAGCGTCAGCTGCTGGAACAGGTGCTGCGTTGGCAGTTCCGTCAGGCGCTCGAAGAAGGTGAACTCGACTTTCTCGAAGGCCGCTGGATCCATATCGACATCCGTGACCTCGGTCTCTCGTGGTATATGACCATTGAGAACGACCAGCCGATCATCCGCGAACAGGGCACTGCCGACGTCAGCTTCAGCGGTGACGCCAACGATCTGCTGATGATCTCAGCTCGCCGCCAGGACCCCGATACGCTGTTCTTCCAGCGTCGCTTAATCATTGAAGGGGATACGGAGCTGGGGCTGTATGTCAAAAACCTGATGGATGCCATCGAGCTGGACTCCATGCCCAAAGCACTGCGCATCGGCATGGAACATCTGGCCGACTTCGTAGAACACAGTCTAGAAGAGCAGCCGCAGGCAGCCACTCATACCCCGTCGTTGCCATCGCATCCGTAAGGGGCATGGTGTATAGGGACTATGGTACGGATCGTTTCTCCGGCGATTCATGCCATACTCTTTTCACAGCGAAGCATGGTAAGCTCACCCTGACATCAGGAGATGGCACACCTCCTTATAACCGCCCTTTGGCTGATGGTGCCTGCTGATATTCCCGGAAACTGGGGAAGAGGCAGGTGTACCCGCAGCGCGCGCTCCCTTCCCCGCTTCCGTGAATGCCAAATCTGTATTTCATCACGGAGCGTCTTATGAACCAACGCTGGTCTTATTTTCTTTCTCTTCCCTGCTGGATAGGTCGCTGGCTGCTGATTGCCCTGCTGACGGGTATTCCTATCGGTACCGCTTCGGCGTTCTTTCTGATGGCCCTCGATTGGGCTACCGGCACTCGTCAGATGCATCCTCAGCTGATCTGGGCTCTGCCCATAGCCGGGCTTGTCGTTGGCTGGTGTTTCCTGCGCTTCGGCAACAGCGTCGAACGCGGCAATAACCTGATTCTGGATGAAATCCACGAACCCCGCGCCACCATCCCGTTCCGCATGATGCCAATGGTGCTGGTCGGCACCGTCATCTCGCATCTGTTCGGAGCCTCGGTCGGGCGCGAAGGCACAGCCATCCAGATGGGCGGTGCCATTGCCGATCAGTGGGCACATCGCCTTCACCTTGACGGCGAGACACGGCGTATCCTGCTGGTGATGGGGATTGGGGCAGGCTTTGCCTCGGTGTTCGGCACACCGCTGGCAGGCACGGTCTTCGGTCTAGAAGTGCTGGCTATTGGTGCGATGCGTTACGATGCCCTATTTCCCTGCATGGCGGCATCATTGATCGCCCACGCTACTTGCCTGCTATGGGGAGCGCACCACACGCACTACCCCACGGCCATCGTGCCTTCGCTCTCATTAACCCCCGTCGTGGCCGTTATCGTCGCAGGGGCACTGTTCGGCCTGATGGCTCGCCTGTTCTCGTGGCTGACTCAGCGCATTTCGACACTGCTCAGGCAAGTGATTCCGTGGGCACCGCTACGGCCGTTCGTTGGCGGGGCCATCATCGCCATGCTGATAATGTGCGTTGCCGGGCTTGACCGCTATATCGGGTTGGGTGTGCCCGTGATCGAAAGCGCCTTACGCACCCCCGTACCGCTCTACGATACGCTCGGCAAGCTTGGCTTTACGGCACTGTCTCTGGGCAGTGGCTTCAAGGGCGGCGAGGTTACCCCACTGTTTTACATCGGCACTACCTTTGGCAACGCCTTGGCCCAGCTATTCCATCAACCCGTAGCCTTACTGGCCAGCGTCGGTTTCGTGGCCGTTTTCGCCGGAGCTGCCAATACACCGCTGGCCTCAACGTTGATGGCCATTGAGCTGTTCGGGCCCGCCATTGCGCCTTATGCTCTGATCGCCTGCGTGATCAGCTATCTTTTCTCGGGACCACAAGGCATCTATGCGGCCCAGCGCGTCGAACGCCACAAATGGCCGGGAATGAAGCACTGAACGCCTGTAAACGCTAATCTAAAGTCCAGGTATCGGTCATTGCCCGAACGGGACATGATGAACCAATTCCCCGCCCGGACAGTCAGATACGATTAAAGGGCGGGTACGCTCATGCATTACTGGCATGGCGTTGACCCCGTGCCTCGTGACAGCGGTCATCATGGACGTTGACCTCGCGGCCCGCCTTGCTTATCTGTTTCAGGAGAACGACATGCGTATCCTCAACGATCAGTTCCGCGACGCCCTTTATCGTCAGGCGGATGCATCCCCCCGCCTGCGCGCCCACGAACGGCTGCATGAAAAATCGCAGGATCCCGTCCAGCGTATCGTCGTCGGTCTGCGCCGTGGCACCTATATTCCGCCGCACAAGCATCCGGCCGGTCAGGACTGGGAACTGTTTCAGGTCGTGGATGGTGATATCAAGCTGCTGATCTTTAACGATGAAGGCATGGTGAAGCAGACACTGCGCCTCGGCCCTGATAACGACACCTTTGCCGTACAGATGCCGCCGAACACCGTGCACTCAATGGTCTGCATGAGCGATCACGCGCTGTTTATTGAAGTGAAACAGGGGCCGTACCGCGAAGAGGACGCCAAGCTGGTGATGCGTTGGGCGCCGAGTGAAGGGGATGAACAAGCCGCCGACTACGTTAAGCGGTTGGAAGAAGCCGCCACGGGCAATGCACTGACCCGCTGATACCATCCAGACAGTAGCGTCGTTTTCAGGCACCAAGACACTGAAACGACAGCGCGCTCAGGCACATTGGAATCCCTCTATTCTCCAACGCACCTGAGCGCGAACTAACGGAGCGCCGCACTCGTAACGGCGTTCCACTAGCGCCTTTTAGTAAAGGCCTGCCCCTCTAATCGGTTTGCAGACGTAGAAGGTTTCCTTCAAACCCGTCTTGGCTTCGTACTGCTTAGCCACAGCTTTCTGTACATCCGGCACCAAGGCTTCTGGTACCAGCGCTACGATGCAGCCACCGAACCCGCCGCCCGTCATGCGCACCCCACCCCGCGAACCGACCACACCCTTGACGATGTCCACCAGCGTATCGATCTGCGGTACGGTGATCTCGAAGTCATCGCGCATCGACGCATGCGATTGCGCCATCAGTTCGCCCAAACGCTCAAGGTCACCGCGCGCCAGCACGTCGGCGGCTTCCAGCGTACGCGCGTTCTCCGTTAGGATATGACGCACACGTTTTGCCACTTCAGGCTCAAGCTCGTCCTGTCGCGCGTCGAAGTCGTCCAGTGTTACGTCGCGCAGCATCGGTTTGTTGAAGAACCGAGCCCCCGCTTCGCACTGCTGGCGGCGCGTGTTGTACTCGCTGCCAACTAACGTACGTTTGAAGTTGCTGTTGATGATGACGACCGCCGTGCCTTCAGGCAGATGAACAGGCTTCGTATCCAGACTGCGGCAGTCGATCAACAGGGCGTGGCCTTCCTCACCCAGCGCCGAAATCAGCTGATCCATGATGCCGCAGTTGCAACCCACGAACTTGTTCTCAGCTTCTTGGCTCAGCAGCGCGATCTGCTTGCCGTCGAGCGGCAGGTCGTACAGCGCCTTGAAGAAGGTGCCGACCGCCACCTCTACCGAGGCCGAAGAACTGACCCCAGCCCCTTGCGGCACATTTCCCTTGATCACCAGATCGGCCCCATTAAACGTATGGCCGTGCAATTGCAGGTGCCGGATAACACCACGGACATAGTTGGGCCACGAACGGGTATCGTGATGCTGGATATCGTCCAGCGAGAACTCGTCGAGCTGCTCATCGCAGTCGGCGGCGATCACGCGCACGATCCGGTCGTCACGGGCACTGCCACAGATCACCGTGAAATAGTTGATGGTACAGGGCAACACGAAACCATCGTTGTAATCGGTGTGTTCGCCTATGAGGTTGACGCGGCCGGGAGCGCGCACCGTCAGCGCCGGTGAATACCCGAACTGCTCCTCGAAAACCTGCTGTGCCTCTTCTTTCATAACCATGACTATTCTCCCGACTCACGGAAATGGACGTCACTAACGGCGCGCAAACGTTCGGCAGCCTGCTCAGCGGTCAGGTCGCGCTGCGTTTCCGCCAGCATTTCGTAGCCCACCATGAACTTGCGTACAGTGGCGGAACGCAACAGCGGCGGATAGAAGTGCGCGTGAAGCTGCCAGTGCACGTTGTCCTCGCCGTTGAATGGCGCACCGTGCCACCCCATCGAATAGGGAAAAGACGTCTCGAAGAGGTTGTCGTAACGGCTGGTCAGTTTTTTCAATGCCACGGCCAAATCGGCATGCTGCGCCGACGAAAGGTCGGGCAGGCGCTGCACGTGAGCCTTCGGCAACAGTAGCGTCTCGAAGGGCCACGCGGCCCAGTAAGGCACAACCGCTAGCCAGTGCTCGGTCTCTACGACCGTCCGCTGACCGTCCGCCATTTCGCGCTGGGCATAGTCCACCAACATCGGCGAGCCATTCTGCTCCAGATACTCACGCTGCAGGCGGTCTTCACGAGCAGCCTCATTGGGCAGGAAGCTGTTCGCCCAGACCTGCCCGTGCGGGTGTGGGTTAGAGCATCCCATAGCCGCTCCCTTGTTTTCGAACACCTGAATCCAAGGGTACTTCTGACCCAGCTCGGCCGTCTGCGCCTGCCAAGTGGTAATAATGTCTTCCAGCGCCGATAGCGGCAGTTCAGGCAGGGTCTTGCTGTGGTCAGGCGAAAAACAGATCACACGTCCCGTACCGCGCGCGCTGCCACACTTCATCAGCGGATCACCGCTTTCCGGCGCATCAGGGGTGTCCTCCATTAACGCCGCAAAATCGTTGGTGAAAACGTACGGACGGGTGTAATCCGGGTTGGTGTCCCCGGTCACGCGTGTGTTGCCTGGGCAGAGATAACATTTCTCATCGTAGGACGGCAGCGGCTGATTGGAGGCCTTTTCTTGCGCCCCCTGCCACGGTCGCTTCGCACGATGGGGAGAGACAAGCACCCACTGTCCGGTCAACGGATTGTAGCGACGGTGGGGATGATCAACCGGGTTGAATTGTTCCATGCCAGCAAGGTCCTGTTCCTGTTGAAGGAAGGATTAATCGGAATAGCCTTGAGGATGACGTGACTGCCAGCGCCAAGTGTCTTCCGCCATTTGATCTAGGGTACGGCTCACGCGCCAGTCAAGCTCTTCGCTGGCCTTGGTGGCATCTGCCCAATAGGCCGGGAGGTCACCGTCGCGTCGCGGTGCAAAGTGATAGTTGACGGGCTTGCCACAAGCCTTGCTGAACGCATTGACAACATCCAACACGCTATGGCCTTCACCGGCCCCAAGGTTATAGATGTGAACACCCGGTATGTTGGCCAGCTTGTTCATTGCCGCGATATGCCCATCGGCTAAGTCCATAACGTGGATGAAGTCACGGACACCGGTGCCATCCTTGGTCGGATAGTCGTTGCCAAAGATGGCCAGCGATTCGCGACGACCGACGGCAACCTGCGCGATATACGGCATCAGGTTGTTGGGAATGCCCTGCGGGTCTTCACCCATATCGCCAGAAGTATGCGCACCGACCGGATTGAAGTAGCGCAGTAGCGTGATGTTCCACTGAGGATTGGCCTTCTGGAAATCGGTCAGGATCTGCTCGATCATCAGCTTGCTTTTGCCATAGGGGCTCTGCGGTACGCCCGTTGGGAAACTCTCGGCATATGGAATGCGCGGCTGGTCGCCATAGACGGTCGCAGATGAGCTAAAGATGACGTTGGTCACGCCCGCCTTGTGCGCTGCTTCGATCAGCTTCAGCGTGCCGTTGACGTTGTTGTCGTAGTAATCAAGCGGCTTGGCAACCGATTCACCCACGGCTTTCAGACCGGCAAAATGAATGATGACGTCAATGGAATACTGGCGGAAGATATCGTCCAACAGCTCGCCATCGCGGATATCGCCTTCTATGAAGATCGGCGCTTTGCCACCCAAACGTTCAATGACGGGAACAGTACTGGCCTTGCTGTTGCAGAGGTTGTCTAGCACAACGACGCTGTGCCCGTTCTGCAACAGCTGTACGCAGGTATGACTGCCGATATATCCGCTACCACCAGTGACAAGTACTTGCATGTCGTGCTCCATTACGATGTGTAAGTTGAGAATCAGTGCCTAGAAACAAGCGGCTTATACATAATAGCGCTAACGTATGGCACCGATAACGAATATTCGTCCATAATCACCATTATCATGCTATGCGCCTTATAATCCACGAAAGCACCTCGCTTCCATAAAAGGAACAGATGCCATACACAGCCGCTTTATTATCATGGCACTGTTATGCTCAATTTTTTCGGATATTACGGCACATCTTATCGACGCTATTTAACACAGACTGCAACCTGGAAAATCCACTGTAGGATCTCCGTCGTCACAATAATAACGCCACAGTTTATGGCCCCGCGCTATAACACCATTGGCGTAGAACGTAAGTAGATAGTGTCCCTGCTCGAATGACTTTTTCAGGGCTTTATCAGATGCAGCGCTTTTACCGTCTGGGCTAGCCATCTATTCGACACACTTACAATTCCATAACATGGGAATGTATACATCGTTAATGTTGAGACGTTAGTATTATAATCAAATAGTAGAAGAGTCATAAACATCTTTTATTATTGTTCTATGCTCATAGACTCGGGTATTCATTTGCGCATAAAACATGCCATAAAAAAACGGCTGACCGATGGCCAGCCGCCCTGCTGAACGCGCCTCAGTGGCAGCGAATATCCATTTCCTTCAATTCCTTACCAACTACTGCGCCATCCGTACGGGACTGCGACTTGTGCTCCTTCACTTCTTCCCGATTCTTGTCGATCACGTCATAGCCTTGCGGACACACATTGTTCGCCTTTTCCACACAGGAGTTCATCGACAGAAACGTGCCGGAACAGTCGAGGTGGTAGGTGGCCTTGTGGTTGCTGGTGTCGCTCGTGCGCGTCGCCGATGCAGAACAGCCCGCCAATGCAGCGGCCGCGCACAGCACCAAAGTAATCGTATGCAGTTTCATGGGCGTCTCTCCGTGACGTGTAGTGCTCATGCAGATAGTAGTACTTAGAAGTACTCAGGAAAGTAGTACTGAAGCAGATAGCACCCTGGCAGGCTCGATAGCACCGGGCCGAGTTGATGGATTAACTGCTGCATTGAGTATAGACGGCGGCCTCGACAGCGCGCGTGGAGCATGCATCGAAAGGCAAAAAACGAAGGCATTGGCGTAGGGGAAATTGCGATAGATAAAACAGGCATCATCGCAGGCAGAGCGCACCGGCAATGATGCCTATGGCGTCCTAGCTGACCAGTTCTAGGCCAGCCACACGACGCCAGTAACCGTTGCAATCGTGCTGATCTTGGAGGACGAACGGTGCTTGCCCATCCTCATTGGCACGGAAACGGTCCACCAGCGCGAACACATCGGTGTCTTCCGGTGAAATGCGCACGATGTCGACAAGCCCTTTCATCGACGCCAGTTCATTACCCAAGTGGTAGCAGTAGCCGCTCAGGGTCTGAATGCCATTGAGCACGAAAACCTGCTGCTGCTCTTGAGACATAACGCGGCGCCCTTGGGGATAGTGAATGCAGCAGCGTTCGCACTTGTCCTTGGGACGATGTTCGGAACGCGCCGTGAAGCAGCGAGCCGAATAGGCCAGCGGCAAGTGCCCGTACGAGAAAACTTCTACTTCGAAGCTGTCACGGATACCCAGCGATTCGCACTGATCCAGCGTATTGACTAGCCAGTCACGGGACAGCTCAACCGGCATGCACCAGCGCGCCATGCCTTGCCGTTTCAGCAGGCGCAGCGTTGGCGCGTTATAGACGTTGAGCGCATAACCCGCGACGAATGGCAGCGAGTGTTCCGCCAGCATGTTAACCGCGCCAAGGTCGTTGGCTTCGATCAACACATCGCCGTTATCCACGCTTTGGATCAGCTTCTGGAGCGGCCCGGTATTCTCCATGAGTGCCATCGACGACAGCACGACTTGCTTGCCTGCCGCTTTTAGCTCAGCCGCCAGCGATAGCCAGTCATCCAGCGCCAATTCGCGACGCTTGGCACAGACGGACTCTCCCAGATAGACGATATCGGCACTGCTGCTGGCCGCCTGCGCATAGAAGTCCTCCATCTGCGCCTTGGGCCAGTAAAACAGCACATTACCCAGTGCGTATTGCATGAAGTTCTCTCCTATTGCCAGGTGCGTTCGTAAGCGCCCAGAGTGGTCTGTACCCCTTCGGACACATTGCCCAATGCCTGCATCCACTGCGGTTCGACCCGATACTGCTCGCGAGAGGCCTTGCAGCGATCAATAGCCTGACGCCAAACCTTCGCGACCTGCCCGACGTAGGCAGGGCTACGCTGACGCCCTTCGATCTTGATGGACGCGATGCCAGCCGCCATCAACTGTGGCAGCAGCTCCAGTGTGTTGAGGCTAGTCGGCTCTTCAAGCGCATGGTAGCGCTCGCCGTCTACGTCGTAGCGCCCCTTGCACAGGGTCGGATAGCCCGCGTTTTCACCGGCATGATAGCGGTCGATCAACACTTCGTTGAGACGCGCATCCAGCCCTTGCGGGCCTTCTTCCCAACGCACGTACTTGGCCGGTGAACAGGCTCCCACAGTATTGGGCGATTCGCCGGTCAGATAGGACGACAGATAGCAGCGCCCTTCCGACATGATGCACAGGCTGCCGAAGCCAAACACTTCCAGCGGCACGGGGGTATCCTTGGCCAACATCTGCACCTGCTTGAGCGACAGTACGCGGGGCAGCACTACACGGCCAACGTCAAAATGACGCTTGTAGAAGTGGATCGCTTCCAGATTAGTAGCCGACGCCTGCACGGAGACATGACGTTCGATATGCGGATAGCGCTCGGCGGCATATTCCAGCATGGCCAGATCGGCGAGGATCAGTACATCGGCACCGATGCTCGCGGCCATGTCGACGGCACGCTGCCAACGTTCGAAGCCGTCGGGATGAGCAAAGGTATTGACGGCGATATGAAGCTTGCGACTATGGCGATGGGTATAGTCGACGGCCTGTTCGAGACGACGCTCGTTGAAGTTCAGTCCGGCGAAGTGACGTGCGTTGGTATCGTCCTTCAGACCGATGTAGACCGCATCGGCCCCTTCGTCGATAGCCGTCTTCAGCGCAGGGAGATTGCCTGCGGGGCACAGCAGTTCCATGACGATTCCTGATGATTGTCCAAGCCCGGCGCATGCCGGATCAGGGAAGGAGTGAGAGCGTATGCAAGCCGCTGAATAAAAAGAGGGATAACACAGAAACAGCAGCGACACGCCAATGCAATCTTACAAAGTAGCAGAGCGGTTCTAGTGCCAAAAGCGACAGGTTGACGCAAGATGATGGCCTCGGGATAACGCCTGCATATAGCCCCATATTGCCTTCTATAATGGATGACATATTTTATATTATACCAATGCTCTATATACTTAATGGCATCCCTCACCTAGCGTGATTAGCAACGCTAGCCGCTCTTTTCATAATACTATTGATTATTATCCTTTATGATTAATTAATGAAATAGCATATCATACTTATGGATAAGTTTATGGGCGATCATTTATCATATACGTAACATAATATAGTTATCATTTCTGAACACCACGTCCCACAACATGTTTCGCTTTCAACGAGAATAGCGATGAGTAATGATTTGCAGGCAACGAAAGAAACGGTCATACCTATAAAAATGATCCAGTAGAATCATTATTGAATGATGACCGGAAGTTATAGTAACGGTACGGAAAATAAGATTTTCCATACCATGTTATATGCATCGTTATATACGCCTTTTGAATAACGAATCATCACTTCAAGGGAAGTTACGTACTATCATGGACAACACACTAGTAAAACTTGATGGCGGAAATGCCAGCGTCATCGTACGCGTCACCCCCTATTCGGAAATCGTGTACTGGGGCAAACGACTGGAAACGTTCGACGCTGATTTTGCCGACAGCGTCGCCTACCCCGTACCCAACGGTCGCCTTGATGTCACGGCACCGATCACGCTGTCGCCAGAGCAGGGGCGCGGCCTGTTCTCTAGCCCGGGATTGGAAGGCCATCGCAGCGGTCAGGACTGGGCACCGATCTTCTCGACCGTCGACTACGACACAGATGAAGATGTGGGCCTGCTGGTCATCAACAGTCAGGACGATATCGCTCAGCTGGCGCTGACCGTCACGTTGCAGCTCGATCCGGAAACTGGCGTGCTGCGCATGCGCCAGCAGCTCACCAATCTGGGTGACGGCGCCTACAGCGTACAGCGCCTTGCTCTGACCCTGCCACTGCCTGATCACGCACAGGAGCTAATGGGCTTCCACGGCCGCTGGCTGCAAGAATTCCAGACCCACCGTATCGCACCCACCCATGGTAGCTACATTCAGGAAAGCCGCCGCGGTCGCCAACACGAATACTTCCCCGGCATGGTGGCTGGGAGCACACACTTCGGCGAGTGCCACGGTGAAGTCTGGGGGATCCATCTAGGCTGGACCGGCGATCACCGCATCCGTTACGACGTGAAAAGCGACGGCCGTCGCTTCATGCAGACCGAAGCACTGTATCAGGCAGGCGAGATTAGCCTCGACACTGATGAGACACTGGAAACTCCGTGGCTGTATGCCAGCTATGGCGACGCGGGTCTCAACACCATGAGCCACGCGTTCCATCAGTACGTGCGCCAGCAGCTACTGAAGTTCCCCGTGGATGCCGAACGTCCGGTACAGCTCAACATCTGGGAAGGCGTCTATTTCAACCATGATCCTGAGTACATCATGAACATGGCGACCGCCTCCAAAGCATTGGGCATCGAGCGCTTCATCATTGATGACGGTTGGTTCCGCCATCGCAACGATGACTATGCTGGGCTGGGTGATTGGTACATCGACGAGAAGAAATATCCGCAAGGGCTGGGGCCGGTCGTCGACCATATCCGCTCGCTCGGCATGCAGTTTGGCCTGTGGTTCGAACCGGAAATGGTGAACCCGGACTCCGATCTCTACCGCGCTCATCCCGACTGGGTTCTGGGGCTGCCAGGCTATGATCAGCCGACGGGGCGTCACCAGTACGTGCTGGACCTGTGCAACAACGAGGTCTTCGATTACCTGTTCGAACGCGTGGATGCGATCCTGACCGAGTTCCCGATCGACTACGTCAAATGGGATATGAACCGCGACTTGGTGCAGGCCAGCCATGACGGCCGCGCCTCCTCTCAAGAGCAGACCGCTCGCTTCTATGCACTGATGAACAAGCTGCGCGAAGCGCATCCGACCACCGAGTTCGAATCCTGCGCTTCCGGCGGTGCCCGTATCGACTACGGCGTGCTGCGCTACGTGCAGCGTTTTTGGACATCCGACTGCAACGATGCACTGGAACGCCAGCGCATCCAGCGTGGCATGAGCTACTTCTTCCCACCGGAAGTGATGGGAGCGCACATCGGTGCGGAACGTTGCCACTCGACGCTGCGCCGCCACTACGTTGGCTTCCGCGGTCTGACGGCACTGTTCGGGCATATGGGCGTCGAGCTTGACCCGTTGATCGCCAGCGAAGAAGAACGAGAAGGCTTTGCGCGCTACATTGAGCTGTATAAACAACTGCGAGGCCTGCTGCATACAGGCCGCACCGCACGCCTTGAAACCCTCGACGAAGATCGCGTGCTGGCGCACGCCGTCGTCAGCGAAGACGGCGACAGTGCGGTCGTACTGATCGCACAGCTCAAGATGCCGGCATGGGCCATGAGCGAAGCCCTGCGCATTCCGTACCTCGCCCCGGACAAACGCTACCGCATTGACATACTGGATCGCCCAGAAGCGGTGCAGAACGACAGCCATAACACCCGTGTGCTGCCGGCATGGCTGAATCAAGAAGGCTTCGAAGCCACCGGTGAATGGCTGGGCAACGCCGGTCTACGCCTGCCATCCATGGACGCTGAAAGTGCCCTGCTCATCGGTCTGACCGCGGTATAACACGCGAGTGGCACGACCATAGCGCGCCCAGACGGGTAGTCACTGGGCCGCTGTGTTGACCGAAGGCTGTCCGGCCTTCGGTCTTTTTATCACCGGCTTTTCATTGAGAGTTTCCGTGCCGTAGCGAAAGGCAATCGACACAAACACACTCGGCAAGCGCGCAATAAAAAACGCGACCCGAAGGCCGCGTTACCGATAGGCTGAAGGCAGCCCCAAAGCATTCACCCGACAGAACGTTATCTTACTTCGTGTCTTTCTGTTCTTTGCTAGCAGTCTCCTGCTGTTTGGCCTCGTCCGGCGATGGAGTGATAAAGCCGGAGCCAATTTCCGGTTTGATGTATTTGACTTCTGACTGTTTTTTATTTGACTCCAGAGTTTCATTTTTTGCCATATCATGCTCCTTAATTATTATGATAAGTAAAAACCAAATAAGAACCCGATGCTCCTATTCCTGGAGAAACATTATATTTAGCTTTAAGGGGAGTCAATTATAATTAACAGGACGTCGTTGTCATCTTTTCATACAGAATCTATTTAACTACAACCCATTGATTCAACTTTATTTTTAAAGAAATATAGAATTATATTTTTATCTTACATAACCTTAATGAACCCCTCTTTTTTTATCCATAATTAAAATATTACGAATAATTATTTGAAAGCATGGGATACAGAAATTACACTTCATAAGACTATCAATAAATTAAATAAAGAGAAGCAGGCCTATTATTCATACAGATAGCCTCCTGATAGTCACCGGAAGAAAAAAGGCGCCATATCCGGCCTCTGAGTAGTCAATACCACCACGGTCGCGGCGTACTCGCGGCGGCCCACCGATGACAGAAGGAAAACCTTCGTATCCACAACACTCTGCATAAGCGGGTTCATACTCCAAAGAACAGTGTGGGTGTGGGTGTGGGTGTGGGTGTGGGTAGCCTCGGAGCAGCTCTGGTACTTGTCAATCGCTCGGCGACGGCCAGGGCACTTCGGGTTCATGTCCTGTCCGTGTATTTCTGTCTCGTCCTTCAGGCCGCGGTATAGCCCTCGCTCAGACGCATCTGAATGCACCGTTCCAGCTCATCCATCACATGGCGTACCGGACCCAGCTGGGCAATATCGGCACGCACCACCATCCACAGCGTGCGGCGCAGCGGCACGTGGTCGCTGTACAGCACCAGTGGGCTGTCTTCTAGGAAAGGCCGTGGCAGCAACGCGACACCGTATCCGGCAATGGCCGCGTCGCGCTGGACGATCAGGGAATCCACCGATAGGCGCGGTTCCACGCGCCCCATACACTCGTGCATATAGCGGTAGTCGAACACTTCACGCAGCGTCGGGCTAAGCGTAATGACAGGGGTCGACTCCATCGCCATGAAGCGCTCGCGATGATCTTGGTGGCAGCACAGCACGAAATCGACGTCGCCCAGTCGGCGACATACACGGCGGTGGCTCTCGGCGGGCTCATCGTCGAAGCGAATGGCGATATCCGACTCGCGCTTGTCGATGCAGACGTTGCGCAGCGAGATATCCATATCGAGATGCAGGTGCGGGTAGCGTTCGTGAACATCGCGCAGTGCATCGACCAGCAGCTGATGCACGATCGAGTGGGTCGCTGAGATGCGCACGGTATGACGCCCTTGGGTGTCATCTTCCAGTGCATGGAACAGCTCGTCGGCCGCTTCACGCATCGCCTGCGCCTGTTCGTAGAGGCTGCGTCCGCGTTCGGTAAGACGATAGCCATGTTCCTGACGGTCGAACAGTCGGCAGGAAAGCGTCGTTTCCAGATGTTCGATTCGGCGTGAAACCGTTACGTGGCTGACGTCCAGCCGCTTGGAAGCCGCCGTTACCGTTGACGATTCAGCCAACGCTAGAAAGTAGCGCAGGTCATCCCACTTAAGCCGCTTCCTCAATCCGTGCATTATTGTACAACCATTGTTCGCTGATGGCGCAGGGCAACGGCCACACCTCATGGTACTGTAGGCACATCGACGCACAGGCTACACACAGAAGTGCGCGATGAGCATGGGAAGAGGCACTACAGAACAGAGGGCGACACGACCCCACGGCCGGGATGTTCGGGGGAACATCATCATAACCGCCGTGAGCGCTTGCCGGATAGCGGCAATGACGAGGGAATGAGCCAACGTTCCACCCATGAAACGTTCACTCACTAGAAGGAGTCCATGAATGGTGATCCGGCACCGTAAAGCAGGGCGGTGACTGGATCACACTTTTATAAAAAGCGTTATCGGCCAATGACCGCAAATAGCCCCATGTCGGTATGAATCACACTCGATCAACCGTTACATGATAGGCCATGAAATCCTCCGCTCGGCAGCATCTCTGGATGCGGACACCGAGTCGGGGCTTTCGCACATGTGCATTGGCAGATGAGGTCGGCCAAGCATGCGGGAGAAACCCGTCCTTCGATCGGATGTTTACTGCCAGCCTTTTGCTCGCATACACTGCGCCACCGTGTGTTCACGGCTTTTCTCGTTGACGTCCACCACATGACTTTCCACCTGAGGCACCACAATCCTGATCGGGTCGCCCGGGAAGCATGCCATCATCGCTTCATTACAGAAGCCATACTCCATCGTGTAACCAGAGTAGATCGCCATCTCATTGCGAACGGGAAATTTTTGCTCGGCTTGGGCACTGCAAGCGCCCAGTTCCTGTTGGCGCATCTGCGGCGTTGCACCGGGCCGTGTCCACTGATGCGCACAGCCCGCCATCAGCAGCGCAGCGCTCCCGATCAGCATCCAGCGGCTCACTCCACCTATCATCTGTCCGTCTCCTTCAACGACATGCTCGCGCATGCACGGATAGTCTCTGCTATCAGTATGACGCTTTATCGTAGAAGGAGTGCCGCGAGAACGCGGTCTTTAAGTGGTACACCGCAAAAACAGAACGGCCTTCGGCACCCACACGAGCCACATTCATTCGGTTGCGGACCTACAACCACCCGCGCTCTAACAGGCACACGCGCACGTCTTCTTCACGGTTCTGCGCGTTAACGTCAATCGTACGCACCTCATCCAGAGGTTCCAGCGTATGCAACGGCTGCCCCGGGCGGCAAGGGGTCAGTTGGCTGCAGCGCCCATGGTTCACGCTGTAGTAGCGAGAGTGCTGCCGCACGCCATCAGCGGGAAACCGATCCTCGGCCTGATGCTGACAGAGCACCATATCTTCCTGCCACTGAAGCGGCGTTGCATCAGGGCGAGTCCACTGATGCCCGCACCCCGTCAGCCCCAGTGCCACGCTCCCCATGACGGCATATCCACGCCAGCGTTTCATCACCTGCACGCCTCCTCGACCAGTTCCTTATCAGAGCGGCGTGGCCTTGCATGCTTCAACGCAGGGCGCTGCCGCTGTCCCAACCTTCATAACATTGCTTCATTGAGGTTCGTTTAAGCGCAGTGAAACGTCGAAGGCAGCGTCAGGCGTGAGAGCGGACGGTCTTCTCAGCCTGCGGGGAAGAGGTGAACGCAATCAAAGAGCAGTGCGCAGACGGATGAAGAAGGGATCTAAGAAGACAAGCAGAAGAAGGAAAGATGGAAGGAAGCGAAACAGCCGAGGGTGCGCATTACGATGCCCTCGGCTGCTACTCCTCAGCGATGAAACTGCGGTGACAGTTCGTGAAGCGTGTCGATGAACACGCTGACGTTCTCAGGAGGGGTATGCTGAGAAATGCCGTGGCCGAGGTTAAAGACATGCCCTTGCCCGTGACCAAAGCTTTCCAGTGTGCGCTTCACTTCCGAGCGGATCGCATCGGGCGACCCTAGCAGCACGGTCGGGTCCATATTGCCCTGCAGTGCCACCTGATCGCCCACGCGGGCGCGGGCGCTGCCCAGCTCGGTCGTCCAGTCGAGGCCCACCGCATCGCAGCCACTGGCTGCGATCTGCTCGACCCACTGCCCTCCATTCTTAGTAAACAGGACGATCGGGATATGACGCCCATCGTGCTCACGGATCAGCCCGTTGACGATACGGGTCATGTAGTCGAGCGAGAAGGCCTGATAGGCCGGCGTCGTCAACACACCGCCCCAGGTATCGAAGATCTGGATCGCTTGTGCCCCGCTGCGAATCTGGGCGTTGAGGTAATCGGTCACCGCTTCGGCAAGTTTGCTCAGCAACAGATGCAGCGTGTCTGGCTCGCGGTACAGCATGCCCTTGATGATGCCGAAATCCTTGCTGGGACCGCCTTCGACCATGTAAGTCGCCAGCGTCCACGGGCTGCCGGAGAAGCCAATCAGCGGCACATCACCGTTCAGTGCGCCACGGATCGTGCGCACAGCGTTCATCACGTAATCCAGATCGGTCTCCGCCGTCAGTACAGGCAGCGCCTCGATTGTCGCTCGATCGCGCACGGGATGATGGAAGCGCGGACCTTCCCCTGCCACGAAATGCAGACCCAGTCCCATTGCGTCGGGAATAGTAAGAATGTCGGAGAACAGAATAGCCGCATCCAGCGCGTAGCGGCGCAGCGGCTGCAGGGTGACCTCGCAGGCCAACTCGGCGTTGCGACACAGGCTCATAAAGTCGCGGGCTTCCGCACGAGTCTGCAGGTACTCCGGCAGATAGCGTCCCGCCTGCCGCATCATCCAGACCGGTGTGCGGTCGACTGGCTGACGCGCCAGGGCACGCAGGAAACGGTCATTCTTGAGCGTGGAAGCAGATGAAGTCGGCATGGTTCGCACTATCCTTAATCGAGGTTTCGTCCGTGAAGCAACGTGGTGCCGCACACGCTGCGGATGTGACTACGCTATTGTGCAGGCTGGGGTGTTCATATCGGCATCAATATTTCCAACCAGGCACATTGTCAGCTTCAATTTGCAGCAGCCACCTAATCAAATGGTACACTATTGGTCTTGATTCACGCTTCGTCTTGGCGGAGTATCGGTGAATCCGGCGTTTTCCGATAGCCACATTCGGTACGCCCCGCTTACCGGCCGTCAGGCCTCTTCCACTGTCATGCAGAGGGTTCACCGTGACGCTACGGTTCATCTCCAGCTGTAAGCTACCTACATCGTTTGCCACGTTCACCATGCACGGCTTCGAAGATACCGATACCGGCAAGGAGCATGTAGCGCTGACGCTGGGTCAGGTTGACGATGGTCAGCCGGTACTGGCGCGCGTGCATTCCGAATGCCTGACAGGCGATGCGCTGTTCTCAATGCGCTGCGACTGTGGCTACCAGCTGCAGGAAGCGCTGCGCCGCATTGCTGAAGAAGGCCGCGGTGTACTGCTCTATCTGCGTCAGGAAGGGCGTGGCATCGGGCTGCTCAACAAAATCAAGGCCTATCAGCTTCAGGATAGCGGGCTTGATACGGTCGAAGCCAATCATCAGCTGGGATTCGAGGCCGATCTTCGCCGCTATGACCTGTGCGTGCCCATGTTGAAACACCTCGGCATCTCATCGCTGCGCCTGATGACCAACAACCCCCGCAAAGTCGAATCACTACGACTGGACGGTGTCGAGATCGCCGATCGCGTACCACTGACGACCGGTCTAAACGATTTCAACCGGGGCTATCTGGCGACCAAAGCCGCCAAGCTCGGCCACCGCTTCGACCTGCACGACTTCACGCTGGCGGACAAGGCCAACGCCGACAACGCGCGCCCAGAGCACCCTCAGCTTCCCGAATAACGCTCGCGCAATATCCAGACAGAAGAACGCCCAGTCCGGTCATCCGCACTGGGCGTTGCTGTATAAGGACACGATGTTCCGTCAGCGCTGGGATCGCCCGAGGTACGCCGCGACCTGCTCGGGCACATCGGCGCGCTGAAAATCGGTGGTTGCTCCCTGCCAAGCCACCTGCCCATCCGCAATAAAGACACTGCGAGCACACAGCGGCGCAATCTCGTTGGGCTGGTGACTAACCAGCAGTACGCTAAGCCGATGCTGCTGCGTCAATTCATCTAACAGCGTTAGCATTTCTTGGCGCTGCGCCGGTCCCAGCGCAGCCAGCGGCTCATCCAGCATCAGCACCGGACGCTCACGCAGCAGCGCTCGCGCCAGAGCGACGCGCTGACGCTGACCGCCCGAAAGCTGACCGGGCAAGCGCTGGCCATAAGCGGCCAACCCTACCTTTTCCAGCACCTGCTCCACACGCTGCCGTTCGACACGACGTCGCTTCATACGCGGATCGATGCCCAGCAGTACGTTGTCGGCAACGCTCATGTGCGGAAACAGGTTGTGCGACTGGAACATCAGCGTAACGGGACGCACTTCAACGCTCTGCCGACTGATGTCCTCACCGTTCACGCAGACACTGCCCGCCGCCAGCGGTGCAAAACCCGCGATGATATCGAGCAACGTGCTCTTGCCACCCCCGCTGGGGCCTACCACGCCGAGACATTCCCCCGGCCTGACGGCCAGCGAGTACCGGAACGGCTGCCCTTCGTAATAGGTAGTCGCCTCTTTGAGCACTAATCCTAGCGCAGCATCATTCATCGTCGCGGTCCTTGTGAGCCGTCTTTGTGGACAAACGGTCTTTATGAACGTCTTTGTGAACATCGATATGGCGTCCACCGATCAAACGATCCACCAGCGCAAACAGCCCGCCGATCGTCAGCATCAGTGCCGCAGAGGTGACTGCCGCTTCACCGTACTGATAATCGGACATCTGGTTCTGCAGCAGCAATGGCAGCGTCACGACACTGGACTGATCGCCAAAGATAGCCACGATACCCAGATCACCGAGACTCATACAGAGGCTGACTGCCAGTGCTGTACCCAACGCCGTGCGTGACAGCGGCCACAGCACTCGGCACCACCACAGCCGCTCGGACAACCCTAGCTGAGCACGCAACGGCCCATACTGTGCGGTCAGTACCGACCACGCAGGCACCATCATCTTCAGCACGTAAGGCACGCACATCACGCCATTCGACACCATGATGAGCACACTGCCCCACGGCCCGATATTGCCCCGCAGCAGGATGAACCAACCCGCCCCCAGTACGACCGTCGGCACAGCCAGCCCAAACAGACCACCGATCTGCAACCATTGGCGCAAACGCGCCTGATGTTGGGCCATGCCCGCGCTTAACGGCAGACCCACCAGCAGTGCCAACGCGCCGCTTCCCAGAGCGATCCACAGCGAACTCCACCACACCTGCCAGAACGCACTCTGCGCCAATACCTCAAACCAAGGGCCACGAAGGCCTGCAAACAGTGCGGCCAGTACGGGCAACCCCACAAACAGCGTGACACCCATCAACGCGGCACCATCGCTCACACGCGCCCATACCGAGTGGCGGTCGTGACGATCGACCCGCTGCAAACGCTCGGGTTCGTCGGTGGCCTGCGACGCGCGCCACGGCAGAATCACCAGCACGATCACGCACAGCACCATCTGCAACAAGGCCAACTGTGCCGTCAGAGGAAAATCGCTTTCCATGCGCAAGCTCTGGTACAGCGCAACCGGCAGTGTGGTGGCGGCTGGGCCACCACCCAAGGTCAGCACGACGGCAAAGCTGGTCAGGCATAACAGGAAAATGAGCGCCGCCAGACCCGGCAGCGCCCCACGGATGGCCGGCCACTCGATCACACTAAAGCAGGTGCGGCTGGGCATATCCAACTGCGCCGCCAAGCGCCAGTGTTCAACCGGAATCCGCTCCCACAGCGGCAACAGCCAGCGCACCGCGAGCGGCAGATTGAAGAAGACATGGCCGAGCAGGATACCGATCAATCCATAGACCGACCCCAACCGCGGCAGCCCAAGTGCCAGCAGCACATGGTTGGCGACACCGTTGTAGCCGTACACCGCCGTGATGGCGAATACCGCCACGATCGGCGGCAGCACAATCGGTAACCCCAGCAGCGATAGCAGCCATGATCGTCCAAAGAAAGCTGAGCGCCGCGCCAAAGCCCGTGCGATCCATATGGCAGGCATAATCGATAGCACCATCGACAGCAACGCCTGCAGCACGGTGAAACGTACCACGCCCAGCAGGTACTCATCCCCGACGACTGCCTCCAACGGCCAAGGGGGATAGCGCACCAGCAGTGCGCCCAAGGGGCCAATCAACGATGCCAACAGCACCACAAGCGCCACTAGGGTGGCAATGGGCTGCCAACGCCAGCCTTGTCTCATCATCATTGCGCTTTATCCATCAGCGCCGAGCGCCGCTCATGGCCGACTGCCACTCACGTACCCACGCCTTGCGATGCGCATCCAGCGTGGCGTCATCCATCATGAACGTGCGTGATGGCGTGAAGGTATCCTGATAGTAGCCCGCCGGACGCTTGATCTCGCTGTCATGCCATGCGGGATACATCCAGTTGGTCACTAACATACGCTGCTGAAACTCGGGCCGTGTAATGAAGGCCAGAAACTGATCCGCTTCGCGAGGATGGGCCGACGACGCCAGTTTGCCCGCCAGTTCGATCTGCATGTACAGCCCTTCCGACAGGTTCATCGCTTTGTAGCGATGCTCGCCTTCTTTTTCGATGTGATACGCAGGAGAGGTTGAATAGGACAGCACCGCATCGGCTTCACCATGCAGGAACAGCCCATAGGCTTCGCTCCAGTTGCGCGATACAGTCACGGTATGACGCGCCAGCTGCTGCCAGCGTTCGGCGGCCTTATCACCATAGACAGACTTCATCCATAGCAGCATGCCAAGCCCCGGCGTGCTGGTACGCGGATCTTCCAGCACCACACGCAGATCACTGTTGATCAGTTCATCAAGACTGGCGGGCGGAGTAGGCACTTTCTGGCTGTCATAAACGAAGGTGAACCAGCCCCAGTCCACGGGCATAAAGGTCGCATCCTGCCAGTCGATCGGCAGCGTCGGGGTACCAAGATGGGTTGGTAGCGGTGCAAACAGCCCACTGCGACGCGCTTCGGCTCGCTGGTTGTTGTCGATTCCCAGCACCACATCGGCCTGAGTCTTGGTCCCTTCCAACTGCAGACGCGACATGATGTTGCCCGCATCACCCAATCCGACCATGTTGAGCTGGCACTGGCACTGCGCCTCGAACTGCTGACGCAGCTCCGGCGTGATCACCTTGCGCGCAAATATATCGTAGGTATAGACGGTAAGCGTCGGACGCTCATCGGCATAGGCCGATGCTGCAAACAGGACGCATAGAGACGAGACCAAAGTGGTCAGAAAACGATGGCGCATCGCAGACCTCCGCAAGGCAGTAGGGAAAAGGGTCGCGTGCGGAAGTGATAGGCAGTGCCCAGAAACGGGCATAGAGATGCTCAATCCCTCCGCCGGCATGATCCGGATCAGGTACGACGGGTTAAGGCGTTACCTCTCTCAGCGACCAAGGCCGCACCCCGTTGAGTAGGGCAAACTTTATGGGGAAAGCAAGTGAACTGCAAGGAATAAGGCCGAACTGAAGGTGTCCCGCCTCCAGCTCGGCAGCACAGAGGCCCTGCGACGACCGCCGCTCACGGCGGCCATCAGAAAGGGTATGTCGTGCCAGAGGGGCTGACTGCACCCCGTGTGCCTGTTGTTATCGGCCCAAGAACATTGCGTTGCAAAGGCCGTTCCGATTAGTCCTGCGAGCGAGCCAGTGCCGTCAGTGCGGCCTCAATGATGGCCAGTCCTTCTTCAGCCTCCTCGACGGTGACAACGCACGGCGGTACTACGTGAATACGGTTTTCAGCGATAAAGCTCAGCATGCCCCGCGCCAGCAGGTCCGCCTTGAGGACCGCCATCTGTGCTGCTGGAAGCGGTGCGCGTGTCTCACGATCGCTGACCAGTTCAATGGCATGGAAGACCCCCTTGCCGCGTACATCGCCCACGATCGGGCACCGTTCAGCGAGCCGACGAAGCGCTGGCGCAATGATGTCATCACCGATACGAGCGGCATGTTCAACAATGCCTTCATCTTCCATCGCTGTAATAGTCGCTACGATAGCCGCCATCGCCAACGGATGCCCTGAATAGGTCAGGCCGCCTGGAAACATCCGATTATCGAAGAAGTGGCTGATCTCGTTCGAAAGGATGACCCCACCAGCGGGCACATAGCCCGAGTTGACCCCTTTCGCAAAGGTGATCAGATCGGGTTCGATACCGTAGTGCTGGAAGGTGAACCAGCGGCCGGTGCGCCCGAACCCCGCCATAACCTCATCCATGATCAGTACGATACCGAACTCGCGCGCCAGTGCTTCCACCCCTTTCAGATACCCCTCAGGCGGCATCAGGATGCCCGCCGTGCCCGGAATCGTTTCCAGCAGGATCGCCGCGATGGTGGAAGGCCCTTCGCACTCGATAATGCGGCGAAGATGGCGTAGTGCGGCGGCACACTCTTCTTCTTCAGTCGCTGCGTTGAATTCACTGCGATACAGATAGGGCGTGAAGAAGTGCACATGGCCGCGCGCATAATCGTTGGGCAGGCGACGCCAGTCCCCTGTCGCACAGATCGCACTGCCGGTATTGCCGTGATAGGAGCGATAGCTCGACAGCACCTTGTCACGGCCAGTGTAAAGACGTGCCATGCGAATAGCATTTTCGTTGGCGTCGGCTCCCGCATTAGTGAAAAACACTTTGCTGAAGCGATCCGATACGTGCGACAAGATGAGTCTAGCGGCTTCACCACGCGCCAGATTGGCAGTAGCAGGGGCAATCGTCGTCAGCTGCTCGGCCTGTGCCTTGATAGCCTCAATCACCTTGGGATGTTGGGCACCGATATTGGTGTTGACCAGCTGACTACTGAAGTCGAGATAGCGATGGCCCTCGTAGTCCCACAGGCGACAGCCCTTCCCGCCCGCAATAACGAGCGGGTGGCGCCCCTCCTGAGCCGACCAAGAATGAAAAACGTACTGCTGATCCAGCTGCCGCACACTATCGTTGGTAGGTGTAGTCATCGCCAAACGCCTTTTAAAACAGGGGCAGAGGCATCTGTCCCTTGCACATGGGAAGGTGTCACAGTTCTTGCAAGCTAAGCGCAATGCCATTGCAAGTGATAGTGCCAGTTGGATGCAGTTTATGGGCCAGAACTGTCCTATTGATTTACACAAACTGGCGCTATAAGGTCAGAAGACATGCTTAGTAGATTAGTGGAGCGTTGATTACACCCCGTGCCCGCAGCGGCCTATCACCTTACTTCATCGGGCGACCTGCCAGCTGGCAGTCACTCCTTAACTCAAGGAAGCACACCATGCAGAACACCCCCATTGCGTTCATCACCGGTGCCACCTCTGGTTTTGGTCAGGCAGCTGCACGCTATTTCGCCGATAAGGGTTGGGCCTTGGTACTGTCTGGCCGCCGCGAGGATCGCCTGAAGGCACTATCAGACGAACTGTCAGCGCGTGTGCCCGTACACACCGCCACACTGGATGTACGCGATGCCGATGCCGTCATCGACATGGTCAGTAACCTTCCCGAGGGGTTCAAAGCCATCAAGGCGCTGGTGAATAACGCCGGGCTGGCACTGGCTCCGCAGCCTTCGCAGGACGTCGATCTCACCGACTGGCATACGATGATCGACACCAACATCAAAGGGCTGGTCAACGTCACGCATGCTCTACTTCCTACACTGATCGCAACCGGCCAGGGCGCCAGTATCATCAACATCGGCTCGATCGCAGGACAGTGGCCCTACCGCGGCAGCCATGTTTACGGGGCCTCCAAGGCATTCGTCAAACAGTTCAGCTACAACCTGCGCTGTGACCTGCAAGGCACGGGCGTACGCGTTACCGATCTGGCCCCCGGTATTGCCGAAACCGAATTCACCCTAGTGCGCACCAAAGGCGACCAAGCCGCCTCCGACGCTCTCTACGAAGGTACGATTCCGCTCAGCGCTGACGATATCGCCGAACAGATCTACTACATCGCGACGCTGCCGGATCATATGAACATCAACCGTCTGGAAGTGATGCCCGTACGTCAGTCGTGGAACGGCTTCCACATTGATCGCGATCAGGCCTGACCGCGTATCGAATACGGCGGCCCACCATCCGCAACGACAGAGCACCCTTCGGGGTGTTCTGTTCGTTCTAGCCAATGCAACGCATCGACCTGACAGAGCAAGGGTCGCCGCGCTTGAGGAGGAACACACCACACAGGCCAGAGGAAGTGCACATGATGGATCACTATTTGAATATCGACTTTACCCCGCAGCGCGGACTGCAAGAGCAGCTTCGCGAAAGACTGATTGATGCCATCTTCAGCGGTGTATTTCCCGCCAGCGAACGCCTGCCCTCCTGCCGTCAGATGGCTAGCCAACTGTCCATTTCACGCAATACCGTATCGCTCGTCTATGAAGGGCTGCTTCGTGACGGTTATCTGGTCAGCCGCCCACGCAGCGGCTATTACCTTCACCCCGACTATCACAGCGTCGATGGCATAGCAGACCTTCCCCTGCACCAAACACCGACCACGGCCCCCGACTGGGGAGCACGGGTACGACGTCCACCCAGCAGCCTAAGAATGGTGACCAAACCGGCTCGCTGGATGGACTACCCCTACCCCTTTGTATACGGCCAGCCGAACACACAGCTCTTTCCCATCACGCAGTGGCGCCATATTGCCCGCTGCCTTACCGAGGCCCAGCGGGTCGACGACTGGCTCTACGATGACATCGACCGCGACGTACCGCTGCTGGTACAGCAGATCATCCAGCGAGTGCTGCCCAAACGCGGCATCGTGGCCCATCCGGATGAGATACTGGTTACGTTGGGCACCCAAAACGCCCTGTCGCTGATCGCCCAGCTGCTGTTCAATGCGGATACGCACATCGGTGTAGAGAACCCCGTTTTTCGCGAAGCCGCCAATGTCTTCGCCCTTCAAGGCAGCACGATCACCACTCACCTAGTCGATGAAGAAGGTATCCAGCTCGACGCCCGTATGGCCTCATGCGACTACCTCTACGTCACCCCAGGCCACCAATCACCCACCGGTATTCGCATGAGTGGCGCACGGCGTGACGAGCTGCTGGCACATGCCCGCCAGCACGACCAAATCATCATTGAAGACGATTACGACTCGGACATTCACTTTGACCCTCACCCTCATGCTGCTCTCAAGGCACGTGACCGCGACCAGCGTGTCATCTATGTCAGCAGCCTCTCTAAGGCACTGACACCGGGCATGCGACTGGGCTATCTGGTCGCCCCTGCCGAACTGGTGGAAGAGCTACGCGCCCTGCGCCGTCTGTCCTACCGCCACCCTCCGACCCCGATCCAGCACCAGATGGCCCATTTTCTAGCGCAGGGCTATTACGACCGCTACCTGCATACTTACCGCCAAGACTCCATGCACCGCTGGCAACGCATGAACGATGCCCTCAACCGTTGGCTCCCCGAGTGCCGACGCGCAGCAGGTAGCGAACACGCCAATGCCTTCTGGCTTGAACTGCCCTCCAGCGTCGACATCAACCAGCTCGCGTGGCGCGCCGCCCAGATGGGCGTACTCATCGAACCCGGACAGGCCCACTTCTGGGGAACCCCCGCCCCAGACAACTTCCTGCGATTGGGATTTCATTCAATCGAAAAAGAGCGGATAGAAGAAGGCATTCAGAGGCTAGCGATGGCATTTCATCTGTGAAGCGAGCAGGCAAATGCTAGCGACAGCACTAAGAGACGGCTTCATAACCCGAGCGGCTACTTTCGCCCGCTCTAGAACAGACAGTTGTTACCGCACTTCTGTGACTTGGAGCGTCATTAATGACATGGGCACGGCGGTTATAAAACGCGCGTTAAGCACAACATCACGTGGCTGTGGCTGTGGCTGTGGCTGTGGCTGTGGCTGTGGCTGTGGCTGTGGCTGTGGCTGTGGCTGTGGCTGTGGCTGTGGCTGTGGCTGTGGCTGTGGCTGTGGCTGTGGCTGTGGCTGTGGCTGTGGCTGTGGCTGTGGCTGTGGCTGTGGCTGTGGCTGTGGCTGTGGCTGTGGCTGTGGCTGTGGCTGTGGCTGTGGCTGTGGCTGTGGCTGTGGCTGTGGCTGTGGCTGTGGCTGTGGCTGTGGCTGTGGCTGTGGCTGTGGCTGTGGCTGTGGCTGTGGCTGTGGCTGTGGCTGTGGCTGTGGCTGGCAGGAGGGTAAAGCGGCCGCTCTGAAAAACAATAAATAAATCGGACGCCTTATGCTTTTTACTAAGGCGCCCGATCATTATGCCTGTTTAAGGCAAGGGATACTGAATGAAGAGAACAACGAACGACAGGATAATGGACGCGATATACGCTGCGAATATTGCCCAAGCCAAGGCATCGTTGAGCTTGATCGCCCGCACCAGCACATAGACAGGACTAATCAGTCCCAACGCGGCATGCGGTGCTTTGTATCCCTGCGATGTCAGCGTACGGCTATCCCCTATACACAGCCCCAACCCCACCATGCCCACAACCATGTTCAAGGCATCAGGCAATAGCATTGAGACCAGCGGCAGGGCCACCAGCAGCCACATGAGGATATCCGGTCGGCTTCCACTCGACACTAGTCGTTCATCATCATATTCGTACATGATAATCCCCCAAAAATGCGTCATTACAATGTGAATGAGCGGGAGGTTTTTGCGTCCCGTCTCGGTAGCAACGCAATCGCTCTAACGAAAGGTTGCCTTAATCATTCTACAAGCCAGACGATAACAAGGGCAGTAGACATAGTGAAGCAGAAGCCTCGACCGCCTAGAGCTATCGTGTGTATCCAGCACTGGCCGTCAAGAACGGCTCAACAATATGCACGCCCTGCGTAAGTCCCACCGCCGCCTTTGTAGTTCTATCCGCAAAATGGCAGGATTTACACAACACTACCGACATTCTGCAGGCATATGACCCCCTTACCTCATACGAGCACAGCACGCTACCTGCTGCTCAACCCGCGCTTCGACGACCCCATGGCCCTGTCGGGGCCAGAGCACGTCGATGCCGCTCATGGACTGTATGTCATCAGACAGCCTCACGTTCAGTTGCCCGCCCACTGGGCACTACGCTTGATCGACCTGCAACAGCGGCCCGACATCGCTGCACAAGCTGAGCAATGGCTGGCAGACGCCGATACGATCGACCGCGAGCTGCTCGGTGGCTGGCTGACGACCGACGCATCGCCGTCAGCGCTCATAACCCATATCGAACGCCAGATGGTGCAGCCAACACCAGACGGCCGCCGCATGCTGCTGCGCTTCTTCGATCCTCGGGTCATGGATCAGCTCGTCTGTCTGCTGGACGACGCCCAGCAACAGGTACTGATGGGGCCAATCACGCATTGGACCCTACCCGATGCCGACCGACGACCGCTGACAATTGAGTGCCCAGCAGTACCGCGAAGCCAGACATCACCCGAAGCGACCATTATTCGTACCGAGCAGTGGGAGGCCATTAGTCTGACGGAGACCGTCGAACGCATCCGACGCTGCTGGCAAAAGGTCAGACAGGGCAACCCCTTACCCACCGACCACTACCGCCGCATCCGCACGTGGATGAGCATTGCCGACGAACATGAACTGACCGACGCGACCGATGTCACGACATTCGTACTATTAGGCATCGAAGAAAACTGGCGCTACGATAGAACGCCTGACTTTCAGCGGTTATTGCGTCAACACCGCGCCACTGATACGCCGCTGACCACATTGATCTCGCAGATGACCACAGAAGAATGGTCACGCCTTGAACAAACGCATGACAGGGACCCCGTTTCATATGAACCCTCATACGCTCATCTGCCGTAGCGCCCAAGACGGCACACCCGCCAACAAACAGGGCCACGGCTGTGACTTTTGCAGCAGCAAAGGTATGGCGATCCTACCCGTTCGCTATGCCCCCATTTCCAAGCTGACCGGCACCGATACCGGAGTCCCTTCGATCCCGGCACCACCCGGACATGCCTGGCTGAAAAGCCACGACTACACACTGCGCCTGCTGCGCAGCGGCTATCTGTATCTTTTCGACGAAGCGACCCAGCGAATCGGAGCGTGGCAAATCACCCCAGATGCTAAGTTCCGCCTCTTCGCGATCGACGAGACGGACAGCAGTGGTGTGCCAGACATCAAGCGCAAATGTGGGCGTTCGGAAGAGTCGAACGAGCCGTTCAAGTGCAAAGACGCCTCTCACCATGTGATTGCGTCGATGATCCACTGGCCAGCAAAGCAGGGAACCACACTCTGGCTGCACTACAGCGAACTGCCGATGCCCGCCACAGCGCTGCGCAAACAGCTGACGAAAGCGCCATGGCGCACTCTGCATATGCAGTCACTGACCGTGGGAGCAAACAGCGATCACGCCTATCCGGCTGCCCGTATCCCCGCCCTGTTGGCCGAACACAACTGCCCACATCAGGCGCTGTTTGATCCGCACCCGTATCAACGAGATGCAGCGCTGGGGGGTGACATCGGCAAAGCATTCATCACGCATATGGAAAAGGTGCAGCATCGCACTGGCACCTCAGGCGTGATGCTGGCGCTGAACGATGATATTGGGTTCATGGAAGCACTCAATTACGACCGCCAACAGCCAGAGAAAGTATTCGGCAAAACGGTCGGGCATGCGCCAGAGAAGAAGGACGAAGCAGAATGCACGGCATCCGAACTGGAAACGCGTCGCAAGCTGGCTTGCTACAGCATGTTCAATATGCTGCTGGATCAGAAAACAGCTGAAATCAAGGCGAAGGCCCAGTCGAATGATGAGACCTACAAAACCATCGCAGAGTCGACAAAATCCCCGTACGCCAGCGGTTATGAAAGCATGGGACTGCTATGGCTAGACACTCCGGAACAGAGCCGTGCAAAGGAAGCGAAGCGCATCAGTGATGCCCATGCGGATATCATCGATAATTTTGCACAGTACGTCGACAGCGATGCCTTCTTCGCCTTCAAGCGTGATTACGAAAATGCCGTGCAAGTGCGTGACACACAGCTCATGCAGATGGACAGAGACTATGCCACCTATGTAGTGCATCGCTCCCCTTTGGTGGTAGAGGCCTACGCGTGGATGCAGCATCACGTGGAACTGGCCGCCGCGTTTATGGAGATCACCTTTCGCTGCCTAGTCGGCAATGTCATGACCGAGCACAGCGAATCGCTGTGGTACGAGCACTTGCTCAAGGTTGATTCGAAGAACCTGCTGACGGCCAGCCTCGGCCTTCATAACCCACAGCTGATCAGTCTGCTGACAGACAAACTGAAAACCGATGACGCCAGTTTCGCAAGTGAGCTGCTAAAGATTTCCAACGTCAACAAGTTTGCCAAAGCCCTAAACACGTTGATTGCCAAGAACTGCAAATCATTGACGGACGAGACCATTTTCGCCCTGCTTGGTAAGGGTATTGAGAAAGCCGCGTCGATGGGGGCGACCGACGTTTTCAAAGCCATCAACCAATCCGTATCGGCAGCGTCACTGGAATTAGTAAAGGCTGCACAGAACATACGCTCAGCGTGGGTCCATATACTGGCACGCATTGAAAACATGCGCCTTAGAATAGCAGGACAGACTTTTAGGCGCATTGCAGAACTATCGTTGTCCGCTAGCCAGTACAGCGCTTTCATGCGCGAGCTGCCTCAGCATTTCAAAGCGCATTATGAACGCAATGAAATGCATACGGTTGCCGACGTACAGGATAAGCACGGCAACACAAGCACCGTTCGTCACCAACCCGTGACAGAGATATCGCCCGGTAAAAACGAAGCCACCGTCAAGGTGTATCTCTTGGTGGAAGACAGTAATATCAAGTCGCTCAAAACGTTCGAACACAGCGCTAGCGGTGATTCAGTCAAAGTGCGTTTCATTGATACCAACGAGCAGTTCAGCATCAAGAGCAAAGCGCCCTCTGAGCCGGTGGTTCACAGCCTCAGCAACATCAACAAACAGGACATCCAGCAGGGCTTCCATAGTTCTATTTCACTCTTCTTTGCAGGCTATTCGCTGTACACCGCTATTCTCAAAGATAACAACAACCTGGCCGACATCAACTCGCTGATCAGCAGCTTTTTAGGTGCCGCCAGCGCTACGGCAGCATTTATAGACACCGGCCGCGCAGCCATGGTCAGCACCGAAGAGGTAGGGAAGCTTCGCCTACTCTCCGCCACCCCACTGCTCCAAAAAGTGAGCATGGCCAGTAACATTCTGGGTATTGTCAGCGCCGTACTGGACGTCCTCAAAGCCGTCGAGGCTTACCTCAACGGCGAACCGGGCATGGTCGTAGTCTGGATGGGGGCAAGTGCGACCATCTCAGCCATCTCGGGTATATTGGCCTTCTATGCGCTCAATGCATGGTGGTCCTTTGGCATCACCCTCGTGCTGGCCGTGATTACCATTGCCTTGGCCATACTTACCATGCAAGAGCTGACCCTGCCCCAACGTCTCTGGGTTCACCGCAGCGTCTTCGGTCGACCCAACCACAACTACTACAACAGCATACCCTTCGGGGGCGATAAACCACGTAGCCTACCCAACGATCCAGCCGCTGCAGACGAATGGAAGGATTATCAGCGCCGCGCACTTAACGAAGAGGCACAGGCATTGGGGATGCTAGTGACCGGGATTACTTTGGAAGTAAGTACGAAAATTATCATTGATGGCGCCACCGCCGTTATTCCCAAATTTTATGGTACTGGCAAAAACATTGATTTAGAAGTAAAGCTCTCTATCCCAGAGAATCTTAACGGAAATATATCATTAAACATTATGGGACAAGGCAACAATAATCCAGACTTAATAGAACCCAACCATATTACACTTAATTACAGGAAAGACAAAAATAAAATAAAAATAATCAACCAAAATGAATACACAAATGAAGAAGATATGATTTTAGAAAATGGTAGCTTTATAAAAAAATTAAGACATGAAATACCACCACTAAAAAACATAGAAATAGAATTTAAATTCTATGAAGAATCTAATATTTATATCCCAATGGCCGGCGACAAATTTAAAATACGAGGGTAAGACATGTCTATTGTAACCATAACCATCAATATGATTTTCGTTGTGATTTTAGCAATGCCATCTATATCCACTGCAGAAGTATTTTATCCCGAGCCAGATAAAGACAATATGCACTTTATTAACGATTTGTTTGATATAAAATGTCCCGCAACAGAAAACAAAAGAAGCGTTTATTTATGTGCACTAACAATGCTAAGAAAAAGCCCAGAAGATAGTCTTAAGTCAAAAGAATCTTTGTTATGGTTATCTTCGGAAAATATAGTTGATGCAAAATACAGCCTTTTTATTTCAAGAAAATCTCTAAAAATAAGTGATCAAGAAGCCGTCAAATATTTAATGGAAGCGGCAAAAGAAGGGCTTCCTAAAGCACAGCTTGAACTTAGTAAGCTATACTTACACGGGGAAATTCTACAACAAAACAATGAGGAATCTTATAAATGGATAAAAAATTCTGCCGAAGGTAAAAACTATGAAGGAATGAGATATTTATCGAAATATTATTTTTCGGGGACAGGCGTTAAAAAAAATGACTCTTTGGGTTTCTTTTGGTTACACAAATTATACGAAGATTACGGCCCATTATTTGACGACTGGGGTTTACTAGGTAGGGTGTATGAAACAGGTCGTGGCACCCCTGTAGACTTAGTCAAAGCCTACATGTGCTATGACCTTGAAGGCACCGCAGGCATCGAAGAAAAAGCACGCATTGCCCCAAAAATGACTGCGGAGCAACGTGTCGAGGGACTTCGTCTCTCACACGAGTGGCAAGAGAAGAATCACGTCTATACCATGCAATCGCTTGGATTATCACGCCAAAAAGATGGCAGTTACCGATAATACGATACGTCATTCTCGAAAAACTGCAGGTCAATCAAGACCCCATGGCCTGCAGCTTTCTGGACATTGTCAAAGCCGTCGAGGCTTACCTCAACGGCGAACCGGGCATGGTCGTAGTCTGGATGGGGGCAAGTGCGACCATCTCAGCCATCTCGGGTATATTGGCCTTCTATGCGCTCAATGCATGGTGGTCCTTTGGCATCACCCTCGTGCTGGCCGTGATTACCATTGCCTTGGCCATACTTACCATGCAAGAGCTGACCCTGCCCCAACGTCTCTGGGTTCACCGCAGCGTCTTCGGTCGACCCAACCACAACTACTACAACAGCATACCCTTCGGGGGCGATAAACCACGTAGCCTACCCAACGATCCAGCCGCTGCAGATGAATGGAAGGATTATCAGCGCCGCGCACTTAATGAAGAGGCACAGGCATTGGGGATGCTAGTGACCGGGATTACTTTAGAAGTTAACGTGTATAAAGCTAATCCAGTTGGAAAAGCGGGAGAGGCATATGATTGTATGCAGAGAATGAATGGGGTTCCTATATCTATTAACATTTCCATCCCCCAAAATATTGATGGAGTGCTACAGCTAGAAATTATAGAAAAAGATTATCACGAGGAATTAGTAAACGATACTGAACATCAAAAAACAAACGAAAAATGGCGATATATAAAACAAGGAGAATAAATAGAGAGCTTAGTCGTAGATAGCTCAGGAGAAATAGAGAAAAATCGGTCAAATGGTTTTTTTACCATAACCCTAAGGAAACTTCTTAAATATAACGAAGGATTTATGACCGCTTTTTCTTTTTATGAAGAAAAAGAAAGTTATATCCCCACAGCAAAAGATATAGTCAATTTTAGGACATGATAATGAAGAAATTAATTATTTTTTTTATAATAGCCTTAATTTGGCCAGCATACGCCGCTTCATCTGAAATTAAAAATCAAATCCTTTACGATAACAGAGAAAAAGCAGCCGATGATTATGTTATGCGTTACAAGAAAAATCCTGAAAATTTGCCAGAACTAAACAGAAACTATTTTAAATACATCCAATTAGCAAATTCAAGCGAAGCCGAAAAAGGAATAAAAGGTCTTACTGAAATGGCATCTGAAGGAATTTTGGATGCACAATTTTCTCTATACAAAATAATGAGTAAAGAAAATTCAAGCAAAAGTACAAAAGAAAAATCAATAGAATATCTATTATCTTCAGCTAAATCTGGTTACCCACCATCCCAGTTAGAATTATCGCTACTTTATGCTCGCGGAGAGTTTTTTGAAAAAAATCTATTTGAATATCACAAATGGACCGAAAAAGCAGCGCTAAATGGTAGCGCAGATGCAATGCTAAATATTTCTGGGGATTTTTATGCTGGTAGAGGAATAGATAAAGATGATGACAAAGGTTTTTTTTGGCTAACAAGATATTTTGCAGCAAAGGGAAGAGATTTTAGTCGGTGGGATTTGTTAGGGAGAGCTTATGAAACGGGCCGTGGCACCCCTGTAGACTTAGTCAAAGCCTACATGTGCTATGACCTAGAAGGCACTGCAGGCATTGAGGAAAAGGCCCGCATTGCTCCCAAGATGACCGCTGAACAACGTGCCGAAGGGCTTCGTCTTTCACGCGAGTGGCAGGAAAAAAACCACGTCTACACCATGCAATCGCTCGGATTATCGCGCCAAAAAGACGGCAGTTACCGATAATATGATACGTCATTCTCGAAAAGCTGCAGGTCAATCGAGACCCCATGGCCTGCAGCTTTCTGGACATTGTCAGCGCCGTACTGGATGTTCTCAAAGCCGTCGACGCCTACCGCAGCGGCGAACCGGGCATGATCGTAGTCTGGATGGGGGCAAGTGCGACCATCTCAGCCATCTCGGGTATATTGGCCTTCTATGCACTCAATGCGTGGTGGTCCTTCGGCATCACCCTCGTGCTGGCCGTGATTACCATTGCCTTGGCCATACTTACCATGCAAGAGCTGACCCTGCCCCAACGTCTCTGGGTTCACCGCAGCGTCTTCGGTCAACCCAACCACAACTACTACAACAGCGAACCTTTTGGTGGCGATAAACCACGTAGCCTACCCAACGATTCAGCCGCTGCAGACGAATGGAAGGATTATCAGCGCCGCGCACTTAACGAAGAGGCACAAGCATTGGGGATGTTGTTGTCCGGAATCACGTTAGAAGTAAATGGTATTGTTCCAGCTATTAAAAATGTTGATCCGTTATTTCCCGAATGGAAAGGGGCTCAAAATAAGGATGCTCCCGAGTATAGCAAGCCGGAACTAATGTTAAATTTATTTATTCCTCTAACGCTAGATGGAACAATAAAAATAACTGCCATAAGAAAAAAAGAGCAAATTTCCACAAAAAAGGATGATGAAATTATAATATTTAATAAAAAGGGAGAAGATATAATTTATATCGACAATCTTAATAAAGCTCGCAAGGATGAAAAATTCACAAAATACCCTCTTGGTTACAAGAGGTCAATTGTATTTGAAGATGAAAAATATAAAATATCAACTGTAGTTTTTGAGGTATATAGCCTATCGGATATTTACATTCCTATAGCAAAAGATATTATCAAATTAGAGAGTAAATAATGAAATATTTTAAATTCATATTGTTTTTTATTGCGATAATATGTTCGCTTCCAGCTTTTTCCAGAACAATATATTATAATAATGAAGATTTAATGAATGATCAGCTGAAAAATTTCGAATCAGAAGTACAACCTAATACGGAACCGGATGAAAAACATTTATATTTATTAGCATTGAGATATGCATCAAAAAATGAAGAGTATAAAAATAAATCTCGAATTATACTTGAGAAACTTTCTAAAAGTGGACTTTCAGATGCCAAAAGAAGTCTTTACATTTTTAGAAAAGAATTAAAAATCGTCGATGAAAAAGCAGAAGAATATTTGTTAGAGTCCGCGCAAGATGGAAATGCCATCGCTCAGAAAGAAATAGCATATCTTTATTCGAACAAAAAAGATTCTCTCGACAACAAAACCAAATATAACTTTTGGATGGAAAAAGCAGCTAATTCTGGGAATACCGACGCAATGCGAGAGATGGCTGTGAATTACTTTACAGGGGATGGGGTCAAAAGAGATGATTCTATGGGAGTTCTCTGGTTAAAGCGCCTTTATGATAAAGCGGGGAGACATTTTGATGACTGGGATTTGCTTGGAGCAGTCTACGAAACAGGCCGTGGCACACCTATCGATTTAGTCAAAGCCTATATGTGCTATGACCTAGAAGGCACTGCAGGCATTGAGGAAAAGGCCCGCATTGCTCCCAAGATGACCGCTGAACAACGTGCCGAGGGACTTCGTCTCTCACACGAGTGGCAGGAAAAAAACCACGTCTACACCATGCAATCGCTTGGATTATCACGCCAAAAAGATGGCAGTTACCGATAATACGATGCGTCATTCTCGAAAAGCTGCAGGTCAATCAAGACCCCATGGCCTGCAGCTTTCTGGACATTGTCAAAGCCGTCGAGGCTTACCGCAACGGCGAACCGGGCATGATCGTAGCCTGGATGGGGGCAAGTGCGACTATCTCAGCCATCTCCGGTGTATTGGCCTTCTATGCACTCAATGCGTGGTGGTCCTTCGGCATCACCCTCGTGCTGGCCGTGATTACCATTGCCTTGGCCATACTTACCATGCAAGAGCTGACCCTGCCCCAACGTCTCTGGGTTCACCGCAGCGTCTTCGGTCGACCCAACCACAACTACTACAACAGCATACCCTTCGGGGGCGATAAACCACGTAGCCTACCCAACGATCCAGCCGCTGCAGATGAATGGAAGGATTATCAGCGCCGCGCACTTAATGAAGAGGCACAGGCATTGGGGATGCTAGTGACCGGGATTACTTTAGAAGTTAACGTGTATAAAGCTAATCCAGTTGGAAAAGCGGGAGAGGCATATGATTGTATGCAGAGAATGAATGGGGTTCCTATATCTATTAACATTTCCATCCCCCAAAATATTGATGGTTTAATTCAGTTAGAAATTATAAATAAAAATCATAGCAAGGAATTATCAAATAATACTGAACATCAAGAAGAAAGTAAAAAATGGCAATATATAAAAGAAGAAACAGAAATAATAAATTTAGACCCAGATAATTTGGAAAAAATAGAAAAGGCTCAATCAGATTCTTTTGTAACTATAACCATAAAACAATCTCTTCAACATAATAAATAATTTACAGCTATATTTTCTTTTTATGAAGGAAAAGAAATGTATATTCCCATAGCAAAAGACATGACAAACGTTAGGACGTGACAATGAGAAAATTAGCGCTTATATTAATATTAACATTTATTTGGCCAGCATGCGTAATTTCATCCGAAATTGGAGGCAAAACACTCTATACTGACAGGGAAGACCTAAGCATTGATTACAGAATAACTTATAGCAAAAACCCAGAAAAACTACCGGAATTGAATAAAAGATATTTTAAATATATTGAACTAACAAATTCCGGAGAAACTGAAAAAGGGATAAAAGGTCTTACCGAAATGGCATCTGAAGGAATTTTAGATGCACAATTTTCTCTATATAAAATAATGACTAGAAAAGATTCAAGTAAAAGCATGAAAGAAAAAGCCATGGAATATTTATTTTCTTCAGCAAAATCTGGCTATCCCCCATCCCAGCTAGAATTATCGCTACTTTATGCTCGCGGAGAGTTTGTTGAAAAAAACCTCTTTGAATACCATAAATGGACCGAGAAAGCAGCTTTAAATGGTAACGCAGATGCGATGCTTAATGTTTCTGGGGATTTTTATACTGGAAGAGGAACAGATAAAGACGATGACCAAGGTTTTCTTTGGCTAACAAAACATATGGTGACAAAAGGAAGATATTTTAGTCGGTGGGATTTGTTAGGGAGAGCCTATGAAACAGGCCGTGGCACACCTATCGATTTAGTCAAAGCCTACATGTGCTATGACCTCGAAGGCACTGCAGGCATTGAGGAAAAGGCCCGTATTGCCCCAAAAATGACCACTGAACAACGTGCCGAAGGGCTTCGTCTTTCACGCGAGTGGCAGGAGCAAAACCACGCTTACACCATGCAATCGCTCGGATTATCGCGCCAAAAAGACGGCAGTTACCGATAATATGATACGTCATTCTCGAAAAGCTGCAGGTCAATCAAGGCCCCATGGCCTGCAGCTTTCTGGACATTGTCAGCGCCGTACTGGATGTTCTCAAAGCCGTCGAAGCTTACCGCAACGGCGAACCGGGCATGATCGTAGCCTGGATGGGGGCAAGTGCGACTATCTCAGCCATCTCCGGTGTATTGGCCTTCTATGCACTCAATGCGTGGTGGTCCTTCGGCATCACCCTCGTGCTGGCCGTGATTACCATTGCCTTGGCCATACTTACCATGCAAGAGCTGACCCTGCCCCAACGTCTCTGGGTTCACCGCAGCGTCTTCGGTCGACCCAACCACAACTACTACAACAGCATACCCTTCGGGGGCGATAAACCACGTAGCCTACCCAACGATCCAGCCGCTGCAGATGAATGGAAGGATTATCAGCGCCGTGCACTTAACGAAGAGGCACAGGCATTGGGGATGCTAGTGACCGGGATTACTTTGGAAGTTTATATTACTAGACCTGCCGATACTAATCATATTGGTATGGCACCTAATTTACACCCCAAAATTATCCCTTCAACAGCATATATAACATTTTCTTTACCAGAAAAAATTGTCGGAGATATTTTATTAAGTATCACAAATAACAATTCAAAAAATATATTTTCTTCGAACACAAAAGATTTAGAATTAAAATATCGTAAAAACGAAAATGAAATAGGAGAGATCACCGGCAATGTCTATGTGTGCGATCCAAGTATAAATGCTGATAATGGCATTTTTAAAAAAACCATTGAATACCAAATAATGCTTTTAGAACAAGCAACGGTAAGGTTTGGATTTTTCGAGATTGGCGAACCTTATAAACCAATTGCAAGCGATTCAGTAAAAATACGAGGATAAGAAATGAGATACCAAAAGCATACATATATATTAGCCTTATTAAGCTTATTTGTTTATAATATCTCTAACGCAAGAATACTTTACGCAGAACCGGATAAAAGTAGATTACAATTTTCCTCAGAACTTTTCAGCATAAAATGCCCCACATCAAACACTGAAAAAGAAATATATTTATGTGCTTTAAAAACCATGACTAGCTCCCCAGAAGCAAAAGAGCATGCTAAAGACAGTCTTATTTATTTGGCTAAAAACAACATCGATGATGCGAAATATAGTTTATTTATAACCAGAGAAATAACAAAAATTCCAAACAAAGAAGCTGTAAGATACTTATTAGAGTCTGCTCAAGATGGGCTTGCAGTATCCCAACTCAAGCTTGGTGAATTATTTCTAGATGGAGAACTACTAGAGAAAGATGAAAAAAAATCCTTCTTATGGATTAAGAATGCCGCAGAAAATAAAAACTATAAAGCAATGAAATATTTGTCAAAATATTACTTCTCTGGAACGGGCATTGAACGTAATGATTCATTGGGATTCCATTGGTTGTCAAAATTGTATGGTGATTACGGGCCACTGTTTGATGACTGGGATTTGCTTGGAGCAGTCTATGAAACAGGCCGTGGCACCCCTGTAGACTTAATCAAAGCCTACATGTGCTATGACCTAGAAGGCACTGCGGGCATTGAGGAAAAGGCCCGCATTGCCCCCAAAATGACCGCTGAACAACGCGCGGAGGGACTTCGTCTCTCACACGAGTGGCAAGAGAAGAATCACGTCTACACCATGCAATCGCTTGGATTATCACGCCAGAAAGATGGGAGTTACCGCTAAGCCAAGCAGATACCTGAATAGGGCGGAATGCTTGATCACTAGGGCACCCAAAAAACAGGCCAAACCATAACGCTCGCATCAGCGCTTGGATGTAAAGAAGACATGCGAAAAGGTGCACAACCGCCTGTCATATAAGGGGCTGTGCATATATAAAAAAGCATTGAAGCAGGCCGAATTGGCCCATCGTGAAGAAGACCTATTTGGCGTGGATTTAGCCTTGCTGGGCGATCACTGAGACGGCATCAGTACCTTCCAGCGCATGCTGAGCCGCAGGAGTAAGCGCCAGAATGCGTTGGTTGCGGCTTCCTCGCCACAGTAGCGTCTTATCCAGTTGGTCCTGTTCAAAACGACCATCGACCAATACGTCGATCATGTCGACGATCTTCTTCTGATCATCTGTGAGGTGTTCGAAGGTATACCCTGTCCACATCCAGATGTTTTTGTCCGGACATTCTGCCCGTACGCGACGCACCAGTCGCTCGATGGTCGGCATGTTGAGCGGAAACAGTGGGTCTCCTCCCGACAGTGTCAGCCCTTGGCGCTTCACATCGGTGTCTTGAAGATCAGCAATGATGCGGTCTTCAAGTTCACGCGAATAGGGCGAGCCTGCCCGCGGTGACCATGTCACCGCGTTGTAGCAGCCCTTGCACTTATGCTCGCAGCCGGCCACGAACAGTGTGGCACGCGTACCCGGGCCATTCACCATATCGACAGGGTAGTAACCCACCACGTTCATAACTGGCGTTTCTCCTGCACTTCGACGGAACCGCCCATGTGCTTAACGCGACGCTGTACTTCTTCCTGCTTGCCTTCGTTAAACGGGCGAGCATCGGGGCTGCCGAGGTAGCCACAGACACGACGGATCACGGACACCGTACGTGGGTCATGGTTGCCACAGGACGGGCATTGGAAGCCCTTGTTAGTGCAGTCGAACTCACCCTGATAACCACAACGATAGCATTCATCGACCGGCGTGTTGGTGCCATAGTACGGCACGTGGCGATAGCTGAAGTCCCAGACGTCTTCGATCGCTTTCGGGTTGTGCTGTAAGTTCGGGTACTCGCCGTAGCAGATAAAGCCACCGCTCGCGAGCGGAGGATAAACCTGCTCGAACTTGATTTTGGAGTACGGATCAACGTCTTTCTCAACGTCGAGGTGGAAACTGTTGGTGTAATACTTCTTGTCCGTTACCCCATTGATTACGCCAAACGCTTCACGGTCGAGGCGGCAGAAACGGTCACACAGGTTCTCGCTCGGCGTAGAGTACAGGCTGTAGCCGTAACCGGATTCTGCTGTCCAGCGCTGCGTCGCTTCCTTGAGATGACGTACGATAGCGACCGCTTTTTCCTGCAGATGCACGTCATCGTACAAGTGCACGTCAGAGCCAAACAGCGCGCGAACCGTCTCATGCAGGCCGATATAGCCCAGAGAGATGGAAGCGCGACCATTTTTGAACAAATCGGCAATGCAGTCGTCCGCTTTCATGCGCACACCACAGGCGCCTTCCATATACAGAATCGGCGCTACGCGAGCACGCGTCGTTTTCAAACGGTCGATGCGGGTTTGTAGGGCACGATGCGCCAGCGCAAGGCGGTCATCCAGCAGTTTCCAGAACGCGGTTTCATCACCTTTAGCTTCGATGGCGATACGCGGCAGGTTAAGGCTGACGACGCCTAAGTTATTACGGCCATCGTGCACTTCTTCGCCCTGCTCGTTCGTCCAGCGTGACAGGAAGCTGCGGCATCCCATCGGCGCTTTGAACGACCCGGTCACCTCAACCACTTTGTCGTAGTTGAGGATGTCTGGGTAGATGCGCTTGCTGGTGCACTCTACAGCCAGCTGTTTGATATCGTAGTTGATATCTTCCGCATTCAGGTTGACGTCGTCTTTTAGCGAGAACACCAGTTTCGGGAAGACCGCCGTTTTCTTATGACGCCCCAGACCCGCCAGACGCGTGTTGAGGATCGCTTTTTGAATCATGCGCGCCGCCCAGTCGGTTCCCAGACCGAACCCGAACGTCACGAACGGTGTCTGGCCATTGGCGGTATGCAGTGTGTTGATTTCATATTCGAGCGCCTGGAATGCGTCTTTGCACTCTTTCTGAGTGCGCTCCATGGCGTAGGCGTCCGCATCGGCAATGTTCCAACGCTCTGCGACCGCGTGATGCTTCATGTAGCTGCGACGTACATACGGTGCCAGCACTTCATCAAGACGGTTGAGGGTCGTGCCACCATAGATGTGACTGGCCACCTGCGCGATGATCTGCGCGGTCACAGCCGCAGCTGTCGCAATGGATTTGGGCGTCTCGATCTCAGCGTTGCCCATACGGAAACCGTGGTCCAGCATGCCTTTCAGGTCTACCAGCATGCAGTTGAACATCGGGAAGAACGGCGAATAGTCGAGATCGTGGTAGTGCAGTTCGCCACGTTCATGAGCACGCACGACATCGCGCGGCAGAATGTGACGTTTCGCGTAGTGACGCGCGATGATACCGGCCAGCAAATCACGCTGGGTCGGAATGACCTTGCTGTCCTTATTGGCGTTTTCGTTGAGCAAGCTCTTGTCACGCAGGTTGATCAGCCCTTCGACTTCGTCGATCAGAGTGCTGCGGCGCTCGCGTGCCAAGTCGCGGCTGTGGCGATATTCAATATAGGCCCGTGCCAAACGCGTGTGGCCGCTGTGCATCAGTGCATCTTCGACGCACTGCTGGATATCGTCGATATCCACGGTCTCTCGGGCTTCAAGGGTAGCGATAGCTTCATCTACGATGGATTTCAGGCTCTCGGCGTCATCAAAGTCGATCGCGTGCGCAGCCTTGAGGACAGCCTTCCAGATACGGCCTGCATCAAAGGGCACTTCACGTCCGTCTCGTTTGGTTACTACCGGTGCCATTTTATCCACTCCCTTGTACCCAAAGGCCTTCACAAGTTATACACAGGATGCCCACATGTTGTGTATAAGCACGTGGTCAACCACTAGATATAGTCAATATGAGTGAAGAGTAGTTAAGCAAAGCCTCGCGGACAATTCTTGACAACCGCGCCAAATCGTCGAATAGGGTTTTACAACACACAGCGGCTCGCTATGAAGCCCAGTAGTCATGTGGGCTGGGGGGAGCTATTGCATAGTCATTGACAGACTGTCGCACCCCTATGGTCATTTTTGTCGCACCCCAGCTCCAGCCCGCATAGCACCGTTCGCACATGCACCACCGCTTGCGCTATGTTGCCCCCTCCCTCAGAATGCCCCTCCCCATGATGGCCTGTTGTTCGAATGCGGTTCGCAACTGGCCTGCGCGTGTGGCGCTGTTCATAGAGTGAAAAGCGTTTCATCACCCGCTCAGAACAACTCTATCGTGTCGATAAAGGATAGCCTTGCGAGGTACGCCGTGTTCAATCAACTGCTCTCCCATCCTGACCTGTTAAGTGCCGTAGCAGCGCTTGGCTTCACCGAGCCTACCGACGTCCAGACACAGGCCATTCCTGTGGTGCTGGAAGGTCATGACGTACTGGCAACGGCCCAGACCGGTAGCGGCAAGACGCTGGCGTGGCTGTTGCCCGTGGTACAGAAGCTGCTAACCGGTAGCCCATCTCGTCAGCCCCGCGCACTGATCGTACTGCCGACGCGTGAACTGGCGCAGCAGATTGCCGACGTCGCCAAACAGCTGACCCGCGAACTACCACTGCGCATCGCGCTGGTCACCGGCAGCGAAGATCACTTCTCTCAGCAGAAAATGCTGCGCCGCGGCGGCCACGATATCGTGATTGGCACCCCGGGACGCCTTCAGGAGCGTCTCGAAGATGGCTTTCTGGTGCTGGATCAGGTGTCTCACGTTGTGTTGGATGAAGCCGACCGCCTACTCGACATGGGCTTTGCTAATACAGTTACCCAACTGGCCCATGCCTGCGCACCGGAACACCAAACGCTGCTGTTCTCAGCCACCGAAGGCAACCTCAAGCTGCGCCGCCTAAGTGAAGACGTGCTGAAAGCACCCAAGCGCCTGCGCATCACCCCAGCGCGTCAGGTCAGCGCGCATATCCGTCACCAGCTCATTACGTCCGACGACTTCGAACAGAAGCTCGAACAGGTCGCATGGCTGCTGGAACACAGCGAATTCGATAAAGCCGTCGTGTTCTGCAATACCCGCGAACACGCCGAACTGCTGTATGGGCGACTGGCGCGCCAAAAACTGCCGGTATTCATCCTGCACGGCGAATGCGACCGCCGCATGCGCACGCTGGCGGTAGAACGCCTGCGCACGGGCAAGGTGAAAGCACTGATTGCCACCGACGTTGCCGCACGAGGTCTGGACGTAGAAGGGCTGGAGCTGGTCATCAACCTAGACGTACCGCGCCGCGGTGATGACTACCTGCACCGTGTGGGCCGTACCGGCCGCGCCGATGCCGAGGGACTGGCCATCACGCTGGCGATGCATTTCGAATGGAACCTGATGGCCAGCATCGCCCGTTACCTGAAGCTGGGTCAGATCGAACGCCGTATCATCGAAGCGGTACCCGCACGCTATCAGGGCCCAGAGAAGGTGAAGGCCTCTGGCAAGGCAGCGGGAACACGCAAGAAAAAAGAGAAAAAGGCAGAAGCGAAGGACAAGGCAAAGGCATCGGCCAAAAAAGCCAAGGCCAAGAAAGCGAAAAAAGCCAAATCACGCAAGTAATCCACACCCTGTCATCGGCAAAACGGGTGTGGATAACACACAATGTAGGGGTAGGGGTGCCGCGGACTCGGCACCCCTACCCATCATATCGTGCCGCTGTGACACGCGGCCTGATACAGCACCGTCGGCCTTACAGCAGTGCGTTCAGGTCATCGAACAGCGCCTGAGGAATATCGACCCCTTGCTGCTGGCTCACCGCACGGTTGCGGTAGCGCCGCGCGCCCGGCATGCGCACGCCATCATCTTCCATCACCTTGAACAGCGACGTTTCGGCACGCGCCAGTTCCTGATCAGCGTATTCACCTAGGAAGCGTTTCGGGTCGATGACGATCACTAGCTCACCGCCCATCGGCAGCGTCTTACCTTTCCCACCGTCAAATGCCAGCGATTCACGGCTGGTCATGTCGGCAATCAGCGGCCCCGCTAGCAATTCGATCATCACTGACAACGCTGACCCCTTGTGACCACCGAAGGTCAACTGAGCACCGCGCAGTACCTTGGCGGCATCGGTACAGGCATTCCCTTCTTCATCAACCCCCCAACCTTCCGGAATCGGCTTGCCTGCTCGGCGATGCAGCTCGATCTCGCCACGCGCACTCGCACTGGTTGCAAAGTCAAAGATATAGGGATCACGACCGTCAGGGCGCGGCCAGCCAAAGGCAAAGGGGTTGGTACCCAACAAACGCTGAGAGCCCCCATAAGGCGTTACCCAGGCGTGGCTGGGGGTGCAAGCGATGGCAACCAGTCCTGCTGCCGTGAACGCTTCGATATCACGCCACAGCGCAGCATAGTGGACACAGTTGTTGATCCCCATGGCGGCGATCCCCTGCTCACGCGCTATCTCAATCAGTTGGGGTACCGCTTGCTGATAAGCCAACGAGTAGAAGGCCTGTTGAGCATCCACGCGCAACAGCGCAGGAGCCATGCGATGAAAAGCCGGCTCTGCATCGCCAGAGGCCTTGCCCTGCTTGAGGGTGTGCACGCACCCCAGCACACGGTACAGCCCATGAGAAGCACAGCCATCGCGCTCGCCTGCCACCACCGTATCTGCGATCGCATGCGCGTGGGCAGCGCTAAAGCCATTGTGTTCGAGGATGCGGACGGCAAGCGCGTGAGCATCCGATAAGGAGAGGTGAACCGTTGCTGTTGTCATTGTAAGGCGTCCTGTCGGAGGAAAGGTTGAGCTTCGTGGGTACGACAGCGGTGGGCAAGCACCCGTTTGTTATCGTGTCACGATATCAGATGCCGCCACCGTCGTGTAAATCCCCTCTATAGGCCCTCATAAAGGGTCAGCATCCCATCCTGCCTCTACTCCTAGGCACCTCTTTCTTTTCTTCTTGAACGTCTTTCTTCTTGGACGCTCTGCGTCATTCACCTGTCGCGCGCTCATCGCCCTCACTCAAGTTCCACGTGTCGATCATTCCAAGGGCACTGAACCCTTGTCGCGCATAAAGCGATTGTCCTGCCTCCGACGCCTGCAGCACGCACCAAGCGGCACCACTTTCGTGGATACGCTGCAAGGTCGCTTCAAACATGGCGGTACCGATCCCCTGTCGCCGATAGGCAGGGTGCGTGGCGATGTCATTGATGCTGGCGATGCCATCGCGGATGAACAGCGAGGCGGTTGCCACGGGCTTATCTCGCTCGACGCCGATCAGCAGCTGCCAATGCGCCTGTCCTTGCTCAGGCGGACACATGGCGCTGTAGACCTCGCGGACTTCCGCGGCTTCAACAGGCGCATCGCGTTCAAAGATCGTGCTCATGATGCTGCCGAACAGCTGTATATCTGCCGTAGTGGTCACTTCGTACACCCGGAATCCGGGCCGCTGCGACATCACGGGCAGTCCACTCATCTCACGCGCCATCGCCATGTCCGACTCGGCGTACTGCCATCCTTGCTGAGTCAGCCAATGCCGTGCGTCAGCGGATGCCTGTTCGGGCAGCCACCAGCTAGCAGGCCAACGATAGTGGCGATATAGCGCGGTAATGGAGGCCACATCCTCGAAGGTACTAGGGATGCCCGATACCGTGTTGAAGGTGTCCGATGCCCAGCCGCTCAAACAGCTCAGCACAGCGTCGTGCCGGAAGCAGCGTCCCGACGGCAGCCGTTCGGTGAGGTGACAGAAACGCGCCTCCATGGCTTCCAACAACACTGGCCACAGCGAATGAAGAACAGAGTGCGACATGGATCTGACTCCTTGTCAGTGGTGGTGACGAGCGCGGGGTTTTCTGCGAATACCCCTGACAACGGGCGTCGCTAGGGTTCGCCGAGGAGGCATTCCATACTCGCCTCATCGACTTCAATCCCTTGCGCAACGATGCGCTTTTAGCTTGAAAGGACCCATCATGACACTGGACGAAGCACTAGACCAACTGACTCAATTGCATGATATGCATGGAGATCTTCCCGTACTGCATGAAGGCTATGACGAAGGCCCCGACGAGGGCTGTATTGTGCGTCTGCAACCGGTTCTGCTGCGGGAAGTCGCGGAAGCAGAAGATGAAGACGGCACGCCCTGCGATCGCCTGTTCTTCGAGCTTCCCCATCAAGGCGATGCCATGATGCTGAGCGAGATGCTGGCGGGATTGAACGCGCTGGCAGAAGAGCAGCCGGGTGATCTGCTGCTGGTGCTGGAAGCCGATTACGGCTATCTGGATGAACTGGCCGATATCGACGTCGTGGACAGCCTTGATCAGCTTGGCCCGTTCTTCGAAGAAGATGTCGTTGATATCGATGCATCCCAGTTCCCGTGCGTGCTCATCCGGGCCGCAAGCACACTGTGAGGCGCGTGCTGCCAAAGCACACGCTATCGAAGCAAAGAGTGGCGCATTAACTGGAGCGCAAAGCGCCCCGGTCGATCACCGCGACCTACGTGGGCACACGAAAAACCCTGTCGCGCAGGGGACAACCTCGGCGGCGTTGATGCAATCGCGACCACTGCAAGAAGGTCAGTGGCTGTCAGGCAGCGCGTGCGCACGCGCCAACAGCCGCTGACTATGAGCCCCCAATCCCGTCAGCACCAGCTGCTTGCCTTCTTGGGCATAACGGCGTCTCAGTGCCTCCAGTGCGGCAATGGCTGAATGATCGGCCAGCAGTAGATGCCGACAGTCGAGTGTTGTGCGCTCACTGTCGTGTCGCGGATCAAATGCCGCATCAAAACGCGTGGTAGAGGCGAAGAACAGCGTTCCCCTTCCGTAATAGCAGGTATTGCCGTCCTGTGTATCACGCCGTATCTGCAGCTGTGCGGCATGCTTCCACGCAAAGACCAGCGCAGCGATCACGACACCGCACATCACGGCAATCGCCAGGTCGGTCACGACCGTTACTACGGTAACCACCACGATGATCGCAATATCACTGCGCGGTACCCTCCCCACGGTGCGCAGCGAGTTCCACGCAAAGGTCTGCTGGGCCACGACAAACATCACACCGACCAGTGCCGCCAGCGGGATGTGCGCGATCAGCGGCGACAGGCAGAGGATATACAGCATCACCATGCCTCCGCAGACGATACCCGACAGGCGTCCGCGCCCCCCCGAACCAAGGTTGATCATTGTCTGACCAATCATCGCGCAGCCCCCCATGCCTCCACATAGGCCTGACAGCACATTGGCGGCCCCCAGCGCGACGCACTCTCGGTTAGGCTGACCCGCGGTGCGGGTGATATCGCAGGTCAGGTTGAAGGTCAGCAGGGTTTCGAGCAGCCCGACCATCGCCATCAGCAGCGCATACGGCGTAATGATCTTCAGCGTGTCCAACGTCAACGGTGCCATCGGCCAAGCTGGCGTCGGCCAACCACCGGCCATATTGGCCATGTCACCCAGCGTTCGGGTCGGCAAATGCAGACCCCAAGCGGCCAGCCCCATCACACCAATAGCGATCAACGCAGGCGGAATCGCGGAAAATACACGTGGCACCAGATAGACGATGGCCATTGTCATCGCGGCCAGCACCACCATCACACCCAGTGGCATACCGGTCAGAAAGTGGCCATCTACCTTGAAGTGGCCCAGCTGCGACAGAGCAATCACGATCGCCAGCCCGTTGACGAACCCGAGCATGACAGGGTGAGGAATCATGCGTACCAGCACGCTCAGCCGCAGCAGCCCGAACAGCATCATCACGATACCGCTGAGCAGCACGGTCCACAGGAAATAGGCCGTACCGTGCTGTGCCACCAGCGCAATGATGACCATCACCATTGACCCTGCCGCACCGGAGATCATGCCGGGGCGACCGCCCAGCAGCGCTGTGACGAAGCAGATGATGGCCGCACCGTACAGCCCCATCATGGGGTTGAGCTGGGCCACCAACGCGAAGGCTATCGACTCGGGAACCAGCGCAAAGGAGGCGGTCAGCCCGGCCAGCACATCGCGACGGCAGGCGGCAAGGTTGAAAGCGGGCAAAGTAATCAAGGCCATGGCATGGGGGTTCCACAGAAAACGAGCTCAAGGAGGAATGAAGCCTCCGCATCGGCCCGCAGGAGCGGGCGGTGGGCACAGTGTAATGAACCGGTGAAGGCTTTTCGAATCCGACTGTTTGAATATGTTTCTTGCCCCACCTACAAACACCCCGCGTGTGCGCGTCGCCTGTCCTGACCAACAAAATGCCAGTGCCACCGAAGAGTCGGCGGCCTCTACCGGATAATAGGAATAGAGCGCAGGCTCACCATTGACATTACAATTATTACAAAAAATTACAACTAAAATCAAAACAAGACACTTCAATTCTAAAGTTATTTCAATCCCATTTATTCTTTAATTTTCAATGCATTAAAAATACAACGAGGCATAAGCAATATTAAACTTCACATAAAGTAACTTCTTCAATCCAGAATAAGCGACGAATACTTTAGTCTTTTTATCGGAGTGTCGTTAATAGCATCCACGCGCCGTACGGCTCGCCAGCAGATGGCACTCGACCAGCGCTCTTCATGTGACAGATGCCGCCCAGTCCAACTCGTCTCGGTACCCCTGGCGCGGTCTGTTCCCCCTCATGAAAATGGATATGAACCACCATGTTTTCCCGATCGCGACACCTGAAACAGACCGCCGAAGCGATGCAGCATGCCATGGCCATCATCGAGTTCGATATGAATGGCATCATTCTGGCAGCCAACGACCGCATGCTTGAAACGCTGGGATACGAGCGCGCCGAACTGATCGGGCAGCATCACAGCTCGCTGTGCGAAGACAGCTACGTTAACAGCGCTGAATACAAACAGCTCTGGATTGAACTGCGCCAGGGCCATTTCCGTGAAGGCCGCTTCCGCCGTGTTCGCAAGGGCGGCGGTCCGCTGTGGCTGCGCGCATCTTACATTCCCGTCCTCAACCGTCGCGGGCGTCCCACGTCAATCATTAAAACCGCCATGGACATTACCCGCCGCGTCGCGCGGGAGCAGGATTCTCGCGGGCAACTGGATGCCATCGACCGCTCAATGGCGTCGATCACCTTCGACATGGATGGCAAGGTGCTTGAGGCCAACGACAACTTTTTGGGTGTCATGGGCTACCGCCGCGAGATGCTGATCGGCAAGCACCACAGCTGTTTGTGCGATGATGAGTTCAGGCGCTCTCCCCGCTACACCGACTTCTGGGAGCGGCTGCGGCAGGGCGAGTTTATGTCCGGTCAGTTCCGCCGCATCGCGGGCAACGGACAGGAGCGCTGGCTGGAAGCCACCTACAACCCGATCCGTGATGCTGACGGTCATCTGGTCAAGGTCATCAAGCTGGCAACGGATATCACGCAACGCGTACAGGTCAACCACGCCGAGGCGGAAAGTGCTCAGCTGGCCTATCGCATTTCATCCAATACGCAGCAGACGACCATCGAAGGTACGGGCATCATTGAGCGCACGGTCGACGAGATCCACCGCGCTGAAGAGATCGTGACGCATGCGTCGCAGATGATCGATGAATTGGACCGCCGGTCGTCGGGAATTAACGCGATCATTTCCAGCATCGAAGCCATCGCACGCCAGACCAACCTGCTGGCGATCAATGCGTCGATCGAAGCGGCCCGCGCGGGCGAAAACGGCCGAGGATTCGTGGTGGTGTCACAGGAAGTGCGCCGCCTGTCCGGCAGCACATCGGATGCCACTCAGCAGGTAGTAGATACCATCAAGCAGCTGCGCGAGCTGGCTCAGCAGGCCAATTCACGCATGCGCGAGTGCATGACGTGCGTCAACGAAGGGGCCAGCATGGCCAACTCTGCAGGCGATATCATGAAGCGCATCCACCAAGAGTCGTCTGATGTGGTGACGGCTGTGGAACGCTTCTCCAGTCAGGTCAGCACCGACAAAGTCAGCTGATAGCAATGCTCGGCGCCGCTGTTGTCAGGCGGCGCTCATTCCTCTGATTCTTCGTCAAAAATGGTACGCTTCATACGGTGCCCTTTATGACACACACCGTATACGCCCCTTCTGCTCTGATAACGCACCCACGCCGCAGTCTTCTGCTGGCACATGCGCAAGCGTCGGGTACCGCACACGACAACTCGACCGTGTGAGAATGTCCTTCATCGCAGCCAGAACAACCTGCCTAGCGTCACGTCATGCTCGATATCCCATCAGGAAGAGTCATCCCTCAAGGACCATGCCCGCCTGTCACGACAGGCATTGACGCGGCGACAGCGTAAGGAATTATAGTGAGTAAGTGGGTTCGACACGCTTGAGTCTGCCGCATGCGCGGCGGCTACCGTGATGCCCGCGGTTATCCATACGGACAACCGCTCAACCGACTCATCAGAGGATACTGCAATGTCCGCTCCCCTTACGCATGGCGTTCATCACGTAGGTCTGGCCGTTTCCAATCTGGAAGGCAGCGCGGACTTCTTCACCCGTGTGCTGGGATGGCAGGAGGTCAAGCGACGCGAGGACTACCCCGCCATCTTCGTCAGTGACGGCTGCATTATGGTAACGCTGTGGGCCACCGAGGAAGGCGCATCACCGTTCGACCGCCGCAAAAACGTCGGGCTTCACCACTTGGCATTGCATATGCAGCGCCGCGCCGAACTGACGGTTATTCACCAACGATTGGTCGATAACGGCATCCGGATCGAATTCGCGCCAACCGAACTCAATGGCGGCCCGGCCATGCATATGATGTGTTACGACCCGAGCGGGATCAGGATCGAGTTCTACTGGACAGGCATAGAGTCGTGACCAAGAACGTTGCTTCTTCCAGCCCCTCCCGTGATACGAATGAAGCGACAAAAGGGGTGAGTAAGCCTTTGGCTGACGGTCTTACCCTCACACGCTCTAATCTAAGTAGCGCACCGTAAAACGCATATGGTTCTCCGTGCTGACCACCTCATGCCTAGGCGCGCAAAAAGGGGTGAGAAAGCCCCTTGGCTGACAGTCTCACCCTCACACGCTCTAAGTAGCACACCGTAAAACGCCCTCGGCTCTCTGTGCTGACTACCTCATACCTAGGCGCGTGGGAAACCACAGCCTAGTAGCACCACGCGATCAGTTCGATAGGTCATAGTGGATACGCGGGAGGACGCGGCAGAAAGCGGCACAGCGTCTACGCTGAAGGCATGATGTTATGCTGAAGAGGACGATTCATGCTCAAGCGCAACGGGATACTGGCCATCATGCTGTCGATGATGGTAGGAAGCGCGGTGGCGGCAACGCCCGCAGACTCGGTGATGGTCATCGCGTCGCCGGATGGCACACAGACCACGACGCAGGGAACGACGACATATTTCACGCGCCTTTTTGAAGTGTCGCTGACCAACGTGGGCCATCAGCCCGTCGATCTCGCGCATGGCTGCTTCAAGGCTTATGATCGCCGCGGCACATCGTATTCACTCGATATTGCGGAAGAAGGCCTGTTGAAAGGAATGCTAAAACCGGGGCTGCATAAGAAGGGCGATATGGGCTTTTCATCACTGCAACCTGACGTCTATGACGCGGACGTCATCCGCTTCAGCACGGACTGTCCACGTCAGTAGGTCGGCATTAACTACTTGAGCTGTAGTCGTTTGGCCAGTCGGTGCAGGTTGGGCGCATTGACGCCCAGCTGGCGCGCGGCGGCCGTCCAGTTACCGTGACAGGCCGTCAGTGCATCCGAGATCCAGCGACGTTGGAAGGCTTCGGTCGCATCGCGCAGCGACGCTTGGGGCACATCAATATGCACGGCAGCGATCTGGCCACTGAGCGTAGGCGTATCGTCACTGCGCGTTTCTTCCGTCCACTCCAGCGCCAGATGTTCAGGCTTGAGTACGGCTTCGCCCTGCCGGCATACGGCACCGGCAATCACGGCAGCGCGGTAAATGACGTGCTCCAGCTCGCGTACGTTGCCGGGCCACGGATAGCGTTCGAGACGCTGCAGCGCCGCCGGCGACAGCGACAACTGGCGCAACGACAGCCGTGCACGACAGCGTTCACAGAAGAACCCCGCCAGCAAAGCGATGTCGCCTTCGCGCTCGCGCAGCGAGGCCACATGAACAGGGAACACGCTCAGCCGGTGATACAGATCCGCACGAAAGCGCCCTTGCAGCACCGCTTCCTTCAGATCGACATTGGTCGCGGCAATAATGCGAACATCAACCTTCACACTGCGATCATCGCCGATACGCTGCACATCACCGTACTGCAACACGCGCAGCAGCTTGGCCTGCAATGACAACGACAGCTCGCCGATCTCATCCAGAAACAGCGTGCCGTGATTCGCCATTTCGAACTTGCCCGCACGATTGCTAATCGCACCGGTGAAAGCCCCTTTCACATGCCCAAACAGCTCGCTTTCGGCAACCGATTCGGGTAGGGCGGCACAGTTCAGGTACACCATGTCCTGTGCGGCGCGTGGCGACCCGGCGTGCACCGCCTGAGCGACCAATTCTTTGCCGACGCCTGTCTCACCCAGAATCAGCACACTTAAGTCCGTACCCGCCACTACGGCAATCTCCTGCCGCAGCTGCTGCATGGCCCGTGACTGGCCGATCATGTCGTGGGCGGTGCTCTGACCCGGCGAGCGCGGCATGGGCAGCTGCACCGGCTGCTCTTCGAGCTGGCGCACTAACAGTGCGTTGTCGAGCGCCACGGCCACCAGTGCACTGATCAGCCGCAGTGCTTCATCCGAAAAGTCGCTGAATTGATCGGCACTCAGGCCGTCCAGTGTCAGTGCCCCGATCAGCATCTGATCGCGCAGCAACGGCAACCCGATGCAAGCATGAACATGCATGTGCTCGTGCCCGGGAATCAGCCCATCGTAGGGATCCGGCAAGGCGCTGTCGGCCGGGAAGCGCACGATGTCACCCGCGCGGGCGATCGCCTCCAGTCGCGGATGCTCGTCGATGCGAAAGTGCCGACCGCATACATCCGGCGGCAATCCGGCCATCGCCAGTGGCCGAAAGATACCGTGGTCATAGTGCAGCAGCGCGGTGGCATCACACTTCAGCAGCTGGTGAAGGCGCTGCACCAGACGCTGAAAGCGATCGGGATCGCCGATATCGGTCTGAAGCGCCAGCGCGACATCGGCCAGCGAGCGAAAAGAAAGCGACATAACACCCTCCCATCAGCATGTATCATCAAGATACACACCTTACCATATTGATATCTTTTCACGAATATCAATAAGACACCTATCACTTATAATATATTGAAAATAAACAATAAAAAGAGTTGGCACGTTTCCTGCCGAGGATGAGATGCACATGTCATTCGTTCAGGGAGCAGCAACATGTCGATTCACGTCACAGGCAACGTTCATTGGGTAGGTCAACGCGACTGGGAAATCCGCGACTTCCACGGCACCGAATACCATACGGTCAAGGGCAGCAGTTATAACAGCTATCTGATCCGCGAAGGCAAGAACGTGCTGATCGACACTGTCGATCACCGCTTCAGCGAAACGTTCGTGCGTAATCTGGCACAGGAGATCGACCTGCTCGACATCGATGCTATCGTCATCAACCATGCGGAAGAAGACCATGCTGGCGCGCTGACCGCGCTGATGGCGCGGATTCCAAACGTGCCGATCTACTGCTCGCGCAATGCTATCGACTCCATCAATGGACATCACCATCATCCCGAATGGCACTTCAATGTCGTGAAGACCGGCGACTCGCTGGATATCGGCAACGGCAAGTCTCTCGTCTTTGTCGAAGCCCCGATGCTGCACTGGCCGGACAGCATGATGACCTACCTGACTGGGGACGCGGTGCTGTTCAGCAACGATGCCTTCGGCCAGCACTATTGCGACGAACATCTGTTCAACGATGAAGTGGATCAGGCTGAGCTGTACGAACAGTGCATGCGCTACTTCGCCAACATCCTGACCCCATTCAGCCCGCTAGTCACCGCCAAGATTAATGAAGTGCTGGCGCTCAAACTGCCACTGTCGATGATCGCGACCTCGCATGGGGTGGTCTGGCGCGAACGCCCGGAACAGATCATTGAGCACTACCTGGAATGGGCGGATCACTATCAGGAAGACCGCATCACCATTGCCTACGACACCATGTCACGCAACACCCGCATGATGGCCGATGCCATCGCAGAAGGGATCAGCCAAGTCGACCCACTCGTCGCGGTTAAGAGCTACAACATCTCGCGCAGCGACAAGAACGAAGTGCTGACCCAAATCTTCCGCTCCAAAGGCGTGCTGGTCGGCTCTTCGACCATGAACAACGTGATGATGCCCAAAGTCGCGGGCATGCTTGAAGAGCTGGCCGGACTGCGTTTTCGCAACAAGAAAGCCGCGGCGTTTGGCAGCTACGGCTGGACCGGAGGAGCAGTCGATCGCGTGCAGACGCGTCTGATGGATGCAGGGTTCGATACCGCACTTTCGCTAAAGGAAAAATGGCGTCCCGACACAGACGCACTCGAAGCATGCCGCGAGTATGGCCGCACCATCGCTCGCCTGTGGGCGCTGCATGATCTGTCGGTATCAGAGCCGACCGCCTCAACACGCCAAGCCACCGGCGTCGATCCCGCCATGCTTGATAAGAAACCGCTGGGGCCGCGCATGCAGTGCAGCGTCTGCCAGTGGATCTATGACCCGGTCAAGGGCGAACCTCAGCAAGACGTACCCCCGAACACACCGTGGGAAGACGTGCCGGAGACCTTCCTGTGCCCCGAATGCGGGCTGGGTAAAGACGTCTTCAACGAAATGATCTGACGAGGCGACCATGACACACGATATCGTGATTGTGGGGGCCGGCTTTGCCGCACGCCAGCTGGTCAGAAGCGTGCGACGTCTGGCCCCCGAACGCCCCATCCGCATCGTGACGGCTGACAGCGGCGATGAATACGCAAAGCCCGAACTGAGCCATGTGTTCAGCAAGGATCAGTCGGCAGACGATCTAATCCAGCAATCGGCCGCCGATTTCGCCAGCGCAAACTGCTGCACGCTGCACCCGCACACCTGCGTTAATGCAATCAACGCCGAGCAGCGCTGCATCGACACCGATGCGGGCACCTTCGACTACGGTGAACTGGTACTGGCCACTGGCGGGCAAGCCATCGTGCCCCCCGTACTGGGCCACGAACGCCTGCTGACCTTCAACAGCCGTCAGGAATATGCGCTGAGTGAAGAGCGTCTGCGCGCGGCAAAGCATGTAATGGTGCTGGGAGCGGGTCTGGTCGGCATCGAACTGGCGATGGATCTGGCGCGTGCCGGGAAACGGGTGACGCTGGTCGATCAGGCCACAACCCTGCTGCCTAAGGTGCTGCCACCGCTGTTCGGTGGCCCGCTGCAACATGCGCTGCATACACTAGGCGTGTCGCTGCATCTGAATGCGACCCTGCTCAGCGTACTGCCCGACCGCGACGGTCTGCGCGCCATGCTATCGACAGGCACATCGGTGACGGTGGACGAAGTGATCTGCGCAGTAGGACTGCGCCCGGATACCCGTCTGGCCACCAGTGCCGGAGCGGAAGTGCGGCAGGGCATCGTAGTCGACGACCAGCTGGCAACCAGCGTGCCACACCTTCATGCGCTCGGCGATGCCGCAGAGATCGGCGGTCGCCTGTGGCCGTTCCTGCAACCCATCCAGCTCAGCGCCGCAACGCTGGCCCGCGTGCTAACGGGCGACGACAGTGCACATCTGATGCTACCGCCGATGCTGGTGAGGGTGAAAACCCCTACCTTTCCCATTCAGGCCGCAGGCGATCCATTCCACCCCGATGTGCGCTGGCTGATCTCGGCCGATGCTGACGGCATGACCGCCAAAGGCCGTACGGAAGACGGTACACTGCTTGCCTTTCTGTGCTTCGGCAAGCACACGGCGAACGCCATTGGCCTGCTGAAGCAGTTGCCACGCCTACGCTGAACCACCCATACGCCTTGCTTCGCCGATGCACTCGGTGAAGCAAGGTATGAGGAGCCTTTATGACATCATCACTGAAATGCAGCCAGACACTGCCGGAATGGACCGCCGCCACTCTGCCTGCGGCCCTGCGCGAACGCCACTGTGCACCCGAGGGACAGTCGGCCCAGCTGCGTGTGCTGGCGGGTACACTCACGATGGAATGGCTCGACGATACCGATCAGGTGACGGCCACGTATAAGGCCTCGGCACAGCAACCACTGCCGCTCATGCCACCACATCAGGCTCACCGCATTGTCAGCGTATCCGACGATCTGCGCTGCCAGCTCTCACTGTTCTGCGCACTGGAAGACTACGGCCACCTGAAGTACGGCATGACCCGCACCCACTCCGAGGTCATCAAGGCCTTCCAGCACACCGAGACTCAGGCACCTCTGCGCGTGCTTGATCTGGGCTGCGGCGGCGGGCGCAACACGCTGTACATGGCACTCAAAGGGCATCGCGTCACAGCGCTGGATCACAACATCAACAGCCTTGAATCGCTGGCCACCGTCGTGCACAACGAAGCGCTGGAAAAACGCGTCGATATCCACCAAGTCGACCTCAACCAGTACGCCGTCAGTGGCGAGTACGACATCATGATCTCCACCGTGGTGATGATGTTCCTGCAGCCCGGCACACCAGAGCGCCTGATCCATGAGATGCAGGCACACACGGCTCCGGGCGGCTACAACCTGATCGTAGCGGCGATGTCGACCGACGACTATCCATGCACCATGCCGTTTCCGTTCACCTTCGGCATAGGCCAGCTGAGCCGCCTCTACACTGACGCAGGCTGGACACTGGAGCGCTACAACGAAGACGTTGGCGAACTGCACCGCACCGATGCGCAGGGCAACCGCATCAAGCTGCGCTTCGCGACGCTGCTAGCTCGCTGCCCAATCTAAACCGCCTGACCTACTTCCCTCCTAGCGGCATGAACAAGGAATAAGGAGATTACCCCTCGTTCATGCCGCTGACGGCTCTCCCAGCACGTTTCCTGCATACATGAATGTTTCATTTAGATACGGTAATGATAGAGACCGGATCACCCAACCCCCTTCATGTTTAAGGAGAATATGCTCATGTCGACACCCATGACCTCGCCACAGCGACGGCGAGCCTTTACCACACTGTTCATGGTCGAAATGTGGGAGCGATTCGGCTATTACGGCATGCAAGCGCTGATTCTGTACTACATGATCCAGCGCCTAGGCTTTCCCGATACCCGCGCTAATCTGGTCACCAGCGCAGCGGCCGCACTGGTCTATGCTACTCCCGCTATCGGCGGCCTGATCGGTGACCGCTGGCTGGGCACGCAGCGCTGCATCCGTATCGGTGCCGTCATCCTGACCGCGGGCTATGTGCTGCTGGCCCTGCCGGTACAGAGCGAATCGTTTCTGATGATCGGCCTAAGTGTAGTGATCGTCGGCAACGGGTTCTTCAAGGCCAATGCAGGCAACCTGCTCAGTCGCATCTATCAGCACGACACCGCCGCCCTCGACAGTGCCTCGACGCTGTACTACATGGCCGTCAACGTCGGCTCAACGCTGTCGATGCTGCTAACACCGTGGGTCAACGATGCGGTAAATGCGCGCTATGGCAGCGGCCTCGGGTGGCACGCGGCATTCGCCTGCTGCGCACTGGGCCTACTCGTCGGGCTGGCAAACCTGATGGCGACACGCCATACACTGCACCACGTCCGCTCGGCGCTCGACCAGCATCGCGTTCCCATTATCCGCTGGGGCATGCTGCTGGCCATGAGCGTGGCGCTGGTTGCTTTCAGCACGCTCATTCTGTCCTACACACAGCTGGCCGCGTTGGTCGTCTATGCCTTGGCCCTGATCGTGCTGGTCACGTTCGCCGTGCTGATCCTGCGCGAGCCGAAGGCATCACGCGCGGGCCTGCTTATCGCAGCGATTCTCACCCTGCAAACCATGCTGTTCTTCATCTTTTATCAGCAGATGTTCACCTCGCTCAATCTGTTTGCGCTGCACAATGTCGATCTGAACGCGTCGCTGTTCGGCCTGTCACTGTGGCGCTGGTCGCCTGCGCAGTTTCAAGCACTAGACCCGATCTGGATCATGCTGCTCAGTCCACTGCTGGCGTGGGGGTATACGGCCCTCGAACGCCGCCATCTGGGGCTGCCAACGCCGGTGAAGTTCCTACTGGGCTTTCTGGCAATCACGGCAGGTTTCGCGGTCTTCGGCTCGGCGCGCACCTTTGCCCATGACGGTCTAGCCTCATCGTGGGTCATGATTGCGGGCTATGGGTTCTTCTCGCTCAGCGAACTGCTGATCAGCGGGTTAGGCATCGCGATGATGTCGCGCTACATTCCCGCCCACCAGCGCGGCTTCATGATCGGCATCTACTTCGTAGCCACGGGGCTGGCACAGTATGCTGGCGGAGTGATCGCCAATTTGGCTAGCGTACCGGCCGATATCGACAATGCGCCGCTCAGCCTGCCGATCTACTCAGGCTTCTTTATGAGGATGTGCCTGACCGGCGTAGGTTTCTGTGTACTGGTTGCGGTGACACTGCCTTGGCTGCTAGCGCTGCAGCGCCGCCATGCCCTCGCGCACTCGCCATCCTGACACCACGCGCTGCACCGTCGCTCATGCCATTGTGATCGGCGGCGCAGTCAGGTATGAATGAAAAACGACGCCTTTCACTTGAGCCACGCCGGAGAGACCGCCTATGTCACGTACCCTTGTCTGCTATGGTGATTCCAATACCTTCGGCATGATGCCGTGCGCGTGCCCTGCCCAGAACCATCGCTGGCCGGTAGGACAACGGTGGCCCGATCTTCTCCAGCAGCATCTGGGCGACGCGTGGCATGTCATTGCTGAGGGATTGCCCGGGCGCACGACGGTGTACGATGATCCGCGCGGCGAGTGGCTCAACGGTCGGCGGACGCTGCGCCCGGTGCTGGCGTCACACACCCCCGTAGCGCTACTGATTTTGATGCTGGGCACCAACGACCTGAAGGTCATCTTCGACGTTGATGCCGCCACTATTGCGGCCAATGTCGGCACGCTGATTGACGATGTGCGCCGCTTTGCGGTGGGTCCCGCATTGCAGACACCCCAAATACTGGTGCTGTCCCCTATTCCCATTAATGAAGTGGCAATCCCAGACAATGCATCTGCGGGTGGCGATGCAAAATCGCGTGCTTTGGCAGGGCATCTTGAAGCGATCTGCGCTCAGCAGCAGGTCGCCTTTCTTGATCTGGCGCCCTTGGGTCACGTTCAGGACGATGGTGAACATCTGGATCTGGCAACACATGCGCGCATTGCCCGTGCGGTGGCGGATAAGGTGCAGTCCATCACGTGTACTGAAGATGCTCGTGCAGCGCAGCCCTTAGCGTAGCGGCTGTTGTCACTGCGCCATCGCTACTGTCAGATCATTTCCGCATACGATAAAGGGCACCCCATGGGGTGCCCTTTGCTGTACGGTCGATCACACAAGGTAAGTATCAGGCGATACATGCCCCGCCGTTGGCACCCCACACCTGCCCTGTGCAATAGCTGACCTCATCAGTGGCCAATGTCACGTACAGCGGTGCGATCTCAACCGGCTGTCCGGGGCGCTTGAGCGGCAATTCGGCCCCGAACGTCTGGACGGCTTCAGGTGGCTGACCACCGCTGGACTGGAGTGGCGTCCAGAACGGCCCGGGTGCGACGGCATTGACGCGGATGCCCTCGTCTGCCCACTGCTGGGCCAAACTGCGCGTAAAGGCGATGATGCTGGCCTTGGTCTGCGCATAGTCGAGCAGGTTGGGCGACGGCATAAACCCCTGCACCGAGGTGGAGTTGATGACCACTGCCCCAGGCTTAAGGTGGCGATGCGCTGCTTTAGTGATCCAGAACAGCGCGTAGACGTTGGTCTTGAAGGTCTCATCGAACTGCTGTGTGGTCAGCTCGTCAATGCCATCGACCGCCTGCTGTTTACCCGCGTTGTTGACCAGAATATCCAGCCCACCCAATGCATTGACGGCCTGTTCGACCAGCTGGCCACAGAACGCTTCATCCTTGATATCGCCCGGCAGTGCTACGGCCTTGCGGCCCGCCTTCTCGATCAGCGCGATCACTTCATCGGCATCGCTCTGTTCGGCAGGAAGATAACTGATAGCAACGTCTGCCCCTTCACGCGCATAGGCAATCGCTACCGCGCACCCGATACCAGAGTCGCCGCCGGTAATCAGGGCTTTACGACCTGCCAGACGCCCGTGGCCTTTGTAGCTCTGCTCGCCGTGATCGGCACGAGGCGTCATATTGCTGTCGAGGCCCGGTGGCTGCTGCACTTGGTGCTCAAACGGTGGGTGGGGAAAGCGCTGCTGAGGATGCTGAGAACTCATGGAATGACCTCCTTGTTCGTGATGACCGAGCGCCTACCCGTCCTCTGCGTCAGAAGACCGCGACAGTGGCTATTCAACCTACGCTCGGTAACGCATTCCTCATGAATGCTTGTTACAAGTCCTAGTGCCTGTGTACGGGAATGGCAACCTGCGCCTCCCAGATTGCACATTCCATCGCCGCGCTACCGCGCCACACCTATCGCCCTGATCTCGTCATCGTTCGGCCCAAGCCCAAGTGGCGTCACACCCTCATCAACAGGACATGTCTTATTTTCATTGAACGCTTCCTATAGTGCCTTATTACATCACCCATGAATGGATGGACGGCAATACGAATGCAATTATCGACGCTCACCGCCGCAAATAGCGTTTTTATAAAAGATAACGCTATTGATATTGACAGCGAGTGATGAATCGCTCGGGTTTATTACCCGTTTTATCTTTCCGGTACGATAATTCATCCAATAAAATAAGAACAATGACAACAATAACGATAAAAACGTCTCGCACTCTTCTGGCCGCTGCACTCGCGACCCTGCTTCCTCTCAGCATGAATACGCCCGTGGCACATGCAGAAGAGGCGACTGTCACCATGCCGACGTTTGGATCACTGACGCTGGATCAGGTCAGCCGCTTCAATCGCTATGGCCGCAATATAGCCCTGATGATGCGTGCGCAGTACCGTACCACCACTACAGCCTGCGCCGATGGTCAGCCTGCCTATGCGTGCAGCGGCATCATGCTGCGAGCACTCAATGGTTTCTCGACCAGCTGGCACGCGTGGGAGCCCAGCCCGCTGGCCGACCGCGACGGTACGATGTCGTTCTCTTGGCTGCGCCGCGACACGAAATTCAAAGGTTTCGCCTTCGGACATGAAAGCGGTTACGTGCTGTTCCCGGCACGCAACCATCCTTCCTACCTGATCGACTACACCGCGCACTGCTACTTCCCGACCGACGGCGCGACCTATGAACGCGACGATCACGGCTGTGGTGCAACCACACTGCTGTTCCCCAATGACAGCCGCGGCTGCGAGCAATACGGCATCACCACCGTGGATGCTTGGCGCCAGCACTACTTCGCTGTTGAAGACCGCCAGCATCACCAGTGCGCCTTCATGCTGAACGGCGATCGCGACACAGCACGCCGCACGTTCCAGCTTGCCTTACAGGCCGGCGCTTCACTCGGCGATATCGCATTCAACGATGTCACCGAATTCAAGCTGGACGTTTGGCCCCACGGCACCAGCGCCAGACTGCCAGTTGAGGCGTTTTTCTATCAGGGCGGAAAGGAAGGCGGACTGGAACACGCGCGTAATTATCAGCGCGACTTCTATGAGCAGGCCCATCGCTTCGTGCCGGTCATCCGACTCGACATGCCGACCAGCGCCACCGATGACGTAGGGTTCGCCTACCGAGCAGAAGATCAGGGATTCTGATCCCCATCAGCGGCTTGTCTTGCCTAACGTGGTCACATTAAAAGCAAACAAGCCGCTTATTATCATCGCCATGCATTTATTTCTGATCGGGCATATTTATTGTCGGTGTTGTCCTTTGCTTATACGACAACTACCGACAATGGCCTTCGGATATTCAGGCAAGGGATAATAATAATGATCTTGATGAAGATCACCCCACAATAATAATATAAATAATGGTAACTACCATGCGCTATTACAAAAATAATATTCTTGGCGCGCTTGGGGCAGTATTCGCACTGATGACGGCACAACATGCCCTCGCGGATACCACCTCGACCACTGCCGAGAAACCCCGCACGGCCAACGAGCTCACCCAACGCTACTACAACACGACCTCCACATGTGACAGTGATGCGCCGGCCTATATGTGCTCCGGTGTCATGCTGCGCGTGCTCGGTGGCTATTCCGACAAGTACCACGCCTGGGACCCGAGCCCGTTCTCGGTCACCTCCGGCGCAACCTCCTTCTCGTATCTGCGCCAGGACTCCAAGTTCGGCAAGCTGGCCTTCGGCTACAACAGCGGTCTGATCCTGTACCCGCAACAGCAGGCACCACAGGGCACTATCAAGGTCACCGCCAAGTGCTACTTCCCGATCGATTCCGATACGGCGCTGCGCAGCGATAGCGGCTGTGCCGAGCACAGCGCGTACCCGGATTCCAGCGCTTCCTGCGACCAGTACGGCATCACCACAGCCGACGCGTGGTACTCCCACTACACCAGCGTCACCGACTCGCGCCGTCGTCACGAATGCGGCTTCTATCTGGATGAACGCGTCGCCAACGCACAGGCACGCGACAACTTCTATCTGGCTCTGCAATCGCAGCAGAAGCTGGGCAGTGAAGGCTTCAGCACCCAGAACGAATTCCGTCTGACCACATGGGCCGCCAACATTCCGGGCCAGCTGCCGATCCAAGCGTTCTTCTACCTCGCCAACAGCGAAGGCCTGAATAACGCCCAGATGTATCAGAAGGACTACTTCAACTCGACCGGCAAATTCGTGCCCGTCGTCCAGCTGACACTGCCGGCCTCCATGGATCAGAACGCTAAGTTCCGCTTCATTCCGGCAGACCAAGCGGTCGACTCTGACGCCGCCACCTCCTGAGTCGCTTTCCCTCTTCTATTCAGCTAGCGGGCCGCACGCCATGATCGTCGGCGGCCCGCCTCCGTAGGCAGCACAACTCATGACATACGAACAGTTCATCTACAGCCTTCTTGGCATCTTGTCGCCGTTCTTCACCCCGGGCGTACAGGCAGACAGCCTGACGACACAGCCCGATGTCGTCGTGACGCCAACATCGTCCACCGCGACATCGACAGCAACCACGCCCTCCGCAACATCCACCACTGACAACAGCTCGACCAGTACAGGCACCACGACCGGATCAACCACCGGCTCGTCCACCTCCGGTACAGGCACCACGACCGGATCAGCCGCTGGCTCGTCCGCCTCAAGTACAGGCACCACGACTGGATCAACCACCGGCTCGTCCACCTCTGGCACGGGCACCACGACTGGATCAACCACTGGCTCGTCCACCTCTGGTACGGGCACCACGACTGGATCAACCACCTCCGGTACGGGCAACACGACCACGGGGTCGACAACCACCACGACAACCGAGCGACCAACCGTTAAAACGCCGTACCGTCGCACGGCGCTTGAGCTGAGCCGCCAGTACTACGACACACGCTCACAGTGCAATGATGGCTCTCCGGCTTACATGTGCACAGGGGTAATGCTGCGTTCTAATAAGAACTACTCCGATCAGTACCATGTCTGGGACCCAAGCCCCTTCTCGACCAAAACAGGCGGCACGTCATTCTCGTGGCTGCGCAGCGATACGCGCTACTCACACCTGGCCTTCGGCTACAACAGCGGCTTCATTTTCTTCCCGCAGCAAAAAGCCGATGCAAACGCCGTCAAGGTTGATGCGCTGTGCTACTTCCTGTTGGATGCGTCGACCGCCTCACGCGACAATCACGGCTGCGGTGCCGCAACCGCCGAGTTCCCCGACACCAGCAACACGTGCGATCACTACGGCATCGCGACCGCCGAGAAATGGCTTGAACACTATCAGTCCGAACAGAATGACCGTCAGCACCATCAGTGCGGCTTCGATCTGAGCGGTGATAAAGCGACAGCGGCTGAACGCTTCAAGGTCGCGACCACAGCTCATGCGCTGCTGGGCGATACTGGATTCAACGAACTGAACGAGTTCCGCTTGGCCACGTGGGAAAGTGGCAAGGGCAGCCAGCTGCCGTTGCAGGCCTTCTTCTATCTGGCCGACACCGATGGTTTGTCCGACGCTCAACACTACCAGCTCGACTACTACAACCAGACTCAGGCGTTCTTACCGGTTATTCGCATCACTATGCCGCAGACACAGAGCGCACAGGTGCAGTTCAACTACGTACCGAGTGATCAGGTTCTGACGCCGGTCTATTGATGACACCATGATGACAAGCGAACGTGCTGCCTTGTCGGCAACACTCGCTCATAAAGAAGGCGTCCACTAGGGACGCCTTTTCACTCTTTTATAGAAAAAATCACGATTGTCCTCTTCCCACAGCGGTAGGCCCAAAAACAACGCGAAAATGGCCTCGCTCGCTAAACATTGGTGCAGTGCGACACTGCAGCACAGCTTGTGCGCTAACGCTCAAAGCCTTTGATGTCAGCCATCTAGTCGCCGCTGTGGCGTCTATACTGAGAACACTTAAGACCACTCTGGCGCCAGCGCGAGATGTCATGCGCGGCCTTACAGTCGACATACCGGCGCATATGTTCTTGACTGAGTAGCCGCACCGATCACGCATGTAACGCGTACGCGTGCATTCATTGCCGTAGACAGGACACGACATGAACAACATTCCTCCACTAAAGCACTATGTACGCACTAACTGGCTGCATGACCCGCTGGCATGTGGCTCGTATTCGTTCGTAAAAGCGGGGACAGCGGAAGAGCACCTGTGCGAAGCCCTCAAGGCCCCTTTCGGGCGACTGTTCTTTGCAGGTGAAGCCACCTCAGCCAACGCTCCCGCCACCACGCAAGGGGCGATCAACTCGGGTATTGAGGCCGCCAAGGCCGTGCGCGAGACGGCCCAAGGACCCCATCGGGTCGTGGTGATCGGTGCCGGGCTGGCAGGTCTAACGTGTGCGCTTGAACTGCACCGCGCTGGACGCAAGGTCACGATACTGGAAGGAGCGGACACCATCGGGGGCCGCACCCGCGCTGACAAGATCGCGGGTATTCCTGCGCCACTGGGGGCCGCATGGATTCACGGCGTGGATACTCAAGACAATACGGCGAAGGAGCTGGCCGACCAGCTGGCCCTTGAACAGCTGCCGTTCGATTACGACTCGCTGGGAGCCCACAGCGATCAGCGCGCCGCCATCGACGCACTTGCCGCACAGGAAGAGGAAGTGCTGTCATCAGTGCTGCTGCCCGACGATAGCGTGTCGCACGCCTTCGGGCTGACCAGCGACCCACAGAAAGCTTGGGCCGCACACGTGCAGTACACACAGGAATTCGCGGCCGATCCGGCTGAACTGTCGATCATGGCATTGCGTGAAGGGCTACGTGCCGAAGGGCGCGACGTGCTGCTGCGCGAAGGCTACATGCCGATCGTCGATGCCCTCGCCAAAGGGCTGGATATCCAGACGGGGCAAGTGGTGAAGCACGTCTATCAGCAGGACGATGGCGTGATTATCATGATGCAGAACGGCCACCAGGTGACCGCCGACTACTGCGTCGTCACGCTGCCGCTGGGCGTACTCAAGCAAAATCGAGTCAAGTTCACCCCCGCATTTCCGATCGAAAAGCAGCATGCGATCAATGCAATGGGCAACGGGCTGATGGACAAGCTGTGGCTCGAATTCGATGAACCGTTCTGGGACAGCGACAACACCAGCTTCGTCTGGCAGGACAGTCAGCTACCTGGGCTGTGGTCCTACTGGGTCAACGGCTTGAAGGTGTTCGGCAAGCCGATACTGGTCGGATTCAACGCAGGCAACACGGCACGACTCGTTGCCCAGTGGCGTGATGAAGACGTGCTGTCCAGTGCCATGCGCGCCGTCTGCAGTATTCGCGATCTGTCCTCGCAGCCCGCCGCTGCGCTGGATGCTCGCTGACCGCAGCCTGTCGGCACCGCTGCACGATCAGGACGGAAGCGCTTCCTGCTCGTGCAGCCACTGGCGTGGTGTTAGCCCCAATTGGGCCTTGAATGCCCGCGACAACGCCGCTTCACTGCTGTAGCCCACCTCATGGGTGATCAGCTTAAGCGACTGCCCTTTCAACAAGGCCTGCTGAGTCAGGCCAATGCGCCAGCGCTGCAGATATACCGCCGGTGTGCACCCCACCACTTCACGAAACTCGTTGGCAAACACGCTGCGCGACATACCCGCCAGCGCCGCCATGGACTCCAGCGTCCACTCGCGAGCCGAATCCTCATGCAAAGCAATCAGTACCGATCGCAGACGCGGGTGCGCCATACCCGCCAACAGGCCAGGTTGGAGCTCGCGCTGCTGCACCATCAGGCGTAGCACATAAATCAGCACCACTTCGAACAGGCGATCCAACACAGCCTGGCGGCCACAGTTATCACTGAAGGCCTCTTCATGCAGCAGAGACAGTACGCCTTCGGCCCCGCCCAGCTCCGTCAGCGGTACGCAGAACCAGTCTGGCAACGATGACGCCAGCAGGTTGGCCTCGCCACCACCAAACGCTAGGCGCGCGCAAACCAGCAGCGCACTCTTCTGCGGCGGAATAACAAAGGTATGCGGCAGTGCACGCGGGTATACCAGCAAGCTAGGCTGATCGATATAGACCTGCTCTTTCATGTTGTGATGAACCGATACTTCGCCTTCATACACTAAGTGAATCAGCCCAACACCCTTGCCAATTTCCGCTTCTTGCACGCCGCAGATCGGCCCTGAGTGGAACGTCCGCGCTTTGAGCGAGAAGTGTTCCAGCAGAGCTTCGAAGCGATCGGTCATTCCATACTTCCTATCAATTTTTTCATACGATCTGTTTCCTATCGTATAGCGAGAAGGCTCATAGTAATGACCAAGCAGACAACACAGCCTTTATCTGAAGGCGTGCTGTCCTCACCGAACAAGGAGTCCGCCATGTCTCTCGAGAAGGTTGTCTATACCGCAGAAGCCACTGCTACCGGCGGTCGCGATGGTCGTGCGACCTCGTCCGACAAGGCACTGGATGTAAAACTGTCCGTTCCCCGTGAAATGGGTGGCGCTGGCGGTGAAGGAACCAACCCGGAACAGCTCTTCGCTGCCGGTTACTCCGCCTGTTTCATCGGCGCTCTGAAATTCGTCGCGGGCCAGGAAAAGATCGCGCTGCCGCAGGATGCAAGCATCACTGGACACGTTGGCATCGGCCCGATCCCGAAAGGTTTCGGTATCGAAGTCGAACTGCGCATCAGCCTGCCAGGCGTCGACAAGGAAGTCGCACAGAAGCTTATTGATAAAGCACACGTCGTCTGCCCGTACTCCAACGCCACACGTGGCAACATCGACGTTGCGTTGGTACTTGTAGACTGATGGCTGAATGACGCATGTGGCACTGCCAAGGATCGGCAATGCCACATGTGCTGGGGCAAACGCATATGTTCAACGTCATGGATGACGGCGAACGCTATGATACGACTTGCTGTGAGGTCGCTGTCCCGATACCTACACCGCTCTGGTGCCTTGGCGCCACGAGCGGTGTTTTTTTATTGATACGAACCTCTTCTTCTACACGAAGTCCGTATTGATATCCTCTCTTTTCTGTCCTGTCTCAGCCCCGTCTCAGCGAGCAGACGGCTCTGTTGCGGAACGCCCTTCCTCCGACACACCACCTCCAACGGCCTTAAGCAGCCGCACCGGTGACATTTCCAGACGCCTGTCGCTCTGTACCCGCGCGTCCTGTGTCTGGCGCCAGCGTAGCGCTGCCTGCAATACCACCGACTAGCCCGTTAGCCACACGCGTACGCGCGAAGGCCAGCTGTTCGCGGCACGGGTTCGCAGATACGGATTGCACTGGCGCTCGGCCGTCTGATCATGGAGGGCATCATCCACGTCCTGCCAGGCGTTAAGCACCACCTGCTGCCAAGCAACCACCGTCACTTGCTGATCCATCCGCATCAGCTCGACAGTAGCACGTCGTCTGCCACGATCGAAGATCGGCAGGCTCAGCGGTGGTCCGACCTACCATAGAGACGAGTCTCCGTGACCGAGCGACCGAGAGTCCACCGTCTGGTAAAACGCTGAAGCTCCGAGAGTTATACGCGGGTATAGGTCGGCTGTCGCCACACCCATCTCCGCCGTTGCGACATGCAGTCGCGCCTTGGCAGCCTGCATGTCCGGCCGACACTGCAACAGATCGGCGGCATTGCCCAGCACCGGCGTAGGCCGTATCGGAGGAACGGGAGTTGTATCAGTGGTCGGCAACGGTGACCGTAATGTATTCAGCGCCCCAGCCTGATCCCAGCCAGACGACCCATCTGGCTGATGAGTGGGGCCTGCTGCGCTTGCAGCTCGTCGCGCTGCTGCTGTGTCAGTACGGGGTCATCGTTCGTGACGCCGTTGCGCGCCTGCAGATGATCCAGCCGTGTCTGATTTAGCGCGATATTGCAGCTCAGCCGTGCGTGCTGACGCTGCAACTGCCGCAATTTGAAATACGCTCGTGCCAGTTCACCCTAGCAGGACGGCAACAGGCAGCGCACAGGCTTTCCCTGAGCGGCTTTGCTTACTGCGCAGCCGTTCTGTTCATGCCTAAAGCTAGGGCCGCCATGCTCATAAATGGGGGATACTACCTTTATCTCTCGTTAATATTGATAACGATTATCGTTTGCAATAACGTAGAGCCCCACCATCGCAGTAAGTGACTTATACACCCCATGATCCTTGGTTCTGCATAACGCGATAGCCTTCAGCGCCAAGAACATGCCCAGATGATGGGGTGCTATTACCCATAATCAGTACCTTTTTGGTACTCGATAAATATCCATTTTCATCAAGTGACCGCCATGACTGCCCCTCTTTCACGACGCGCCCGCCACCATCTGCCCACACTGGTGCTGGCCGGATTGCCTCTGGCCCAACCCGCACTGGCCAGCGGTGAAACGGCCCACACTCGCTCACGCGCACTCGACACCATCACCGTGACGGACAGTGCCCTTGTCGACGGCGATGCCCTGCCCGCACCGCACGCTAACGGCAAGATCGCGCCCGGTGGGCGGCTGGGAATATGGGGGGAACAGTCGGCACAGGATGTGCCGTTCTCGGTGCTGAGCTACACCGCTGAAGGCATCCGCGATCAACAAGCGCATACGGTAGGTGAGGTGCTGCGTCAGGATCCTTCGGTGCAGACGGGTTACAGCTATGGCAACTACGGCCAGAGCTACAAGATTCGCGGCTTCGATCTCTACCCCGACGACATCGCCTTCAGCGGTCTATACGGGGTGATGCCACGTCAGATCATAGACACCTCGGCCATTGAGCGGGTGGAGCTATTCAAAGGCTCCAGTGCATTCATGAACGGCGTCCCCAACGGCGGTACAGGAGTGGGCGGCAGCGTCAACCTCGAACCCAAACTGGCGAGCGACACGCCACTGACACGAGTCGGATTCGACTACACAAGCCAGAGCCAAGCCGGCACATCCCTTGATATTGGGAGGCATTTCGGTACCGATCACGCCTATGGCGTGCGCTTTAACGGTGTGCGGCGTGGCGGCACTACCGCCGTCGATAACGATGAGCGCAGTACCACCGCGGGCACGCTAGCCTTCGACTACGCGGGTGAACGTGCCCGCGGTGCGCTAATCGTGGGCTATCAGCGGCAGCACATAGAGGGCGGACGAGCGGGCCTCAACACCAGCCGCTTAACCGGCAGCGATGCGTTCCTGCCCTCAGCGCCAACAGGCACCCGCAACTACACCCCCAACTGGACCGAATCAACGCTGGAAAGTAGCTACGGCGTGGCGCGTGGTGAATACGACCTTGCGACAGACTGGACACTTTTCGGGGCCTTCGGCGCCAGCTACAACGACGAGCAAGGGGTTTATTCATCCCCATCGCTGACCAATTCCAGCGGAAGCGTGAGCTACAGCCGCATGGATACGGCGCTAAAAACACGCAACGTTGCAGGCAATGCTGGGCTACGCGGCCACTTCAGCACCCCGGGGCTTAACCACGCACTCACGCTGGCCTACTCGGCGAACACCAGCCAGAAACGCTCGGCCTATACGATGGGTAGCAGCTCGGTCACGGGCAACCTCTACGACGGCGACGTCACCTATATTCCCGCCGGCAGTATGACCACCACCGGTGGCAATATGCACCACCCCAGCGTGGTCGAGCGCGACACGTCACAGGGCGTCTCGCTCTCGGATACGGCGTCGATGTTTGATGATCGCTTGAAGCTCACCCTCGGTATGCGCTATCAGAACGTGCGGGTGGTCAACAACGACTATCAGGGCAATGAAAGCACCGTTTCCGACCGCTCAGCCGCCACACCGGTATACGGCGTGGTATATCAGCCGTGGAAGCCCATCGCACTGTTCGCCAACCATATAGAAGCACTGCAGGCTGGCCCGACTGCCGGTGCGTCCTACGCCAACTCGGGTGAAACGCTTGGCGTGGTGCGTTCGCGCCAGAATGAGGTGGGTATCAAGCTGGACACGGCACGTTTCGGCGGCACCCTCAGCGTCTTTGATATCCGTCAGCCCAGTGCCCGCGCCGATGCCAGCAACCGACTGGCACTGGATGGCGAACAGCAGAACCGCGGGATCGAACTCGCGCTGTACGGCGCACCGGCACAGGTCGTGCGTCTCAACGGTGGCGTGACGTTCATGGATGCGCAGCTAAAAAACACCGCGGGTGGAACGCAGGACGGCAATCGCCCAATGGGCGTGGCCCGCTATCAGATGCGTGCCGGAGCCGAATGGGACCTGCCGTGGGTGGATAACCTAACCCTCAGCGGCACCGTGCTGCGCACGGGCCCACAGTACGCCGATACCGCCAACCAGCTGCGCGTCGAACCGTGGCATCGCCTCGACCTCAGCATGCGCTACGGCACGCGCCTCGGCGGTCACCAGACCGTCTGGCGACTGGGTGTGGATAACGTCACTCAGGAACGCTACTGGGAAAGCGTCAGCACCTTCGGCTACCTGACCCAAGGCAGCCCTCGCACCGTCAAACTCTCCGCCACGATGGATCTGTAATTGCACCCGACAGGAGTCTTCACTATGCGTCTACGTCATATCGGCTTTGCCTTACTTGCCACGGGTCTCAGCGGGCTTCCTGTTGTCCAGCAGGCAGCGGCCACCCCCGCCGTTACCACGAAGGAAAGCCACCTTCAGCGCCAGTCACTCGGTCAAGGCGTCTATGAAGTGGCCTACAGCGCCCGTCATCATGAATTGTACGTTGCGCTGGCAGGCAACCTCAGAGATCCTCAGGCCAACAAGGGACTGATTCAGGTTCTCGACCCTGACACGCTGGCACTCAAACGCACCATCACGCTGCCGCTGCGAGCCTTCAGCCTAGCGCTGGATGATTCTCGCAACCGCCTTTATGTCGGCCATACACTAGACGCTGCCGTGTCGATCATCGACATGCGTCAGGATATCCGTGATGACGCTCGCCTACGGTCTACTATCACCGTGGCCACTAAGGCACCCACCGATAAGTATTTTCCGGTGCACCCGCGCGAACTGCGCCTTTCCGACGATGGCAACCGCCTCTACATGTCAGCGGTCGCGGGAGATGGCAATGTCTATGTGATCGACACCCAGCAGCAAAAGCTTATGCATACGATCGAACACATGGGCAAATGGACCTCGGGGCTGGCATTGGATGATGCGCACCAGCGCCTGTTCGTCTCCAATGCCGATGGGCATGTCATTGAACTGTCAACGCAAACCTTCGCCCCACGTGCCACCTTTGATGCGGGTATTCACCCGGTCAACATCACTTACGACAGCGCCACACAGCGCCTGTACGCCGCCGACAGCAAAGGCCACCGTGTACTGGTACTGGACGTGAACACCAGGCACCCCGCCGGACAGTACCCCACCGTTGCAACGCTGGATCACCTCCAAGGCCCACTGGCACTGCTAATTGATGCCGCTCGCCAGCGCCTCTACGTTACCGACCGCGATGGTGGCCAGCTCAACGTTTATGCCCTGAGCGAACGGCAGGCCTCCGCACCCATCGCACAGTATCCGCTGAAGGTGTTCCCCAACAGCCTCGCCAGCGACCCACGCAGCGGTGCACTGTTCGTCACGATTAAACAGAAGCTGCATGACGACCTGTCGCTCAACGGTCAGGAAGCCATCGTCCGCATTGCCCACCCTTGAGACGCATGGCACGCACTGCCCATAGCGGCACGTGCGTGCCACAACCCTATCCTTGCGGCGACGCCACCATCTGCCATTGCATCACCCCACCCAACAACGTTTTCAGCCGCGTTGTTTCCTCCGACAGCCGAGCCCCAGACTGCAGCAGCGAAATACCAAGCGGTGGCAACGCAGGCAGCACCTGCGCCGTATCAATCGCCAAGACAGCAGGCATTCCCATCATCGTCCGCACTGTCACGCCCAATCCCGCATTCACGGCGGCCCAGATACCCCCCAGACTGCGGCTGGTGAAGACGATGCGCCAAGGAATGCCTGCATCATCGAGTGCGGCCAGTGCCCGCTGACGCATCAGGCACGGGGCCTCGAACAGCACTAATGGCAGTGGCTCTTTCTGATCTAAGTAGCGCTGCACGGGCGTGTCGGGGTGATAAATCCACTGCAACGGCAGCGTCGTCAGCACGGGCGCATCAGGCATCGCGTGCACATCGTGCCAACACAGCGCGAGGTCGAGCTGCCCATTGTCGATGTCGTGGCACAGGGCCTTGTTGCGCGCGATCCGCGCCGAGATCTGTACGTCTGGGTGCGCACGCGCAAAGCGGCCCAGTACCTCGGGCAGCAATGCTTCACCGAAGTCCTCCTGCATACCCAACCTCACGTGTCCTGCCAGCCGCTGCCCCGCTACCGCCTCCAACGCGTCATCGTTCAGAGCCAGCAAGCGCTTCGCATAGCCAATCAGCACTTCACCGCTTTCGGTCAGCCGCAGATGACGCCCGTCCTTCTCCACGAGTGCCGTACCGCACTGCTGTTCCAGCTTCTTCAACTGCGCACTGACGGCCGACGTCGAGCGGCAGAGGCGTTCGGCCGCCAGCGCAAAGCTGCCAAGCTCAATGCCCGCCACGAAACTGCGCAGCGCGTCCATATCCAGCGATAGTGGTCTTCCAGGCATAATGGTGCTCTTTTTCGGGATGATAAATACCGTATATTTTGATTTTCCAAATCATAGATCGGCGCAACACTCTCGTCATCCCCCACGGAGATGATCACTATGCCCACCCCATTGACACGCGAAACATTGAGCGATATCGCGCCCAAGCTTGCCCAGCTCAGTCAGGACGTACTGTTCGATGACATCTGGCAACGCCCACAGCTCTCTCCCCGAGACCGCAGTTTGATCACCGTCGCCGCGCTCGTCGCACTGGAGCGTACGCAGCAACTGCCGTGGCATCTCGACTTTGCCCGCCATAACGGACTTGATCGCCAGGAATTGGTCGAGCTTATGACCCATCTAGCGTTCTACGCCGGATGGCCAGCGGCCGTCTCCGGCCTAAGCTGTCTGACAGAGGAGCAATGACGATGCCGATGACCCGCATCACCGTACAGGAAGGCCGCTCGGCGGCAGAGCTGCATCAAGTGCAGGACATCCTTCACCAGACGCTGGTCGATGAATTCGATGTTCCCGCTGCCGACCGATTTCAGATCGTTGATATCAAACCGACCGAGCAGCTTCACTATGATCCGCACTACATGGCCGGCGAGCGCTCTTCACGCTTTACGTTATTCGAGATTACCGCGGGCAAGCCTCGCCGCCTCGAACAGAAACAGGCGCTCTATCGCACCCTCACACAGCGGCTCGTCGACGCACTTGGGGTGCGCCCTGATGACGTGATGATCGTCATCCGCTTCACAGCGACGGAAGACTGGTGCTTCGGGCTAGGCAAAGGACTGACAGGAGATCCGCAATGATCGTCATGCAATACAGTTTCACGCTCCCCGCCGACTACGACATGGCGATCATTGAGCGTCGCATCAGAGACAACGGCGCTCGTCTTGATGACTACCCGGGGCTGGTGTTCAAAGTCTATCTGTATGCGCGCCGCGATGACGCACAGCAGCCTTCACATGAGAACCTGTATGCCCCTCTCTATGTGTGGCAAGACGCAGACAGCATGCGACGCTTCTTCAGCTCAGCAGGCTTTGCCGCCCTGACGCAGGCATACGGTTGGCCTACCGTAGACACTTGGCTGCTTGGCAGCACACCAGACGCCCAGTGGGTAAAAACCTGTACCACTGCCCACAAGCGGGTGGTTCCTATTCCAGCCCATTCCTCGCTGAACACCATGCTCCCCCCCGCTGCCGAGCACCCCAACGTACTACAGGCATGGAACCCAACGTCGTGGCAACGTTTAGAGGTGTCATTCGGCACGCCAGCAGCGGTAGAACAAGGTGCCGATGGTGCTGCTGACGCTCAACACTATCGCATTGGCTATACCGCACTGGGCAGCAACGTTCTCGCTTAACGCTGCTCTTGTTTACGCCTTGCGTCTCGCTTCCCGCCCGATGGATTACCCGCGGCGGGAGGCCATTTTCGGCTCCCGGCCACACGACAGACGACAGACGACGCCTCGCACCAGTGAACCCCATTGCCATTCTTATAAATGCAATGTTATAACATTCTAAATATTATTTATCGTCGGAGCCTCAGCCATCATGTCATCGCCGCTTCCCGTTACCGTGCTGTCCGGATTTCTTGGCGCGGGCAAGACCACCGTCCTCAATCACCTGCTCAACCAGCGTGGTCAACAGCGACTGGCCGTCATCGTCAATGATATGAGCGAGGTCAACATCGACGCCGCACTGGTGCAACAGGAGGTATCACTCAACTACGCCGAAGAACGCATGATCCAGATGAGCAATGGTTGTATCTGCTGCACCCTGCGCGAGGACCTGCTGATCGAGGTGTCTCGCTTGGCCCGCGAAGGGCACTTCGATGCACTAGTGATCGAATCCAGCGGCATCGCCGAACCGCTGCCTATCGCCGAAACCTTTACGTTCGAAGACGACAACGGCCAGCGCCTGTCGGACATCGCGCGGTTAGACACCCTCGTTACCGTGGTGGATGGCGCCAGCTTCCTCAAACAGTACCGTAATGCCCAAAGCCTGCAAGACGCAGGCGAGAGCCTCGGTGCTGACGATGAACGTAATGTCGCCGATCTGCTGGTCGAACAGATCGAGTTCTGCGACATACTGCTGGTCAGCAAGAGCGATCTGATCACCACTGAGCAGATGAACGCGCTGAAGGCTGTGCTGCGCTCGCTCAACCCCGAGGCAGAGATCATCCCCATCAGCAAGGGCAACATCCCGATCGACAAAGTGGTCAAGACAGGGCGCTTCAACTTCGAGCGCGCAGAGCGTTCGCCCGGCTGGCTGAAGGAACTGCGCGGCGAACATACCCCCGAAACCGAAGAGTACGGCATCGGCAGCTTCGTCTATCGTGCCCGCCGCCCGTTCCATCCCCAGCGCTTCTACGAGGTACTGCACGGCGACTGGTGTGGCGGAAACCTACTGCGCTCGAAGGGCTTCTTCTGGCTGGCAACGCGCCCACAGTTCGCCGGACAGTGGAGTCAGGCTGGCGGCATCGCCCATTACGGTTTTGCCGGCATGTTCTGGAAAGCGGTACCCGACGACAGCTGGCCTACCGACCCCGACTACCTCAAATCGATCGACGAAGTATGGGAAGAACCGTTCGGCGATATGCGCCAAGAACTGGTGTTCATCGGTCAGGACCTTGATCAGGAGGCGATCACGCACCAGCTCGACGCCTGCCTACTTGATGACGAAGAGATGATCGCGGGCGTACCGCTGTGGAAACGGATGGCCGATCCCTTCCCGGCTTGGCGTCAATAACCCGAACATAAACAGCCCCATGCGGATCACCCAGCCCTTACCGCATGGGGCATTCCCCCCGCGGCCGAAGCCATTTCCTCAAAGCGCCGCTGCACTTTCCCGCCGAACCCCGTACAATCGGGGACTTTCGCGTCGTGCGTGCGGCGCCCTTCATCATGCCAAGCGACGAGCTCGCCGCGCGGCCTTCAGCAGGATCTTCCAGCGTGATCTCCACCGCCAATATCACTATGCAGTTCGGGCCCAAGCCCCTGTTCGAGAACGTCTCCGTCAAGTTCAACAACGGCAATCGCTACGGGTTGATCGGTGCCAACGGCTGCGGCAAGTCCACGTTCATGAAGATTCTGGGGGGCGACCTCGAACCGTCCAGCGGTCAGGTCATGGTGGGTGAGTCCACCCGCCTCGGTAAGCTGCGTCAGGATCAGTTCGCCTTCGAACAGCACCGCGTCATCGACACCGTCATCATGGGGAATGATGCACTGTGGAAGGTCGCCGAAGAGCGCGATCGCATCTATGCACTGCCTGAAATGAGCGAAGAAGACGGCATGAGAGTCGCCGACCTCGAAGTGCAGTATGCCGAGCTGGACGGCTATACCGCCGAATCCCGCGCAGGCGAACTGCTGCTAGGTGTAGGTATCCCGCTGGAACAGCACTACGGCCCAATGAGCGAAGTCGCCCCTGGCTGGAAGCTGCGTGTGCTGCTGGCACAAGCCCTGTTCTCCGATCCGGACGTGCTGCTGCTCGACGAACCAACCAACCACTTGGACATCGACACCATCCGCTGGCTGGAAGGCGTACTGGTACAGCGTTCGAGCACGATGATCATCATCTCGCACGACCGTCACTTCCTGAACAGCGTGTGCACGCACATGGCCGACCTCGACTACGGCGAGATCAAGCTGTTCCCCGGCAACTACGACGACTACATGACGGCCGCCACGCAGGCCCGCGAGCGTCTGCAAGCCGACAACGCCAAGAAAAAATCCCAGATCGCCGAGCTGCAGGCCTTCGTCAGCCGCTTCTCGGCCAATGCCTCGAAAGCGAAGCAGGCCACGTCACGCGCCCGCCAGATCGACAAGATCCAGCTTGAAGAAATCAAACCTTCTTCACGCGTCAGCCCGTTCATCCGCTTCGAGCAGAACCGCAAGATCCACAATCAGGCGCTCAGCGTCGACCATATCAGCAAGGCCTATCCTGACAGCCCAGCGCTGTTCAGCAAGCTGTCGATGATGGTCGAAGCGGGTGAACGCATTGCCATCATCGGGCCGAACGGTATCGGTAAGACGACGCTGCTGCGCACACTGGTCGGCGATCTAGCCCCCGATGAAGGTGCTGTCAAATGGACGGACGCCGCTGAAGTCGGCTACTACGCGCAGGATCACGCCCACGATTTCGCAGACGACATGACACTGTTCGATTGGATGGGCCAGTGGACAACCGGTGGTGAGCAGCAGGTACGCACCGCACTGGGCCGCATGCTGTTCTCCAGCGATGATATCCCGAAGATGGTTAGTGTTCTGTCCGGGGGTGAACAGGGCCGCATGCTGTTCGGCAAGCTGTCACTGCAGAAACCCAACGTTCTGGTAATGGACGAACCGACCAACCATATGGACATGGAGTCGATCGAAGCGCTCAACCTCGCTCTGGAACACTTCCCAGGCACACTGATCTTCGTCAGTCACGACCGTGAGTTCGTAGCCTCGCTGGCCACTCGCATCATCGAAATGAAGGAAGACGGCATCACCGACTTCACCGGCACCTACGACGACTACCTGCGCAGCCAGCAGGTGTACTAAGCGCCACTAGATACTCCTCGGCCCCATGATGAAGGCGATATACGATCGTCATGGGGCCGTAGCCCCCTCAAGTACTTCCCTTCTCCTCACACATCCAGCCTTCCATCACCCAACAGCACCTTCTTCTAGCTTTCATGCGCGCAGATATATCCTTATCCATCGCTTTGCAAACACACACGCGTGCGCCACCCCCTATGACCTGCAAGCAGGAAGAACGGGGGCGATTAACGATAAGTGCCGTAGGCAGGCATCTGACGGCAAGCGATAGCCATGACGAATTCATTGATCAAGGCAAATACAACAGCCACGAGGGAGCAAAACGAAACAAGGCAGGAAGAAAGGGATGGAAAACAGTGAAGTGATCAAGACGCCAAAACGATTTGGCCTGCATGATTTAACGACAAGGAATGGCTGGCGCGCATGGTACACACCATGAAACCAGAAGGCGTCGAAGCACAGATTGGTCGAAATGATAGGCGTATATGATCTGAGTGTACCTTTTGCAGCAACATCAGAAATATAGGGAAAGGCCTATTAATCTACGTGAACAATCTATGTAAAAGGCCCAAAACGAAAAAACCACCCCGTGGGGTGGTCTTCGAAATCCCTGATAAATCAAGAACTTAAATATGGTGCCGGCACCAAGAGTCGAACTCGGGACCTACTGATTACAAGGCAGAACTACAAATAGTATAAAAACAACAACTTACAGCATAAAAATATGTGTAAATTACCGATTTTAGGCCGCATTCCATGCGGCTTTGCCGTCTTTATCTATGTAGGTTTTAGGCGTCATAACGGCCTGTGGAGACGGCCGTAGAAGGCGCACACGGCGCGCCAAATAAACATGTGCCCACGGGTTGAATAGAGTCAGAAATCGGCCTGATGGCCGCCGTTGATGCCGCAACGTTGATGCACGCGCAGGTGATGCGGTCACGTTGTGCAAAAACGCATAAATCCGCATAATTTTCCTGCCCTCGAAATCTCGCCACAGCCCGCGTCATGCGGGCTGTTTCGTATCCTTCCCCCCTGCATAAAAATCGACCTATTTAGAAACCGCAGGCGCGGGGGGCAACTGCGCGTGGTGGCGTGTGCGAATGCAGGAGCGCTCTAGCGAGCCGGATAGAATCCAGCTCAATAAAAACTTGAAATGTCAAACAAATAGCAAAAAAAGACGGAAAATTTTTATCTACCAGAGAGAGGGGTAATCCTTGCAATGTATTCTTAGAATACATATAGTACAGGCATTGATTAAAGGGACATTGCCATGCAGCTTTTCCATACCAGCCCAGAAACAGAAATCACGCCGTCCACCCTTGGGCGTTTCGATGAATTTCTATTCTTCTCTCCAACTATCTATGTAATGACCGCTGGCGATTACCATGTGTTTGTTACCAGTCTCAACGACAGCGAAATCATTGAGGCTGGTAGTCTGTGGTATCAAGATAACTGGGAAGCTGCACGCCCTTTCATTGATGAGCTTATGGGGCGGTTGAGTGTAGACGAAGACACGGCGATGGGGCTTCTTGATGGAAGCCTGTCGGTCTACGACATGGATATCGAGCCAGAAGACATGGCAGATGAGGATTGGAATGTTCAGCGCCTAACCGCTCGCAGTGCAAAGGCATTGGGTTTTATCGGTGTGGCGGTTGAGGATGAGCAGGGCGCTGCCTACATGCTTGATGTCACAAGAATTAAAATGGAAGCAGCAAAGTGATTGATGCCAGAAAAGACCATTGCACTGATGCTGACCACCAATCCAAGATCATTGGAAAGGCCATAGCGGTATGCGGAACAATGACCGAACTAAGCGGCAGGTCAGGCTTGACCCGTGACTATCTGACAAAGCTCCGCAAAGGAAAAAAAGAGTGGACATTTCAGGTGCAATATCTATTGGAGAGTATCGTTAGCTCTAACTGATGCCCAAAAAAGCCGCCTCGCGGGCGGCCTAGATATCGGTATAACGCGGGGACTATGAACGGGGCTGGCTGAGACTGAACGGGGCGAAGCGGATCACCTCTTGCCCAATCATATCGTTGAACTCCGATAGCGTTTCCTGCAGCGGTTCCAGTTCGTTGGCCACGAACACGGCCGCCGCTTTCTCAATGTCCCCAAAGCCGCCGGTGTTGTTGGGGATGATCCCCATCAGCTGCGGCGGTACGCGGTGGGCGGCCAGCTGGTCGTCGCGGGTCTGGCCTTTGATCGCTTGGAAATCATCCTTGGCCGCAATCTCACTGATCGGGATCAGGTTCACCGAGTCTTTGTTGCCATCAGTGATGTGCATGTAAAAGTTGCGGAAGTTGCCGGGGCCTTTCGAGTCCTTCAATGCCTTGCGCATGTTGTCCTGATCAGTGGGATCAATCTTGTCGCCGGTCGTGTACAGAATGAACCCTGCATGGCTGCCGTTGCGGTAGTAGCGCAGGCGGAACGTGGTCGCTTCCTTGTTGAGCTGGATCGAATCGAGCGCGCCGATATAGTCCGGCTCGCCGTAGACCTCCTGATCAATGCCTGGCTGCATCAGGTGCCACGGCGGGGTGGTGAAGGCTTCTTCTTGTCCGTACAGCGGTACCCAATAGTAGGTGTCAAGATCAAGGCCACGGCGCACGTACTTGGCGCGCGGCACATCAAGGGCCATCAGGTTACCAAGGCGGCTATAGATCGGGTGCAGGTAGGCGTTACCGAAGGTCAAAAAGTCCAGTGCCAGTGCGGTGAACTGCTGACGCGACAGCAGTGGGTGCGGGATGAATGAGCGGACAAGGATATTGCGCTTTACCTGCAGCGCTGAACCGTGATGCGGTGTGGCACGATAGCACTTCGACAGTAAGCGGTAGTCGAACGGCGGTTCGTACCACAGCCCGCCCATCGCCCACAGTCCGGTGTTGACCAGATCGTACGCCGTTCTAATCGGCTCGGCCTCGCCAAAGGTGAAGGCTTCGATGTGGGCGTTGCCCTGTTGTGAGTCAGTCATTAGTAAGCCTCGATAATGGAACGGCGGGTGGTCTGAGGGCCGTCGAGCGGTTCAAAATGCAGCGCGTGCATAATCGCCCACGCGATATCGCTGTGGCCGGTGTGCTGGTTACGCCCTGCTTTGTAGGTGATCTGGGTGCCGGACTTGGTCAGCGTGCGCTTGATAGCGGTAAAGGCTTGGGTGATGTCGTGCGCGCCCGCGTCGAACTGCAGGCGCTGCTTGCGGATGATCTGCTGGGTCTGGCGTACCATCGCCGACTTAAGATCCGGCGTGTAGCGGTAGCGGGTGACGTTGGGAAAGAACTTCTCGACCAACTGGGCCACTGAGTCGCCCATGCCGGTGACGTCGATACCGATATGCTCGACGTTGTAGCGTTTGGTCACGCGTTCGATGAACTCGGCCTGTGCTTCATAGTCGGCCCCGCGCAGGCGGTGATACTCGAGCACGCGATGGGCATCGCCCATCGACTCGGCGGGGGCAATGACGGCCAGCCCTGCCCCGTCGCCTTCTTCCGATTCGCCCGACGGGTCGTACCCTATCCAGACCCGCTTTTCACCGAACGGACGCTTCGTCCACGGTTTGTAGTCACGCATCCAGCGATCGAACGCATCCACCGCGCAGCCCTTCATAAACGACAGCGGGAACGCTGACTGGGCGTCGTCCATGAACTGGCACATCAGCAGGTTGTCGAATTCGTCTTCGCTGTACTCCAAACGCAGCTGATCCAGATCAAACAGATCACAGCCGCCGGCGATGGCATCCTGTACGGTGACGATCTGTCGCCAATGGCCGTCCGGCCCACGCAGCCCTTTGGCAAGCGCGGTGTGGCTAATGTCGAACGCCACTTTCTGATCACGCTTGCGGCGCGCGTTATAAAGCTCGCCCGACCAGAACCCGTACGCCTCGTGGTCAATGCTGGACGGCGTGGAAAAGTAGGTCTGCTTCCACTGCTTGTGCATCGCCATCCCTGACGTGACCTTACGAAACGTCTGGAAGCCGTGGATCCAGAAATACTCATCGAGATAGACGTCGCCGTGATAACCCTGTGCGGTTTTGGCATTGGTACCGAGGAAGTGCAGTTCTGCACCGTTGGGCAGCACGAGCGGCTCGCCTTTGAGTTCGACACCGGTCGCCATCTTGACGAACTGGACGATGTAGTTGCGGAAAATCAGGGCCTGATTCTTCGAGGCGGACAGGAAGATCTTGTTCTTGCCGGTTTCGAAGGCATTCACCACGGCTTCACGGGCAAAGTACCACGTTGCACCGATCTGGCGACTTTTGAGGATGTTGCGGATGCGCTCATCAAGGCCCGCTTGGTACCAAGCGCGCTGATAGTTGAACAGCGATCCCTCGAACGCGTCGATCAGCTGAATCAGCCCTTCCTCACCGATATCGTTCTTGGCCTTGCGCGCGGCCGTGTTGCGCTTGCGGATGCGGGGGTTAAGGTCAGCTTCCTTGCCACTGTCGTTGTATTTGCTGATGCGGGCCAACCGTTCAAAGGCGCGCCCAAGTTCGTCGATCTCCTTGTAATCGGCGTTGCTCTTCCTGTCGCGCACGATCAGCGAAATATAGCGCGCCTCCAGCGAGCCGAGCATGCGCTCGTGTTCGGTGGCCTCGTCCCATTTATCGCGCTGCTTCCAGCTGTGCACCGTGGCAGGCTTGAGGTGAAGGTGTTCGGCAATACGGGCCACCCGCCACCCCATCCAGTAGAGGTGGCGCGCGGTCAGGCGGTCGGTGCCGCCGCTGTCTGAGGTGTCATGTAATGTAGTCATGGCAGGCAGACTACCGAGCGCATCAATAGCGCGAAGCACTGCCGCCCTGTCCCACCGCGCACTCACACGCCTAACGCGTTTACCCCGCCCGTTAATCCATCGACCCTGTGCAGCGACTACCCACAGCACAGGTGCGACATGAAATATTTCCGGATTGCGAAAGAAGGGGCGACCTGCGACGGCCGCACTCTGAAACGCGAATGGCTGGAACAAGCCGCCGCGCAGTACGACCCCAAGGTCTACGGCGCACGGATCAACTGCGAACATATTCGCGGCGTCACGCCGGACGGCCCGTTCAAGGCCTATGGCGATGTGACAGCGCTCAAAACCGAAGAGGATAAGGACGGCAAGCTGGTACTGCTGGCCGCGCTCGACCCGACCGAGGAACTGAAGGCGATCGTTAAGAACCGCCAGAAGGTCTACACCTCGATCGAAGTGGCCCCGAGCTTTGCCGACACCGGTAAGGCATACCTGATGGGCCTTGCGGTCACCGATAACCCCGCGTCACTCGGCACTGAAATGCTGCAGTTCTGCGCCCAGCAGCACGAACAGCAAAAGCCCTCCCCGCTGTCCAACCGCAAACAGCACCCCGACAACCTGTTCACCGCTGCCGAAGAAACCGCGCTGGATTTCAGCGACGGCAAAGCCATGCGCTTAGCTGACAGCATCGTTAGTCGCATATCCGTCCTGCTCTCTGGCCTGAAACCAGAAGAACAGCCGCCAGAAAACCACGGCGACAGCGACGGTGAAGACGTGCGCAAGGCGCTAGAAGCACTGGCGCAGGACAACAGCGAGCTGCGCGACCAACTCGAACAGCGTGACGGCGAGTTTACGGCGCTCAAGACGCAGATCGAGGCGCTGACGCAGGCGCTCGATACCCAGCCACAGGCCAGCTATTCCCGCCGTACCCCTGCGACGGGCGGTAACGCTGCCGTTCTCACCGACTGCTAAGGACATCACCATGCGCACGCCTACGCGTCAGAAATTTTCTGCATTGAAAGACCAAATTGCCCACCTCAACGGCATCAGTGATGCCAGCGAGAAATTTACCGTCGAGCCGTCAGTGCAGCAGCGCCTCGAAACCAATATGCAGGAGTCCAGCGACTTTCTGAGCCAGATCAATATGGTGGGGGTCAGCGAGCAGATGGGCGAGCGGCTGGGCCTTGGCGTATCTGGCCCAATTGCCGGACGTACCAACACCGATGAAAAAGAGCGCGCGACGCGCGACGTCACCACGCTAGATGAAAACGGCTATCTGTGCGTACAGACCAACTTCGATACCCATATCCGCTATCAGCAGCTGGATGCGTGGGCCAAGTTCCCCGACTTCCAGACCCGCGTACGGGACATCATCCTTAAGCGTCAGGCGCTGGATCGCATTGCGATCGGCTGGAACGGTGTGCGTGCCGACAAAACCACCGATCTGGTCGCTAACCCGCTGCTGCAGGACGTCAACATCGGTTGGCTGCAGAAGTACCGCGAACACGCCCCTAAACGGGTCATGTCGTCCGGTAAGGAAGCGGGCAAGATCACCATCGGCGTTGGCGGTGATTACGCCAACATTGATGCGTTGGTCATGGACGCCGTCAACGAGCTGATCGACCCGTGGTATCAGGAAGACCCCGACCTCGTGGTGTTGGTCGGCCGCAAATTGCTGCATGACAAGTACTTCCCGCTGATTCAGAAGTACGACCAGCCGACCGAAAGCCGTGCGCTCGACATGATGGTGTCCCAGCGCCGTATTGGGGGGCTGCAAGCGAACAAGGTGCCGTTCATGCTGGATAAGGGCATTTTCATCACCTCGCTATCTAACCTGTCGCTGTACTGGCAGGAAGGCAGCCGCCGCCGCGTGGTGGTCGATAACGCCAAGCGCGACCGCATCGAAAACTTCGAGTCTAGCAACGACGCCTACGTCGTAGAGGACTACGGCTTTGGGTGCTTGATCGAAAACATCGAGGTGATCGCATGACCACCCCTGCCCGCCGCCATTACATGAAGGTCACCGCTGCCGAAGCAGCGGCAGCCAGTGAAGGGGGCATGCAGGGCGAAGCCTACGAGCAGCATCTGATGATGCTGCATCGTGACAAGGCCGAACTGCATACCATCCGTTCGATTCAAGACAAGATCGCCCGCAAGGCTGAGAGGCTGCCGCACTATCAGTCGTATCTGCAGGGCGTACTTGAAAACGGTCAAGGGGCTTCGGATCAAGTGCTGGTCACCCTGCTGCTGTGGACGCTGGACGTCGGCGATATTGCCGCCGCACTGCCGATCGCTGAATACGCTATCCGCTACGGGCTGGCCGCACCGGACGCCCATCAGCGTACTAACGCTGAGATTCTGGTCGAGGAAGCGGTCGCGTCACTGATGGACGGCGATGACAACATCGACGCCGATAACCTGCCGCTGCTGGAAGAGATCGCCCGCATCGTCGAGGGGCGCGACATCGTCGACCCCGTGCGCGCGAAACTGCATAAGGCGATGGGCCGTGCCTGCGAAGCGGGTGGCCACGATCAGGACGCACTGGATCACTACGCCAAAGCGTTGGCGCTGCATGACAAATGCGGCTGCAAACGACTGCGTAATGAACTGGAACGCCGGATGAAAAAGAACAGCGATCAGTCTGACGGCTGATCTACCGCGTCGCCCGCCGACCGAGGGGGACTCCTCGCCGATGAACGGCCAGCCTGCTGGCCTGTTCTGAGGGCAAGGTCTATCCCCCTCACCTAGCCGGAATCCCCTTATGAGCAGCTTTCTAGTGACGGGTGGCGATGCCCGCACCGCACGCCCTGCCCTCACCGTTAAAAACGCCGACTGGTGGCCGGATATCAGCGCCGACGACCTGCGCGATACCCACCGCATCACCGATACCGTCACCGACGCACGCTTAAAGACCGCGATCACCACCGCCATCGCCGCCGTCAATCGCCTACTGCGCGACTGGCAGCGTCAGCAGGTGACCGCGGGGCATGCATCACTGGCCGCCGTGCCGGTGCCTGACTACCTGCCGCCGGACGGCCTAAACGCGCTTTACCTGCGCGCCGTGTACTGCCATGCCCATGCGCTACTCATTGAACGCTACCGCGACTACGACGCCTCGGGCAGCGGTACCCGTGACAGCGAAACCAAAGGCGAGATCGCGGGCGATTACCGCCGTGAAGCCATGTTCGCCATCTGTGATCTCTGTGATCGACCGCACAACATCGTTGAACTGATATGACCACGGTCGTGACCTCACAACAGGGCGATACCGTCGATCTGATCTGCCACCGCTATGGCGGTACCAGCGACGACGTGATCGCCGTATATGCCCTTAACTCCGGCCTGTGCATTCTCGGCCCCGTGCTGCCGCTCGGTACCCGCGTGACATTGCCGGACTTCTCGACGACCGCGTCGGAGCAGACCAATGACACGATGCTACAGCTCTGGGACTGACAGGAGACGCCGCATGATCGAAGGCGACAACATCATCGCGGGCGTCGCTCGCAGTGCCACGCACGCCACGCCCGGTGTGACCACCTCGGTGCTGTTTATGAACGGCATCACTATTCCGACCCTGATCCAGCTGGCCACGCTGGTGTTGGTCGTGGTGCAGGCCGCGTACTGGGTGGCACGCTTTATCCGCTACCTGCGCGGACAGGACACGCCAGCGGCCAAGCCCGTGGACAAGGACGATAGCCCATGAAGGCGCACGTTAAGAAAGTGATCGGCGGGGCCGCCATCGTGATTGCGGGGGCGTTCATTGCACCGTGGGAAGGCAAACGCAACACCGCCTACGTCGATATCGCGGGCGTGCTGACCGTGTGCTACGGCCACACCGGCCCCGATGTTCATCGCGGCCTGCGCGTCACCGATGACGAGTGCAAGCGGCTATTGAGTGAGGATCTGGCCGAAGCACTGACCGTCGTTAATCGCAGCGTGACCGCGCCGATGTCGGAACCCCGCAAGGCAGGGCTGGCCTCGTTTGTGTTCAACGTGGGCGAAACCAAGTTCAAACGCTCGACGCTGCTGCAAATGCTGAATGCCGAACATCCGGCCGCCTGCGATCAGCTGCTGCGTTGGATCTACGTCTATGACCCTGTGACGGGGCAATACGTCGTCAATGACGGTATTCGCCAGCGGCGCACCGAAGAACGGGAGTTGTGTCTTTATGAGTAATCAATGGGTGATTGCCGGTGGCGTCATCGCGCTGATCACCGTCGGCGGCCTATGGCTGCGCCTTGATACTGTCAGCGCCGAGCGTGACGCAGCGCAGCACGCACAGGCCGTGGAGCATGCCGAGTCGCTGCGCCGCCAGCGCGTTATCGACACCCTGAACCACAGCCTCGAACAGCTCAACGAACAGCAACAGGCCAACGGCCGCGAACTGGCCGAATTGCGCGCCGCAGCATCGCAGGCCACGCAAACCGCAGAGGATCTACAACGTGAAAACCGCGCTATCCGCGAGTGGGCTAACGCTCGCCTGCCTGATGAGCTTGCCCGCCTGTACCAACACGGCCCCCTCACTGGCACCGCCGGTTACCGTGACTACCTGCGCGATACCCGAGCCGTGCGTACTGCCCGCCGCACGCCCCAAGGCCAACGGTGACCTGCGCCGTCAGCTTGATGACACCCTCGAAGCGTGGGGGTTATGCGCCGCCCGTGTCGATCGCGTCATTGAGTGTTTAGGAGAGAATCAGCAATGAAGAAACTGCACGACGTGCGGCAGTTCCTACTGACCACATTGCCCGAATACCAACGCAATCCCGACCAGATCGTGACGCTGGTCGAGGACGGCAAGATCGAATTCCATCGCGGCCCCAGCCTCTCGCACGGCTACACGTACACTGCGCAGATCGTGCTACTGGACTACAGCCGAGACGTTGACCATATCGTGGTGCCGCTACTGATGTGGATGCAGCGCTTTGAGCCGGACGTTGATCCCCACGAAGCGATCCAGTTCGAGGCGGAAATACTGGATGAGGGCGTGGTCGATCTGATCCTGCGCATCCGCTTCAATGAACGTGTGGTGGCCAAGGCCAGCGAAGAAACCGGCAAAATCGACATCGAGCACAAAGCACCGGCGTTCGATATCGGCCTGCCGGAAACGCGCACATGGACACTGGTGACGGCGGATAATGCTGAGGGGTCAGAATGGACGATCTAAACCTGCTGGAAGGCTGGGTACAGCCGTTGATCAACGGGTTGGATCGCAAATCACGTACGGCAATGGCTCGCCAGATCGCGCGCGAAGTGCGCAAAGAACAGCAGCAACGGATCAAAGCCCAGCGTAACCCCGACGGCACGGCTTACGTCCCCCGCCGCAAGCAACGCAATAAACGCGGCAAGATCAAGCGTGCCGCCATGTTTTCTAAGATCCGCACTGCCCGCTACATGAAGGCCACTGCCACCGCCAACGGGGCCACGATTCAGTTTGTCGGGCCGGTGGCCAAGATCGCCGAAGTCCACCAGTACGGCCTGCGCGATAAGATCGACCGCCATAAACCCCGCACGCATAAATACGATGCCCGTCAGCTATTAGGGGTTACGCCGAAGACGCGCCGCATCGTCTCCGACGTCGTGCTAAATGATCTTCCGCGTCGGTGATCTGTCTCACACGGCGCACCGCTCGAAGCGAATCCCGATCAAGGACAGGATAGCCCCGTCACTGCATGACCGAGTGACGTTCGGGGCATGCGGCCACCGCCGCCTGCTGCCCGCCACTGCGCGGGCATTCTTGTATCCGTCATGAGCGAGATCGCATGAAAACCAAGCACACTAAAGCGTCGAAGACCAACACCACGGCCACCGCTTACGCACCGTCTCACTGGACGCGCGAAGCCGCGGCCAAGATCAAAGCGACTGCGGCCAACACTATCCCGCCGTTCAATCTGGCGAAGCTCAAAACCCTGATGCCGGGCTGGCATTTTTGGGACTGGTGGTACGCCATGAACGAGCAGAACCAAGTGGCCAACGTCGGTGGCTACACCGTGATCGTCGGGCTGGCCCGTCCGGTCGATGACGTCGAAAGCGCTAATGCGCGCATGGTGTTCTTCTATTCCAAGGATGGCCTGCACTACACCGCCGGTGGCTACCTGTTCGGTGAAAAACGCCTGTTCGATGACTGTCAGGAATGGAGCGGTTCCACCCTGCTGCGTGACGACGGCAAACTGCAGACGTTCTACACCGTCGCGCAGGGCGTCGAGCTGAACGGCAACTGGCAGACCCGTCAGCGCTTCGCCACCGCCATTCAGAACGTTACGGCCTCTGATGCTGCGCTGGTGATTGATGTGCCTCACTATCACGACCTGCTCGCCGAGCCGGACGGTCGTTTCTACGAAACCGCCGAACAGGCCAGCCTCCGTGAAGTGCGATTCCCCACCGCGCATAGCCGCAGCTTCGGCTCCGATCAGACTGAAAACACCTGTTTCCGTGACATCCTCTACTACAAGTGTCCGCGTACGGGTCGCCGCTTTGGGCTGTTCGAAGCCAATACAGGTACCGAGGTGTGCCCTGCGGGGAGCATCAAGCGCGCGTACATCGGTAGCGATCGTTTTGAGCCGGAATACGAGCCGACGATCGACGACCTGAAAGCCAATGGCTGCATCGGCATTCTGGAATTCACCAACGACGAAAACACCTTCGTTGAATTCATGCCGCCGCTGCTGACCGCCAACCTTGTGACCGATGAAATCGAGCGCATCAACATCATCGACCACGATGGCCATGTGTATTTGTTCTGCGTCGGTCACGGCAACAAGAACACGCTGGTCACGCACAATGATGACCTGTCGAACCGCGACTACCTGCTCGGTTTCCGAGGCAAGTCACTGTTCGGGCCGTTCGAACCGATGAACGGTTCAGGGGTGGTCGTGCAGCAGAAGTCACTGGGCGCGCCGTACGCCGGTCAGGAACAGAACCAGCAGTACGTCTACAGCTGGAAGCTGGTACCGACCGCCAAGGCGGGTGTTTTCGACTGCGTTGGTTACGCCAACTACTCGACCAACGAAATCGGTCAGGTCGTGCCGGTGAAATCCGCCGCACCGACGCTGGAAGTGCGCATCAAAGGGCTTCAAAGCGACATAGTTGGGATGAAATACGACGTTCAACCTGTGCAGGAAGCAGCGCCGCAGGTGGCACCGTCTGATGCGGGCACGCCGTCTGCAGGTGGCTATGGTCATAGCTGATCACTGCATGCCCTAGCCTGAATGCCTCGACGTCGGTCGGGGCATTTTTGTATCCGCCTCGTGCTTATGTGGTCGTCATCACTCACACGGCCCACCGCTCGCCATCGTTGCGACGCCACGACACGATGGCCGCATGAACCTACCTGACTTTAATTCCGCTGATCTAAACGAGATCCGCCGCTTGCTGCAAAGCATCGTGCGCACCGGCAAGGTGTCGATGGTCGACACCGCCGTAACGCCGCCCTGTGTGCGCGTCGAAAGTGGCAGCCTGCACACCGACTGGATCCCGTGGACAACCTCGCGCGCCGCAGGTGTATCGCACTGGCGGCCGCCGTTTGTTGGTGAAGACGTGCTGCTGCTGGCCATTGGCGGTGATACCGGTAACGCGCGGGTCATTGGCAGTCTTTACACCGAGGATAACCCGCCGCCCGAGCGCAGCCTCGACAAGACCGTCACGGTCTACCCCGACAGCGCACGCCTCGAATACGACCATGCGTCCAGCACCCTGACCGCCACACTGCCAGGGCAAGCGATTGTCACGACCACAGGCGCAATCACGGTAACGTCTGACGCGGACATTACGGCTAAGGCACCGCAGATCGACGCGATGGCCAGCGTCAGTGCCACAGTGAAAGCCCCAGTTATCGCCGCCACGGCGGATACCTCCATCACGCTTAAGGCACCGGCCATCACATTGGATGGGCACGTCACCGTCACCCAAGGCGTGACCTCGGCCGTCGACGTAACGGCAGGCGGCATCAGCCTGATAAGCCATCAGCATCCCAGCGTTCAGCGTGGCAGCGCGAAAACGGATCCGCCGGAGTAATCGGTCATGTCGATGAGTAAAGCCTCGGGCAAGGCACTGGCCCGCCGCGACAGCATCACCCAGAGCATCGGCGACATTGTGATGACGCCGATCGGCACCCGCCTGATGCGCCGTGACTACGGCAGCATCGTGCCCTTTCTGATCGACCAGCCGCTTAACGGCCTAACCCAGTTGCGCGTAGCGTCAGCCATTGTCGATGCGCTGGCGCGCTGGGAATCGCGCGTCGAGATCAGCCGTATTGAAAGCCTCGAACAGCAAGGCGCACACCTGCAGCTGCAGTTACGCCTGCACGATGTCAACGCGGGCCAGCAGTATTCTGAAACCCTGTCACTTGCGAGTCCGTCATGATCGACCTGTCGACCCTGCCCAAGCCCAAGATCGTTGAAGAATTGAGTTTTGAGGCGATCCTTGCCGAGCGTAAGGCGCGCCTGCTCGAACTGACACCGGCGAGCGAGCGGGAAGAGATGACCGCCACGCTGGCGCGTGAATCAGAGCCGATCACCAAGCTGTTAGAGGAAAACGCTTACCGCGAACTGCTGCTGCGACAGCACAGCAACGAGGCGGTGCTCGCGGTGTTGATTGCCTTCGCCGGTGGCGATGATCTGGACGCGGCGGCCGCTAACAACGGGGTCGCGCGCCTGACGCTGACCGACGGCAGCAAGGAAAGCGACGCTGATCTGCGCATCCGTGCCATGTCCGCCTATGAAGGCATGTCGGTGGCAGGCCCAACCGGTGCCTATGAATATCACGCCCGCTCAGCCGATGGCCGCATCGCCGACGTGAAGGCCGAAAGCCCCGAACCATGCGATGTGGTGGTCACCGTGCTGTCAAAACTCGGCAACGGGGCCGCTGATGAGGACGTGCTGGCAGCGGTACGCAAGGCGCTGTCGGCCGAGGACGTCATTCCCTGCGCGGATCGCGTCACGGTGCAGTCGGCGACGATCGTCGACTACACGATCAAGGCCACGCTGTACATCTACCCTGGCCCCGAGCAGGAACCGATCATGCAGGCGGCACAGGCCAGCATTGAGCAGTACGTACAGGAACAGCGTCGCCTCGGACGTGACATCCGCCGTTCAGCGGTGATTGGCGCGCTGCACGTCACCGGCGTTCAGCACCTTGATCTGTTCGAACCCGCGCAGGATATCGTGCTGGACAATACGCAGGCCTCGCACTGTATCGGCATCGCGATCACCAACGGGGGCACCGATGAGTGATCTACTGCCGCCCAATAGCACCGCGTTGGAGCGTCGGCTGGCCAACGTGCTGGCCGACCTTGAACGGGTGCCCATTCCCGTACGCAGCGTATTAAACCCGCACACCTGTCACGCGTCATTGCTGCCCTATCTGGCATGGCAATGCTCGGTTGACCGCTGGGATCCCGCGTGGCCGGAAAGCGTCAAGCGCGACGTGGTGGCCAGCGCGTTTCATATCCACCGCTATAAGGGCACCGTGGCCGCGATTCGGCGCGTGGTCGAGCCGCTGGGCTATCTGCTCGAAATTACCCACTGGTACCAGATGAACCCTGTGGGGCGACGCGGCACCTTCGCCCTGCGCGTGGGCGTACTCGACACCGGTATTACCGATGCGATGTATGCCGAACTAGTGCGGCTGGTCAACGATGCCAAGCCCTGCAGTCGCCATATTGTCGGCCTTGATCTGCTGGGCGAAACGCGTGGCCAGACCTTTATCGCGGCAGCGGTCTATGACGGCGATGTGACCACCGTCTATCCCTACATTCCCCCTGAAACCCAGTGCAACGGCGTCGCCTACGCCGGTATTGCGCTGGACGTCATCGACACCACCACCGTCTATCCGGAGTAACTCATGGCGAGCTTTTACACGATTCTGACCAGCGTCGGGCAGGCCAAGGTGGCCAACGCCGTGGCGCTCGGCCAGAAGGTCAATCTATCGACGCTGGCCGTCGGCGATGCCAACGGCGTCACCCCGCAGCCGGATGCCAGTGCAAAAGCGCTGGTACACGAACGCCGCCGCGCGCCGCTAAACCGCGTCGAAGTGGACAAGGACAACCCGAACTTCATCGTCTGCGAGCAGGTGCTGCCTCCCGAGGTCGGCGGCTGGGAAATCCGCGAGATCGGCGTATTCGATGACGAAGGCAATTTGATCGCCTACGGCAACTACCCGCCCACCTACAAGCCGCTGCTAAACGAAGGCACAAGCCGCACCCAGACCGTGCGCATGGTGATGCAGGTCAGCGATACCGCCGCCGTCACCCTCAAGGTCGACCCCAGTGTCGTATTGGCGACGCGGCAGTACGTGGACGACGCGGCAAAGGCCAGTGCGGAAGCACTCAAAAAAGTAGATGAGTCAGTGCAGGTCAATGCCAACGGTCTGAAGGAGGCAAAACAGTCTATTCAACAGAATGCGGAACACCTGAAAAAAGTCACAGAAGGGTTAGGCGCTGCCGCAAGCATGGGGCATAACGCTGAAGCGCTGGATGGAGTGACGGCAGATCATAATCAAACGGCCGATACGGCCCAGCTTGTTGAGCTGCGCGATCGCGTCGGCACATTGAAAGAAGGTGCGCGCAGAGAGGTATCGGGTAGAGGTAATTTAATTACGACCAATTATTTAAAAGAACATTATTATTCTTCTTACACATCTGTCACTTTCACGACCGCTAACGATTATGTGATGCGGTCAGTGTCGGGTACCGAGTTCAAAGTACCTGTAGCAGGAACATATATGATAATCGGCCATGTTAGGGCGTGGGCGGGAGGAGATGTGACAGGTGCCGCCACCTACTGGATGGCTGCCTATATGAAAAATGGCGAGCAGGTGACCAAGGGGGCCGTCGGCACAAACAGTAGCGCAGGCAATCGTGATGCGGACGCCCCTATTGTGGACGTTTCGTATTTCAATGCTGGCGATGTAGTAACAGCTGGGTTTTTACATACACAGGGGCGTCCGTGGGATCAAATTTATTTATATTCCACGTTGGTGATGCTGCGCATCGGGGACTGATATGAACGTTAAGACATATTCAATTGTTGACGATCAAGGCAAATATATGGGCTATCAAGAGTCCAATATCGTCCCCGAGGGCAGTCACTTTATCGACATGGCCCCGCCGTCACTTAGCGAAGGACAGCAGGCCATCTGGAATGGACAGGTATGGCACATTTTCAGGGATAACGAAGGGGTCGACATTGCGAAGAACAAAGCTATTGATGCTATCGACTCAGCTGCTGATGGTGCGCGTGCCCGCGATCAATCCGTAGGTCAGCTACTGGATATCGAATACCAGCAGGTCATCGAGGCGCACGGGCGCTGGTATGCCGATGGTTATGATGAAACCAAGTGCCCCGAAGAAATCAAAGCATGGGCCGATGCCGAAGGCGTTACCCCGCTGCAGGCAGCACAGGAAATCGCCGAGGCAGCCGCGCACCGAGAAGAGGTGATCCGCCAGATACGCTCAATCCGATTGGCAGGTAAAGCTGCTGTACGCGCTGCAGCTGACGATGCCGACTTCACGGCCATTGCAGGGCCATTTATCGACCAGTTAAACCATATCGGCGACACCACCATAGCGGCCGCGTAACCGCCAAAGGCCCGTCTAATATGACGGGTCTTTTTATGCGGCTGTGGCTTTCTTTTCCCACACGCCTATCCCCTCGCCGCCGCCATTTTCACCTTGCATTATATGTATATACATACAGTCATATAAAGGCAGGTACACGACATGGTGGCCCCGATAATTCCGTGGATGGGCGGTAAGCGTCGCTTGGCAGACCGCATCTTTCCCCGCTTCCCCGATCACTCCTGTTACGTCGAGCCGTTCGCCGGTGGTGCTGCCCTGTTCTTTCTGCGGCAGCCCGCCGAGGTCGAGGTATTGAACGACATCAACGGCGAGCTGGTGAACCTGTACCGCGTGGTGCAAAACCACCTTGAAGAGTTCGTGCGGCAATTCAAATGGGCGTTGAGTAGTCGCCAGATGTTCGAGTGGCATAAGACCACTCGCCCCGAAACGCTGACCGATATCCAGCGCGCCGCCCGCTTTTACTACCTGCAGCAGAATGGTTTTGGTGCCTGCGTTCCTGCTCGTAGTTTCGGCACAGCAACCACGACGCCACCTAAGTTAAACCTGCTGCGTTTGGAAGAAACCTTGTCGGCTGCACACCTTCGCTTATCTAGCGCCTATATCGAGCATCTGTCGTGGCAGCAGTGCATTGAGCGCTACGACCGTCCGCACACGCTGTTCTACATGGATCCACCCTACTGGCAGACAGGAGGCTATGGCGTGGACTTTGGCGCACACGAGTACGAAGAGATGGCCAGCCTACTGAAACGCCTCAAAGGCAAGGCCATCGTTAGCCTCAATGACCACCCTGACGTGCGCCGCTGGTTCGCAGATTTTCATATCGAGGACACAGGAATTAAGTACACGGTGGGAGGTGGTAAGGGTTCAGAGGCACGCGAGGTGCTGATCTTCAGCTGGGACATCGAGGCCGAACCGGCAGGGCTGTTTTAGCGGCGGCATGTGATCAACACCACTCACACAGCCCATCACTCGCACTGCGCTGTAACGCCCCGCAGGATGTGGCACGTACTCATGAGGAAGGCATACCAATGGCTCTCGATTCATATCACCACGGGGTGCGCGTCGTCGAATCCAACGACGGTACGCTCGCCATCAAGACCGTGTCCACGTCGGTCATCGGCGTGGTCTGTACGGCCAAGGACGCTGATCCGGCCGTGTTCCCACTCAATACCCCTGTGCTGTGCAACAGTCTGTCTAAGGCGATCGGCAGTGCCGGTAAGCAGGGCACGCTGCGCCGTACGCTGTCTGTCATTGATGCGCTGGTCTCAACGACTGTGATCGTTGTGCGCGTCGACGATGGCGACGGTGACGATGCAATCAAGGCCAACCTGATCGGTGGCACTGATGCCAACGGCCGCCGCACGGGCATGCAGGCGCTGCTGGATGCGGAGTCTCGCACTGGCGTCAAACCCCGCATTCTGGCAGTGCCCGAGTTGAGCTATCCCGAGGTGGCCACCGCACTGGGCGCGATCTGCAAGAAACTGCGCGCGTTCGGTTATGTCCATGCGCGCGGCTGCAACACCGCGCAGGACGCGATCAAATACCGCGACCTACTCGGCGTGCGTGAGCTGATGGTGATCTGGCCCTCGTTCGACTGGTTCGATACCGCCACTGCCGCCAACAGCGTCATTGCGCCGGAAGCCTTCGCGGTGGGCCTGCGCGCGCAGATCGACAAGAACATCGGCTGGCACAAAACCCTATCTAACGTGGTCATGAGTGGCCCGCTGGGCATTGAGCCGCCGGTCTCGTTCGACCTGCAGGACTCGGACAACGATGCGGGACTACTGAACGCCAAGCAGGTCACTACGCTGGTGCGCTATTCAGGCTTCCGCTTTTGGGGCAGCCGTACCTGCGACCAGAACGGCAAGTTCGTGTTCGAGAACTACACCCGCACCGCCCAGATTTTGGCCGATACGATCGCCGAAGCCGAAGCGGCACACGTCGATGCCACGCTCACCCCTGCCCTCGTCAAAGACATCCTGTCCGGCATTAACAACAAGCTGCGCTCACTGGTGCGTCAGGGCTACCTAATGGGCGGCAAGGCATGGATGGCCGAAGACAACAGCAAGGAACAGCTGGCCGATGGCCGCCTGCGCATTGCCTACGACTACACACCCGTGCCGCCGCTCGAAGACCTCGGCTTTACCCAGACCATCACCGACGAATACCTCGCCGACTTCACGCAGCAAGTTAGCGCAGGGTAAGGAGCACGCATGTCACTTCCAAAGGTACTAAAAGCATTCAACGTCCGCGTTGACGGCGAGGGCTGGCTGGGTGAAGCGGAATCCATCGAACTGCCCAAGCTCACTCGTAAAACCGAAGAATGGCGCGGTGGCGGCATGGAAGGTGCCGTCGACCTCGATATGGGGCAGGACAAGCTCGAAGCCACAGTGAGCTGTGGCGGGCTGATGGAGGCCGCCTTCAAGCACTACGGCGATCTATCCGTTTCCAAGGTACCGCTGATGTTCTACGGCTCGTACGAAGGCGATGACGGTGAAAGTGCCGTCGAAGTCGAGATGCGCGGTCGCTGGACAGAAATCGACATGGGAACCGGCAAGGCCGGTGACAAAACCGAGCACAAATTCAAAGCGTCGCTTAGCTACTACAAGCTGGTTATCGACGGCACGACCAAGATCGAAATCGACCTTGTAAACATGGTGTTCATGGTCGAAGGCGTCGACCGCCTCGAAGCGCGCCGCCGTGCGCTGCAGCTGTCCTGATCCACACATTTTGACTCTCTGACACATAGGAACGATTCACATGGCCAAGGCAAAAACCACCCCCGCTGTCACCACCACCATCACCCTGCAGCAGCCGCTCCAGCGCGGTGATACCGAAATCACCACCATCGAACTGCGCCGCCCTAGCGCCGGTGAAATGCGCGGCTGTCAGCTGATGACGCTGCTCGCCGGTGATACCGATCAGGTGATGCGCGTCGCTTCCCGTATCACTACCCCAGCCCTGCAGCAGCACGAACTGCAGCAGATGAACGTGACTGATTTCTTCCAGATCTCGCAGGAGGTCACCGGTTTTTTAGTCGGGTCGGAAATGGCGAGCTAAAACCGCCCAACGAAGTGGAAGACGCGATGGCAGATATTGCGATGGTCTTCCACTGGCCACCTTCCGAAATGAACGACTTCTCACTGGAAGAACTGATGGACTGGCGGGAACGTGCCCGCCTTCGCCACTGTGGCGATGAAGAATGACGAGAGGGGCGCATGGCTCATTCACTCAAGCTAGAAGTACTTCTGGGTGCAGTGGATAAAGCCACTGCGCCCCTCAACCGTATCAGTAAGGCGACAAAGGAAGCCGCCAAGATCATGCGCAGCACCCGCAAGGAACTGCGCGACCTTAACAAGGCGCAGGGCGATATCGACGCCTATCGACGTGCCAACATCGCCATCAATCGCAGCGCTCAAGCCCTCAACCGCTTAAAACAACAAACCGACAAGGTCGCTGATGCGCACGCCAAGGCAAAGACCAAGCAAAGCGACCTTAAGGCAGAAATGACCTCGGCCCAGCGGCAGTTCGAGCGTATAGCCAAAGCGATGAAGAACGCGGGCGGTCACTCGGCGACGCTCTCTAACGAGCTGGATAAAACGCGGCTGCGCATGGATCAGATCCGCAAGGCCCAGTCCAAGGCCAGCGAAGAGGTGCAGAGGCATAGCCGTCGCTTGCGTACGCTTGGCGAACAGGAAGGCCGTACGCGGCATCAAACGGATGAGGCCCGCAAGACCATAGAGATCGTCGGCAGGCGGTTACGCGAAGCCGGTCACGATATGCAGCACCTCGGGCGTGAATCACGCGCGCTTAATCAAAACGAGGGCCGCCTCAATGACACACTGAGAACGCAGCGCGAACGGCTGGATAAGCTGCGGCAAGCACAAGAACGAGCAACCGCCGCACGCGAGAAGTTCGAAAGCGTCAGAAACGGTGCCGCCGTAGGCGGTGCAGCGGGCGTAGCGACGGGGTACGCGGTGGGTCGAGGGCTTCATGGTTCGGTTGATGAAGCCAAGGACAGCGAGAACAGCGAGCGCAGCCTCAACCTTGTTGGTGTGAGTGAAGAAGCCCGAAAGCGTCTGATGCAGTTTGCTGATGCCGCCAAGCTGGCGGGTTCTTCGCTATCAGAGCGTCGCCGCTATATGGTCGATGCCTACACCGTATTGGGTGATGAGCATCATGCCAAGATGGCCTTGCCTGCGATTACCAAGATGGCGACCTCACTCAAAATGCAGAACCCCATGATGGGCGAGGAAGAAATCGACAAGTTGATGATGGACACCCTCAAAAGTGCCGAGTGGCGGCCTGGCTCCATGGTGTCAGCAGAAGCCTTTGAGAAAGCGCTGGACTATCAGCAGCGCGTGGCCTCTGCATCGGGCGGACGCGTCAACGGCTCTAGCTACAACCAGTTCCTAAGTCACGCGGGTATCGCCGCCAAAGGACTGAGTGATGAGGCGCTCTATCTAAGGTTTGAACCCTTCATTCAGGAAATGGGCGCGAGTACGGCAGGCACATCCATGATGAGCGCTTACCAGAACCTGTACCAAGGCCGTGTGACGAAACAGGCCGCTCAGAAAATGATCAGCCTAGGCCTTATGGACGGTAAGCACGTCACCTTCGATAAGGTGGGTCAGCAGGCCTTTGGCGGCCCGGGGGGATTGAAGAACGCCAATATATTCCGTGAAAACCCCATCGAATGGGTACGTAGTACTCTGCTTCCTGCCTTGAATGCCAAAGGGATCACAGACACTAAGGCTCAAATAGATGCAGTAGGATCGTTGGTCTCGAACCGCACCGCTGCACAGATGATTTCCACCATGCTGCTGCAGGTGAAGGATGGTTCGCAGGATCGCCGGTTCGGGATCAACTCGAACGCCAAAGGCCTCAACGACAGTTATGACGTACTGCGTGTCTCAACTAGCGGCCGTGAGGTCGAAACCGTAGCGCGCTATCACGACCTAATGAGGCTGATCGGCGAAAAGGTACTGCCCACGTACAACGCTGCGTTGGAGAAAATCAACGCGCACATGGTGGCGCTATCCGGCTGGATGACGAAACACCCCAGGCAAGCCGAGATGATCGTCAAGGCCATCATGGCCTTTGGCGCAGCGGCGGCCGTGCTGGGCGGCTTATCGCTAGCCTTTTCCGCCCTATCCGGCCCCATCATGATGGTGGCTCGCACCGTGATGTTTCTCGGCTCGGTGATGATGGCCAACCCGATTTTTGCGCTGATCGCAGCGATCGCTATCGCGGCGGTGCTGATTTACACCTACTGGGAGCCGATCAAGCAATGGTTTGCCAGTATCGGCATTGATCTGACGTGGCTGGAAGATCTGGTCAAGCGGTCATGGAATAGGATTCGTCAGGCCTTTGATCAGGGACTAGGTGGCATTTTGCTGCTGATGATGGAGTGGTCGCCGATCGGGCTGGCGATGAAGGCTTGCGGTGCGCTACTGGACTATCTGGGCATTTAGATACCGGATGAGCTGGTGGAGGTGGGGCATAGGCTGCAGCAGTCCCTTATCGACCTGTTCAGCTGGCAATCCATCAAGCGGCACATTGACGAAGTGAAAACGGCCTTCGGCCAAGGGTTGGGCGGTATTTTGCTGCTGGTCGCCAAGTGGTCGCCCATAGGGCTGGTCATGAGGGCCTGCGGGGCGCTGCTGGACTATCTGGGTATCCAGATGCCCGATTGGCTGGTGAGCGCAGGGCGAAAGCTGCAGCAGACCTTTATCGACATGTTCAGTTGGCAGGTCATTGGTGAGCGCCTGAAACGGTTCTTGAATGCCATCAAGGAGGCGTTCAACGGCAACCTGCGCGAGCTTGGTGCGCTGATTTGGGACTGGTCGCCGGTCGGCATGCTGGTCAACAAACTGAATGAGATGCGCAGAGAGATCGAAGCGCTGATAGGGGCAGACAAGGTCGGTGGTGCCGTGATGGGCACACTGTCCGTCATCGGCGATGACAAGTTACGCAATGCGGCTATTCATGAGGGTCAGCAGGTCGCAACCACCGGCTCGCAGATCGCCAGCAAATCGGTGGCGACGGCCAGTCAGGTCATCAACATTGCCGTGAATGGCGTAGGCAACAAGGAAGATGCCCAAGCGGTCGGTCTTGAGGTCAAACGTCAGCTGAAGAACGCGATGGATCAGTTGAAAGCGCGCGGTCGCAGCGGCATGGCAGACAGGGGGTAAGGCAATGGTCATTGCATCGATGATGATACTGGGGCAGTTCCTGTTCCGCCGTGAGACGGTGCCGTATCAGCAGCTACAGCGTAGCACCGAGTACAAGCACGCTTCCCTTGAGCGCGTCGGTGAGCGCCCCGCTAGCCAGTTCGTGGGGCTAGGTGAAGACCGCATCACACTTACGGGCACCCTGCTGCCCATCTTTACCGGTGGCCGCCTATCGCTCGACCTGATTCGGGCGATGGCCAAGACCGGTAAGGCATGGCCGCTTATTGAAGGGTCTCTGCGGATGTACGGCTGGTACGTGATCGAGTCGATCAACGAAACGTCCAGCGTGTTTATGTCGACTGGCCACGCCAACAAGATTGAGTTCACGCTGGCGCTTAAGCGTGTCGACAAACCTGATCCTAACCGCATGGGCAAGCAATCGCTGGCGGACACCCTGAACGGCTATCTGGATAACGCAAGCGACTACCTGCAGGATGCACTGTAATGCTGGGCTATAACGAACCCTCCTACCGCATCACGATTGGCGACACCGATATCACCCCGCGCATCAACGGGCTACTGGTCAGCCTGTCGCTAACCGATACACGCGGTGGTGCCGCCGATCAGTTGGATCTGGTGTTGGCAGACCAAGACGGTCGCGTGCCCTTCCCTGATAACGGCAAGGAGCTACGGCTATGGCTAGGGTGGCCAGCGCAGGGGCTGGTCGACAAAGGGCGCTTTATCATTAACGAAGTGCAGATGAGCGGCCCGCCCGACCAGATCACTATCCGCGCCCGTTCGGTCGACACTAACGACACATTGCCAGGTCAACATACCTACTCATGGCACAAGACCACCTTAGGCACGATCGTGCGCACTATCGCCGCCCGCCATAAGCTAAAGGCCGGCATTGATGCCCAGTTCGATAAGGTGCGCATCGCGCATATCGACCAGACCGATGAAAGCGACCTGAGCTTCATCAACCGCATTAGCAAGCGCTTTGACGCCGTCGCGGCCGTAAAGGCGGGCCGCCTGATGCTGATCCACCGAGGGCAAAGCCTGACCGCCAGCGGCAAGCCCCTGCCCACGATCACGATCCATCGTAGCGAAGGCGATGGGTTCAGCTACAGCGCGACCACCGCCGACAGTTATAGCGGCGTCAAAGCACGGTGGAACGAGAAGAGTCACGCCAAGCTGAAAACGGTGGTGGCAGGCAGCGGCGACAATGCCAAGGTGCTGAAAGAAACCTACACCAGCGCAGCCGAAGCCCTGCGCGCCGCACGTTCGGAATGGCAACGTCTCCAGCGCGGGCGCTGCTCGCTGGACATGATGCTCGCCTACGGCCGACCCGAGCTGCTGCCGGAATCACCGATCAGGCTGGAAGGGTTCAAGCGGGATGTCGACCAGCAACCGTGGGTGGTCATTGAGGTAAGACATGACCTTTCGAAAACAGGATATACGATGGCTGTAACCTGCGAAATCAAAGAGAATGTGCTTGCATTTTACTAAGAAAGGGGCTATTGGCATTGACTAAATGCTTTATTCAATCGACAATACATATGTACAGTATGTTTATACTGTAAAAGCGGCGAGCAGTAACGAAAACGCTTGCAAAATGCTCGGTTAGGCCAATGACACGCTAGTGTCAACGGGCTTTGGTGCTTGTCGGTTGTGCTTAACAAGGTGCGAGCGTGGCTTTATCCACTCTTTATCGATGGTTCTCTATACTTTGAAGGGTGTCAAGAAGCTTACTATCTATCTATGTAGAAAAGGCTCCTTGCTAGCCACCGGCTCCTTATGTGGGCCGGTTATTCGTTTAATTAGGAGGTAAGATATGAAAGCCTCAGCTATAGATACCGCAAAGCGGGTACTAAATGCAGCATGGAATGGCGTATTGCCTATTGACCCTGTAAGAATTGCAGAATCTATTAAGGTAAAAAATGTTGATGGAGAGTGGTGTCCAATCGAAGTAGTAGGACGATCTCCATTAGCCTTAAGTGGGGCAAGTGGTCAAGCATCATTGTCACGTAACAAAGAAGGATATGCTGTATTCCAGTGTGAGTTTAACAGCTATGAAAATGTGCTGCGTAGTAGGTTCACTATTGCGCACGAATTAGGTCACATTCTTCTTGGACATGTGCAATATGATCATACTCCAAAACGAGATGACCCCTCCACAGCAATAGATCATGAGGAAATATCAGCCAACAGTTTTGCTGCTGAATTACTGATGCCTGAAGAAAGAGTTAAGAGACTTTTCCAGGGAGGGGCGACTTTATCAGAGCTAGCGAACATTTTTGATGTTTCTGAAATAGCAATGCAATATCGTCTTAAAAATCTAGGTTTAATTCTCTGATGACAGATGAAACCTCTCCCGATTTCATAATTGATCCTTCTCCTAATAGTAATGGAAACCCTCCGCCATCATCTTATCCAAATGGTGGCGGATCTCTTGATCAAGCTGGCTTTGCCCAAGACCGTGGCCAGCTATCATCTTTTGACCAAATTAATGAAGAGCACAAAAAATACCTTAACGACTTAGAGAAACGCACTAGCGAGTTAGGCTTAGAAAAGCAAAGAAGCGCATATAAATGGGTTAAATACCTCAGTATCTTTATGGCAACTATAGTTCTTGTTTTTTTTGGTATAACTATATGCTCGGATATCAAAATCATCAAAACATATGCAAAATTATCTAATGCCCAAATAACAGATACAAAAAAAGAAGATTCTAGCACTAGCAACCAGCGCACTACACATTTAAAAACAGAGAATAAGAACATAAAGATCGAAGAAACAGAAAAAAGCAAGGAAGAAGAAAATAGTAATAATTCATTCAGCACTCAACACATTCCAATGACAGCAATTATTATAATCCCTGCCGTCACATCCTCTGTAGTTGCGTTGCTCATATTGATCACTTTGGTTAGGTTTGTATCTAGCTTTCATTATTCTTGTTCTCCAAACAAAAAGGGTAAAGATGAAAGCAATGAAAAAAATATATCTATAACTTCTCTAATAAAAGAAATCAAAGATGCGATTTCCTAAAAGACAAGACAATACATTTATAATCATTATAAAATTAAATATAGATGACAAATAAAAAACGCCCCGTTAATTGGGGCGCTTTTCTATTATGGTCGTTACTTTTTACTATCTTGCCGATAGGTGTGGTTAGGATTTATAACCATCTTCTTGGTTAGGGTATCTAGCTCTTTACTATGATACATATCCAAGCACTTCAACATATCAAACTTAATCCCTTTAATATCCGACTCAACTAAAGGGTTGTAATAGTCCCGTGCGAGATAGCGGTCTACAAGTGACTTTACTGCATCAGGGCTTTTCTCTAAATCGTATTCAGTCCAGTCTATTAAAGCGCTTACGCTACTTCCTGCATCCATAGCCGCATTCTTATCACCGGCATATGCCTGTGCTATGCAGGTCGTTAACACCATGTCCTTATAATTCTGGGCATAAGATCGGCTGCCCGCTTCAGGCCCTTTGTGGGCATAGCTCACAGAAGGCCAGAAGATAAGCGTAAATGCAGCCAACATGCCAAATGATATTTTGCTCACGCTAGGCTCCAGAAGTTCGCTTGATTTGTTTGATATCTAGCCGTTGGCTCATTGAAATAGCAGTGGTCATAGCATGTGTTCCCATTGAACAGCGTTGCATGCCCTTGAGCATCAGACCATCCCGAAACTTCAAACAGGATCACCCCTTTCTTTCCTGCCAGTGTGCCACCGCCTGCCTGCGGGTATTTTACGATTTCAGGTTGGCCCCATTGCTGCTTCAAGTAAGCGATGAGATTACTAACGCGGAAAAAGTACTGGCGGCCATCAGCCCCTGACACGGTTTGTCCTGCTATTTTGGGAACCAGTGCCCCCGACTTGTTTAAAATATAGCTCATGCGGACAGCACACGTATTTACCCATCGCAGCGCAGGATCAGTGTTGTGAATATTCTTCTCAACATATCCCCCCACAACGGTTGCCACCCTTTCGGCAGAATCTAATGGATCGTAGATTTCTATAGCAGCCGCCCACGCAGAAGCAAAACTAGGTTTAATCATTTTAGTTAACCTTTATTAAAAATAATCTTCTGAAAAGTATGCGTTTTTTATAAAAAACCATCTAGATAAAAATCAAAACGTTTTAATCTTGGTGAAAGTAGCGGCAACTGTGATCATGTAGTCCAACTTACCATGGATTTTAATATTAAGGCTAGTTTGCATATGAGTGCAATCGGTGGCAACGCACACACATGGTGACTGTCCTGTAGGTATGCCGCTACCTTGTTGACGCTCCTAGATAGATAAGTCACAGCAAGCTGAAGACAGTAGCGATATAGAGTCAAGGCACAGGAAAATGGCTTACATCATTGGCACTTAACCCATGCCACCAAGGCAGCACATATAGCCGTGCGAGTACTGCTCGCTAGATTATGATACTGGCCCGTCAGCGCTCAGACTGCTACCAGAATCACCAATCAGGCTGGAAGGCTTTATCGACCAGCAGCTGTGGGGATCATCGAGGTAAGGCGAGGTCTATCAGAGGCTGGCGGTACCGCCACAATGCAGTGTGAATGAAGCATATTGGAGATTAAGGCGATTTCTCATTGGTTTAGCTCATTGCGACCACGTAGACAAAACAGTAACATTCACTTACGTGCAAAAATAAGGCACGTTTTGATATAGAACTTAAAAAGAGATGTCATTGATATGTCTACGATCTATTGCAGTGCTTGTGGTACAGAAATGAATAATCAAGCAACCGCATGCCCCAAGTGCGGTAAGCCAACTAACACTACTTCTTCAAGGAAAGTAAGTATCGGGTTGATTATAGGAATCATATTCCTTCCTATGATTTTTGTTTGGTTTTTGCTTCGCAAGGGGTACTCCACTTTTAGTAGAGTAGCGGGCTTCATTTGGCTTGCAGTATCGGTTATCCCTGTACTAACTTCTCAAAGTGATAGCAATATTTCAGAACCACAGCCGGCCATCTCGACATCGACTTCAAATACAAAACCGGCAGATTCCAAACCGGCAAATTCTAAGCCAGCAGAGCACTTAGAATCATACTCGATTCAGAGGATTGCAAAGGCATACGAAGAAAACACCGTGTCAGCTGATCGAACCTTTAAAAATAAGAGGTTCATTGTCACAGGTGTCATATCCGCAATCAGCACCGATCTTTTTGGAACTGCGTATGTAACTATGAGAGGCGGGGTTAATGAATTCCTCGAGCCTCAGCTAAAATTTAACGATAATTATGAGGACTATGTAGCCAAACTTAAAAAAGGAATGAAAATTACATTAGTTTGTACAGGTGATGGAGATATTGCTAAAGCGCCTATATTGAAAGAGTGCGCCCCACAGAACTAATATATATTGCAGCCCTTCACCGCAAAGGGCTGCATTTCAATCTGAACTCATTCTCTAAAACAACGAACCAGCTGAGTAACAGTGCCTCCAAAAGCAATTCTGTACAGTTCTTCTTTATCTCTGCCTACCGGCCAAAGCTCCCCGTTTTTCTCACACACAAAGCGTATAGACAGACAGTCATCCCCAGCGAAAACGCAAATATCCCCTGAACGAGGATAGAGATTTTCATCTACTACTAATTGATCTCCTTCCTGAATTCCTGCTTCTTTCCAGTCGCGCTCCACCTCGACCACATACGCTAAGCTGCCCTGCCGTGGTGACAGCATGGCATATGGATCTATACCGCAAGTGTGATCTGCCCTCATTTCAGTGCGCTTCAGCGGTGCCACGTATCTAACGGTGATCATCCTGCTTACCTGTACTTTACTATAGAAATACTGTTTATATGTACAGTATATTATATGCAAATAGTAAGCCGATCTATCACTTAAGTACAGTTTGTTACGAAACTGAGCTGATTTTAAGCACGCACTTACCCAACAGGCTAATAGTATTCAACTCTGTAGGCGGAATAAGTTCTTCACGGTACCGAGTGTTGTCAGAAATCAGGATATAGGCACCTCCAGCTGCGCGCTGGACGCGCTTAACACGTAAGGTGTCGTCCATTTGAATCAAGAAAATGCCATCAGGCGTCGTCTGAGTGCGATCGACCAAGATAGTGTCACCATCTTGGAGAGTCGGTTCCATCGAATCTCCCTTTACGGTCAGCATTGCGCACAGTTCAGGACGAAGGCCGTGCTGGCCTAGAAGCTCTTCATCAATTGAACACATGCGAGCAATATTTTCTTGAGAAAGTATTCTGCCGTGGCCTGCTGCGGCTTCCAGGTCATATAAAGGAACCATGGTAACTTTTTCAACACTTGAGCCAGGTTGTTTTTTACAAACCTCACCTTCAATCACATACCAGATATCAACGCCAAGTCCTTTGGCTGCAGTTAAGTAGGCAGCTGACGGGCTTGTGAGGTCTTTTTCATAATTGATCTGAGTGGTTTTCTTTACCCCACAAGCGGCACCTAATGCAGTCTGGCTCAGGCCTAATCGCATTCGCTCGCTCTTCAAACGCTCTCCCAAGGTGTTTTTTTTCATACCTACCTCTTGACTGGTTCACTATATTGAACCAATATGCACCGCACAGCTTAGATAATTTTAGATACAGGGACGACACTATGCCCGTTTTACGCACCCCTGAACAGGCGAAGGCGTGGTTAAGGGGCCAAGGAATTACCATCACAGATTTTGCAAAGCGGCATGGTCTGCCTTTGCACACGGTGTACAAGGTTTTGTCTGGTGGTGCTTACAAAGGTTATAGCGGAGCTGCACATCGTGCCGCTGTAGCCTTGGGGATGAAGGCAGCAATATCACGCCAGTCCGAACATCAACACTAACAAATGAGACTCTTCATGTATCAAGATCCACGGCAAGTACGCTCAAGACGAATCACGGTGTACCTGAACGAGCTGGAAGATAACGTGATAAATGCCCATGCCGCTTTGCATGGCATCCCCAAGGCACAACTGGTTCGCCAGTTAGCAATGAAAGAGGCCGACGAATTGCTCGGTCTGTATGACACTCAAGGCCGCCAACACATTCTCGGATGATTCGCCGTATTTTGCGAACCGTTCCCGCACTGTGTTGGCACCGTGCAAAAGAGAGGTGTGCATGAACAACACAAAATCGACTGACGTTATCGTCGATGAGGCTCTGAGAGAACGCCTCGAAGAAGTGCGAGTACGGTATCAGTTGGCCAGTCTTGATCAGGCCCTTGAGTTTCTTCTACGGCGAGCCATTCGTCACGGTGATGAGAGACTTATGGGGTGTCGTAGAACGCTCCGCATCGTCAAAGGGTGAGCATGTCAAAGAAGCGTTTCAACAAGCCCCGCCTTCACTGCCCGCACTGCGGTGAGTTCATGATGGTGCGCAGCAGTCAGGAAGTCATGCCGACGCTGCGCAAGGGGCTGGTCGACTGTATGAACAATGAATGCAATTTCCGTGGTCAGTTCTGGTTTGAGATTGCATCCACGGTCGCGCCCAGTGACATGCCTAACCCAGACGTTCACCTCGAACCGACGCCATTCCTGCAAAAGCGAATGGCCAAGCAATATGAACAGGAGCATCAGATCGACATGTTCCAGTCTGCTAACGACGCTAATCACAGCTAACCCCTAACGTTCCCCGAAAGCGCTTTTTATGCCCGTTCAATGGGTAGGGGATTTCTGCGCTTTCGATAAGCCCAGAAGGAGCATTTTTGATGAATACGACCGCACTTAACGCAACACAGGTACAGCGCTTTTCGATGCCCGCCAACCTGATGGCCTCCGGCGTCAACCTGTTTGAAGTCGCCTGCGACTACCTGATCAAGCAGAGCCGTCGCATTGGTCGCCAAGCGCTGCTGGCACGCTGCGTCGGCCATCTCGAAGTGTCAGGAGCATCTCGCGAAGAAGCGGCCATCGCGGCATCACAAGCCTTTGCCCATCTAGCCGCGTTCAACAGCCGCAACCGCATCGATGTCGATGCCAGCACCTCCAGCATGGTGATGGTGCGCATGGACGGCTGCAGCGAACTGCTTGCCCTGACCGTCGATGACATCGTTGGCATGTGGAAGGCACAGAACGGCATCAGCGTAAAACACGTCGCGATATGAAGCGCTGGGAATGGGTGGTATGGGGCACGCTGATCGGGCTGACAGCGACCGTGTTATTCGGATGGAGAGTGTAAGGCAGATGAAAAGACAACGACACACAGGGCGTTCTATCAAGCTTCACGTTAAGCGCCTAGGGCAACAGGTTGAGCGTTTGGAAGGAAGCGTAGAGCGCATCGAGCAAGCGTTAAATGCGGATCGGGATGCGCTTGTCAGGGCGCGCAACGTTATCGAAATAGCGATGGCGCACGATGCGGGGCTGGCAAGAAGCCTGCGGGAATTGAGCCGCAGCCTAGATCAACGGCTTGGGCTTATCTCGGCAGAGATCCATGAGGGCGGCCGCAAGGATCGCCGAATGGCATTCTGGGCATGGGTAGCGCTGGGGGTCTGGGGGGTCGCTATGCCAGTGATGGAGGCGGTGCTGAGATGATCTTCTTTGCAGGAATGGTGCTAGGCATGACAGGTGGCGTCATCGTCACGGTAGGAACAATCGCATTCATGATGGGGGCAACGAAATGAACAGCGCAGCAGAACTACAAGCATCAATGGAAGCTTTTCGTCGTACGCGGGCGTCGTATGCCGCGCAGGAGCAGCGCGTCTTTGAGCAGCTCTATCCCGTCGGTGCGCTGGTTGAGTTTCTCGACGGCGCGCGCTGGAGCGGCCCTGCTGTTGTCGTCAAAAACCGCGTGGGGTGCGGTCATATCACGGCTGCACATACGCCTGCCGCCATCATCAATATTGTCGGTAGCGGTGAAGAAATCACCGTTAATCATCCCGAATACATTCGTCTCGCAGGAGATCCGCGGTAATGACGAAAGCGGCATCGCGTGAGATCAATCATGCACGCGCAGGGTTTTTAGCCCTGCGCGATGAGCTGCAGGCACGTCATGCCGACTTGGATCTGGCAGAGGTGTGGGACGGCATGAAGCGCAGCGAGCGCAAGGCCGTCCTGCTCTCCGCCACGATCATCAAGCCGGACAGTGGCAGTAAAAAACCAGACGACAGCAGCAATCACCGCGCTGAGTTGCTCACTACGCCTTTGCGACAAATGTCTGTCGAGGATCGTGTCGCTATTCGCCATGCCATTCATCGCATGAGTGCTTTTGCCAGCGGTTTGAAAGACCGCTGCCACAAGCATTCGGCATCCCGTCCCGTCGAGCTGGCCGCATTGGCCCGTACTGCGCTCGACAAAGGGGATATGACCGCTGCCCGTCACTTCATCAGCCTGATCGAGACCGCATCATGAGCAAGAAGCCCCGCGTCAGCGCTATCCAGCTAAGCCAGAGCTACGGCGCACGCGATTGTCCTGTGTGGCGTCAGCAGTTCTTCGACCTCTTTCCTTCGGTCGCGGAAGATCTGGCCGCAGGCTTTGTCAGTGTTGCCCGTATCGAGGGCAACGCAGCAGGCAACCGCTGGCTGCGCGCTATCGCGGAATCGCTCAAGGCTGGGCCGTGGAACGTCACGCATGATGATGAGGCGCTGGTCGACTATGCCAAGGCGCAGGCGCTGGCCATCGAGAGGGCTACAGCGCGCGCGTATACGAACGACAAGTTCCGCGTGTACGTCTTCCGTCCGGTCGATCGCCTGCTGGTATGGCCAGTGGCTAGTCGTGCAGAAGCCTACCGGTTCATGGCGCGCGCAAGTGCTGTCGAAGAACGTGGCGGCATGTGGACAGCCATCCAAGTGGGTGAGCTGTGCTGTCGTGCCCATGAAATAGACCCGCCCGCTGAAAGCTTCTTCTCACTCAAGGGGCGCGTGCTGCGTATGAGCAGTGCCAAGTGGTGGCGTCGCAAGCTGCGTGTGCTTTCTGCACGTCGCTTAGAACAGTTCATGCGTGAAGTGGGCCGCGTGCATAAGCGCGCCGGTATCTACTGTTCTGATCTCAACGTGAAGCGCCGCAGCAAGCAGCACCGCCGTAACCGCGACATGCTGATGTCGCAAGAAGCGGTCAACCAGCACGACCAGTGCATGACATTGGCCGAGCTGTCCGATCGCTCGGTGGCCAACCCCGATATCCGTCGCGCCGAACTGATGCTGCGTATCCGTGACACCGAGAAGGAAGCACTGCGCGCCGGCGATGTGGGCATTTTCTACACCATCACCTGCCCCTCTAAGTTTCACCCCGTGCATTCCGGCACCTGCAAGCGCAACCCTAAATACAACGGGGCTACCCCGCGCGATGCGCAAGACTATCTGACCCAGCTGTGGGCACGCATTCGTGCCCGCTTTAAGGCCAAGAAAATTCAGGTTTACGGAGTGCGCGTGGCTGAGCCGCATCACGACGGCACCCCGCATTGGCACTTGCTGCTGTGGATGAAGCCCGAAGAAAGGGAGCTGGTCACAAGCATCATGCGCCGCTATGCGCTGGCTGAAGATGGCGACGAACATGGCGCACAGCGTTACCGCTTCGATCATGAAGTGATGAACCCGCACAAGGGCGGTGCCATCAGCTATATCGCCAAATACATCAGCAAGAACATCAATGGCCAGCAGTTTGCCGAGTTCGATCAGTATGGCAAGCCGCTGGAAAGCAGTGCCCCGCGCATCGAAGCATGGGCAGGGGTCTGGGGCATTCGTCAGTTTCAGTTCGTCGGCCTGCCGTCGGTCACTGTATGGCGTGAAATGCGCCGTATCACCAGCGACAAGCAGACCCTGCTGCGCGAATGGGAAGAGACCTTTGGTTACGCCAGCTCGGTTATCGAACTGATGGCCGCGATGCGTGACGCCTGTGATAACAGCGAGTGGGATCGCTACATCAGCCTGATGGGTGGGCCTTGCACACCGCTTAAAGATCAGCCCGTCCGCCCGTGGGTCGAGGTGCGCCTTGATGAGCGTTCACCGGACTACATCGCCCACAACGGTTACGGCGAGACGTGCGAAGTGCGCTATGGGGTGCTGGTGAAAGGTAGCCAGTACATGACGCGCTTCTACAAGTGGACAGTGCGCCCAGCCTCGAAGCGCCGAGGGTTTGAAGACAGCGACGCGACAGCGTCGCCTTGGACTCGTGTGAATAACTGTACCCCCCTCGGCAAAGGCGAATACGTAGGGCCGCCAGCGGTCGACGAATTCCTGAGCACGCACGCTCGTCTACTCGAAACCGACCACACATTCCCGTCGCTGCCGCCGGATAAGCAAATTTCGACGGTCACCGACTACCTGAACCGAAAAATCAGGATGAACACGATCCTAGCACCGCAACCCAAGCCTGAATCCGAGCGCGTGGCCACCGAAAAACGGTACCGCCGATGGGCGGCATCAGCGGAAATGCAGGCAGAGGCAGAGGATGAGCAAGAAATGATACGTCTGATACGCATCATGGCCTGCCGACGCAATGACCCTATGCCGGATCCCGCAAATGGCGCATGGATGCCACGCCATCCTATGACGCATGAGCCTGTTTTCTATACGGCAAACCCTAAAAACCTACTCAAGAAAACATGGAAGCCAGCGCTTCCTCACTGAATGCATAAGGCAGAAAAATGGCTGACAACATAGACGCGGCACAGGCGCACGCCGAGCGCATGACCGCACAGGCGATCACTCACCATATGGCCGCCCAGCAGCATCAGACGATGACCGTAGGAACAGCCGAGTGCATGGACTGCGGCGAAGCGATACCGGCTAGCCGCCGCGCCGCCCTGCCCTACGCCACTCGCTGCATCGACTGCCAAACCATCGTTGAACGCCGAGGCCAGCATGGTCGCAAGGGGTAAGCGCTGGGCCAATGTCGCGGGCATCCTATGTGCCGATCCGGCCTTTAGGCTCTATCTCGATCAGCGTGCACGGGCCAAGTTCGGACAGGATGTGCCTGATGGTACCCATACCGAAACCGATGCCGCCGACTGGATCCGCAAAGCCTGCGAGGTGGCCAGTAGAAAAGACATCGACGGCAATCCCAGCGCCGTCAGGGTGTTAACGGGCATCCGTTCAAGGTTTGATTTTTGGAAGAAGAAACAGGGGGAAGCATGAAAAACAGCAGCATCGTGACATGTGACGAACTGAGAGTAATCACGGGCTATAGCCGTCCTGCAGACATATCGCGAACACTCCGCAGCCAAGGGATTAGGGTGTTCATGGGAAAAAATGGCCCGTGGACGACCCTTGATCTAATCAACAGTGCGGGCGGCATGCACGCCGCTGCCAACAATGAAGCATACAGCCCGACCATCCTATGAAGACCGGCACACGCGGCAAGCCGCGCAAACATAATCCGAGCATTCCGAAGCACATTGACCAACGGAAATTGCCGACGGGCGTCTACTTTGATGCCCGTGGTCGCGGGCGATGGTACGTGGTCTACCGCAATGAAGCGGGAGTGCAGAAATCGCAAACCATTGCCGACCGAACCGCAACCTTGTCCGAGCTGCACCGCATCATGGAACTACGCGCAGGGATTGACCGCTATACGCTTCGATACCTGTGTGACCAATTTCATATGTCGGCGAAATTCTGTTCGCTCATGCCGAAAACACGCGAGGGGTACGAGTACTGCAGGGGGATCGTACTGGAAATGCCAACGCAAACAGGGATGGTCTTAGGCGACTTGTCGACAGAGCGTTTCTCACAGCCACTGATTCAGCGTGTTGTCGACAAAATTGCCGATGAAGGTACCCCGACGAAAGCAAACAGCGTGCTGCGGTATCTGCGACGACTGTTCCGATGGGGAATGAACCGAGGGCATTGCAAAAGCAACCCTGCAGTGGGAGTCGAGGCAGCCCTTGAGCGCAAGCAAAGGAGACTGCCCTCCACAGAGGTGATGGAGAGAGTCATAGCGCATGCAAGATTAAAGGGTAGCGACCAGCCAAAGCGAGGTAATGCGGGATCATGTCCAGAGTATCTGTGGATTGTGATGGAGCTGGCCTATTTGTGCCGCCTACGTGGCATTGAGGTCATCACTCTGACGGATGCACACGGCCTCGCAGAAGGAATTATGACCAACCGCCGCAAAGGCTCGCGGGACAACATTGTCCGCTGGACGCCGCGCTTGCGGGCCGTGTGGGTAGCGGCCCAGCAACGCCGTGCGCGCATATGGTCAGACGCTGGGCGTAACTTGCCAAGGCTGGCAGAAAACCGTGCCCTGATCGTTGCCAGAGATGGAGAAGCGTTGAAAAAAAGCGGACTGGACACCGCGTGGCAGCGCTTCATGAAGCGAATGATTGAGGATGGAGTGCTCGACTCATCTGAACGTTTCGGTCTGCACGACCTAAAGCGAAAAGGCATTACTGACACGCTGGGAACACGTCATGAAAAGCAGGAAGCATCGGGACATCGGTCGAGCGGGATGATGGATGTGTACGACCTAAGCGTGCCCGTCGTGGCTACGCCTGGAGCTGCAAAATGACGGGGAATATTACGGAAAATAGTTATGTAGAAGGTGCTAAAACGAAGAAACCGCCCCGTGGGGCGGTTCTGAAATCCCTGATAAATCAAGGACTTAAATATGGTGCCGGCACCAAGAGTCGAACTCGGGACCTACTGATTACAAGTCAGTTGCTCTACCAACTGAGCTATGCCGGCAAATATATCACGACGGTGATATGGCTGGGGTACCAGGATTCGAACCTGGGAATGCCGATACCAAAAACCGGTGCCTTACCACTTGGCGATACCCCAGCAATTGAGGTTGGGGTGGTGGCCAGAGACGGAATCGAACCGCCGACACGGGGATTTTCAATCCCCTGCTCTACCAACTGAGCTATCTGGCCCTTGCCAGCCAACGCCGTGCATTAAACCGAAAAACGGACTCGGCGTCAAGCAAGTTGATGAAAAAAACAGAATATACCTACGAGCCCCTGATGCAACAGCTCTTTTGTAACGGCCACATGCGGTCTACCACCGCACGCCATTATTGCGCAGCGTCAGTCGGGACGTAGCCTTCAGCCAGATCCGTTGGCTTGTTGTCGAAGAAAGCCTCCATCTGTTCAAGCAGATAGCGACGGTTCTCGGCTTTGATCAGGCTCAGGTGCTTTTCATTGATCAGGCGGGTCTGAAGCTGCTGCCATTCCTGCCAGGCCTGCTGAGAAACGGTATCAAAAATTTCCTGACCACGAGCACCGGGCAACGGTGGCGTTACCAGACCGGGCAGTTCCTGTTGATACTTGCGGCAGAATACAGTGCGCGTCATGGCGTCAATTCCTGTTGAATGAACAAAAGAAGGATGAGCCACCCTCGCTATATGCGCGAGCAGCCCTTATAGGAAAGATAGAAGGTATCAGCCCGCGGCATCCAGATGCGCGGCCAGCTGGCCCAGCAGCGTCTTGACGGGGGCCGCCAGCCCGATGCCGTCAAGCGTGGCCGGCGAACGCCAGCACGTGGGGCGAGAGAAGGCCTCGGCGGGCAGTGCGTGAGAGCACTCTATAAGCACTGGTGTCATCTCTAGCCGGAAATGGCTGAAGATATGTGTAAACGGTGTCCAGTATTCAATGCTGTCTCCAATGCCCCACCTTTCACACCAGTCTTTGACCTCCGCGGCACCGTCGCACTGCGGAAAACTCCACAGTCCACCCCAGATGCCTTCTGCTGGGCGCTGCTCCAGCATCACGTGCCCAGCGCGATTCACCAGCATCAGCGCGTGAGCGTACCGTGTCGGCGCCGCTTTCTTGGGCTTTGAAGAAGGGAAATCAGTTTCACGCCCCATACGGTGCGCTTCACACCAGTTCTGCACGGGACACAGCAGACAAGCAGGCGCCTTGCGGGTACACAGCGTGGCTCCCAGATCCATCATCACCTGCGTGTAGTCACCGGCGCGCTCGGTGGGCGTGTAGTGCTCGGCAATATCCCACAGAGTGCGCTCGACCGCTGGGCGCCCGGGCCAGCCTTCCACGGCATGAAGCCGAGTCAGTACGCGCTTAACGTTGCCGTCCAGAATAGGCGCGCGCTGCCCCGTCGCCAGACTGATCACAGCCCCCGCTGTCGAACGCCCGATACCTGGCAACGAGGCCATCTCATCGACACTATCAGTCGGGAACCGGCCGCCATACTGCTCGACCACCACGATAGCCGCCTTATGAAGGTTGCGGGCTCGGGCGTAGTACCCCAATCCCGTCCACAAGTGCAGCACATCATCCAGCGGCGCAGCCGCCAAGGCTTCTACTGTGGGAAAGCGCGCCATGAAGCGGTCGAAATAGTCGATGACGGTCGCTACCTGCGTCTGCTGCAGCATGATCTCGGACACCCAGACACGATAGGGCGTCTGATTCTGCTGCCACGGTAGATGCTTGCGACCGTGTTCATCAAACCAAGCGAGTACGCGCTGCTGAAAGGCAGCGGCAGGATAAAGCGAAGGAAGCGGGGCTATCGGGCCATCAGTCTGACGGGCCATACGGCGAGTCACTCGTCTGTTACGCATGTTCGGCACGAACATGGCTGGCGTGCGTACCTGAGGGCGCTACGGCCCTCAGGGAGAAGTCGACCACCGGTCATTATGACGCAGTGAATTTCTCAGGATACCGCTACTGCGTTCATCATCCAACCCGCACCAGCTGTCCGCCATGTCGGCCAGTGTGCCCGAGCAGCGTAGCGGTACACCGTTGCTGCTCATCTCGCGCGGCAGCGTACATCCCGCCAGTGCCGTCGTCGTCGATCGCACCAGCACATGGTAATCGAAACGATGTCGCGCCAGATCGAAGATACCCTCACCCTCGACACTGTTGCCCGACAGGCGTCCGCGCAGGTCATCGCTATACAGGATGCCATCTCGCAGTGTGAAGCGCCCATTGGCGGCTTCCATGAGCGCAGGCACCACCTCGCCGGTCGGGATATTGCTGGCCTGCGCCACAGCGCGGCATACCGTATGGCTGAGCCATGCCCCACTTTGATCATCATTGCGCAGCGCCAGCGATACCGGCCCTGACAGCGTGCCCCACGGATCGTTGAGCTGTGCCGCCAGCTCCATGCGACCGCTCAGTGTAGGATCAGGCTTGTCAACATCGGCCACCCGCTCGGCGTACAGAGGCACATCCTTGAAACTTGCGTTGAAGTACAGTCGGCCCGGTGCCTGATCGACTTGTGCCCCACCGGTCGCCATAACCTGTCCATCGCCGACCATTGCTGCAAGACGCGACAGCTGCCAACGGCCATCCTGCGTCGACAGCGCCAGAGACAAATTATGCAGCGTGCGATCGTTCCACATCAGCTCGTCGATATCGGCCCGCGCCTTGAACATCAAACTGCGATGCTGACGCAGCCAGTTGACCCAGGCGGGCGCGACCATGTCACGCACACCGTTGCCTCCAACCAGCGACCACAGCCCGCTTTCTGGCGGCAGATAGCGATCCAGTGACAGCGACGGCATCTCCAGCTCGAAGGCGGGAGCATCGCCATAGTCCCACTGCACGCTGGCATTAAGCGGCTGTCCATCCAAACGCCCCTTGATGCTGTCGACGGCCAAGTGACGATCGTCAACGTTGAAGTCGATATCCGCTGTCAGCTGACGGAACGCGCGCGTGTCCTCGGGCAGTCCCGTGACGGCATTCGCAGACAACCACTGACGCAGGTTGTTGGTCGCCAGCGCTAGCGTACCTTTCCAGCGCGGGCTGCTCAGCAGCGTCAGGCCTTCCACACTGCCCTGAACATCAACGCCCTGATGACCAAAATCAATGTTTTCGATCTGAGCCTTATCCGTCAGACCGTCGTAGCGGCCATCGAACGCCAGTGAGAAAGGCGATTCGCTGTCATCGTTAAAGAGACTGCGCAACATACCGTCGATGCGCACGTCGCGGATGCGGTACTCCTGATGATCGGTATCCGCCGCTAGCTGCCCCATCGACAGGCTATAGCGCTTATTGCCCGACAGCGCAGCCAACCGCAGGTGTTCGATCTCATGTCGCCCCATCAATACGTTGGAGCATACCTCGGCCTGCGCCGTCACGGTGGCCGGCGGCAGGCGCGTGCCACTGGCCACATCAAACGTCACAGAAATGGGGAAGTGGCGCCCCAGCGCAACCTGGGTACCTACCAACGTCATCTGGTTGATATCGAGTCGCTGGACCAACCCATCCTCACGCCCCTGGTAGTGCACTTCACCATCTTCGATCTTGATGCGATGCAAATCGAAGATCAGCCTTGGCCATGAAGATGGGCGAGCATTCTGTTCGTTCATTTCCCGCGGCGGCGGCATACCACGCATCCCCATCTCATTGCCGCCTTCGGCGCGCTGTGGGAAAGCAGCAGCGCCGTCGCCCATGCGGTGCGGCGCTTCGACAAGGAAAGGACGAGGAGGCACGGGCATGCTGGTTGCCAGCACGTCCTTGAAGCCGCTGAGCCAGGTCAGGCATGACTGCTGACGGCGTTCATCGCACAACAGATTGACGCGAACGCCCTGCGCGTTAAGGCCATCCACGATCACATCACCCATTAGCAAACGCGACATGCTCAGCGAGATGTCGGCGTGCCGAATGCTGGCCTGCGGGCCATTCATGATCAACTGATCGGGGGCATACGCCTTGACCGAGTCGATGGAAAAACCGATATGCGGATAGAAACGCCAGCTGATATTGCCGTCCATGACCAGCGTCAATCCCGTCTTCTCACGCACCGCATCGACGATTCGCGGTTTGAGATCATTGGGGTCGAAAAAAGCCAGCGCATAGATGACCGCCGCCACTACCATGACGACCGCCAGCGCGATAACGAGCAGTATCCCTCTGCACACTACTTTCATGAAGTCCCCTCGGCACGACGTACACCATCGTACTTCAGGTACATGGTAGCATCGACACGAAACGTTCTGAATCTTGAAGACACGCAGAAAATCTGCAGTTTCGACCATCCGTATGGCAAACGCTGTCCCCTTCCTTATAATCGGAATGAACCTGTCATTCGGTGACGCAGAGGCTATCCATTGTCCTCTGCCAACGCATACAACTCCAATACATGCCAACAGGACAGCAGATGAGCGACTCCCCTGCACGCAGTGCACGCATTACTCGCAACACCAGCGAAACTCAGATCGATATTGAACTGAACCTCGATGGCAAGGGAACCCTGGACATCGACTGTGGCGTCCCGTTCCTTGAACATATGATCGACCAGATCGCCCACCACGGTATGCTGGATCTGCGCGTACATGCCCACGGTGATCTGCACATCGACGACCACCATACCGTCGAAGACATCGGTATCGCACTGGGTCAGGCGTTCGCAGCGGCACTGGGCGACAAGCGCGGCATCCAGCGCTATGGCCACGCCTACGTTCCGCTCGACGAAGCACTGTCACGCGTCGTCATCGACTTTTCAGGCCGCCCCGGCCTTTACATGGACGCCGAGTTCACCCGCGAGTATGTAGGTCGCTTTGATACTCAGCTTTGCTTCGAATTCTTCCAAGGCTTCGTCAACCATGCGGGCGCAACACTGCACATCGACAACCTGAAAGGCATCAACGCTCATCACCAGATCGAAACCATTTTCAAGGCCTTCGGTCGCGCAGTGCGTCAGGCGATCGCCGTCGATCCGGCACGCCAAGGCCAAGTGGCCTCGACCAAAGGGACCCTGCAAGGGTAAGGACATCGGCGGCGCGCAGCTGCCGTATCCGTTCTCGATTTCCGACTGTTCGACTACAGAACAGTTCAGTATAGGGTGAGTTATTCATGACGATCGCAGTAATCGACTACGGAATGGGCAATCTCCACTCCGTCGCTAAGGCGCTGGAACACATCGCAAATGAGCCGGTCGTGATCACGCGGGACGCTGACGTCCTGCAAGAAGCCGACCGCATCATTCTGCCCGGTCAAGGGGCGATTCGCGACTGCATGCATGCGCTGGAAGACACCGGACTGATGCCGCTGGTACGTACGCTGCTCAACGATGAACGCGTACCGCTGCTTGGCATCTGTGTCGGCCAACAGATGTTGTTGACCGACAGCGAGGAGAACGGTGGCATCGCCTGCCTCGATTATATCCCCGGGCAGGTAAAACGCTTCCCTAACGGCATGACCGATGAACAGGGCAGCCTGTTGAAGGTACCCCACATGGGCTGGAACGAAGTGGCGACCATCCGCAGCCACCCGCTGTGGGAAGGCATCGCGTCGGGCACGCGCTTCTACTTCGTGCACAGCTACTACGTCGAAGCGGCCGACCGCCATCACGTTCTCGCAACAACGCGCTACGGTGATGTCGATGCGCACGTCGCCATCGTCAAGGGCAGTAACGTCGCCGTACAGTTCCATCCGGAAAAGAGCTCGGACGCGGGGCTTCGCCTACTGCACAATTTTGTGAACTGGCAGCCAGAGCAGATCTGATCCAGCACCACACGCCTTCTCTTTTTACGTTTTACGCTTTCATCAAGGAAAACAACAATGCTGGTCATTCCCGCGATCGATCTCAAGGACGGCCACTGCGTGCGCCTGAAGCAGGGCCGTATGGACGATGCCACCGATTATGGCGCTGACCCGGTTGCCATGGCACGCCGCTGGGTCGACGCTGGCGCGCGCCGCCTGCACCTTGTCGATCTCAATGGCGCGTTTGCTGGTCGCCCGGTCAACGCTGACGCCGTCACCGCCATCGCCAAAGCCTTTCCTGACCTGCCGATCCAGATCGGCGGCGGCATTCGTTCCCGCGAAATCATCGACCGCTACTTCGATGCAGGTGTCAGCTACGTCATTATCGGCACTAAAGCCGTCAAAGAGCCAGAATTCGTCACCGAAATGGCATCGCTGTACGGCGAACGTATCATCGTCGGCTTGGATGCACACGATGGCATGGTGGCCACCGACGGCTGGGCGGAAACCTCTAATATCCGCGCCGTCGACCTAGCGCGCCGCTTTGCCGCTGACGGCGTAGGTGCCATCGTTTATACCGACATCTCTCGCGACGGCATGATGCAGGGGGTCAACGTTGAAGCGACGGCCGAGCTGGCACGCAAGGGCGGTCTGCCCGTCATCGCCTCCGGCGGCGTCACCAATCTCGACGATATCCGCGCGCTGGTCGATGCCAGCGAGCATAGCGCCATCATGGGGGCCATCACAGGCCGAGCCATCTATGAAGGCACGCTGGACGTCGCCGACGCGCAGCGCCTCTGCGATGAACACGCTCGCTAATCCATCTCCGCGCAGGAACACGCCATGAGTCTTGCTAAACGCATCATCCCTTGCCTTGACGTCGATCAGGGCCGTGTCGTGAAAGGCGTCAACTTCGTCGACATTCGCGACGCAGGTGATCCCGTTGAGGTCGCCAAACGCTATAACGCTCAGCAAGCTGACGAGCTGACCTTCCTCGACATCAGCGCCAGCCATGAAGGCCGCGGCACAACGCTGGACATGGTCAGCCGCATCGCCAGCGAGGTGTTCATTCCACTGACCGTCGGTGGAGGCATCCGTACCTGTGACGATATTCGCGCATTGCTGAATGCGGGGGCCGACAAAGTGTCGATCAACACCGCCGCCGTCACGCACCCTGAGTTCGTCCGTGAAGCCTCCGATCGCTTCGGCAATCAGTGCATTGTGGTCGCCATCGACGCCAAGCGCGTTTCCGCCGATGGCGAACCGCTGCGCTGGGAAATTTTCACGCACGGCGGCCGTAATGGCACCGGACTGGACGCCATCGAGTGGTCACGCAAGATGGTGGAATACGGCGCAGGCGAGCTGCTAGTCACCAGTATGGACCGTGACGGCACCCGCTCCGGTTTCGATCTAGCACTGACCCGCGCCATCAGCGATGCCGTATCGGTACCGGTTATCGCCTCAGGCGGCGTCGGTTCACTGGAAGACCTTGCTGATGGCGTTACGGAAGGCCATGCGGATGCAGTGCTGGCCGCCAGCATCTTCCACTTTGGTGAACACACCATTGCAGAAGCCAAGCAGTGCATGGCCGCACGCGGCATCACCGTTCGTCAGTAAGCCCTCTGGCCGCGAGCGGCTGACCACGCCGCCCGCCGACAGCAAAAAAGGCAGGCTCCCGAAAGGAGACTGCCTTTTTTCACTCATGCACGATACCGACAGGTTCAGTCGTCGTTCAGCGATAGCCCAAGATTGCTCACGCCGTCGTTCTGTCCCATGCGCCGCAGCATCTTCAGTGCCTCGCGTGACGTACCCGCCTCATACAGCGCATCCAGAATACCGTCTTGAAAGTCGCATTCATCAGCCATCAGGGGATGTGCGTCGATGCGTTGCTGCCATTCCGACTCAGCCAGTGCTTCATCACTCTGCATCATCACCAGCTGCGCCACACCGTGCGCCGACAAGCGAGACACCTCGACGGCGCCGCCCTTGCGGTCGGTGGCCATGCTTTCCAGCAGTGTGGACAGCGCCATCAGCGCGTCACCGGCCATCCGGGCACCGAAACTGTCCTCATCTTCGGCCAGCCGTTCTTCCAGAGCCGCCAGCTTTTCTTCCTGCAGCAGGAAGTCGATCTGCGCCTGCGGCGTCATCAACGCTTCCCATACCAGACCAAGGGCATTGTCCGCACGCTTCACCTGCTTTTTCTCAAGCTCGGAGAGCGCCGCATAGAAATGCAGGTTGATCAGCATGCGTTCGGCCAAAGCGGCCATAAATGCCTGTGCGTCACGCTCGCTGAGCGCATGTATACGGGATTCGCGTTGCTGTTCGTTCATGGGTATCCAGTGACAGATTAGAGGTTCAAGGCCAGAAGAAACGAGGTTCGATGCGACCACGCGCGTCAAAGCGGATGCCTTCGCCCTCCAGCAGCTCGCGCTGATGGGTATTGCCGCCGTGGTCAGCCAGAGTGCGATCGCTGCGCACTACGCGATGCCACGGAAGACCGTGCCCGCGTGGCAACTGGCGCATAAAGGAACCTACGCTGCGCGCCGACGTTCCTTCGGTCATCCGTGCAATGGTGCCATAACCCGTCACGCGGCCGTAAGGAATTCGCGCCACAACGCTCAGCACCTGCTCGCGGGGAGAGACTCTACCGTTATCACTCATGGCTACAGCTCCGCTAGTGCTTCGCTAAGCTTTTCGACCCCGATAACCTTCATGCCCTCTGGAATCTGGCGCGGCATGTTGCTCTTAGGCACAATCGCACGCGTAAACCCATGCTTGGCCGCTTCGACAATGCGTTCCTGACCGCTGGGCACCGGACGGATCTCACCGGACAACCCTACTTCGCCGAACACGACCATATCCCGCGGTAACGGCTGATTGCGAAGGCTAGACACGACGGCAAACAGCAGTGCCAAGTCGGCACTGGTTTCTAGCACCTTCACCCCACCGACCACGTTCAAGAAGACATCCTGATCGCCCGTGAACATGCCACCGTGCTTGTGCAATACCGCCAGCAACATAGCCAGACGCTGAGCGTCTAGCCCCACTGCCACGCGGCGTGGGTTGCCAAACGCTGATTCATCCAGCAGCGCCTGCACTTCGACCAACAGCGGCCGCGTCCCTTCCCAGACCACCATCACCACACTGCCAGGTGCCTGATCTTCCGTACGGGACAGGAATATCGCGCTCGGATTCTTCACTTCCTTGAGACCGTGCTCAAGCATCGCGAAAACCCCCAGCTCATTGACAGCCCCAAAGCGGTTCTTCTGCCCACGCAGAGTACGGAAACGCGAATCGGCCCCTCCTTCCAGCAGCAGCGATGCATCGATCATGTGCTCAAGCACCTTGGGGCCCGCCAGCGTACCGTCCTTGGTCACGTGCCCGACCAGCAACAGTACCGTACCCGTCTGCTTGGCAAAGCGTGTCAGCGCGGCTGCCGATTCACGTACCTGCGACACGCTACCGGGTGCAGAACTGATCTCCTCCAGATGCATGGTTTGAATGGAGTCGATGATCAGCACCTTTGGCTGCTGCTGTTCGACCGTCGATAGCACGTTCTCGACACTGGTCTCTGCCAGCATCGACAGCCCCTTCACCGGCAGCTGCAGACGATGGGCGCGCATCGCGACCTGGCTCAGCGATTCTTCACCCGTGACATACAACACCTTGTGTTGCTGCGCCAGCTTGCATGCCGTCTGCAGCAGCAGTGTCGATTTACCTGCCCCAGGGTGCCCCCCCAGCAGCACTGCCGAACCGGGGACAAGCCCGCCCCCCAGTACACGGTCGAATTCTTCGAACGTCGAGGAAATACGCGGCACTTCCGTCAAATCGACAGCAGAAAGGTCAACCACATCTCGCACCGTAGCACCGGCATAGCCACCGCGCCCATCCGTCCGGGGCGATGCAGCCGATGCACGCGCCGACAAGCGCACCTCGCTCAACGTGTTCCATTCACGGCACTGGGTACACTGCCCTTGCCACTTGCCGTATTCAGCACCGCATTCGGTGCATACGAATGCCGTCTTGGCCTTCGCCATTCACTTACCCCTTCGAGATGACAGGGGCGACGGCACAGCCATCGCCCCGTAGGACGGTTCTTGCGACAGCGACGCTCCGTCAGGAAGTAGGGTCCTGCTTGCGCCACCCCTCGGTGGAAGGCTCCAGGTTCAGTCTCAAGCCCCGCCCGTTTTCGTAGCGCTGCAACTGGCCGTCGATCAGCTCCAGTGTCTTGCCGTCGATCTGCTGAAAATGGAACATGGTCTGAGGATCGGCCTGCTGATCCAGCAGGTTGATGACCTCTGCGGAAGGATCAGCCGGCGTGCCCTGCAACCGATCCCACGACCCGGTATAGCGACGTCCACCTTGGGCACCTTCATGCTCAACGTACTTAGCGTCCATGATGAAGGTATGGTCTTTGGCATTGCTGCTATCCAGCCCGTTCAGCACTAACCGTGTCTCGATCCGGCTACAGTGTTTGCACGGCAGGTTGCCACTATATACCTGCGTCTTCACCGCCGGCGGCAGAGGTCCTTCCGGCACCCCACCCTTGTGCGCAGAACCCGCACAGCCAGCCAGCACGACGACCATCATCGACAGCGCCCATTTCACGATCTGTTTCATGCTGCTCTCCTTGCGTGCAAGTGATGCACCGTAATATCCAGTACAGTTCAGCGGCAGAGTCCGTCGTTCCTGACGGGTAGCGTTCAGCCTAACATGACAGCACGCTCGAAGGTGATAACGACCATAGCCTTAGCCCACCGCATGCCCTCCCCTTGCACCACTTCAGCTTACGCGCCACTATGGAAGCCAAGCACACCGGAATGGTTCTGGCCTGCTGAGCATTTCAATAACAATGATCACGTACCACAAGTGAGACGATATGAGCAGATTCTGGAGTCCCGCCCTACATGACTTGACCCCGTATACGCCCGGTGAGCAACCTCGCCAGCGTCTGGTCAAGCTGAACACCAACGAAAACCCGTATGCTCCTGCACCGGGCGTTCGCGATCTGCTCGATCATTTCGATACACAACAGCTTCGGCTCTACCCGGATCCAGAATCTACGGCCCTGCGCCAGACGCTTGCCGAGGTTTATCAGGTGCCCGTCGAATGCATCTTCGTGGGCAACGGCTCCGATGAAGTGCTGGCGCTGGCTTTCGCAGCCTTCTTCCGCCAGCCCGAACCGCTACTGATGCCATCGCTCAGCTACAGCTTCTATCCCGTTTACTGCAACCTGTACGGCATCAACGCCGAACGCATTCCCCTAGCCGAAGACTGGTCGGTCGACCTTGATGCCTTCGACCGCCCCAACGGCGGTATCGCGATCGCCAACCCCAATGCACCAACCGGTCACGCACACAAGCGCGATGCCATTGCCAACTTGCTGGCACGCCAGAAGGACAAGGTCGTACTGGTGGATGAAGCCTACGTCGATTTTGGTGCTGAAAGCTGCCTGCCGCTGATCCCAGAGCACGACAATCTGCTTATCGTCAGCACCTTCTCCAAATCGCGCTCGCTCGCGGGCCTACGTATCGGCTTCGCCATCGGTTCCCGCGAACTGATCGAAGGGCTGGAGCGCATCAAAAATGCCTTCAACTCCTACCCAATCGACCGTCTGGCCGAACAGGTCGCGATTGTTTCGCTGAAGGATCAGGAGCACTTCGAGAAGACTCGCCAAGCCATCATCGACACGCGCACTTGGAGCGTCGAAGCACTGCGACAACGCCACTTCGATGTGCTGCCGTCGAACGCCAACTTCGTACTGGCACGCCCGACCACACGGCCGGCGGTAGAGGTATTCAACGCACTGCGTGAACAAGGCATCGTCGTTCGCTACTTCAACACCCCGGAGCTGAGCGACTGGCTACGCATCTCGATCGGTACCGACGATGAAATGCAGCAGCTGATCAACGCGTTGGACGGCATTCTGCCCGGCGAAGGCCAGCACCCATGACCCCAAATGTGATCGGGGTACATCATGTCGCCCTTATCACCGCGGACTATCCGCGTGCCCGTCACTTCTATGTAGAGGTGCTGGGCGCAGAAATCATCGCGGAAACATGGCGCGAAGCGCGCCAAAGCTACAAGCTCGACCTCCGGCTGGGTAACGCCCAGCTGGAGCTGTTTTCCTTCCCATCACCGCCCCCACGCCCCAGCTACCCCGAAGCATGTGGCCTGCGCCACCTCGCCTTTGCCGTTACCGATATCGACCACAGCGTCGCTGCATTGACCTCACAGGGTATTACCTGTGAACCCATTCGCATTGACCCACTGACACAGCAGCGCTTCACATTCTTCAGCGACCCCGATGGCACCCCTCTTGAACTCTATGAAACGCCTGTGACACAGCGTAGCAGCCGGTAATCCCTCGCCGACTTTTAATCTCAAAATAATGAATAGAACCAGCATTATAAAATGCCTACTCTTACCGACAGGCAACACTCCTGTACCTTTATCCGGTAGATAGTGCATTCCCAAATGATAACGTTTCCTTACGGTCTGTTATCAACGGTCTCATGCCTACTGGATCACTCGCACCGGGGTCATGAGCTTGCCTAAAGAGCAGCAACGATGCCCAATCCATCCGTTTCTTCCAACAAAAGCGTGTACTGCCCGACCCTTCACGATTACTGGCAGCACACAGCTCCAACGCTCAATCTCCGTATCAACTTTGCCCAATTGCTGCTTTGCCACCCCCAGATGGATAAGACAGCGGTGGCAAGCCCAGATGGCGACCTAACGTATCGTCAGCTATTTCATGAGACCTGTCGTACCGCTTTGGCACTCGCACAGCGCGGTATACACCCAGAAGAGCGCGTCCTCATCGCACTTGATGATGATCATATGCAGCTCTGCCTTGCATTGGGATGCTGGGCCATCGGCGCAATTCCCGTACTGATAAACCCCCAGCTCGGTGCCGCCTCTTTTGATCACATAGTGAACGATATAACCCCCGCCCTATGCGTCGTTCGCAGCGATCGCGCGGCGGAAGCACGGGAGGCGCTGGACAATATCGACGTGGCGACGACCCTACTGCCAGTGCCTCCCCACGCATTTCTGACAGAGATGGACTGGCGCCTCAGCGATGGGGATCCCACGTGGCGCGATTTTCATCTTTGCCTTTCAGACCGAGTACACACCATCCAGTACTCTTCCGGCACGACGGGCACCGCAAAAGGCGTCATGCATAGCGCTCAAGCGCTACTGGACTTTGTTCGCTGCCAAATGCTCGGATTCCTAGGATTTCTTGCCGAAGACGTTATCTACGCGATCCCCCGCACTTTCTTTTCCTATGGACTGTTGCATAACCTCATCAACCCGCTAAGTACCAATGCCACCACCGTCCGAGACAGCCACTGGCCCGCGCCAGAGAGGATCATCGAAAATATCCAGCGCTATCGTCCAAGCATGCTCCTTGGCGTCCCACTGCACTTTCAAAGCCTGCTAGATAACGCAGAAAACCTCCCACCACACTACAGACCGCGCTTCATACTCGCAGGCGGATCGCCGCTATCCCGCAGACTTATTCAACGCTGGCACGATACCTGTGGCACCTGGATACACGATGCGGTCGGCTCATCAGAAACGCCAGGGTTCATCGCCACGACATTCCCTCACAGCCCCCTCAAATGTAACGGCGTGGGCTATGTCACACCTGCCTGCGATATCCGACTGCTTGATGAACATCGGCAACCCGTTGCTCAAGGCGCTCTAGGTGAGCTATGGGTTCACAGTCATTTCTTATCTATGGGCTATTGGAATAACCCGTCGCTCACGGCACAGCGATTCCTCTGTGATAAAGAAGGGCATCGCTGGCATGCCACAGGCGACATATTCAGAGAGGATGAGCATAGATGCCTACATTTCGAAGGAAGAAGGGATGACTGCTTCAAGATAAAAGGGCGCTGGGTCACCCCTATCGAGGTCGAAGAAAAGGTGCTGCAGCATATTCCGTCCATCACCAGCTGCCTGTTGATCGAGGGACCAATGAAAAACGGCATTACAGGATCGGTGCTATTCGTTGAGACACACCAATTCCAATCAACAGACACTCTATCCCGCGAAATCAGCAGCGCCCTATCTACTCTAGAAAGCTATAAACATCCAACGTGCTGCCAGATCATGTCGCGCTTACCGACCAACACAAACGGTAAGCCCGATCGCAAAGCGCTGCGTCCACAGGTTCCCGATATTTTGGCTCGTTATTCTGCTTAGAGTGTGTTTCATAACGCCAATACCGTGTCATTGAGGAGGTTTCAAACCATAAATTGCGGTAAAAGCCATCTATTTTAGAAAGGGCAAAATCAATTACTCAGGTTATGAATAGACTCTTAGAAATACGCTTTCACAGCGGTCTGGCTAGAGAGGTAACGACTAACCGTTCTTCCATAGGTGCCTAGCAACAACATCACTGCCTATCGTCTTTACCCTCTGCGGCGAGATCTACCGCTTTCAAACAAGATGGCCCCATCACTTAGTGATGGGGCCATCTCATACTCAACCATATTCTAAAGAATGAGTAGCTGCCTCTGAGGCTTAGGCCTACCAGCGCTTTTCACTCATAGGGGCCATCTTCAGGCAGGTTACGAACGCAATAAAGACCATCAGCGTGACATACACAAAGAACAGCGGCTCCACGCCATGAGTTTTCATCGTAAGTGCGACCCATTCAGCCGTACCACCAAACAGCGCATTACCAATAGCATAAGAAACACCTACACCAAGCGCCCGAATCTCCATCGGGAACATGGCCGCCTTGATCAGTCCACTGATTGATGTGTAGAAGCCGACGATAATCAGCGACAGAGCCAACAACAGGAATACCGCCCATACGTGACCGACATACTGCAGCGCAAACAGAATCGGGATCGTCAGCAGCGTACCCAATGCCGAAAAGATCAGCATCATACGCCGCAAGCCAATGCGATCCGACAGCGCCCCCTGTACCGGCTGCATCAGCATGAACACAACTAATGCGACCGTCACCACAACACTCACGGTCTTGTCATTCATGCCAACCGTATTGATGAGATACTTCTGCATGTACGTAGTGAAGGTGTAGAACATCAACGAGCCGCCTGCCGTAAAGCCCAGCACGGTCCAGAATGCCCGTTGATGTTTGGAGAACAGCAGTGACAGAGTGCCTGCCTTTTCGCTCTGCTCAGTGGAACGGTCCTTAGACACCGTCTCGTGCAGAGAGCGGCGCAGGAACAGCGACAGCAGCGCAGCAACGGCCCCGCACAGGAACAGTATCCGCCATCCCCAAGAACGCATATCGCTGTCGGTCAGAATGTGCTGCATGATGACAACAGCAAGACTGGCCAACAATAGCCCACCAATAAGCGTCACATACTGGAAAGACGAATAGAAACCACGATGCCCTTTGACAGCGACCTCGCTCATGTAGGTCGCACTGGTACCGTATTCACCTCCGACAGAAAGCCCCTGCAGCATACGAGCGATCACTAGCAGTGTCGGCGCCCACACCCCAACCTGTCCATAGGTTGGCAGGCACGCGATCATCAACGACCCGCCACACATCATGACAACCGACAGCATCATTGCTGCCCGTCGCCCGCGCCGATCCGCCAAGCGCCCAAAAATGATGCCCCCTATGGGACGCATCAGGAACCCGATGGCAAAGACAGCCGCTGTCTTTAATAGCTGCACCGTACCATCCCCTTGAGGGAAGAAGGCATGTGCAAAATAAAGAGAAGCAAATGAATAGATGTAGAAGTCGAACCATTCGACCAGATTGCCAGAAGAGGCCCCAATAATTGCTCTGATCCGCCGCCACGTATCATAGGAGTCATGCGTAGTCGTCGTACTGCTCATACCTTATTGTCCTTATTTGCACGAAAGCTCAGAAACCGTCACGGCAGGAAACACATTGAAGACTTGCCTAGAACGGCTTGGAACAATGATTTCCTACAAACCAGCTTCACGAGCTTAGGGAAGATGCGCTGTCAAAGTTATTTTTGTTATCAGCAGCGTGAACGAGTCACGGAAGCCCTACTTTTTCAAATCAAAAGCAGCGCTCCCAATGACATTACCTGTTTATAGACTGTTCGCCTAGCCACAAAAACAGGGACCTTAGGCCCAGTAGAGTCAAGAATTTACATACTGCAGCACTCCACCGTTGCAAAAAAAACATCAAATATCACCTTTCACACATAAAAATAGACACCCGTTAAAATACCGCCACGAACAGGCACCCAAACTCTCTCACAGAAGGTGCTTATGAAAATCAACGCACTAGTTAGGCGAAGAATATTCCAGCAGGCCCGCCGCTGATGTCTGGGATACGCCAGAAGGCATCAACAGCCGAATGTTTTCGCTACCCCTTAACTAATACCTATAAATATCTATCCTGATCGTTTTATAACGAAAAGAACTGAACAAATTTAAAAAACGAATATCTGCCCTGCTATTTTGCTCAGGAATCATCGACTCAAACTAGATCAACACTCATAAGCTCAGTGCCCCTTAACCGCCGAGGAAACACCAATTCCGGTGGCTGGCGGTCCCATCAACAAAAAATAATAAGGCAAGGCAGCATACAAGGGCCGCGTCTGCACCCGAGGCTAAACCCACCACGGATTAACCAATATAAGCGAGGCAATCTGAGGCGACTACAAAGCAGGCGGCGTGAAGGAGCACGCCGTAAAGACAATAGATCCACAAGATAAAGAGAGTGAGGGCTATTCGCCGGAGCAGACAGTTAAAGAGAAAAGATAAGAGTACGAAGCGAGAGCGTGTTGAGGCGTTATGCCAAGCAGGATCCATCAAAAAAACGGACCATAAAGCAGCAGCGAGGCGCTTTGAAGGATATAAAAGAGGTGAGCTTGCGCATCGCAAAGGCCGTCGCCCAGCAAGCCGTTGAAGAGGGCGTGACCGAAGGCCGTAATAGTACGCCTTTGAAGGAACGCCTTGAGGCACACTTCTGGACACCCGCGTACGCTTGCTACGGATAGACGCTACCGTAGCGACTGTCTTAGCGATAACAAAACACCCCGATGATGGCCTGAGTAGCGGATCATTGGGGTGTTTTCATGACGGTATCTAGTGGCGTTGGCTGTTTGGGACAGATGAGCGATCGGCAGACGATGGAGCGGTGCGTTACTGGGGTGCCTGCCGTTTTTGGAGGCAGGGCCTTAGGGTTACACTGCCGCCCTTCTTCTCTTGGTTCTAGTCACTCATCTGTGCTTCTTAGCCACGGCTACGGGGGCAGGCGCGGCCGTTATCACCCGCCTTCGGCCTTAGCCTGCTGCCTTGGCCCCTCCCCCCCCCCAAGCCCCCAAAAGCAAATACCCCCGACCATTGCTGGCCGGGGGTATTCAGTAAAGATGCTTGACGATGACCTACTCTCACATGGGGAAGCCCCACACTACCATCGGCGCTGAGCGGTTTCACTTCTGAGTTCGGCATGGGATCAGGTGGTACCCGCTCGCTATGGTCGTCAAGCGTATTCGGTTCGGTCTCGATGCCTAAGGCACCGCGACCTAAATCTGTAAATCATGCTGGGCCGAGATCGTCTCGTCGCGTATCCGTTGTTTTCGGATCGTGTCTATAACCCTTTGGGGTTATATGGTCAAGCCTCACGGACCATTAGTACACGTTAGCTCAACGCATTGACTGCGCTTCCACACCGTGCCTATCAACCTCGTAGTCTTCGAGGGTCCTTTAGGGGGCTCAAGGCCCCAGGGAAGTCTCATCTTGAAGGGGGCTTCCCGCTTAGATGCTTTCAGCGGTTATCCCGTCCGAACATAGCTACCCGGCAATGCCACTGGCGTGACAACCGGAACACCAGAGGTTCGTCCACTCCGGTCCTCTCGTACTAGGAGCAGCTCTTCTCAAACTTCCAACGCCCACGGCAGATAGGGACCGAACTGTCTCACGACGTTCTAAACCCAGCTCGCGTACCACTTTAAATGGCGAACAGCCATACCCTTGGGACCGACTTCAGCCCCAGGATGTGATGAGCCGACATCGAGGTGCCAAACACCGCCGTCGATGTGAACTCTTGGGCGGTATCAGCCTGTTATCCCCGGAGTACCTTTTATCCGTTGAGCGATGGCCCTTCCATACAGAACCACCGGATCACTAGAACCTACTTTCGTACCTGCTCGACGTGTCTGTCTCGCAGTCAAGCACCCTTATGCTCTTGCACTCACTGCACGGTTTCCAACCGTACTGAGGGTACCTTCGTGCTCCTCCGTTACTCTTTGGGAGGAGACCGCCCCAGTCAAACTACCCACCACACACTGTCCTTCTACCGGATAACGGTAGCAAGTTAGAACGCCAATGATGTCAGGCTGGTATTTCAAGGTTGGCTCCACTGCAACTGGCGTCACAGTTTCAAAGCCTCCCAGCTATCCTACACAGACAACATCAGCATCCAGTGTGAAGCTATAGTAAAGGTTCACGGGGTCTTTCCGTCTAGCCGCGGGAACACTGCATCTTCACAGCGATTTCAATTTCACTGAGTCTCGGGTGGAGACAGTGTGGCCATCATTACGCCATTCGTGCAGGTCGGAACTTACCCGACAAGGAATTTCGCTACCTTAGGACCGTTATAGTTACGGCCGCCGTTTACCGGGGCTTCGATCAGGAGCTTCGGACGAGTCCTAACACCATCAATTAACCTTCCGGCACCGGGCAGGCGTCACACCCTATACGTCCGCTCACGCGTTAGCAGAGTGCTGTGTTTTTAATAAACAGTTGCAGCCACCTGGTATCTTCGACCGGTTGGGGCTCTGAGAGCGAGTCTCTTCACCTTACGCCGGCGCACCTTCTCCCGAAGTTACGGTGCCATTTTGCCTAGTTCCTTCACCCGAGTTCTCTCAAGCGCCTTGGTATTCTCTACCTGACCACCTGTGTCGGTTTGGGGTACGGTCACACAGTACCTGAAGCTTAGAGGTTTTTCCTGGAAGCGTGGCATCAATGACTTCCTGAGTCCGAGGAATCAGTTCGTCTCGTATCTCGACTTTAAGCAAGCGGATTTGCCTACTTGCTCAGCCTACATACTTTCACCAGGACAACCGTCGCCTGGCTCACCTAGCCTTCTCCGTCACCCCATCGCAGTACTGTCTGGTACAGGAATATTAACCTGTTTCCCATCGACTACGCCTTTCGGCCTCGCCTTAGGGGCCGACTCACTCTGCTCCGATTAACGTCGAACAGAAAACCTTGGTCTTCCGGCGAGGGAGGTTTTCACTCCCTTTATCGTTACTCATGTCAGCATTCGCACTTGTGATACCTCCAGCATGCCTTACAGCACACCTTCGCAGGCTTACACAACGCTCCTCTACCGCTCAACACTAAGGTGTTGAACCCGTAGCTTCGGTACTTGGTTTGAGCCCCGTTACATCTTCCGCGCAGGCCGACTCGACTAGTGAGCTATTACGCTTTCTTTAAAGGGTGGCTGCTTCTAAGCCAACCTCCTAGCTGTCTGAGCCTTCCCACATCGTTTCCCACTTAACCAAGATTTTGGGACCTTAGCTGACGGTCTGGGTTGTTTCCCTTTTCACGACGGACGTTAGCACCCGCCGTGTGTCTCCCATGCTGCACTCACCGGTATTCGGAGTTTGCCTCGGGTTGGTAAGTCGGGATGACCCCCTAGCCGAAACAGTGCTCTACCCCCGGCGGTGATACATGAGGCGCTACCTAAATAGCTTTCGAGGAGAACCAGCTATCTCCGAGCTTGATTAGCCTTTCACTCCGATCCACAAGTCATCCGAATCTTTTTCAACAGATCCCGGTTCGGTCCTCCAGTTGATGTTACTCAACCTTCAACCTGCTCATGGATAGATCGCCCGGTTTCGGGTCTATTCCCAGCAACTATGTCGCCCATTTAAGACTCGGTTTCCCTACGCCTCCCCTATACGGTTAAGCTCGCTACTGAGAATAAGTCGCTGACCCATTATACAAAAGGTACGCAGTCACAGAACAAGTCTGCTCCCACTGCTTGTACGCACACGGTTTCAGGATCTATTTCACTCCCCTCACTGGGGTTCTTTTCGCCTTTCCCTCACGGTACTGGTTCACTATCGGTCAGCCAGGAGTATTTAGCCTTGGAGGATGGTCCCCCCATGTTCAGTCAAAGTTTCACGTGCTCCGACCTACTCGATTTCACCTTAATTGCATTTTCGCGTACGGGGCTATCACCCACTATGGCGTGCATTTCCAAACACTTCCGCTAATACAACTAAGACTTAAGGGCTAGTCCCCGGTCGCTCGCCGCTACTGGGGGAATCTCGATTGATTTCTTTTCCTCGGGGTACTTAGATGTTTCAGTTCTCCCGGTTTGCCTCCATACCCTATGTATTCAGGTAAGGATACCCGTCTTATGACGGGTGGGTTTCCCCATTCAGAGATCACCGGATCAAAGGTCATTTGCCACCTCCCCGATGCTTATCGCAGGCTATCACGTCTTTCATCGCCTCTGGCTGCCTAGGCATCCACCGTGTGCGCTTAATCGCTTGACCATATAACCCGAAAGAGTCATAGATCACGATTCAAACGAAAACAATTTTCGCCGGATACGCTTGAGACGTATCTCATTTGCCAATGTCACGGCCTATCGGATGCTACTTCCGAGGAAGTAAAATCTGACGGCGTTCCATTGGACTTGGCATCAGCATGATTTACATTGTTAAAGAGCAATACTGCGAGCAAGAAGCTTACAGTCAGGAAACAACATGCATCACATGATGTGGTATTGATTATTACACTCTCTAATAATCAATCATCAGGCAATGAAGATTGGTTCGTGACTAGAAGCTAGATCACTAAACTAAGTACTGGGTAACCGGCCATCAAGACAGTCAGATGGTGGAGCCAAGGAGGATCGAACTCCTGACCTCCTGCGTGCAAGGCAGGCGCTCTCCCAGCTGAGCTATGGCCCCATATAATAATGGTGGGTCTGGGCAGACTCGAACTGCCGACCTCACCCTTATCAGGGGTGCGCTCTAACCAACTGAGCTACAGACCCGGCAACTGCTTGCGCACGGCCAGGGAATATCCCCTGCAGTACTTCGCTCTATCAAGATCAGGCAATTTGTTGTGGGTACTTAAGATCACGAGGTGATCATTTTACGTTTAAGGAGGTGATCCAGCCGCAGGTTCCCCTACGGCTACCTTGTTACGACTTCACCCCAGTCATGAACCACACCGTGGTAACCGTTTTCCCGAAGGTTAAACTAGCCACTTCTGGTGCAATCCACTCCCATGGTGTGACGGGCGGTGTGTACAAGGCCCGGGAACGTATTCACCGCGACATTCTGATTCGCGATTACTAGCGATTCCGACTTCACGGAGTCGAGTTGCAGACTCCGATCCGGACTGAGGCGAGCTTTCTGGGATTAGCTTCACGTCGCCGCTTCGCAACCCTCTGTACTCGTCATTGTAGCACGTGTGTAGCCCTACTCGTAAGGGCCATGATGACTTGACGTCGTCCCCACCTTCCTCCGGCTTGTCACCGGCAGTCTCCTTAGAGTTCCCGACCGAATCGCTGGCAAATAAGGATAGGGGTTGCGCTCGTTACGGGACTTAACCCAACATTTCACAACACGAGCTGACGACAGCCATGCAGCACCTGTCTCAGAGTTCCCGAAGGCACCCATCCATCTCTGGAAAGTTCTCTGGATGTCAAGAGTAGGTAAGGTTCTTCGCGTTGCATCGAATTAAACCACATGCTCCACCGCTTGTGCGGGCCCCCGTCAATTCATTTGAGTTTTAGTCTTGCGACCGTACTCCCCAGGCGGTCAACTTAGTGCGTTAGCTGCGCCACTAAATCCTCAAGGGATCCAACGGCTAGTTGACATCGTTTACGGCGTGGACTACCAGGGTATCTAATCCTGTTTGCTACCCACGCTTTCGCGCCTCAGCGTCAGTGTCAGTCCAGAAGGCCGCCTTCGCCACTGGTATTCCTCCAGATCTCTACGCATTTCACCGCTACACCTGGAATTCTACCTTCCTCTCCTGCACTCAAGTCTGCCAGTTCCAAATGCTGTTCCCAGGTTAAGCCCGGGGCTTTCACATCTGGCTTAACAGACCGCCTACGCGCCCTTTACGCCCAGTAATTCCGATTAACGCTCGCACCCTCCGTATTACCGCGGCTGCTGGCACGGAGTTAGCCGGTGCTTCTTCTGTGGGTGATGTCCTTCCTGAAACGTATTAGGTCTCAGGCTTTCTTCCCCACTGAAAGTGCTTTACAACCCTAAGGCCTTCTTCACACACGCGGCATGGCTGGATCAGGCTTTCGCCCATTGTCCAATATTCCCCACTGCTGCCTCCCGTAGGAGTCTGGGCCGTGTCTCAGTCCCAGTGTGGCTGATCATCCTCTCAGACCAGCTATGGATCGTTGCCTTGGTGAGCCATTACCTCACCAACTAGCTAATCCAACATGGGCTCATCCGATAGCGAAAGGTCCGAAGATCCCCTCCTTTCTCCCGTAGGACGTATGCGGTATTAGCGTGCGTTTCCACACGTTATCCCCCACTATCGGGCAGATTCCCATGCATTACTCACCCGTCCGCCGCTCGCCACCAGGAAGCAAGCTTCCCGTGCTGCCGCTCGACTTGCATGTGTTAGGCCTGCCGCCAGCGTTCAATCTGAGCCATGATCAAACTCTTCAGTTTAAATCTTTCATTGGTCATTAGGTGACCAATCCGGCTCGAGTATCGAAACAACTCATTGAATCGATGAGCTACTTGATGCTCGAAATGATGATTCACTTCGAAAACCTCAAGCACCCACACAAATTGCCTGATCATCTTGTTAAAGAGCGTCTTGCGAGCGGCGTTTGCTGCTCAGCAAGTGGAAGCACATTCTACATTTTCTGAAGATTTTGTCAACCGCCGATTTGGCGATCATTTCAGGAGACGATACGACCATCTCAACTGAAACCTCTTCAAAAAAAGCGAAGACCTACAAGAGGTTAGCTTCCGTGCCACCCGACGTTTGCCCTGGCAGCGAGGGCGTACTTTACAGAGATCACCGGGGGTTGGCAAGGGCTTTGTGATCTTTATTTCTACATCCATAAAAAATATTCATTAAAGAAGATGCCGCCATACGCCCTGCACGGTGTGCCATACCCCCCACAGCGCGTCCAGCGGCGGCAACCAAGGGTGACAAATAACGATGGCAGCGACCATGGGGAGCGCTGTCTGGGGAGCATGTATGTCCAGTGGTTTGAGTGCGGTACCAAACGACTTCTTCAATCGCAGCCCCGATGCGTCGATGCTCCATATCTCATCCAACAGTAGATGAATGACGTAGCCCACCAGCATTGCGCACCCTTGCAGCCAACCGAGCCAAGCAGAGCTTCCAAACAAATGAACGCTGGCGGCCGTGATGACAACACCTACGGTCAGGCCTGCCAGCAGCGAATGCCATATGCCGCGATGCACGGTCAATCTGCGAAAAAAGGCACTTGCGACATAGCGTGTGCCTAGGAAGGAGAGCAATGCGAGAAGGATTAGACCGGGCGTCGTGACCAGAGGTAAGGCACTGATGACGGTCATGATGACGGCGCCAACTGCCAATACAGTAAAGACTAGGCGCACCGTATGGGAACGATCCGCATCTATGTCGGGCATGATGCCACCTAGCGCCATGAGACCCGCAACGCTGATGGCATCGGAAAGGTTGAGAGCAGAGGCATGATAGCCTGCAATGGCAAAGCACCCTCCGGCCAGGGAGGCTACCGCAAGATGTGTTCTGAAATTGGCCATGTGATGCAGTAACGCCTCACTATAGATACAGTACTGAATGAACAGACAGTATCATGACGTAACATTGCACTTCATGCCAATAGACAAAAACAGGCCCTATGCCGCCAGCGAGGTCTTTTATTCGCTATCAGCGAGAAAGGTTTCTTTCAACGTCACATAGCAGTCGGCAGAGTAAGGCAAAAATTCATACTCTTGCTCTCGCAGTGGGCGCAGTGGCCGTGCGGGGTTCCCTGCATAGACATAGCCACTCTCCAGCACTTTGCCAGGAGGGACTACGGCACCTGCCGCCACAATGACGTTCGTCTGGACAACAGAACCGTCCAATACGATGGCGCCCATGCCGATCAGCACGCGATCATGGATAGTGCAGGCATGAATGACAGCGCTATGACCAATAGTGACCTCTTCACCAATCGTCACGGGAAACCCCTGGGGAGTGAAAGGCCCATCGTATGTGGTGTGCAAGACAACCCCGTCCTGCACATTGCTACGCGCACCGATACGAATGCCGTTTACATCACCCCGCAGCACGGCTTTCGGCCAGATGGAGACATCGTCTCCTAGCGTGACATCACCCAACACCACGCTGTCGGGATCGACATAGACGCGTGCGCCTAGCGTGGGCGTCATGCCCCGATATGTGCGAATACCCATCGTGTCACCTCATTGTCACTCAGGAAGGGTTTGAGCATGACCAGCGCGGCCGCTAGCAGCACGATGGCAACGAGCGGTATCGCTGCATAGCGGGTCACCGCCCGCCACAGTACAAAGCCTGCATGATGCGCCCCGTAAGCCTCTTCTGCTTTGGACGGATCCAGCACGTAGATAGCAAAGATGGCGATCAGCAGCCCGCCTAACGGCAGAAACAGGTCGGAAGGGATGTTGGTGATGACATCAAAGATCGACTGCCCTGCCCACAGGTGCACCTCCTTGAGGCTGGAGAAGGACAGCGCTGGCAGCAGGCCGAAGGCCCATACGCAGATGCCTACCCATAGGGCCGCCATCGGTCGGCGCATACCCTTGTCCTGCAGGGTGGACACCATGGGTTCGGCCATATTGATCGACGATGTCCACGTAGCGAACAGCAGCAGCGCGAAGAACATGCCCAGCAGTACGTGGCCAAGAGGCAACGCCCCCAGCGCCAGCGGCAACGTCACGAACACCAGCTGAGGGCCGCCTGCGGGGTCAAATCCTTCGGTGAAGACAACCGAGAAGATGGCGATACCCGAGAGAATGGCCACCAGAATATCCAGCAGCGCAACAATGGTGATCGCTTTGGGCAGGCTCTGATGTTCCGGCATGTAGGCACCGTAGGCCATCAGTGCGCAGGCACCTACGGCCAGCGTAAAGAAGGCATGCCCCATCGCATTAAGCACAACCTTCATCGACAGCTTGGAAATATCCGGCGTGAACAGCCAATGCACAGCAGCACCGAAGCCCGGCGTGGTTGCGGCGTAGATCACTAGCGCGATCATCAACAAGTACAGCAGCGGCATCAGCCAGTTATTGAGTTTTTCCAAACCTTTGGCAATACCAGCCGCCACCACAGCCATCGTGATAACCATAAACACGGTATGGTTACCTACAACGCGTACCGGATCTTCCAAGAAGTTGCCAAACGACGCGTTGACCTGCTCGGCAGGCCCTGTCACTACGGTCCCAGTGACCACTTCGCGTAAATACTCCAGCACCCACCCTGATACAACAGAGTAGAAGGACAGGACGAGGAAAACGGTGACCAAGCCCAGCACACCGATAAGCTTCCAGCCCTGTGAGCGACCTACGCTGGCCGCCAACGTGCCCAGTGCCTGAATAGGAGGACGGCGCCCTGCACGCCCGATCATGATTTCAGCCGCCATGATCGGCAAGCCCATCGCCAGTACAAAGAAGACGTAGAGCAGAAAGAACACCGCTCCGCCGTTCTCACCTGCGATATAAGGGAAGCGCCAGATATTCCCCAGACCAATGGCAGCGCCGGCAACGGCTAATATAAATGCACGCTTGGAGCTCCAGCGCTCAACAACTTCGCTCATGTTCACTTCCTGCTGGTGACGCACCCACGATCAGGGCTAATGGGACTGTTCTAAAAAATGGAGGGGCTCATCATAGCACGAGCCAAAGCGCAGCAATCTAGCAAGGCTATCCGCCACACACCAGCTGCAGCAAGCCTCGGCGCGATGTGTATCACGGAATGACACTTGCGCAGCCGATACCCATTATGAAGAGAGTGCTTCTCATACGCATTGAAACTATTGCCTACCACCCTCACTCTACTATGTATCACTTACGCACAAGCGAGTATCCGCCATGTCTCACGCTGTCGATCAGAACCCTCTGCTGACGCCGCACACCCTGCCGCCGTTCAATGATATTCGTCCTGAGCACGTCGTGCCTGCTATCGAAAAGCTGCTGGCCGATGACCGCCATATCGTGGAAGAAGTCGTAGCCAAAGGCGATTACAGCTGGAAGGGACTGGTTCAACCGCTGGACACCTACGGTGAAGCCACGGGACAGGCATGGTCGCCGGTATCGCACCTGAATTCCGTCATGAACTCTACGGAACTGCGCGCTGCCTATCAGTCCTGTCTGGGCGAACTGTCCGCCTACAGCACATGGTTCGGACAACACCAAGGGCTGTTTAAGGCCTATCAGGCACTGCGTGACGGGCAAGAATACGCTCAGCTTTCCATCGCCCAGAAACGTGCCATCGACAATACGCTGCGTGATTTCCGCTTGGCCGGTGTTGATCTTCCCGAAGACAAGAAGAAACGCTTCGGTGAAATTCGCGCACGTCTGTCCGAGCTGTCGAACCAGTTCTCCAACAATGTGTTGGATGCAACGCAGGCATGGCACCTCGATGTCGAACGCGATCGTCTGTCGGGCCTGCCGGAAAGTGCGCTCGACATGCTGAAAGCCAATGCCGAAGCCAAAGGCGTTGAAGGCTACCGCATCACGCTCGACTTCCCGAGCTATTTCCCGGTCATGAGCTATGCCGATGACCGCGCTCTGCGAGAAGAGGTTTATACCGCTTTCGTTACTCGCGCATCCGACCAAGGGCCGAATGCGGGCCAGTACGACAACTCGGTCATCATGAGCGAGATGGTGACGCTGCGTCAGGAACTGGCCGCACTACTGGGCTTTGCCACCTATGCTGAGCTGTCACTGGCGACCAAGATGGCGGCATCGCCTGCACAGGTGCTGGATTTCCTTAACGATCTAGCGGACCGCGCTCGTCCGCAGGCAGAAACCGAATTCGGCGAGCTGCAGCAGTTCGCACAGGAACAGCTGGGGCTTGATACGCTGGCACCATGGGACATCACCTACGCCAGCGAAAAATTGCGTGAACAGCGCTATGCCATTTCTCAGGAAGCACTGCGTCCCTATTTCCCCGCTCCCAAAGTGATCGAAGGGCTGTTCGGCGTAGTCAACCGCCTGTACGGCCTGACCTTCCGTGAAAACAAGGATGTAGAGGTATGGCACCCTGACGTTCGCTATTTCGAAGTGCTTGAAGATGACCAGCCCATCGCTGGCTTCTATCTCGATCTGTATGCCCGCGAAGGCAAACGTGGCGGCGCATGGATGGATGCGTGCCGGACACGTCGTCGTCGCGAAGATGGCTCACTCCAGCTGCCAGTGGCCTATCTGGTGTGCAACTTCACACGCCCGGTGGGTGATCGCCCAGCGCTGCTGACGCACGATGAAGTGACCACCCTGTTCCACGAGTTCGGTCACGGTCTGCACCACATGCTGACCCAGCAGGAAGTCTCCGATGTGTCCGGCATCAGTGGCGTGGCATGGGATGCGGTCGAGCTGCCCAGCCAGTTCATGGAAAACTTCTGCTGGGAACGTGAAGGACTTGATCTGATCGCCTCTCATGTAGATACCGGCGAAACACTGCCGCAGGCGCTGTTCGACAAGCTGGTGGCCGCACGGAACTTCCAGTCGGCCATGATGATGATGCGTCAGCTGGAATTCTCGCTGTTCGACTTCCGTCTTCACAATGAGCTGAAAACGCCGAGTGCCGACGACATCCAGTCACTGCTGAACGATGTCCGCCTGAAAGTCGCCGTTGTGCCGCAGACACGTTTCAACCGTTTCCAGCACGGCTTCAGTCATATCTTTGCCGGTGGCTATGCGGCGGGCTACTACAGCTACAAGTGGGCAGAAGTGCTGTCATCTGATGCGTATTCCGCCTTCGAAGAAGCAGGCGTTTTCGATCGTGCCACAGGCCAGCGCTTTCGCCAGGAGATTCTTGAGAAAGGGGGGGCGGAAGATGCCGCCGTGCTGTTCCAGAACTTCCGCGGACGCGCGCCGCGTATTGATGCATTGCTGCGCCACTCCGGCATTACTGCTTCTGTGTAATAGATCATCGGCAGGCGACGGCTTCGTCGCCTTCTGACGCAAAAAGGGACGCTTTGATAGCGTCCCTTTTTCGTATTCGTCACACAGCCTACCGTCCTTCATTCCCGCAGTACAAGGCTGGGCTAACTCATGGCACCTAAGCGCGATTGACGTTCAGGTTATCGAGCACGGCCAGAGTCGGTTCTGCTTGGTTCAGGGTATAGAAGTGCAATCCCGGTGCGCCACCTTCGATAAGACGTTCACACAGGCGCGTGACAACTTCCTGACCGAATGCCTGCAGGCTTTGCGGGTCCATAGCGTAAGCATCCAATTGCTTGTCAATCCAGCGGGGAATGCTGGCACCACACGTTGCCGAGAAGCGACGCAGCTTATCGGCATCGACGATCGGCATAATGCCGGGAATGATCGGCTTGTCGATACCCTGTGCTTGCGCCTTTTCGACAAAGTGGAAATAGGCTTCTGCATCGTAGAAATACTGCGTGATCGCTTTGTCAGCACCCGCCTGCATCTTGTTGACGAAATAGCGCAGGTCAGTTTCGTAGTTCGGCGCCTGCGGATGCATTTCAGGGTAGGCTGCCGCGATCAGCTCGAACGCATCGCCCGTTTCCTCACGAATGAATTCGATCAGCTCATTGGCATAGCGGAATTCACCGACCGAAATCTCACCGGACGGGACATCACCGCGCAGCGCTACGATGCGGCGCACGCCTTCGCGCCGATAAGTGGCCAGCAATTCGGCGAGGTTTTCGCGGTCACTGCCAATGCAGGACAGGTGTGGGGCCGCATCGACATTGCCACGGCGCGCACGAATGACGGCATCCAGCGTGCGTTCGCGCACGGAGGCACCCGCCCCGTAAGTTACCGAAAAGAAAGTAGGATCATAGGCCACCAGACGGTCGCACAATGAGGCCAGTTTTTCCTGCCCGACGGGTGTCCTGGGCGGAAAGAATTCAAAGCTGGTTTCCAGAGCATTGGACATCGGGGCTTCCTGCTATAGATACATTGAAGATGAATAACTTCGATTCTGTATGTTCTAGAGGCAGGAAAACACCGATTAATTTCGATGTTAAATATCGAAATCGCTCATATATAGACCATTATGGATTCATCAGGTTGACGTAGGTCGTTTCGTGCGGTTTCAACGTGACATCATCGCGCACGATTTGATGCTGTTCACCCTGCTCGTCTTTCCAGCGCACCTGACTGATAACGAAATAGCGTCCCGCCGGCATGTACATCATGCGGAAGAAGCCCTGTTTGTCGGTTTGAGCATGGCGGGTGTAAGCCTGTGCCCGAGGGTCTGCCGAAGGTACAGGTTGCCCTTTACTCAGTGCATCATACGCCTCTTGTGAATAAGACGTTGCCGGAGCAGCAACCACTTCGACACGGTTACCGTAATGTACCTCGCCCTGTTGTGTAGACACCATAACCACACCGGATAAAGAGGAATCACCGGTCTTCGGCAAAGTCTTATACACGTCTTCAGGAAAAGGTTGACGCTTTGGCTGGGATTCCTGCCACGGATTCAGGCTACAGCCCGTCAGTGTGAACAGGAATAGCAGCATCGTACCTAGCCGCTTCATGATGGCATCTCCTTGCTTAGGCCATTTGCTGTCATTGCATTGAATCATAAAGCCGAGGATATGTTATCGACCAGAGCAAGCATGCAGACGATGTGAATTCATCGTGATTTTACGTCACGACCTCACTGCGCTTCACTTCTGCCATAGCGCCTTCCCTTCCTGAATTGATACCCGAATCACTGAGCGCGCACTGCTGCAGCGCCCAACTTATATTCTTAAAGGAAAGTCCCTATGACCGATATTTCCAATATCCAGGTCGTTGATAACGTTAGCGTACTGCGTACGATCGAAGATGCCAGCATCAAGGCTGTCATGACCCTAGGCTACTACTTCCCCGGAGACGGCGGTGGCGGCATCTATTCCTATCAGGATGGCGACAACTGGACCGAAGACAGTGGCGGCAACGTCATCATCAGCACCAACAAGGTACGCCACTGGCGCTTGGCGGAAGGATCTGCACAATCCGTCCGTCAGTTCGGCGCTCTGGGCGATAACCAGCATGATGATACCGATGCCATCCGCCGCGCTCTTGAGCAAGGCGTTCTTATGGTTCCAGAAGGTAACTATCTGATCACAGATAACACCTTACTGAAACATTTATGCTCATTTAGAGGCGCTGGCGCTCTGGTCTACAACGGACAGTCGTTCCTGGTGGGACCCATCCATTCGACAATCACTATCCATGTACCCAACACCTTCGCGACACTGGCCGAGGCCATTGCCTGCGTCGAGCTGTTCGAGATCCACGACGGATTCTGCAACATTCAGGTCGCCGATGGCACCTATGAAGTGGCGCAGATGTCGCCGCAGATCAACATCGGCCCGCGCGTCGCGATTCTGGGCAACACGAGCACGCCAAGCAACTGCGTGCTGAAGATCGCCTGCACCAGCAACCAGAGCTGCTTTAACCTCGAGAAAGGCCACTCTCTGGGCAAGATCAATGGATTCACCATCCAAGGCTATAACGGCCATGCGGACAATGGCACTTGGAACTCGGAGTGCTATGGCTGTGGTATTCACGTCACCGATGGCAGCTCCGTCAACATTGGCGGTGCCATGATCATCAACGACATGTATTACGGCATCCAGGCCAAGTTCGGTGCATCCGTCAACTGCGATGAGGGCATCATCATCAACCGCGCCGGAGACTGCGGCGTGCATGCGTATGCTGCTAGCATCAAGTGCAACGGTATCAAGGTCACCGACTGTCGTGATGGCACGTCGCTAGGGTTCGGGGTAACAGCCGAAGCAGGCGGATTCGTTGACGCAACGAACAGTGAAGCGACAGGGAACTACAAGGCAGGCTTCTACAGCAATGGCGGCCATATGTGGGCCTCGAGGTGCAAGTCCCACAACAACATCACCCACGGGTTCTATGCCCTCAATGGAGGGATGATGGAAGCCAATAAAAGTGAGGCTTACGACAACCCCGACTGCGGATTCGTCGCGACCGATGGGAGCTATCTGCTGGCCTTTGACTCCACGGCCGAGCGCAACAACTACGGCTTCGGCGCATGGCACGCCTCCGCAATGGACATCAATGGTGCGACGGCGAACAACAACCGCATTCACGGCTTCATCGTGGCCAACCATGCGGTCATGTTCCACCCCAGCACGTCGACCAACAACGCCACCGATGGCTGGCATATCCGCGGCAATTCGATGTATGCCGCAGATTCGCTGACCGGCTCAGGCAACGGTGGCAACAAGGTCTACATGACAGGGCGCGGCATGCTGAGCACGCTGACCAACTTTACGGCCAGCGAGGTTAATACGGAGGTGGTCGTCAACTAATGCTCTAATCTTTACAGAGCAACATTCACAGCAAAGGCTGTGCCTCTAGCGAGGCATGGCCTTTGTGGCTTCCAGCACTAACAGAGGATCGACGCGTACGTCGAACCAGTTCATTCCCCAGTGCAGATGAGGCCCTGTCGCGCGCCCTGTTGCACCGACGGCACCGATGACCTGGCCTTGCTGTACGTACTGGCCCGGCTTCACATCAATACGTGACAGGTGCAGAAAGTTCGAACTGACCCCTTGCCCGTGATCAATCAGTATGGTGCCTCCAGTTAGGTAGAGGTTCGCATTGGCGAAGGTGACCAAACCCGCTGCTGGCGCCTTAACAGGCGTCCCCTGTGCGGCAGCAATGTCCATTCCCGAATGAGGAGTACCTGGCGTACCGTTATAGACGCGCTGGTTGCCGAATCGGCCACTGATGCGCCCTTCCACAGGCCATATGAACCGTGTAGCGAAGTCAGTGCGTGCATCATCACGCAGACGTGCCGACGTGACTTCGGCCTGCTCACGCTTGATACGCTCGGCAATAGCAGGCGGAGGTGCCACCGTTTTGGGTGGGACACCGTTGACGTTTTCTATTGGCCAGTCGCGCGGAGTGACGTCAATATGCGCCTGACTGCGCTGACCGCTACTGGTCACGACATCGACAACGGCAGGCTGCTCAGCATTGCGCCCTACCCCCAACACAACCCAGCCTTCTGGTGAGATACGCAGCACATGCCCGTCATAGCGCACTTCTTTGATACCCGCGGCCACACGCCCAATGATCAGGCTGCCCTGCTGCACCGAGGTCGGAAACTGAAAAGCGGGCTGGGAAGTGGCATGCGCACGGCATGAAGCCACCATCATGAACGTACCGATCAGCGCCACCACTCCTGTCGCCAACGCCGATAGCGTCCTGCAAAATCCATTGCGTGTCATATGCCTTGTTCCAATACCCGTGGAGACTTCCGCTCATCATGAGCACTCGCTCCCCATAAACAAAAGGCCGCACAGGAGGGTACCTGTACGACCAATCAACGCTGCCCAATCATCAAGGGTGACAACACACTACTCACTATAGACCACCCTTTATATTCTGCCCGGCCAATATACCTGTACTATTGGGAATGGCGCGATAGCAGACACTAACGAGGCAACGTCAATTTATGCAGGCTGTGCCACCAGCGCTTCGATCTGCGCGGGCTGGGCGAATCCCGGCTGGCGGCCAAGCTCTTCACTGCCGCGATACATGATCAGCGTCGGTGTCTGGCGCAGCTTCAACTCATGGAAGAACGCCTCACCCACGTTTTCCAGCTTCACTTTCAGCAGCGTAACGCCTTCGGCCGCAGGTGTCGTGGCAAAGCGGTTCAGGGACATATCGAGCATTTTACAGCCCGGGCAGTTGTCCTTGTAGAAATCCGCCAGTACGTAGTCGTGTGCGGCCAGCGCTTCGTGAAACGCTTCAACGGTCGTGATTTCGATCTTGTTCATGCGAGCGGAGACTCTTCTCGTTGTGCGATGACGCGCTGCACCCAATCGTGGATAGCAGCAGTATCCTTTGCCGAATGAGGCATCTGTTCGATCTTGAGCGTGGGGTAGTGCGAGCCGAAGAACGCGGCCATACGGTTAACGGCACCGCAGTACACTTCCATGCCCCATTGGGTTTCACCCGTGCCGAACACGGCCACGTGCTCGGGCTTGCCCTTGGCATCGACCAGTTCGGCGATGAATTCCTTCATTTCAGGGGGCGTGCGGCCATAGTCGCTGGTCCAGCTACCTAGCAGGTAGAGGTCGTAGTCGCCTCGTTCCTGATAGTGCTCGATGGTGGCATACGTCACGTCCAGCGCATGGCCCAGGCGGCGCACTTCGGCAGCCGCAATATCGGCCACTTCCTTCGTGTTGCCGCTTAATGAGTCATAGGCCATCAGCACACGCATTGTCGAGCTCCCCCAGATGAAGACCTTTCATGGGCAGGCCCGTTCCTGCCCGAATTCATATCGGAATATGGCATGGCAGACGGCCACTCCAAGAATCGACCGTTCTACCAGAAGGCAGCGTACGGCAAGAACCGCCGACATGCCCTGCGGCGTCGATCAGAGATCGTCGAAGCCGTTATCAAGGTTAGTTTTCTTATAGCTGGCGTTACGCATTTCGAAGAAGTCCGTCTTGGTATGCGTGAAGTTGTCTGCGTAGGCCTTGATCCACGGCATGATGTTGCTGCTGCTTTCACTGTACATGCTTTCGATGCCTAGCATGCCCGCCATCTTGTTGGCGCGGTACTTCACGTAACCGATCATTTCATCGACGTCGATACCATCCACCTTATCGAGCACTTCACCGGACCAGATGGTTTCCAGATCGACCGCGTGGCGGAACGCTTCGTGGACGTATTCCGTCAGGTTATCGGTATTGAGCTGGTTGTTCTCAGCCAGAATGGCGCGAATCAACTCAGAAATGAATTTGGAGTGGGCCAGCTCGTCGCGGTTGATGAAGCTGATAATCTTACCGGTACCCGTCATGCGGTTCTGGCGCACCAGATTGTAGAAGTATGCGAAGCCGGAATAGAAGTTGATGCCTTCCAGGATCGACGACTGAACCAGCGCCTTCAGCATGGTTTCTGGCGATTTCTCTGTCATGAACTCGTTGTAGGCGTCCATGATCGGCTGGTTGCGCTTGATGATCGTCGGATGGGTACGCGCCAGTTCAAACACGCGCTTCTGATCCTGCAGACCTGTGATCGACGCGAGCACATAAGAATAGCTCTCGTTATGGATCACTTCCTGCTGACCGATGATCGCCGCGTTGGCATGCGCAGCAGGATCGGTGATGTATTCCGCGATGTTGTAGATAAAGCGTGTCTGCGGGGAGTCCAGCGTCGCCAGCAGGCCAATGATCGCATCGAAGGCGTACTTCTCGTGACGATCCAGCTCCTCGTACTGACGCGCGTCCCCTTTCATGTCGACTTCATCGGGAATCCAGTAGTTGGTCGACAGTTCTTTGTACGCGCGATAGAAGGACGGGTACGGAATGTCGTTCCAGTTCAGGATACCGCTGGTTTCACCATTGATGATGCCGGTGGAGCGGTTCGGGAAAGTCGGTTCGAGGATCTTGATACGCTTGAGGTGGCCGTTGGCGTTGGACATGACACTTACCTACTGAAAACTGGGTTTAAAGAATGGCGAAAGCACAGGAGAATGGGCTCCTGTGCTTCTTCTGATGAGGTGCGGCGAGGAGGAGGTGTCCTCAGCTAGCGCACCACTCGCATTCTTCGATATCGATATCGTTGGAGCGCACGTAGTACGACGTCTTCATGCCTTCCTTCCATGCCGTCATGTGCAGATTCAGCAGCGTTGCTGCACGAATCGTGCTCGGCACGTAGAAGTTGAAGCTGATCGCCTGATCGACATGGCGCTGACGACGCGCGTTCTGACGGATGCTAGCGAACTGGTCGACCTTGTAAGCGCCCTTCTCGTAGAAGGGGTAGGTATCGAGCGACAGATCAGGCGCGATGACCGGGCGGCGATAGTCTTTCTTTTCTTCATAGTAGAAGGCGCTGAAGACTGGGTCGATCGACGCGGTAGAACCTGCGATCTGGGCGGTACTCATATTCGGCGCGACGGCGATCAGATAGGCGTTGCGCACGCCATTTTCGGCAACGTCGGCGGCCAGGGTGCTCCACGCTGCGGAAGTGTAGTCACGGCGCTCGAAGTATTCACCCGTCTGCCAGTCACTGCCTGCGAAATGCTCGTAAGAGCCTTTTTCCTTCGCCAGCGCGTTACTTGCTTTGATGGCGAGGTAGTTAATGCGCTCGTACAGCTCATCCGCGTACTGCTCGGCTTCGGGCGAATTCCAGTCGATGCCTTTTTGGGCCAGCAGGTGGTGCCAGCCAAACGTTCCCAAGCCGATCGAGCGATAGCGACGGTTAGTGATGGTCGCCTGCGGCACGGGCAGCTTGTTGAGGTCGATAACGTTGTCGAGCATGCGCACTTCGATAGCAATCAGACGCTCGAGAATGTCTTCTTCCACCAGATCGGACTCGGCCGTGACCGCGCGTCCTAGGTTGATGGAAGACAGGTTGCAGACAACGAAATCGCCGGCCTGCTTGGTGATCACAATCTGATCGCCGCTGATCACTTCTTGGATCAGGCGGGTCGGGCTCATATTCTGCAGGATCTCGGTGCACAGGTTGCTGGAATAGACCATGCCCTTGTGCTTGTTCGGGTTCATCCGGTTGACTTCGTCACGGTAGAACATGAACGGGTTGCCGGTTTCCAGCTGACTGATCATGATGCGCTTGAAGATATCGATCGCCTTCACGACGCGACGGCTGATGTTCTCGTCGGCCACCAGCTCTTCATACTTGCGACGGAAAGAACCTTCACCACGACGCTCGTCGAAGAAGTCCTGCAGGTACCAGCCTTTCTTCTGTTTCACTTCGTGCGGGTCGAACAGATACCAATCACCGCGGCGCTCAACCACTTCCATAAAGAGGTCGGGAACGCAGACGGCCGTGAATACGTCGTGCGCACGCAGGCGCTGGTCACCATTGTTCAGGCGCAGGTCGAGGAACATCTCGATGTCTTTATGGAAGATATCAAGATAGACCGCCACGGCTCCTTTACGCTGACCGAGCTGATCAACGCTGACTGCCGTGTTGTTGAGCTGCTTGATCCACGGCACGACACCGCCGCTGGAGCCTTTGACACCGCGGATCTCGGAGCCGGTAGAGCGTACATAGCCGAGGTAGGCACCGACGCCACCACCGTGCTTGGACACGCGCGCGATATCAGTATTGCTGTCGTAGATACCCTGCAGGCTATCATCGACGGTATCGATGAAGCAGCTGGACAGCTGACCGCCGATCTTGCCGGCATTGGCCAGTGTCGGCGTTGCCACGGTCATGTAGAGGTTGGATAGTGCCCAATACGCTTCCTTGACCAGCGTCATACGACGCTCACGCGGCTTCTCATCCTGCATCAGGTACAGTGCAATGGTCAGCCAGCGTTCCTGAGGCAGCTCGTAAACGCTCTTAGTGTGATCAGATGCCAGATAGCGCGTTGCCAGCAGGTACAGGCCGTTGTACGTGAACAGCTTGTCACGTTCCGGCTCAATGACCGCGCTGGCTTCTAGCAGCTCATCTTTGGAATAGTTGCGCAGGATATCGCCAGAGTAGATACCACGTTCACCTAGGCTTTCCTGAAGGCCAACGTAGGAACCGTACTTGTCGTCATCGTTGTAGAAGCGATTTTTGCTGGCTTTCTTGTACAGCTTGTTAAGGTACAGGCGTGCAGCAAACATTTCCCATTCGGGCGTCGTGATATCGGTCAGCGATTCCGCTTCGCGAATCAGGTAGTCGACCATATCGTCAGCCGCGATGGATTCTCGGCGTTCGATGTAGGAAAACACTTTGCGCTTGTAGCTTTCGATATCCAGCTGCGGAAATTCAGCGTGGATATTGTCCAGATAGCGCTCGAGACGTGCGCGCTCGAAAGCCATCTGGCGCTTGCCGTTATCCTTAACAATGAAAGTCATAAAATCTCGCTAGCTATCCGGTATGCACGCGTCCTTTTCCGGCAGTTGAAAAAGGATAGGCATGATCAATAAGTGGCAAGGTGCAGAACCACAAAGACGGTAAAAAAACAGCCACAAACCTACCTGTCACGGCTGTTTGTCAATGTGCAACTTTGACCCACGTTGTGGTGCGCGATTCTACACTCAAAATGGCCATCTCTCCACTCTTGACATACCACCACATATAGGCCAAGAGAACCCATTACCACACTATATATAGTGCCTTTGGCCACTTTCTCAATTTACAACTATCCCCCGAGATATGCACAGCCTTGCGCGCCCTAAAAGCCTCCATGCAACAAGGGGGAAAGCCCTCTACTGTGCACTATTGACGCAGGTATTTCACAAGCAAGAAACAGGTGTACAACAGGATACACACACAGTTTTCCACAGCCTTTCGCGATAAAAATTTTATTCTGTGAATAGGTGCTGGCCCCATGCATATGAGCCTAGCAACTCAATCGGGAAAGCCATGCAAAAGGTAAGGGAGAGAGGAAGGAAATTTCAGTACGAGGGCGGCACAGAAACATAGGTGAGGACGTGCTAAACGCCCTCACATCATGACACTACGTCATGCGCTTATTCTTTACACCTTGCTGGCAGAAAGAGGCGACGCTGAAAGCTGCTTGAAGAAGGCACACACGACCGCCGCGACATTGTTAGCCGCCATGCTCGAATAGATGTGCTTGCCGTTTTGGTCGTCCTCGCCTCCAGCCAGGTCAGACACGCTACGGAACGCAATAAAGGGGACCTGATTGGCATAGGCCACTTGGGCCACGGCACCGCTTTCCATATCGGCGATCTGAGCATCGAATACATCGTGCAGGTAATCGCGATAGTCGGCATTGTCCATGAAGATCGAGCCGGAAACACCACTTCCCCCCACCTTCAGAACGGGTTTATCGCGGGTGCACTGGGTCGCCGAGGCACACGACTCCAAGGCAACGCCATTAACCGTATTGGCAAGCGCCAGCAGGGACTCACTGGCAGGGAACCATAGCCGCTCTTCCTTGTTGCGCGACCGCGCACTGAGCACATCGGTAAGCCGCGGGTAAATCATGCCATAGGCGGCCAACCCCGCCTTGCGTACGGTAGTCGACGGCTGATAGCCCGCATCCGTTTCACGAGCGTAAAGACTCTCGCCATAGTTAGCCCAGCGCGAAGGCACGACGACATCACCGATATTGCGTGAGGCATCCACGCTGCCGGCAATGCCACTGAACACGATCTGTTTGATGTTGAACTGATCGAGCACCCGCTGCGCATTCATCGCAGCATTGGTGGTACTCACCCCGCTCATAAAGACGACGACAGGCTCACCATTGAGCGATCCGATCGTGAATCGGACGCCCTGGATGCGGTATTCATGACGATCCTTCGTCGCTTTGATTAGCGGCTGTATCTCAGTGGTATAGGCCGTCATCAATGCCGTACGTGGCGTGCATTCAGTCTGACACGCATGAGCAGCGGAAGGCGCGAGGAAAGGCACCGCGGCCAAAGCCCCACAGGCCCACAGACAGCCCTTTAGTGCGCGTGAGTGGAAAGCGGAACGCTGACGGTCAGCGTTCCGATAGGAGAAAGATTGTTGAAAAGACATGCGTTGATCCTGTCTCGGGCCATGGCATTGTGATTACCCGGCACTTGCTGGCCCTGACAAGGATCGGGCAGGACGTATCCCTCAACGTCCGTTGTTATGGGTGACTCTCAGGAGCACGCCTGCGAGCGACTGCGTTCCGCGTCAGGCGCGGCGCAGTTTCGAGTGTCGACGTGAGTAGCCAAAATAGATGACGAACCCGATCAGCAGCCAAATACCGAAGGCAATCCAAGTCAGCTGCGTCAGGCTACAAATCAGAACGACACTAATGATGATCGACAGAAGCGGTACGAACGGCGAGAACGGGACGCGGAACGGGCGCTTCAGATGACGTTGTGTACGGCGAAGAATCGGGATGGCAGCCGCAATGATGATAAAGGCCAGCAGTGTTCCCATGCAGATCAGCTCGGTCAGCACCTGAAGGGGCAACAGACCCGCCATCAGCGCGGAACACGTTCCCAGCAGCCACGTGGACCAAATCGGCACCTGACGATGATTGACGGTCGACAGGAACTTGGGCAGCAAGCCATCGCGGGAAATCGCGAACACCAGACGCGCAATGCCGTAGCCCATTACCATCACCATCGACGCCATGCCGAAGATGGCCGCCAGCAGCACCAGCTCGGCCAGCCATTGGATGTCAGCTCGCTGCAACACCAGCGCCAGCGGGCTATCACTGCCGCGGAAGTCCATGAACGGTACGATCCCCGTTGCGACCGCAGAAACGCCCACATACAGCAAAATACAAATCACCAGTGAACCCAGCAGACCAATAGGCAGATCGCGCTGTGGATTCTTCACCTCTTCGGCGGCCGAAGACACAACGTCAAACCCGAGGAACGAGAAGATGACAATGGCTGCACCGCTGACGACACCGCCCATTCCCATTGGCATGTAAGGCGTCCAATTGGTCGGTTCGACGTGCCAGATGCCCACCGCAATGAACAACACGATAACCGCGACCTTGATCAGCACCATCAGGTTGCTGATGCGTTTGGATTCGCGCACGCCCAACGACAGCAGTGCAGTCGCCAGCATGACGATCGCGAAGGCCGGCAGGTTGAAGAAGGTCATATGCCCTTCTTGCGCCCCCGGCGCTGCCGTCAGCGCGACAGGCAGATGAACGCCGATCGTGGACAGGAACGTCTGAAAATAACCTGACCAGCCCACCGCCATCGAAGAGGCGGCCAGTCCGTACTCAGCGATAAGACTCCAGCCTGTCACCCATGCAACGATTTCCCCAATCGCAGCATAAGCGTAGGTATAGGTAGAACCAGCAACCGGAATCATGGCCGTAAATTCGGCATAGCACAGCGCAGCTAGCGCACAGGCAACGCCCGCGGCAAGGAAGGACAGTGTGATGCCCGGGCCGGCGCTCAGCGCCGCACGTCCCAACACCACGAAGATGCCCGTTCCCACCATGGCCGCCAGTCCCATCATCACCAGATCGGTGGCCCCCATAACCTTGCGCAAAGGGCCTGGGGCACTCGTCACCATGGCATCAATATTCTTGCGTCTGAAAAGATTCATGACTCTCTCATTGCAGGGCTTTCAATAAAGGCAGGAGACGCATCATACAGGATGAACACTACCTTTTCGGTAAAAGATGAGTGATACGTCGTGTGACGTCGAGATGCAGTATGACGCAGTACGCAGCGCGCGGCATCTCCTCGACCGTCGTCAATGAACACACGACACCAGCCGTATCGTATAGAAAATAGGTGAGACAGCGGGGAAATAAGACGACAACGCCCGAGTATGGCTACTCAGGCGCTGTTGGATGACGCTAGGCGACGTTTGACTCAGATGCCCGCGGCTTTGCGCAAATCAGCGGCTTTGTCGGTTTTCTCCCACGGGAATGCCGTGAAGGTTTCGACATGCGGCTGGCCTTGAGTGTCGGTCCACTCATAGCGGTGTTCGAACGGTTCACGTCCGAAGTGACCATAAGAAGCGGTCAGCTGGTACATCGGGTGCAACAGGTCGAGCATCTTAGTGATGCCGTACGGACGCAGGTCGAAGTGCTCACGTACCAGCTCGACGATACGGCTGTCGCTGATGCGGCCCGTGCCGAAGGTGTTGACGGAGATGGACGTCGGTTCCGCCACACCGATGGCGTAGGAGACCTGGATTTCGCATTTATCCGCCAGACCCGCTGCCACGATGTTCTTCGCGACATAGCGGCCAGCGTAAGCAGCGCTGCGGTCAACCTTAGACGGATCCTTACCGGAGAACGCACCGCCACCGTGACGCGCCATGCCACCGTAAGTATCAACGATGATCTTGCGGCCAGTCAGACCACAGTCGCCCACCGGGCCACCAATGACGAAGTTGCCGGTCGGGTTGATGTGGAAGCGGGTGTCTTTGGTGATCCATTCTGCCGGCAGTACATCGCGGATAATCAGCTCTTCCACGGCCTGACGCAGTTTTTCCTGAGACACGTTTTCATCATGCTGAGTGGACAGCACGACCGCTTCGACCGCTTCCGGCTCGCCTTTGGCGTTGTAGCGGAAGGTCAGCTGGCTTTTCGCGTCCGGACGCAACCATGGCAGCGTGCCATCCTTGCGCAGCTCGGCCTGACGTTCGACCAGTCGGTGTGCGTAATGGATCGGCGCAGGCATCAGCGAAGAGGTTTCGTTGGTGGCATAGCCGAACATCAGCCCTTGATCACCGGCACCCTGATCTTCGGGGCGGCTACGATCGACGCCCTGAGCGATATCGACGCTCTGCTTGCCGATCAGGTTGATGACACCGCACGTTGCGCCGTCGAAACCGACCTGAGACGAGGTATAACCGATATCGAGAATCACGTTACGAACCAAGTCTTCCAGGTCAACCCATGCGCTTGTGGTGATCTCGCCTGCCACTATCGCCACGCCAGTCTTGACCAGCGTTTCACACGCAACACGTGCCTGCTTGTCACGTGCAATCAAGGCGTCCAGTACCGCGTCAGAAATCTGATCCGCGATCTTGTCGGGATGCCCTTCGGATACAGATTCCGAAGTAAAGAGGTAGGAGTCGCTCATTACGTGTCTACCCTCATAGTTGTTGGCTCATGAGAGGCCGGGAGGGGGACCTTCCGGTCATGGGGACAGTGTTCGCCAGGATTTTCGCCCCAACTTATTGTGAGCGCTGGTATTACAGACTCTCGCCAAGACAAGCACCCTGTGTGGCAAGCGAACAGCTTAGCAGTGTACATGGCCTTTACAGACGTGCCTAGCACTGCCGTTAGTGATAGGAATTGCCATCCAGGCGTGGCGTTTTGTTCGGAATAAGGGTACGTTTTCATGTAGGACGACCCCTCTCATCACGACTGTTATGATGACAGCCTTGTGATTCTTACGCTCAAACGGTCGCCGACATCTCAGGAGTCTTGAACCTCATGCCATCCCGACGTCAGCTCGCCAACGCCATAAGGGCGCTGTCCATGGACGCCGTGCAAGCCGCCAATTCAGGTCACCCAGGTATGCCTATGGGCATGGCCGACATTGCCGAAGTCTTGTGGAATCGTCACATCAAACACAACCCTGCGAATCCGCAGTGGGTTGATCGTGACCGATTTATTCTGTCCAACGGTCATGGGTCGATGCTGCTTTATTCCGTGCTGCATCTCACCGGCTATGATCTGCCCATGGAAGAACTGCGTCAGTTTAGGCAGTTGGGGTCCAAAACCCCCGGCCACCCAGAGCACGGTCTGACGGTCGGTATCGAAACGACGACAGGACCACTTGGCCAAGGGCTTGCCAACGGTATCGGTATGGCCATTGCCGAACGTGCATTGGCCGCAGAATTCAATCGTGACGGTCACGACATCATTGATCACCGTGTCTGGACCTTCGTCGGCGATGGCTGCCTGATGGAAGGCATCAGCCACGAAGTCTGTTCGCTGGCCGGTACACTCGGCCTCGGCAAGCTGACCGTGTTCTACGATGACAACGGCATTTCCATCGACGGCGATGTGAAAGGCTGGTTCACCGATGACACCGTCAAGCGCTTCGAGTCCTACAACTGGCACGTGATCGGACCGATCGACGGCCACGACCCTGAAGCCATCGACGCGGCCATCGAAGCCGCCAAGGCCGAGACAGAACGCCCGTCACTGATCATCTGCAAGACCGTGATCGGCTTCGGTGCTCCCACCAAAGCAGGCAAGGAAACCTCCCACGGCGCACCGCTGGGCGAGGAAGAAGTTGCCCGCGCCCGTGAAATTCTGGGTTGGGAACATGCGCCGTTCGAAATTCCCGACGACATCTATGCTGCCTGGGATGCCCGTGAGCGTGGTGCATTGCTTCAGGCCGAGCATGATGCTCGCATGGCCGCCTATGCACGCCAGTATCCTGAAGAAGCCCGCGAGCTGCAGCGCCGCTACCGTGGCGACCTGCCGGAAGGCTTCGATACGATGGCCGTCGTACGTAACGTACAGGCTCGCGGTGAGAAAATCGCAACCCGCAAGGCCTCTCAGAACGTACTCGACCTGATCGGCCCAATGATGCCCGAACTGTTCGGCGGTAGCGCCGACCTCGCACCGTCCAACCTTACTAAATGGGAAGGCGTGAAGGCGATCAGTAAGGACAGTCATGGCGGCGCGTACTTGCACTACGGTGTACGTGAATTCGGTATGGGGGCGATCGCCAACGGTATCGCACTGCACGGCGGATTCATCCCCTATGACGCCACGTTCCTGGTGTTCATGGAGTACATGTACAACGCACTGCGCATGTCGGCACTGACGCACACCCGCATCGTGCACCTGTTCACCCACGACTCCATCGGTCTGGGTGAAGATGGCCCGACTCACCAGCCCATCGAACACCTCGAAGCGCTGCGCGCCCTGCCGGGCTTCCACACCTGGCGCCCTGCCGATGCGGCCGAAACCGCCATGGCATGGATGGAAGCGCTCAAGCACCGCTACGGACCGACTGCGCTGGCCCTGTCCCGCCAGGGACTGCCCATGCAGCCGCGTACCGACGAGCAGCTGATGAACATCGCGCGCGGTGGCTACATTCTGCGTGACAGCGAAGGCGAACCTGAACTGATCATCATCGCGACCGGTTCCGAAGTTGAACTGGCCGTGCGCGCCGCTGCTGAACTGGAAGCCAAGGGCCGCCGCGTCCGCGTCGTGTCCATGCCGTGCACCAGCGTGTTTGATGCACAGGATGCAGACTACCGCGAACAGGTACTGCCGCGGCATATCACCCAGCGTCTGGCCGTCGAAGCGGCGTCCATCAATGGCTGGTACAAATATGTCGGGCTGGATGGCCGCATTATTGGCATGACAGCGTACGGCGAATCGGCCAAGCCGGAAGATCTGGCGCATCTGTTCGGCTTCACGGTCGAGAACGTCGTGAAGGTCGCTGAAGAGATGCTGTCTTGAGGGAAACGCTCGACACGCGTACCCTTCTGTTGCCCCATCGTTTTTGAGTCAATTTGTAGCAGGTGGGGGTGGGACAGGTTCCGTATACTGAGCCCACGGTGTGGACGCCCTGACGACGGCGTCCACCAACAAGACAAGCTTCCATTGGCAAGCTGCGGCATCAAGTAGTTGCGGCGACTTGCCGAAAAACCTTGCTGTTTCCAATCTCATACATGCAGGAGCTATTGCCATGACAGTGCGCAAGATGTCCGAGCTGGACCTCAAAGGAAAACGCGTCCTGATCCGTGAAGACCTGAACGTTCCGGTCAAAGACGGTCGTGTCACTTCTGACGCGCGTATTCGCGCAAGCCTCAAAACCATCAAAATGGCCCACGACGCTGGCGCCAAACTGATGCTGATGAGCCACCTGGGCCGCCCGACTGAAGGCGAACCGGATGAAGCTTCTTCCATGGCACCGGTTGCTAACCGCCTGAGCGAACTGCTCGGCGTTCAGGTTCGTCTGGAAAAAGACTACCTCGACAAGAAAGTCGAACTGAACGATGGCGACATCGTCCTGTTCGAAAACGTTCGCTTCAACAAAGGCGAGAAAAAAGACGATGAAGCGCTGGCCAAGAAATACGCTAGCCAGTGTGACATCTTCGTCATGGACGCTTTCGGTACCGCTCACCGCGCCCAGGCTTCTACTCATGGCGTAGCTCGTTTCGCGCCTGAAGCCGTTGCAGGTCCGCTGCTCGAATCCGAGCTGGACGCTCTGCACAAAGCGCTGGCTGAACCGAAACGCCCGATGGTGGCTATCGTTGGTGGTTCCAAAGTATCCACCAAACTGGAAGTGCTGAACGCGCTGTCCGAAAAATGCGACGCCATCATCGTCGGCGGTGGTATTGCCAACACCTTCATCGCAGCGGCTGGCCACAACGTGGGCAAATCCCTGTACGAAGCTGATCTGGTCGATGCTGCTAAGAACCTGATGGGCAAAGTCAACATCCCGGTACCGGTCGATGTTGTCGTAGCCAAAGAGTTCTCCGACAAAGCCGAAGCAACTGTCAAAGACGTTGCCGACGTTGCTGATGACGACCTGATTCTGGACGTAGGTCCGAAAACGGCCGCTACTTTCGCTGACGCTCTGAAAAGCGCTGGCACCATCCTGTGGAACGGTCCGGTCGGCGTATTCGAAATCGACCAGTTCGCAGAAGGTACCAAAGCACTGTCCAAAGCGATTGCAGAAAGCAAAGCGTTCTCCATCGCAGGTGGTGGTGACACGCTGGCCGCTATCGACAAATACGGCATTGCAGACCAAGTGTCTTACATTTCTACTGGCGGCGGCGCATTCCTTGAATACGTCGAAGGCAAAGTTCTTCCAGCTGTAAAAGCACTGGAAGACGCAGCCAAGTAATTGCTGCCTAAGGGATTCCAAGCTTGGCTTGGGGTCCCTTGCCCTGCTGCCCATCGGCTCTACCGATGGGCAGCTTGCATCGGCAGGTGATAATTTTGATGTGTCCATGACACAACAGGAATTGCACCTGTGGCGGGGATTCTCTAAAATCGCCGCTCTTGACAGCCCGTGTCATTCCCTGTTTGAGGGAAGCCGAGCTGACTCGACATCCTTCTACAACAGGAATTCGATCCAATGAAACGTACTTTCCAGCCCAGCGTTCTGAAACGCAAACGTAACCACGGTTTCCGTGCTCGCATGGCTACCATGCGTGGCCGTCAGGTTCTGGCACGTCGTCGTGCCAAAGGCCGCAAACGCCTGAGCGCCTGATCATTATCGGCATGGGCGGTTCGACACCGACCTTCGGTTTTCCGCGTGAACTGCGTATTCTCAGCAGCCGCGAATACCGCCATGTCTTTGACAGTGCGTGCTTCAAGGTGCACGGCAAGGGTCTTCTGGCCCTGGCCTGCCCCAATGATGTGGGGCACGTACGCGTCGGTCTGGTATTCAGCAAGAAGAATGCACGTCGCGCAGTGGATCGTAATCTGCTGAAGCGATTGACGCGCGAGTCAATTCGACTGCAGCAGCATCGGCTGCCCGCGGTCGACATAGTCGTTCTGTCTAGACGTGGTGTTCTCGAGCTGGATCGCCAGACCCTCGCACGTCAACTGCATGGTATGTGGCGACGTCTTGAAAAGGACGTGAAGCGCGCAGCCGACGCCAAGACTTCTGCCTGACGGCCCGGTGCCGACGGGCTTTCTTGCGTTGTGCCCAGCGGAAGCCGCCGGAACAGCGACTGTCTTGATAACCCTCATGGCGTTCGTGCCTGTACGTCAGGCATCACGTTGATACGACACTCTATTCCACCGAGTTTTCCCTCATGGACGTGAAACGCATCATCCTGCTCATTCCACTGGCGATCGTAGCGTACCTGCTCGTCATCAAGTGGAACGAGGACACTCCCCAGTCGCAGGCGCCTCAAAGTGTCCTGACGGCCACCCAGAGCGATGCCCAGCAGCCTGACGACGTGACACAGGCCCCCGCGACCGCCTCCGAACTTCCTGCTGCCGATAACGCCCGCGCGGCCAATTCGTCAGCACTCGTCAGCGTGAACACCGACGTTCTCAACGTTCGGATCAATCCGAACGACGGCGCTATCGTGTACGCCGCTCTGCCGCAGCAGAAAGCCCAGCTGCATGGCGAAGAACCGTTCGTGCTGATGTCGACAAGCAGCTCTATGTACTACGTGGCTCAGTCGAACGTCTTCGTTGATGGCCAGTATCGTCTGACCCTCGCGGCCGACCGCACCGACTACCGCCTTGAAGATGGCCAGAACCAGCTGGTCGTCGATCTGCACGGCACGCTCAACGGCGTAGACGTCATCAAGCGCTTCACGTTCACTCGTGGTGACTATGCCGTGAAGCAGGACATCCTGCTGAACAACCAGAACAGCCACGCGGTCGATGCACGCGTCGTCAACGAGCTGATCCGCGACCAGAGTGCCGATCCGACCAGTTCCAGCAAAGGCATTGGCGGCATCCACTCCTATCTGGGTGCTATCTTCTCGTCTCCTAATGCACGTGCGCAGAAAGTCAGCCTGAGCAACATCAAGGATGGCAAATTCGGCGGCATCACGTCAGCCGAAGGCTGGGCGGCTATGAGCCAGCACTACTTCTTGGCCGCACTGGTTCCGCAGGCGCAGGACGTCGTGACCTACAAAGCGTCGATGGACTCTCGCCAACGCGCTCACGTCAGCTACGAAACGCCGGATGCGACCATCCAAGCGGGCCAGCAGCTCGACCTTTCTGCCCAGATCTACATGGGCCCGAAAGAGAAGGCACAGCTCGAAAAGGTCTCCCCTTACCTGTCGAAGACCATCGACTACGGCTGGCTGTGGTTCCTCGCCTCTCCGCTGTTCTGGCTGCTGACCAAGATCCACAGCGTCATCGGCAACTGGGGCTGGTCCATCGTGCTGCTGACCTGCGTGGTCAAGGCGATCCTGCTGCCGCTGTCTGCGAAAGCGTACCGTTCCATGGCCAAGATGCGTAAGCTCGGTCCGGAAATGGCGCGCATCAAAGAACAGTACGGCAACGAGCGTCAGCAGATGTCCCAGAAGATGATGGAGTTCTACCAGAAAGAGAAGATCAACCCGCTGGGTGGGTGTCTCCCGATGGTCATCCAGATGCCGGTCTTCTTGGCGCTGTACTGGATGCTTTCCGAATCCATCGAACTGCGTCATGCACCGTTCATGCTGTGGATCCATGACCTTTCGGCACAGGACCCGTACTTCATCCTGCCGATCATCATGGGGATCTCCATGTTCCTGCAACAGATGCTGAACCCAGCACCGCCGGACCCGATGCAGGCCAAGGTGATGCGCATGCTGCCGGTCATCTTTACCTTCTTCTTCCTGTGGTTCCCGGCAGGTCTGGTCATCTACTGGATCACCAACAACCTGTTGTCGATTGCCCAGCAGTACTTCATCACGAAGCAGATCGAGAGCAAGCTCTGATCTGACCGACTGCAAGCATGAAGACCTTCGGCCCTGCATTCGCGTGCGGGGCCGTTGTCGTCTGTGGCAACATGTTCACTCATTTCTGGCGCTGGCCCACTGCGGGCGAGCGCTTCGCTTCACGACGGGATTTCTTCCATGGCTGCCTTCGACAACTTGTCCAACGACACCATCACCGCACTGGCAACAGCTCCGGGACGCGGCGGCGTCGGCATCGTACGCGTCTCTGGGCCTCGTGCAGGCGAGATCGCGGAAAAGATGCTGGGGTTCTATCCCCGCCCCCGCCACGCCCATCACACGCCGTTTCTGAGCGATGACGGGCAAGTGCTGGATGAAGGCATCGCGCTGTACTTCCCCGGCCCTAATTCGTTCACAGGCGAAGACGTGTTCGAACTGCAAGGCCACGGCGGTCCGGTCATCATGGACTGGTTGATTGAATGCACCCTGCGCCTTGGCGCACGGCTCGCCAATCCCGGCGAGTTCTCCGAACGCGCCTTCCTCAACGACAAACTCGATCTGGCCCAGGCCGAAGCCATCAGCGACCTGATCGAAGCCAGCTCGCGCGCAGCGGCCAGCAATGCGATGCGCTCACTGCAAGGCGAGTTCTCAAAGCGCGTGACCGCGCTGGTACAGGAACTGATCGGCCTGCGCACTTATGTCGAAGCCGCGATCGACTTCCCCGAAGAAGAAGTCGACTTTCTGGCTGATGGCGAAGTGGCGGCCCAGCTAGCTGCCGTACAGGCCAACCTCACCAACGTGAAGGCCTCCGCCGCACAGGGCGCCCTGATGCGCGATGGCATGAGCGTTGTCATCGCGGGTCGCCCCAACGCGGGTAAATCAAGCCTGCTGAACGTACTGACCGAACGCGACAGCGCCATCGTCACCGATATCGCCGGCACCACCCGCGACGTACTGCGCGAGCACATCCACCTTGATGGCATGCCGCTGCACGTGATCGACACCGCAGGACTGCGCGACACCCCCGATGCCGTCGAACAGATCGGCGTTCAGCGCGCATGGAGTGAAATCGAAAAGGCCGACCGCGTGCTGCTGATGGTCGACGCCCGCGATACTGCCGAGCTTGAGCCGATGAAAATCTGGCCCGAGTTTGTCTCGCGCCTGCCCGACCCCAGCCGCTTGACGCTAGTGCGCAACAAGGTCGACCTGACCAGCGAAGGCACGGATGCTGATTTATCCACAACCCCTCCGGTGATTCGTATTTCCGCCGCCACGCAAGCCGGTGTGGATAACTTGAAGCAGCACCTCAAAGACGTGATGGGACTGGACAGCACCGCCGAAGGACTGTTCTCCGCCCGCCGTCGCCATCTGGACGCACTCGCACGCGCCGAGGAAGCTCTGGAGAACGGCGCAGCGCAGCTGCATGGCGCGATGGCAGGCGAACTGCTGGCAGAAGATTTACGCGCGGCACAGCAGGCACTGGGCGAGATCACGGGCGAGTTCACCGCCGATGATTTGCTGGGCGAGATATTTGGAAGCTTCTGCATTGGAAAGTAAATGCTTTGATGGCGCCTCAAACCATATGCAATACAGGGGGCGTCATATCTTCAATGCATTGATGACCAAGGAAAAGGCCGCCGAAGGCTGTCGGCGGCTAGGGTAGTACAAGTGATAGCCGGGGAACGGCGGGCACCAGTCTTCGAGCATCTTCACCAATTTGTCCTGTTCGATATAGGGTGAGAATTCTTCTTCGGGCAGAAAAGCGATTCCCAACCCACTGACCGCAGCAGCCACGATATGCGTCGAAGTATTGAAGATAAGCTGTCCATCCACGTGAATATTTAGCTTCTTGCCTTCCTTTTCAAACTCCCACGCATATAATTTTTCATATGTCGGCATTCTTATATTAATGCAGTTATGATGAACAAGATCGCGTGGTGTTATAGGTACAGAATGCTGGCGAATATAATCAGGTGAAGCAACGGCAGCCATTCGCTGTTCCGCGCCGATAGGTATGGCAATCATATCTTTCTCAACGGTTTCATTAAATCTCACACCCGCATCGAAACGGTCAGCAACAATATCCCGCAATCCATAGTTTATATCGAACTCAATTTTTATATCAGGGTATTGCTTAAGTACCGGCGCCAGTTTAGGCAGTAATAAATCCTGTAGTACAAAGTCGCCACATGTAATGCGCACAGTACCCGCGGGACGCTCGCGCAGCTCTGCCAGTTCGTCCAGCTTGTTCGATACCGTTTCTAGCGGATCAAGTACGGATTCGAAGAGTATCTGCCCCGCTGACGTCAGCGAGACACTGCGCGTGTTACGCGTCAACAGCCTGATCTTAAGGCGCTCTTCTAACCCTGCGATCGCCTGACTGACAGCCGACGGTGAAACCCCCAGCCGAGCAGCCGCTCGCGTGAAGTTGCCTTCTCTGGCCACGGATATGAAAACCCAGAGGTCATTCAGGTTATGTCTGGTCATCAACTTCATTTTCCTTGGATTGATTAGTACAACTTACAACTGAATTAAGATGTCTCTTTTTATAAACTCTGCTAGGCTGATTAATATCAGCATTAAATATTCATATTCATTCTTATCCATTGCAATAATCTAGCATATTTAACACTCATATTTAAAAGTTCTAGTGGAATTATTTCAGCGTATGGGAGCAATATCATGCATATAAATGCTTATGGCGCTTATGCCGGTGACAAACCGCTTGAGCCGCTTAAAATCACCCGTCGCACGCCTGGTAAAGACGATGTACAGATAGACATCGCATACTGCGGTGTCTGCCATTCGGACCTGCATCAGGTACGCGCAGAATGGGCTGGCACACATTTCCCTTGTGTTCCGGGCCATGAAATCGTTGGCCGTATCTCCGCACTGGGCGCGAGCGTCTCTGGCTTCAAGGTAGGCGATCTGGTCGGTGTCGGCTGCATTGTCGACAGCTGTCGGCACTGCGAAGAGTGCGATGACGGGCTGGAAAACTACTGCGACGGCATGATCGGCACCTACAACTTCCCGACACAGGACGAGCCAGGCTGGACGCTGGGGGGCTACTCCCAAACGATCGTCGTTCATGAACACTATGTGCTGCGCATCAACCACGCCGAGGAACATCTGGCTGCTGTTGCACCGCTGCTGTGTGCTGGCATCACGACCTATTCACCACTGCGCCACTGGCAGGCAGGCCCGGGCAAGAAGGTCGGCATTGTCGGTATTGGTGGTCTTGGCCATATGGGCATCAAATTGGCCCATGCGATGGGTGCGCACGTCGTAGCGTTCACTACCTCCGATACCAAGCGTGAGGCAGCACGTGCGCTGGGAGCCGATGAGGTCGTAGTCTCGCGTAACGCTGAGGAAATGCAGGCGCACGCCAAGAGCTTTGATCTGATCGTGAACACCGTAGCGGCTCCTCATGATCTAGACGCGTTCGTAACGCTGCTCAAACGCGATGGCACAATGACGCTGGTCGGCGCGCCGTCCTCTCCTCATCCGTCACCGTCCGTCATGAACCTCATCGGCAAGCGCCGCGCCATTGCAGGCTCGATGATCGGCGGCATCCCCGAAACACAAGAGATGCTGGATTTCTGTGCGCAGCACAACATCGTTGCCGACATCGAGCTGATCCGTGCAGAGGATATCAATGACGCGTATGAGCGCATGCTCAAGGGCGACGTCAAATATCGCTTCGTGATCGACAACGCTAGCCTAGCTACTCCGTAACAGATTAGGTGAAGGTAGCAGTCTTATCTCCTCACCCCTATACAGAGCATCGCCCTATGAAAAGATTGTTCTTACTGCTTGGCATTTTTATCGGGACATTTCACTCACTCTTTGCGGAGGCGGCAGACATGTCGAATGGAGCAGATAATTTCTACAAAAGCGATAAGGTCACAGTGGAAAAAGTGACCTTCCAGAACCAGTACCATATGAAGGTCACTGGCAATCTCATCCGTCCCAAGGCGCTGAACAAGAACGCCAAGGCACCGGCCATCGTCATCGGCCATCCTATGGGCGCCGTCAAGGAGCAAAGCTCGACGCTCTATGCCACCAAACTGGCAGAACAGGGTTTCGTCACGCTCGCCATTGATCTGTCGTTCTGGGGTGAAAGCGAAGGCCAGCCGCGCAACGCTGTGCTTCCAGATATGTACGCTGAAGACTTCAGTGCTGCCGTGGACTACCTCGGCACCCGCAATTTCGTGGATCGGAACCACATCGGTGCTTTGGGTATCTGTGGCAGCGGCAGTTTCGTCATCAGTGCTGCTAAGATCGATCCACGTATGAAAGCAATCGCGACAGTCAGCATGTATGACATGGGAGCGGCCAACCGCAACGGGCTGCGCCACGGCCAGACACTTGAGCAGCGCAAGCAGGCTATCGCCGCCGCTGCCGAACAACGCTATGTCGAGTTCACTGGCGGCAAGACGGCCTACACCGGTGGCACAGTGCACGAGCTGACTGCGGACACGCCGGCGATCCAGCGCGAGTTCTATGATTTCTATCGCACGCCGCGCGGTGAGTTTACGCCGAAGGGGTCTTCTCCAGCGCTGACGACCCACCCGACGTTGACCAGTAATGCCAAGTTCATGAACTTCTATCCGTTCAACGATATCGAGACGATTTCGCCACGACCGATGCTGTTCATTACAGGCGCTGAAGCCCACTCACGCGAATTCAGCGAAGACGCTTATCAGCGTGCAGGCGAACCCAAAGAGCTGGTGGTTGTTCCCGGAGCAGGCCATGTCGACCTCTACGATCGCACGGACCTGATTCCCTTCGACAAACTGACTCAGTTCTTCAAAAAGAACCTGTAATACCTTCTCTAAACATTACTACCATATCGATTTACCCCTGTGCCGAGCTCTAGGTCTGTCAGCCCTGAGCTCGGATTTTTTCCTGCAAAGACTGAAAAGAGGCATGCAGCCTTGAACTAGCACTGCATTCCCTCAACTCCGCATTACTCATCCAGATGTTCGAGATCCGCTAAATGACGAATTCTTCTTCATCACGTCAGCATTCATGGAGCGCTGTATTTGGCATGACGCTATGCGCCTTTGCGTTGATCGCATCGGAATTCATGCCTGTCAGCCTGCTGACGCCCATTGCCGCCAACCTGCATATTTCTGAAGGAAGCGCAGGGCAGGCGATTTCTATCTCTGGTGCTTTCGCACTGTTCACCAGTCTGTTCATTTCATACTTAGCCGGCCGAGTAGATCGAAAATTAGTGTTACTGGGGCTCACGCTGATCATGATTGCTTCGGGGCTAGTGGTAACGTTTGCGCCCAGTTACATCGTATTTATGGTCGGGCGAGCATTAATCGGGATTGCCATCGGGGGGTTCTGGTCGATGTCAGCGGCTACGGCTATGCGTCTCGTACCGAAGGAAAGCGTACCGAAAGCCCTAGCAATTCTGAATGGCGGAAACGCGCTGGCTACCGTAATTGCAGCACCACTGGGCAGCTTTCTAGGTGCCGTCATTGGCTGGCGCGGTGCATTCTTCTGTATCGTTCCCGTGACGATCATTGCCTTCACATGGCTGTGGATAAGCTTGCCGTCACTGCCCGTACAAAGAGCGGCAACGAAGAACGTTTTTGGCTTGCTGAAACGCCCATTGATTGCTGTCGGCATGCTGGCAATCACGTTCTTTTTTATGGGGCAGTTCACGCTGTTCACCTATCTGCGCCCGTTTCTTGAGACCATCACGCATACAGGACCAACGATGCTGTCACTTATGCTATTGGTCGTGGGCGTATCGGGCTTCATCGGTACCACATTGATCGGCATGTTCATCAAGCGTGGGCCTTATCGCACACTGATAGTGATTCCTGCACTAATGGCCATCATCGCTCTTGCACTTATCGCGGTGGGCTATTCACTGTTCATGACCGCTATTTTGCTGGCCGTATGGGGACTGATCGCTACCTCTGCACCGGTGGCTTGGTGGACATGGCTTGCGGAATCCCTGCCAGACGATGCCGAAGCAGGGGGAGGACTGATCGTTGCTATCATCCAACTGGCCATCACACTGGGCGCAACGCTTGGAGGCCTGCTGTTCGACAGCCACGGTTACTCAGCGACGTTTTCAGCCAGCGCCCTGCTGCTGCTCATGGCAGCACTGCTGGCTTTCATTACCTACCGGATCAGCCTCCGCCATAGCGTGTGATCTTTACTGAGCTGCTCAAGCCGCTTTCTCCTTAGGGAAAGCGGCTTCTGTGTATTTATGGGCAGAGCCACTTCGACTCGCTTGTATAATGGCGAACTTTTCACGAGAGATGAGGGCTTTCATGATCACTTACACCCAAGGCAATCTACTGGAGGCTAACGTCAATGCACTGGTCAACGCCGTCAACACGGTCGGCGTGATGGGTAAAGGCATCGCTCTAGCCTTCAAGCAATGCTTTCCCGACAACATGGAGGCCTATGCCAAAGCGTGCAAAGCAGGCGAGCTAGAGCCGGGCAGAATGTTCATTACGGCAACACATGCCGAATCTGGCCCACAGTGGATCATTAACTTCCCGACCAAGCGCCACTGGCGCGGCAAGTCCCAAATGGCATGGATTGAGGAAGGGCTGACCGATCTTAAACGCGTGATCGAGCAACATCACATCCAGTCGATCGCTATTCCTGCATTAGGTGCAGGCAATGGGGGATTGCCTTGGGATGAAGTGAAAGCGTTAATCGAACTACAGCTGCAAAGACTGGAGGCGGTCGATATTCATATTTATGAGCCATTTGAATAAAAGCGTTGCTATCACCCGTATTTATCATTCGTGTCAACGATAAAGCGTGAAGAAAGCGCGCTTACCTGCAGGGGGGAAACCATGAAACTGAACATTCACGGTGTCGATGACACCATGCGCCAGCGCGTCAACGAGACGCTCGATAGCATCGAACGCGAGCACGATGTCAAAGTGCTGTTTGCCTGTGAATCAGGCAGCCGCGGCTGGGGGTTTGCTTCTCCCGACAGCGATTACGATGTGCGCTTTCTGTATGTGCACCGGCCGGAGTGGTATCTGAAAGTCGAGCCGCAGCGCGATGTGATCGAACGTCCGATCAGCGATGAATTGGATATTAGCGGCTGGGAATGGCGCAAGGCGCTGGGGCTACTGAAGCGTGCCAACCCAACGCTGATTGAGTGGCAAGATTCCCCGATCATCTACCGTGAAGACACCCTGTGGATGAATCGGCTTCGCCAGACACTGCCACAGTTCTTCTCGCCACTGAAGGCGCGCTACCACTACCTGTCGATGGCGCAACGCAACTTCAAGGAGCACTTGCAGGGCGATAGCATCCGGCTGAAGAAATACTTCTACGTATTGCGCCCATTACTGGCCGTGAAGTGGATAGATGAGGGGAAAGGCATTCCCCCCATGCCGTTCGGCAAGCTGCTGGCGGGATCGACCCTGCCTGCTGCGGCATACAGCGAGCTGGAAGCCCTGCTCGACACCAAGCAGCAGGCGGGTGAGAGTCACTACGCCCCCTGCTGCGAACAACTGCATGCGTTCATTGCCCGCGAGCTTGATGCCGCCGCCATGCGTACGGATATTGACCCAGCCGCTTATACGGAAACAGCGGCATTGGATCAACTGTTGTTCGAGACGGTGATGGCGCAGTCCAAGCCCCGATAAGCGAGGCATTGATCAACGCAGTGCCTCTAAAGCGCGAGACCTTATGCTAAAAACTCGCTGACTACCTGAGTGACCAGCTCGGGGGCTTCTTCATGAACAGAGTGCCCGCAGAAAGGGACGTTCAAGAAGTGATCCTCTTTAAGCTGGTCCACCAAAGCCGCCGTATGCGCCAGCGATACCAAGGGATCGTCGTCACCGCGTACGACCAGCACCTCTTCGTTGATACCTTGCACGCGGTTGCCAGGATAACCGTCGCCACTGTCGTCAAGCCACATGGCGCTCAGATGCGACAGTAACCGATCGAAGTCCGGCTCACGGTTAAGCCGCTCATACTGATCGACCAATTGAGGAAGGTGCTGGCGCCAGAATTCAGGCGACACATCGGCATACAGCTCAGCGACAGCCGTATCCTCTGCAATCGTCCAGTGCGTCCCGATAACAACGATTCTGTTCAACAGACACGCACGGGCAACGGCCATGCGCAGCGCCACAATGCCGCCATCGCTATGGCCGATGACATGACACGATGTAATACCTAGCGCCGCTAGAAGTGATTCGACATCCTGCTGAAGCAAAGCATAGGACAGCGGCGCACTGCCCAGCGTAGAGCGTCCGTGGCCACGGGTGTCCAGCCCGATACAACGATAGCGTTCGCCCAATACCTCAACCATGGCATTGAAAGAACTCATGTCACAGGTGCCACCATGCAGAAACAGCAGAGGAAACCCTTGAGGATTGCCCTTCTGCTCGTAGTAGAGCTGTGCCCCATGTGCAGCATCGTGAAAGGCACCGTCCTGATGGGTAAAGGCCATGGTCATTTGTCCATATGAAGGGAAAACGTCAAACAACGTCGTACGCGCACTGGTCGAACACTATGATCAAACGGATACGGCAACCAAGAGGCTTGTACCGTTGAAAAGGCTGTATTGGCCTGCCTAGCGCGGTCAAATCTCGGAGGCCCGCAAGGGAAGGCATGAGTGCGCCTTCCCTATCCTGCGCTCATTTCACCACGACAAATCCGCGATACATGCCGCTATCGCCATCAACGGTATTCAGCGATTTCAACAGTTCGTCGCTATCGACCCAGACCCACGTAAAGGTGGTGTTCGAGACATCCATCATCAAGAACGAGTCACTTCTGGCGTCATATGCGCCCAGCGGTGAGAAGTGGCCACCCCCTTTCTGGCCCAGTGCCGGGCGGTAGATATTGGCGATCACGAAGGTGTCGGGAGCCGCCAGTGCGTCGATCAGGGCCTGCTTGGCCTTAGTTCTGGCTTCACCCGTCAGCGAGCTGACGTAGTACGGCTGGGCATCAAGCTGGAAGTGTTTCAACAGAGCCACTTCCTCAGCCAGTCCAAGGCCGTAGTGCGAGGGGCCGCCTTCAGTGGACGGTTTACCGAAGATTTCCTGTCGAGGCTTGGGCAGGTGATCCAGCACGACGTTCTGCGTATAGCGGTTCCAGAACGGGCTCCAACCTTCCTTGTGCGGCAGATACTGTTGCTCCTCCGGCGTGATCACAGAGGTGTCGAGCGGAATGTTCGCGCCGTCCTTGCCGGCACGCAGGGCGTTCAGCACGATCACCGCACTGGCAACGCCGCAGTCCACTTTATTGACTTGGCCTTCGAACTGCGGCGCAAGGGTGAACAAGTCCTGCTTATTGGTGGACTGGCTCAGGCGATTGACCCCTTCAGGGGTAGCCCAGTCCAGCGGCGTGGCCCACGCCGTGCCCGTCAGCAGCATCAGTGAGGCAGTGAACGCGGTCGTTGTTCTGGTCATCCAAGACATAGCGGCTCCTTTATTCGAGTATCGTAATGGCCGTTGAAAGCTAAAAAGGTGGGTCATCTCTGCGTGCAGAACCCGCGGTCAGACATCATGCCCGCACCCATCAGCAGCGTCATTATCAACGCTGAGGAAGGAAGCGTAGCCCAACCCCGGGTTCGGTAATGATATACCGCGGTGACGAGGCGTTGTCGCACAGTTTACTTCTGAGCTTATTCACCAGTATGCGCAGGTAGTGGGCGTCATCTTGATGCGTCGGTCCCCATATCTCGCGCAGCAGCTGGGTCTGGGTCACGATGCCGCCTGGCTGGCGTACCAGAAAGGCCAGCAGTGCGAACTCCTTCGGGGTGAGGGCGACCGGCTCATCGTTTAGCGCCACTTCGTGGCGCATCAGGTCAATGCGCAAATGACCGTCGTCATACAGGGGCTGCTGAAGATCTTCGGGTTGGCTGCGATTGCGCAGGAAGGCACGGATACGGGCCATCAGTTCTTCGATACCGAACGGCTTGGTCACGTAATCGTTGGCCCCTGTATCCAGCAGCGCCACCTTCTGGTGCTCATCGGCGCGAACGGTCAGCACGATGATGGTGACATCCGACCACAGCCGGATCGCTTTCAGCACGTCGCGGCCGTCCTGATCGGGCAGCCCCAGATCTAAAATGACCAGATCGGCTCCCTCTTCCACTAGGCATCGCTGCCCTTCTTCCCCCGTGGCAGCCAGCAAGGTCTGATACCCCTGTGCACGCAGACTGATGTCGAGAAAACGCCGTATTTGCGGTTCATCGTCGATGACCAGAATCCGGGCGGGGGGTAACGTCAGTGAAGGGTCATGAATGCTCTTCGACATGGGCCTCCTCCTGCCGCGTCGATGCTCGCCACGGCAACTCCACTCTTATCGTAGTACCGGTGCCTTGTGGCCCCGGCAGCGCTTCGACCTGCCCATCGTGGGCCTTGATGATGCCCTGTACGATGGTCAGCCCCAATCCCGTACCGTGATGACCACGGTCCCCTCGTTCGACGCTGTAGAACATGTCGAAGACACGATGACGCTCATGGGCAGGAATACCGGGGCCCGCATCAGAAACGTCGATCCGCAGCCAGTCCTGCTCGGTCCGCGAGACCTGCACGTCGATCGGAGCGTTGGGCGAGAACTTGGCCGCGTTCTCCATCACGTTGAAGATCGCCTGCTCCAGCAGCGCAAGATGCACCTGCACGGGCGGCAAGCGCTCAGGCATCTGGATCGCCACACGCGCATGCGGCACATAGCGGTTCAGACGTCGCACGGCTGAACCAATCAATTCGTCAATCCCGATCCAGTCCCACGTCAAGGTCAGCCCTGGCTGCCCGAGGCGTGTCATGTCCAGCAGGTTCTGGATATAGCGATCCAACCGTTCGCCTTCGATCTTGATCGTTTCAAGCAGGCTAGTACGGTCATCGTCGTTCATCGCGTACCCATAATGCAGCAGGCTGTCCGAGGCACCGATCATGGACGACAAAGGGGAACGCAGGTCGTGTGAGACCGATGATAGCAGCGCAGCGCGCAGTCGTTCAGTCTCGGAACTGACGCGCGCAGCTTCTAGGTCTTCAACCAGCCGCGTGCGCAGTGCGGCCTGGCCGATGTCCATCACCATCCCTTCCGCAAGACGACGCTGCTCAAACGTCAGCGAACGCACCTTGTCGGGAAATTTCAGTGCGATGACCCCCAGTACCGTTCGATCGGAAGCCACGGGCAGGCACCACCAGCGGCTCTGCGCCAGTGTATCGGTGAAGCGCCCGCTGGGCTGGCCGTGCTGGCGCGTCCATTCAGCAGCCTCTCGACCGCGCGCACTTAAAGGGTCATCAGGCCCCGGCGGATAGCGCTCCTCACCGATCGACATCCAAACCTCGACCTTGAGCGTGCCTTGCAACACCTGCGCACTGGCCGAGATAACCTGTCCCAGATCGGCGGCCTGCGCCAGCTGACGCCCCAGCAACTGCATGGCAACCGCGTGCGCATTGGCCGCGTGCAGTGCCACCACCTGAGAACGCAGCCGCGACGCTAGCCGTCCTGCGATCAGGGCCGTAGCCAAAAACATCGCGACGGTCGTGATGCCACGAGGGCTACCGATATAGAACGTGGCACGCGGTTCAATCGACAGGAAGTTGTAGGCCAGAAAGCACACTAGCGCCATCATCAGCGCCACGGCCATGCGCGTGCGCGAGGCGACCAGCAGCACGGCCAGAATGAAGACCATCGAGATGTCGGCTAGGTTGAGCAGATGTTCGCCAGCCAACGCAGCAACAACGGCTGCCAGCGTGCCACCAATCAACAGCGCAGGCTCACGCAGCGTCCAGCGCGGCGGCATCGATGGCGGCAAGGGACGCGGTTCTTCGCGCCCCCGAGGTAGGCTAGCAATGGTCAGTTCATAGCGTGCACCATGCAGCAGCAGCTGTTGCGTCAGGCTACGGGTCAGCAGCTTCGCCAGAGGGCGGCGGCGCGTACGGCCAATCACGATGGTACGGGCATTACGCGCATCCGCGGCGTTCAGCAATGTCGCTGCAATATCGGCACCGTGCAGCACCGTCGTGCTGCCCCCCAGACTGCGGGCTAGCGCAAAAGCACGGTCGATTTCGAGCTGGCGCGCCTGCCGGGCCCGTCGATGCCACTGGAAACGACGGCGCGTGCCTTTGTAGGTGCTTTCTGCTGCCGACTTCACGGTCACCACCGACCACGGTACACCGCGCCGTTCGGCAATGCGGCAGCCCGCACGCACCAGATAGTCCGACTGCCCCCGCCCGTCGATGGCAACCATCACATGGCGCTGAATGGCACTGCTGGCCTTAGCCTCGCTGCGGCGCTCACGCAGGTCGGCATCCACATGCTCGGCCACGGTCTGCATCGCCAGCTCACGCAGCGCCATCAGATGAGACGGCTTGAAGAAAGCCCGCACCTGCGAGGCATTCGGCTCGGGCAAACTGACCTTGCCCTGACTCAGACGCTCGATCAATTCACGCGCAGGCAGATCAACGAGGCGAATATCGTGCAGGCGGTCGAACAGTGCATCAGGCACCGTATCGCTGATGCGTATGCCCGTGATCTGCTCGACCACGTCATTAAGGCTTTCCAGATGGTGCACATTGACGGTGGTCAGTACGTCGATACCGGCATCCAGCAGCTCTTCGATATCCTGCCAGCGGTGTTCGTGGCGCGAGCCGATAGGGTTGCGGTGAGCAAGGTCATCGACCAGCGCTATTTCAGGACGCCGTGCCAGAATGCCATCCAGGTCCAGCTCGGTCGTATCCCAACCCTCACGCTCATGGTGCGGCAGTGCGGCCAGCAGTTCCTCCAGCGCCTTGCTGCCATGCGTATTGACGGCCGCCACTACGACATCGGCGTTTCGGTGCAGCAGCTCGTGCGCACGGGTCAACATCGCATGCGTCTTTCCCACGCCCGGCGCGGCCCCCAGCAAAACCGTCAATCGTCCCGTTCGCACGCTCATGTCACGCTGTCCCGTCATGTCTTTATCCAGCGCCAAGCCAACAACAGCACAATAAAGGAAGCCAGAGAAATCAGCAGCATGCCTGCGCGCGCGCCCCAGATCGCCCACTCGCCGCTAATAGTGCCCAGCCCGCCCAGCAGTGCCATCCCGAACGCCATACCGATCTGTCGAGACGTATGGTAGATACCGGAGGCCAACCCTCCACCGAAGGCTTTGTCCTGGCAGGAGGTTGCGACCACGTTAAGGGTTGGCGAATACAGCATCAGCCCACCGCCCATCAGGGTCAGACCGATGACGATCAGCGGCCAGCTATCGCGGCCACTCAGAAACGCCATCAGCAGACTGCCGCACAGGGCAATGCTGCTACCGATCAGCATGCGTCCCCGCGCACTCAGATGTAAGCGCGGGTTCACCCACAGCGACACAATCACCAGCATCAGTGTAAAGGGGAACGCCAGCAGACTGGCGTCCAGCGCATTCATATGCCATGCCTTCTGCGAAAACAGCGCTACCAGAAACAGAATGCCGTACCCCGCGAACTGAAACGCCATGCCGCTCAGCGAGGCGGCAGTAAATAGGCCGTGGCGAAAGATCGTCAGCGGCAGCATCGGATGGTGCACGCGCCGTTCAATCATGACGAATACAACCGCCCCCAGCACACCCAGCACCAGTGCTCCCAGTACACGGGGATGCAACCACGGCAGCGAGCTGCTCTCGATCAGGCCACCGATGAAAACACACAGCGACAGCATCGCGACCAGCGTGCCCGCCAGATCCATGGGCCGCCGATGCGGTGGGAAATGCGGCAGATGACGGAATGCCAGCCACGCACCGAACAGACCGACCGGCACGTTCAGCCAGAAAATCGAACGCCACCCGACTAGCTGGGTCAGCACGCCGCCCATGAACGGTCCAAGCACCATCGCAACGGACGCCACGATGGAGATGGTATTGACGGCCTGAATGCGGGCAGCGCGTTCGGGAAAGAGCTGCCCCATCAGCGACAGCGTCATGGGTAGAATGCCAGCGGCGGCAATACCCTGTGCAGTGCGCGCGGCAATTAGTGCCCCCGATGACTGCCCCAGCGCACACCACAGCGATGTTGCGGCAAACCCCAGTAGCGCACCGGTGAACAGTCGCCCCTGCCCCCAACGGTCCCCGAGCACACCTGCCAGCAACAGCAAGCCCGCCAGCGGCAGCGTGTAGGCCGTCACGATCCATTGCAGCTGAGTCGAGGTGGCCATCAACTCTCGTTGAATGGCGGGCAGCGCCTGATTCAGTGCACTGCCGTCCAGCGTAATCATGGACAGTCCGATCGCCACAGCAATCAGCGCGCCTCGCTGCTGCGACGATAAAGCGGGATCTTCCTCTCTCTGGGGCACGGCATGTGACATGAAACGCTCCTGGTCCATAAAGGGGGGTATTACGCATGCTACCACGCGTATCGTTCGCACAGGCCAGAGACAAAAAAGGCGCCTGAAGGCGCCTTTGATAGCATCATGATGACAAGAATACGTTTAGCTGAATGCAATATACCGCTTGTTACTGAAGTTCATCAGCAGTACCAGGTTGAGCAGCACAGCCCCAATCACGGAATACAGCACGGCATCCCACGGCAACAGCGTGAACGCGACGGCCATCAAGCACAGGTCGATAATCATCTGGAGCAACCCGGCGCGAATGCCGAACTGCTTCTGACAAAACAGCGCCAGAATGTTGATGCCCCCGAGGCTGAACCCATGCCGGAACAGGATCAGAAAGCCGACGCCCATCAACAACCCACCCATCACGCTGGCGTAGAGCGGGTGCATCTGCATGCCCTGCAACGGTTCCATGTGATGACCGAACAGCGTGAGCTTACCGGACAGCACATTCGACACGCAGGACAGCATCGCCACGGCAATGAAGGTGCGCACAGTGAACCGCCACCCCATTCTCATGAACGACAGCACATAGAAAGGCAGGTTGATGATGAAGAAACAGGAACCAAACGACCACGAAGAGACGTAGCTGATCAGAAAGGCCATGCCTGCCGTGCTACCGGTCAGGAAATGCTGGAACAGGTAACACTGCACGCCAAAGGAGATCAACAGGATACCAATGACCAGCGCCAGCGCATCCTCGAGAGGATGGTGGCGAGGCCGCGGGTCAGACATATCCATCATGGCAATATCCTCTTGATTTGAACAGGGATCCACAGCATACCCCTGCCATCATGCAGGGACTATGCCTCTCAGCCTGCTCGCCTCGTCCAGCATGCACTTGGATGAAGCCGTTCAGCCCTTATTCGCCACCCGCAATGGCATCTTCGCTCAGCAGGGCACCGGCAGCACGGCTCAGGTTCTCGCTGGGTGCGCCATCGCGCAGAAGCTGTGCAACATGATGCGACAGCGTGCCGGACTGAGCCAGCTCAGACGGATCGACCAGACGTTTCTGGGTACGGTCGAACAGCAGGTACTGGGTTTCGCTCACATCACGAGCAGCACGGTGCAGTGTGCCATTGACGGACAGCACAGCCACTTGAGCATCGGCACGCAGTACATCGGCGGACAGCTCGACGAACCCTTCGGAGTAGGAGTCGGTCAGGTAGCGTTCAACGCTGGCTTCAACGGTATAGCTAGCGCTAGAGACAGCGGGCTGGATCAGCTGCGGCTGGGTCAAGCCGGTCAGAACAGCTCCCAGCTGACGTTCAATCGCACCGGTCAGCTCTTGATCCTGCGGGAAGCGTGGGTATTCGACACTGACTTCGGCACAGCGCTCGTTGTTCTCGCAGTTGTTGGCCTGACGCATCCACTTGACCGGTTCAGAGGTCAAAGCAGCCACAGCAACAGGCGCAGCGGGAGGCGGTACAACAACCGGCGCAGCAACGGGAGCCGCTACCGGCGCAGGCTGCACACGCTGTGCAACAGGAGCGGCTGGCTGAGGCTGGATCGCCCAGTCATTAGCACGGAAGCTCGGTACGGGCGTAGGCAGCGGCGGCAGCCACGGGTCGAGACGCTTGTTGGAGGAAGCAACGTTATCGACCAGCGACGACTGCGCACAGCCGGCCAGCATGGCCGCGATCGTAACAGGGACAAGGCAAAAAGATAGACGCATGGCTAGGGCACTCGTGTTCAGCCCTCTTCCGGACGGGCGGACATCGGGAGGGCGCAGTCAGACTAGATGGCCACGGCAGTGGCCATAAGATTTCTGTAAGGCGCAACCGGCTGAAATAACAGAAAAGATGCTGACAAATCACCAGATAATGACGCGATCTTCGCTGATAATGCCGATTAATCCTTGCCCTGACCCTATCGGCTAGTCGCCGAGTACCTTTAATAGATAATCAAGCGATGCCAGATAGCCGAATGTCCCCATACCAGCGACTACAGCGTCAGCGCGCACTGACAAGTAGGAATGGTGACGAAATGCTTCGCGGCGATGGACGTTAGAGATATGCAGCTCGACTACCTTTCCTTCGAACGCATTCAGCGCATCAAGAATGGCGACCGACGTATGGGTATAAGCTCCAGCATTGATAATGATGCCGTCGAACTGGCCGCGTGCGTCTTGGATCAGATCAACCAGCGTGCCTTCATGGTTGGACTGCTGACAGACCACCGTTGCGCGCCCTGCCGCGTGAGCGATGACGCTCTGTTCGACATCAGCCAGCGTTTCGTGGCCGTAGATATGCGGCTCGCGCTTGCCCAGCAGGTTCAGGTTGGGGCCGTTGAGGACGAGAATGCTGTTCATTGAGGGTCCTTGTCGTTTATGAATCAGGCGCGGTTCAAGCGCCCACGTATCGAAATCATCCTGCAGAAAAGCGACTGGCACCGCCCGAAACGGACAGTGCCAGCGCCATCCTACCTGCCAGAGCATGCGCTAAGCGGTCGCCATCATGCGCGACGACCCAACCGTGCGATCAGTGCATCCGCCGTAGTGACACTCAGATCCGCCAGCGCCTGCGCTTCTTCGTCATCAGAGTGCATCAGGACCGTATAGGCCCCCGCAGCGCGCCCGGTCATCACGTCGATAATGCTGTCGCCGACCATCACCAGCGACGACGGAGCAACCTGCCACTGCGAGGCCAGACGGTTCAGGCCATCGGGATCGGGCTTCGGCTCGGCATCGTCTCGCCCCAGCAACGTTTCATCGGGGAAAAAGCCGGAAAGTCCGGCACGCTCCAGCGTCAGGCGCGCCAGGGGTGCCATGTTGCGGGTCAGCAGTCCCAGCGTGACGCCCTGCTCCAGCAACTGCGACAGCAGGTCGTGGATGCCCTCTGCGGGCTGGGCCTGCTCGGCCAATTCGTACTCGTACTGGCGCAGCCACTGGAAATGGCGCTCCGCCTCATCGCGAGGCAGGGCATTCAGGTAATCGAGGATATCGATTCCTGCCGGGACGCTCATCGTGCGCCGCATCAGGTCGAAATCGTGGATAGCCCGCGTCAAGGTGCCATCCATGTCGAAGACCCAATGTCGAGCTGTCAGTCGGGACATCTGTCACTCCGAAGTCAGGAAAGAAAGCGGTGTCGCTCAGCAGCGACGCGCGACGGCCTCCGCGAAGGACATCGTGGTGCCCTTGCCCCCCAAATCAGGGGTCAGATGATCGCGCGCTTCGAGCGTTTCACGGATCGCCCGACGCAGCGTAGCGGCCTTATTGGTCTTGCCAAGGTGATCAAGCATCTGGGCGGCTCCCAGCATCAACGCACAGGGGTTGGCCTTGCCCTGACCCGCGATATCCGGCGCAGAGCCGTGCACAGCTTCGAAGATAGCCTCGCGTTGGCCAATGTTGGCCCCCGGTGCCATGCCCAGCCCACCGACCAGACCCGCACACAGATCGGACAGGATATCGCCGAACAGGTTGGTGGTCACGATGACATCGAACTGCTCGGGCTTCATGACCAGCTGCATACAGGTGTTATCGACGATCAGCTCGTTGGTCTCGATCTCAGGATACTCAGCGGCCACCCGCCGTGCTGTCTCAAGAAACAGCCCGGAGGCCTGTTTGATGATATTGGCCTTGTGCACGATGGTGACCTTACGGCGCCCGGTGCTCTTCGCCATGTCATACGCATAGCGCGCAATGCGTTCGCTGCCCTTACGGGTAACACAGATATCACCGTGGGCTTCTTCACCGTCGTCGGACAGCGTCTGCCCTTCACTGCGATAGGCCCCTTCGGTATTCTCGCGCACCACGATCAGGTCCAGATCGCTATAGCGGGCCTGCGTATTGGGAAAGCTAATGGCTGGGCGCACATTGGCATAAAGATCGAAGTGACGACGCAGCGCCACATTGATGGAAGAGAAGCCACCGCCAATCGGCGTCATCAGTGGACTCTTGAGCGCCACGCGTAGCCGCGCGATCGTATCCAGCGTGGCCTGCGGCAGCAGCTCACCGGTCTTTTCATAAGCGCTCATCCCTGCCTCGACGAACTCATACTCAAGATCGGCTTTCAGCACGTCCAGTACATGCAACGTAGCCTCCATGATTTCAGGGCCGATACCATCACCGCGAATAACTGCAATTCTATCTGTCATTGTTATTGAATCCTGTCATTCGTCCCGCACGCTGGGCACGGGGCAGTCGATCGTTGCGAAAGACACGGTCGCGAAGCACGGTGCCTTTCCTGCTGTCGTTATTGCACTGTTGTTATTGCGCTAGGCCGTTCGCCATCGCTTTCGTCCGTGCGAAAGAATAGGCGGCCACAGCCATCACGTTGCGTCTTGCGACACGTCAGCCTAACCCTAATCTAGGCGGTGGAGAATCACACTTAAGCCCACCCACCGCTCCCCTTTATCTGCCTAACAGGCTGCAAAATCAACGGAGCTGCGCCACAAGCCCCCTTATCCCCCATGCTTTCAAGCAACAGGAATCTTCATCCGCTCGAACCAAGCCGACGGTACTTTTTTCGGCCAGTCGCCCGATGGACGGTCAGTCGCCGAGCCAACCGTTCTTCCCCCCTTAACGCAAACCAGTATTGTCGATGTGGCTTACTGAACGGCATAGGCACCTATATTTCCCATCAGCATGCTATTGAATTCATGTTCTTATACACAGCACTGCTGGTAACGACATTGAGACCACAGGCCAGCAACCTTATGATCATTTAATGACAAGCACAGGTACGATCAGGCAGCCCGAGACGATGATAGGAACGAAATCGGTCGCCTCGACGCGCCTTTGGCACCACTATGGGAATTGTTCCAGCGTTACGGGAGCCTGCGCGTCACTGCAACCATGGCAGAGCGACTGGGTATCGTAGCGTCGCCGTGCCTGCCCCAACCACTGAAGGCACTGTCCGGACAGGAGCGCTCGCCGCTGAAAGCGCTGCTTGAGACCACGCTCCGCCCGCTGTCATGCCCCCCGACAGCGCGACAGTGATGAAGATGGCCAACGTTAGGCGCACGCGGGGAAAGGGTTCATCAGCGAACAAGGAGAAGGCATTGAGAGCCATCACGAAGTCAAACAAATTGAACCACGTGCTTTACGACATCCGTGGTCCGATCATGGACAAAGCCAAGCAGCTGGAAGATGACGGTCACAAGATCATCAAACTCAACATTGGCAACCTAGCGGTCTTTGGCTTCGACGCCCCAGAGGAAGTGCAGCAGGATATGATCCGCAACCTTCCCCAGTCGTCAGGCTACTCGGATAGCAAGGGCAATTTTTCAGCAAGGAAGGCTGTCGTCCACTACTCGCAGACCCAGGGTATCGCCAATGTCACGATGGACGACGTCTATCTGGGGAACGGTGCCTCCGAGCTGATCGCAATGGCCACCAATGCCCTGCTCGACAACGGCGATGAACTGCTCATCCCAGCCCCGGACTATCCGCTGTGGACCGCCGTCACCAGCCTGTCAGGGGGCGAGCCAGTGCACTATCGGTGCAACGAGGCCGAAGGGTGGATACCCGATCTGGACGATATCCGCAGCAAGATCACACCCCGCACCAAAGGGATCGTTGTGATCAACCCTAACAACCCGACGGGGGCCATCTACCCTGACAGCGTGCTGGAAGGGATCATTCAGATCGCACGCGAGTATGAACTGGTCATTCTTGCTGACGAAGTCTACGACAAGATCCTGTATGAAGGTGCAAAGCATACGGCACTCGCCAGCCTGTCCACCGACGTACTGACCCTCACTTTCAACTCGCTGTCGAAAAGCTACCGCGCCTGCGGCTACCGCGCGGGCTGGCTGATCGTGTCTGGGAATAAGCAGGCGGCCAAGGACTACATCGAAGGCTTGAACATGCTCGCCAATATGAAGCTGTGTGCCAATGTGCCGGGGCAGTGGGCAATCCAGACAGCGCTAGGCGGCACCCAGAGTATCGAAGAGCTGGTCAAGGAAGGTGGCAGACTGCGCCGTCAGCGCGATCTGGCCTATGAACTGATCAATGCGATTCCTGGCGTGAGCTGCGTCAAGCCAGCCGCGGCGCTATACATGTTCCCGCGCCTCGATCCTGAGGTATACCCCATCGCCGACGACCGACAGTTCTTCCTAGAACTGCTGGAAGAGACGCATGTCATGCTCGTGCAGGGGACCGGCTTCAACTGGCCCGATCCGGATCACTTCCGCATCGTGTTCTTACCTTACGAATCCGATCTGCGCGAAGCCATCGGGCGCATCGCCGACTTTTTGGCCCGCTACCGTCAGCGGCATGCCCGCCTGAAGAGTTCGCAGCAGCAGACGTCGGACGACGCCTGATAGCGCAGTAGGGCTACAGCGCCCTGTCCCTGACCGAACGCTTTCGCACTGCAAGGCAGTGGGAATATGAAGATATGGGGGTCAGGGCGCTAATCGCCCCGCACCGAGGTAGTGCGATTTCCAGTAGGCGACGTCTAGTGATGTCTTTTGCACCTTCCGCCCTTTTCCAGGCGCATGGATCATGGTGTTGTTGCCCACGTACAGCCCAACATGCCAAGCCTGGCCCTTGCTGCCGAAGAACAGCAGATCGCCCGGTTGAGCAACACGCGCTTTGGGAAGGAAGTGGTACTGCTGGTTACTGCTGCGCGGCAGCGCTACGCCTGCCTGACGATAGGCAAGAAGGGCAAGGCCGCTGCAATCGACGCCGTCGTTGATCGACGTTCCCCCTAGCTTGTAGGGCACCCCAACGCTGCGCTGAGCCGTGGCAATGACCTTCTGGCGTCGCCCATCAACTGGGCCGTCGGTCACCTTGAGCGGTGCACGCGATGCCGTCGTTGCGCACCCTGCCATCAGCAGCAGCATGCTCATCATCACTATCCAACGCCCCAGTGCCGCCATAGCCTTCCTCTCTCTGCCGCTTATCTCGTTCATCCACGGTATTCCCAGTGTGAAAGCATAGCTCGTCAGACCCGTCGCAGCGTCTCTTCAATGATAGAGACCCGTGTCAACGACGATTGTCCCCTGACTCATTGATCGGCCAAAGTGCTCTGTTAGCGTATGTATAGCGTATAGCTGCCAGCGCCCGTTTCACGCCCCCGATAGCGCTACTCTCTCCCACAAATAAAAGTGTTCATAAACAGCGAATTAGCCTTCAACATGAAGGCCCACCAGTCAGTCTGCGTGCCCAGTCATGCCACCGGCAAAAATAAGGAAAAAATATGAACACATGAAACTGAAGCGGATCTTAAGTGAACTCCCCCTACACAACCGAGTCTCAGCCTACAGTGGGACACCACTAGCAGATGAACACATCTTCCTGATGGCGCAATACGATAGCGACCAGCAGGCGGGGTATCCTTTCGCATCAAAAGAAAGCAAGGAGCATCACTATGTCTTCAGTTTCTCGTCGCATCGGCAGCACCCTGGCAATCATCAGCGCTCTGGGTTTCTCTTCCGTCGCTCTGGCAGCAGAACCGACCACTGCTGGCGCTACTGACACAGCTACCACGCTGCAGCAGAAAGCGAACCACACCAAAGAAGCCGCTCAGAAGAAAGCCGATAGCGCTAAAGAATCTGCAACCAAAACATCCCACGATGCACGCCGCAAAGTGCAGTCCAAAACCAACACAGGCAACAAAAGCGGTGTAGCGCAGAAAGCGCAGGACAAAGCGTCCGAAACCAAGCAGAAAGCAGGCGACACCATCAAAGAACAGAAACAGCAGGCCACTGACCGCATCAACGAAGCGACTGGCGAATAAGCCTTACTGCTGACCCAAAAGGCCCCGTTCGATGATTCGAGCGGGGCCTTTTCATATTTATTTAAACGAAGCGGTAACAGCACGGCACTGCTGGCGCCGACGCTCAATCATCTGAGGAGATTTCTCCTCTTGGCGATAATGGGAGCTATCGTGATAAGGGTTACTTCTATCCTCCTCTTCTCTATAAGAGTGCCACCACACCCAGCTGGTCTCTATATACACCGGCCAACGGAACCTTATATAGCGGTCAACACAAGGCTCGTTCATCTCATCATCGTCACCAACAAGGGAGAAGTTAGTGCTAAAAATATCAAGATAAGGTAGCTCATGCTTATCGAACACACCGCTCAAATTAGAATAAGGTGAAGCCACTGTTATATAGCGATAAGGATCTTCAAGTTCGACCTTAAAAATATAAGGGCCAGGTGTTATTGATAGCGCAGAACATATGCCAATAATCAATATTGCCCAACTTCCGTAGCATGCCAATAACTTTCGCTGAGCTCGCCACATGAAATGGAGGAACAGTAGGGAAGTAGCCAACGGAATAAACCACATCCAACTCAGAAATATTGCAGCCGTACTATTTGTTCTGATTGTTCCGATGTAGAACGTATCGAATGGGGCAAAATGATTTGATTGATCAAAGCTTAGTACACGTATCGTAGCATCTAAACAAAGCAATATATTGATAAATAATAGTATGTAAAACACAAAAAGGGTAAATCGATAAACATATCGATATATATTATTATTCATTACCATTCTCCTTGACGTTTGATATTTATATCCGTCAAGTTATTATCCCCAAAGGGATCAGGGATGCCATTATCACTAAACACCGACTGGAAGTAGTCAATAACATCATCGTCGCCTACATTAGGGCAGTTATTAAAATGGCGAATATTACATTTTTTATCCTGCTGAGCAATGGCCGCCCACACTGCATAAGTATAGAAATCAGCCCCTTTCACTTTATGTTCTGGCGCGACATTATCATCGCCTGGTTTGCTAAAAGGCCAATCAATAATAGATTGTCTATATTGCGTTTCCTGATGTTGATGAAGCAGATACCATATATCACGGTAAGTCAGCTGCTGTGTAGTGTTAGCTAAATTTTCCACAACAGGAGCAGTTACACGTGAGGGCGCTATACATTGATCTAAAATAACTTCTTTATCATCTTTATTGGAAGGTAACACATGATATCGGCAGAGTGTCATCTGATAATTTCCACCCAAAAAGAATCTACTATCTTTATAATCTCGGATATAACTCATAGTAACATTGTCATCAGCTGCAGCCCGAAACTGAATAGGAATGCCATTATCCCAGTAAGTTGATAATGTTCTTCCACGCCGCTTGACCACTTGAGACTGGCACCCAGCAACAATTACAGCGTCTCCATCCTTTGGCTCAGAGGGATGGCATTCTCCGCCAGCAGGTTGGCATTTAAACGGTACAGCGTGGTTGTCATCAGACCATTTGATCACAGGGTACTGCTCAAGCAGCTGCGCTACGACAGGATCATCATCACTAGGGTGCAATGGACTTTCGCCATAGTTTTTCACAAGAATTTCTTTGTATAAATTATGAGCTTGAGGCGACAGCAAAGGACGATCTAGCCAAGTAGCGCGACGTTGCCCCTCTTCTGTTTCCCAGAAATGGGCCACTCGCTCCTCTTCTCTCTGTTTAGCCCGAGCCTTATCATCAAGCTCGCGCTGGGCTTCTTCGTGAAATAATCGGAAGCGCGTCATGATGTTAAAGTAGCCGAGCAAAGCACCTATCCCGCAGACTGATACAAATAGAAAAGCAATGATCAGCACACACCATCCTCTCTCAGCATTGCGCCGACGCTGCTTTTCAATCAGTTCATCAATTTTCATCCCCCCTCCTTTTTCATCTCACTATTACTGCAAAGCAGCTAATGTAACACTTTAACAGTTAGTGATTTTATTCTTGATAGAGAACGGTGAAGCCCTTATGTTCTTGCCAACATCACACGCGTAGAGAAGGAATTGCATAATGGCTTTCACCGAACAGGCTGCCGGCGTCAGCGAACAGGTCGCGCCGCAGACCAAGGGCTTCACGCTCAACCACAGCATGGTGCGCATCAAGGATCCGAAGATCACGCTCGACTTCTATACGCGAATTTTTGGCATGCGACTGCTGCGCAAGCTCGACTTCCCGGAAATGTCCTTCTCGCTCTACTTCTTGGCTAATCTGGACGAGGATGCCAGCGTGCCCAGCGACACCGCTGACCGCAACCAGTGGACGTTCTCACAGCGAGGCCTGCTGGAGCTAACCCATAACTGGGGCACGGAAGATGACGCCGATTTCCACTATCACAACGGCAACGCTCAGCCGCAGGGCTATGGTCATATCTGTTTCGCCGTACCAGACCTAAGCGCCGCCGTTGAATGGTTCGATGCCAACAACGTCGAGTTCGTTAAGCGCCCAGAGCAGGGGAAAATGCGCGACGTCGCCTTCGTCAAGGATCCCGACGGCTACTGGATCGAAATCGTCCAGCCCGATCTGTGCCGCTCACTGGGCCTGTAAGCCACGCGTTCCGCGGTTCTACCGTACCCGACCGCTATACCTATTTCGCATGTCATGCCGATTCGGCATGACAATAGAATTCCCGTGACAGCACCGTGAGCACAGGAGTATCTTCGCCTGCTGTTCACCTGACATCGCCTAGGGGCCCCTGCGTCCGTGCGATGTGCTACACACTTCAGATCGATTTCCCATTGTCTTCGGGCCTTGGGTTCAGCGAGGCTGTCATGAATGCACGTACGATTAACTGGGATTCTCCTGCGAGCGGCCTAAGCGGCATGTTCGACTCTCGACGCCCGGTGAAAACCGCTCCCCGAGCGGGTTGCATCATCACCGCGCGCTATCATGGTACCAACGTCCGCATGAAGGTCATTGACCGCGACGGCGACAAGCGCTCGGTGGCAAAAGTCATCGGCGTCGACGACCAGAGCGTCCAGCACGATCTGCAGGCCGGTGACACCGTCATCGTGCCGGATAAAAAACGTACCGTGGTGCGCTATAGCTGATTCCGTACAGCGGAAGACAACAAAGGCCCCGATGGTTATGCCATCGGGGCCTTCGCGTATCCAAATGCGACTAGCGGCGAACGAAGCGCCACAGTCGATCCTCAGCCTTTGAGGGCTTTTGCCAGCTTGGCCACGTGTTCACCTTGGAAGCGGGCAATGGTCAGCTCGACTTCGGACGGCTGGCGTGAGCCATCTGCACCCGCGATCGTAGTGGCCCCGTAAGGCGTACCACCGTGCAGCTCTTCTACGCCGCCCATTCCCGGCGCACCATAGCCGATCGGAACGATCACCATGCCGTGATGGGCCAGGGTCGTCCATGTCGAGGTGATGGTCTGCTCCTGACCGCCGCCTGTTCCTGTAGAAGCAAAGACGCTCGCCAGCTTGCCGAACAGCTTGCCCTGCGCCCACAGACCGCCAGTCCGGTCGAGGAAGTTGCGCATCTGGCTCGCCATGTTGCCAAAACGGGTAGGCACGCCAAGGATGATCGCATCGTAGTTGACCAGTTCGTCCGGTGTAGCGACCGGTGCAGACTGATCCGCCTTCCCCCCCGCCTTGCGAAAAGCATCCTCATCCATCAGCTCGGGAACGCGCTTGATGTCGACCTGCACCCCGTCGACCTTACGCACCCCGTCCGCCACGGCGTTCGCCATGGTTTCGATATGTCCATACATGGAGTAATACAGCACCAGTACCTTGCTCATCGAAGCGTCCTTTCATCAGCGTGAAAAACGAAGGCGCAGGCAGGGCGATTCCTGCTGCGTGGCCTGTCTGGAGTATAGGCACGGACGCAAGCTTCGCGGCAATTGCTCCATCATGAGCAATATGCATGGTGCAGCACCTGCTAGGGCTTGCGCATGCCCGACACCGCACAGCGTACGCTGCTGCCCTTCATCGGCATGGTGCGAGTAGTGCTTCTTTTGTCGGCCTCTAGGCATAAAAAAACGCCCCACCGTTACCGGCAGGACGTTTCGTTGGAAGCGTCAAACGCTAGCGTTACTTCTTGCTAGAACGTTTACGTTCCTGTTCTGTCAGGAATTTCTTACGCAGACGGATGTGGATCGGCGTAATTTCGACCAGTTCGTCGTCATCGATGAACTCGATCGCCTGTTCCAGCGTGAAGCGGACCGGCGGCGTCAGGACGATGTTTTCATCGTTACCAGAGGCACGCATGTTGTCGAGCTTCTTACCTTTGGTCGGGTTAACGACCATGTCGTTCGCACGGTTGTTGATACCGATCAGCATACCTTCGTACACCTCAGTACCGTGTTCAGCGATCAGGCGACCACGTTCCTGCAGCGTGAACAGTGCGTATGCCAGTGCTTTACCGGTCGCCATGGAGACCAGTACACCGTTGCGACGTTCGATCGCTGCATCCGGTTTGAGCGGACCATAGTGATCGAAGCGGCTGGTCAGGATACCGGTACCGGACGTCATGGTCAGGAACTGACCACGGAAGCCGATCAGGCCACGCGCAGGGATGATGTAGTCAAGGCGGATACGGCCTTTACCATCCGGAAGCATGTTGGTCAGCTCACCTTTACGGTAGCCCAGCTCTTCCATGACCGAGCCCTGATGCTGCTCTTCACAGTCGATGATGACTTCTTCGTACGGCTCTTCCTTGACGCCATCGACGTCACGGATGATGACTTCCGGGCGGCCTACGGCCAGCTCGAAGCCTTCGCGACGCATGGTTTCGATCAGGACGGACAGGTGAAGCTCACCACGGCCGGATACGATGAATTTCTCAGGCGTTTCGCCCTGCTGTACGCGCAGTGCAACGTTGTGGATCAGCTCTTGGTCGAGGCGATCCTTGATGTTGCGGCTGGTGACGTACTTACCTTCGCGACCGGCGAACGGCGAATCGTTGACCTGGAAGGTCATAGAAACGGTCGGCTGGTCAACGGTCAGTGCCGGCAGTGCTTCAACAGCTTCCGGATCACACAGCGTATCGGAGATGTTCAGCGAGTCGATACCGGTGATGCAGATGATGTCGCCTGCCGTTGCCTTGTCGGTCTGTACGCGTTCGAGGCCGAGGTGGGTCATGACCTGACCGACCTTGCCGCGACGGGTATTGCCTTCGGCATCAACAACGACGATCTGCTGGTTCGGGCTGACGCTGCCGCGTTTAACGCGACCAACACCGATAACACCAACGTAGCTGTTGTAGTCCAGGGCGGAAATCTGCATCTGGAACGGACCGTCGACTTCAACGGCCGGCGGCTCAACGATGTCGACGATGGCCTGGAACATCGGATCCATATCATCTGCCATGTCATCCGGATCCATACCAGCGAAGCCGTTCAGAGCGGATGCATAGACGACCGGGAAGTCGAGCTGTTCATCGGTAGCACCGAGGTTGTCGAACAGGTCGAAAATCTGGTCCATAACCCAGTCAGGACGCGCGCCCGGGCGGTCGATCTTGTTGATGACCACGATCGGTTTCAGACCCTGTGCGAACGCTTTCTGTGTAACGAAGCGTGTCTGCGGCATCGGGCCATCGACGGCGTCGACCAGCAGCAACACGGAGTCAACCATGGACATAACGCGTTCGACTTCACCACCGAAGTCAGCGTGTCCAGGCGTATCCACGATGTTGATGTGGTAGTCCTTCCACTGGATCGCTGTGTTCTTCGCCAGGATGGTGATACCGCGTTCCTTCTCCTGGTCGTTGGAGTCCATGATGCGCTCTTGACCTTCGTTCTTACGGTCGAGCGTACCGGACTGCTGAAGAAGCTTGTCGACGAGCGTCGTTTTACCGTGGTCGACGTGCGCGATAATAGCGACGTTTCTCAGCTTGGAAACATCACCGACAACTGCTTGATCTGTCATTACTTTTTTCCATGATGTGTGCAGGCCAGCGCACACATCTCCGTGAAGATGCCCGCCTGTGCCTATCGCGGACGCTGAGCGGCTAGCGGCTCATCTGTCCTCTGATGCGCTTAGATTAACACGAAATGCCCAGATGCCGTACTGATCGCGCACGAAAAGTACGAGTTCTGTCCCACTCCGATTCTGCCACAGCTACCTGACCAAAAGGGCATTTCAGCGGCGTGTAAAACGCCTTTCCACAACCGCATTTACAAAATGTAACATGCTGAAATAGAAAGAATTTTACTCAAGCAAATAGTGATTAACCCCATTACAAATCCAGTCGCGTTTCAAACGTAGCCGATTGTGTTCTTATGTTTCTGCCAGCCGAGTTAGCCAATCAGGTTTGACTCGACCACTGGCCGCACTAGCCCCGCCGTGAAGCGACTCATCCAACCGTGGATATGGCGGGTTCGATCGACACAGGAAACATAAGTGAACATATAGAGATGAAACCGATACGTTGTGCGTCCTGCGGACGCCTGCTGCTCAAGGCTGAGGTTTATAGCCTCCTGGAAGTGAAGTGTCCTCGCTGCAAGACCGTGAACAGCTTCCGCTCCAGCGAGTTCAAGCCGACGCCTGCCAAGGCGCAGCCGGAATGCCCGGCGCATCGAGCATGACTCACCTCTCATCCTGATAACAGTTAGTTGCACAACAACAAAAGGAAACATGTTATGACACGCAAAGCTGACACCATCACGGTTCGTGATATCGAAGAACGCCCGGTCTCCCAGGCTAGCCATTGGACTCGCGAAAACGCGACTCGCATCCGCCCGACCGCTACCAACACTTTCCCTCCGTTCGACACGGGTAAAATCAAAGCGCTGATGCCTGGCTACCACGTATGGGACAACTGGTTCGTACTGGACGAAGAAGGCAACGTTGCTGACATCTATGGCTACACCGTGCTGTTCGCTCTGGTTCGTCCGGTTGACGACGAAGAAAGCGCTCACGCAAAAATCGCGTACTTCTACTCCGTAGACGGTGTTCACTACATCCCCGGCGGTTTCGTATTCCGCGAAAGCCTCTTCAGCGATGTACAGGAATGGAGCGGTTCCACCATCCTGCGTAACGACGGCCGCCTGCAGACATTCTACACCGTTGCAATGGGTGTTGAGCTGTCTTCTGGCTGGCAGACTCACCAGCGCTTCGCTACCGCGATCCAGACTATCGCTGTCACCGAATCTGGCATGAGCCTGGCTGACCCGATGTACCACGCACTGCTGGCTGAGCCAGACGGTCTGTACTACCAGACAATCTGGGAATCCGACGCGGGCGAATCTCGTGCACCGACCAAACACTCTTTGGCACTCGGCGACGACCAGACCAACAACCTGTGCTTCCGTGACCCGTCCTTCTTCAAGGATCCGAAAACGGGCAAAACCTTCCTGCTGTTCGAAGCGAACACGGGCAGCCTGCTGGACGCTGAAGGTTCAGTAAAACAGAAATACATCGGTAGCGAAGACTTCGACGTCGAATACGTACCGACCCCCGACGACCTGAAAGCCAACGGTTGCATCGGTATGGCCGAGTTCACCAACGACGAATACACCTTCGTCAACCTGATGCCGCCGGTCCTCACCACTAACCTGGTGACCGATGAAATCGAACGCATCAAGCTGATGGTTTACGACAACCACTACTACCTGTTCTGCGTCTGCCACGGCAACAAAATGACGATCCCGGACGAAGATCTCATCAACCGTGACTTCCTGCTCGGCTTCCGTTCCAAAGACATGCTGGGTCAGTACGAACCGCTGAACAAAACCGGTGTTGTCATTCAGCAGAAATCTCTGGGCAACCGTTACGACGGTCAGTCCGAAAACGGCCAGTACATCTACTCCTGGCTGGTACTGCCTGATCTGTCTGTCGTCAGCTATGCCAACTTCTCTACGGCATCTGACTGGACGCTGCAATCGGTCAAAACTGCGGGTCCGTCCGTACAGCTCGAAATCGACGGTCTGGAAACGCGCATCACTGACCTGTACTACAACGTCCTGCCGGCCACCGTCGTTGAACCGCCGCTGGTCTTCCCGACAATCGCCTGATTACTCCTCTACCCTTGGAGCGCCTCTGAGCGCCCTTTACCCTCCTACATTTTCCGACACCACTGCCCATACGCTCCGTTCAGTAGTCCCCCGTTCCACCGCCCCTTTTTCTCCTCTTTTCATCTATACGTTTTTTGTCGTCTCAATCGCGACTACAGCCTTTTTCTTAAATACACAGCGTCTTGATTTATCAGTTCTTTTTATACAAAACAAAATAATTAACCCTTTTGATAAAAACTTTTAAAGTACCGGCGCCTTTACGAAAGGTAAATCGCCCATAGCGCTGTGAGCGGCTTCAAAAACAAAGCACAACAAAGAGAGAGGAAAGGAGTGGTATGAAACATTTACACCATCATCCCGCTAACAAAGCCCGCGTATCACATTGGACTCGCCAACAGGTCAGCCAGATCGAGGCCGATGACGCTATCGACTTTCCGCATTTCGACCCTCAACAGGTCAAGGTACTGATGCCCGGCTATGATGTCTGGGACAACTGGTACGCCCTTGATGAAAACAACCAGATTGCTGACGTTCAGGGATTCCGCGTACTGGTCGCGCTGGCGGCACCATCTGACAGCTTCGACGAAACCAACCTGTACTACTTCTATTCTCGCGATGGCCTTCATTACCAGGCTGGCGGCAAGGTCTTTACCACCCCGCTTGAGAGCGGCATTCAGGAATGGAGCGGCTCCACCCTCCTGCGCAATGACGGTGCGTTGCAGACCTTCTATACCGTCGTCAAGGAAAGCGGTGACTATTCCGGCCGCAGCCATCGTTCTCGTCAGGGCAGCCAAGGCATGCCGCCCGCAGGCATGTCAGCACAAGGCTCACAGGCCGCGGGTCCTCAGGGCAGCTCACAAAGCCAGATGCCAGGGCAAGGTCAGATGGGGGCCGTACAGAACGACCAGCGTCTGGCAACCGCCATCCAAGATGTCGTCATCGCAGGCAACCGCCTGTCGCTGGCTGAACCGCGCTATCACGCCATTTTGGCTGTGCCGGACGGTCAGTACTACCAGACCATGACTCAGGCCAGCGAACGAGAAACGCTGTTCCCCACGTCCAGCACCACGGGCAGCACTCAGAGCAACAACTTCTGCTTCCGCGATCCCCATTTCTTCAAGGACCCGTCCGACGGCCGCAGCTACCTGCTGTTTGAAGCCAATACCGGCAACGCCATCTGCCCTGAAGGCAGCGTACGCCGTGAGTACATCGGCAGCGCTTCGTTCGAACCCGACTATGTGCCGACCCCCGATGAGCTGAAAGCCAATGGCTGCATCGGTATCGCCGAGCTGACCAATGAAGGTTACACCGCTGCGCGCTTCCTACCGCCGTTGCTGACTTCTAACCTGGTGACCGACGAAATTGAGCGCGTTAACATGCTCAAGATCAAGGACGATTACTACCTGTTCTGCATCGGCCGCGTCAGCAAGATGGCGATGAGCTGTGAAGCGCTGGAACGCAGTACCTTCATGCTGGGCTTCCGCTCTCGCTCGCTGTTCGGTCCGTACACGCCGCTCAACCGCCACGGTGTCGTGCTGCGCCAGCAATCTTTCAGCAGCGATATGATGAACAGCTCTGATACCCAGAGCGTCTATTCCTATCTGCTTCAGCCTGACCTGACCGTGCTGACCTATGCCCAGTACAGCACCGATGCCGATGGCAACCTGCAGAAGAATCGCTCTGCGGGTCCGACGCTGTCACTGCACATCAAAGGCAACCGCTCGTATGTAGGCGAGGTGATCTACAACATTCTGCCTGCATAAACGTACGTTTTTTTCTACGACAAGGCCTCTTCGCGGCAACGCGGAGAGGCCTTCTAGCATGCCATTCTTCTTCTAGACGGCTGTCCATGCCGTGCCTTTCTAGCATCTTACAAACGATCTTGTAGTGCGCTTGTATCAAAGGTGTCTGCATGACATCAATTACAACTCGTTATCGTTTCCTTTTGAAAACAATGGCGTCAGGATACGCATTCATTAAGAAACACCTTTGATATCGAAAGATATCTTTACGAAAAACGAGACGATCAACGGATAATAATAATGGCAACAAATACCACATCTCCCGTCATCAGCCACTGGACTCGTGAACAGGCCTCGAAGATTAACGCCAGCACCGCAACGACGTTTCCTACCTTCGATCCCGCACGGCTGGGGGCCATGATCCCCGGCTACAATGTCTGGGATAACTGGATTGTGCTGGACGAGAACAGCGAGATCGCCAGCGTACAGGGATACCGCGTACTGGTCGCACTGGTTGCTCCCACCGACAAGAATGTCCCTACGCGTCTTTACTACTTCTATTCAAAAGATGGTGTGAACTACACAAAAGGGGGCTATGTCACTGATCGCCTTCTGGACAAGGATGGAAGTGAGTGGAGCGGCTCTACCATCCTGCGTGCCGATGGCACACTGCAAACGTTCTACACCATCGCGAAAGCTTCCAGCACGGCGTCGACCCAGAAAGACCAGCGTCTGGCCACACTGACTCAAAAAGTCACAGTGACGGGTGGCAAGCTGGTGCTTCAGAAGCCTCTGTACCATGCCTTGCTGGCCACACCAGATGGCCACTACTACCAGACGCCGCAGCAGGCGCACCAGTATGAAAAGAGCCACCCGGCCGCCAAGGGCAAAGTCGGCAACAACAAGACCAACAATTTCTGTTTCCGTGACCCGCACTTCTTCAAGGACCCGGCGACCAAGAAGACCTACCTGCTTTTTGAAGCCAATACGGGTTCGGACTATTGTGCCGAAGCGTCCACGAGTCGCGATTATGTCGGTAGCAGCCGCTACGAACCTCGCTATGTGCCCACCACGGATGCGTACAAGGCCAATGGCTGTATCGGGATTGCGGAGCTGACCAACACCACCTATCGGACGATCAAGTATCTGCCGCCCCTGCTGACTGCGAACATGGTCACCGATGAGATCGAGCGCGCCAACATCATTGTTCACAAAGGCGGTTACTATCTGTTCTGCGTCACGCGCGCCCGCAAGATGACCCTGACCAACAGCGCCATCCTTGATAGCGCGTTCATGCTGGGGTTCCGCGCCAGTAGCCTATTCGGCCAGTATGTGCCGCTCAACGACAGCGGTGTGGTCATCCGTCAGCACCACGGGGCCGGCGGTGAGGGTAGCAACCCGCAGAACGTCTATTCCTTCTTGGTACTGCCAGATATGAGCGTGATCACCTACGCCAACTATTGCAGTGATGGGCGAGGTGGCGTGCAGCGCTGCCGCACGGCAGGACCGAGCGTGCAGTTGCATATTGATGGCACGACAACCCGCTTGGGTGAGATCGGTTACAGCCTGCTGCCCGCCTGATCCCAAGGTGCCCTTGTGCGTGATGACAGGCGAGGGCGCCACTTTTCGAAGACCCTGTGCCGAAAGGTATAGGGTCTTCATGCATTCTCATTCCCAGTAAGTGAACGCTCTATTTTCTTTCCTATTTCTGTTCTTTTCGTATAGGCATGTCATTTATTTCCTTCATCGTAACAATCCTTGGAAACCCACGGTTTTAAAGGGTTACGGTGATGCATACCTAGTGTTTCAATGTTACAGCAGGTATCAACTCCATATAGAATACTATGCCTCAGCCATGACGCTCGCTGCGGACATGGCGTTACGATTCCCTTTTCCTCGACCATAGAGGGACCCAATGCATCATGATCTGGAATGGGCTGGCTGGTTCAGCGGTTTGCTGCTTGCCGCACTCGTGATCCTGCTGGCCGGTGTGTGGGCCTGGCTCTACCACCAACACGACTCGACAGCGCGGATGTCATTTCTACAGGGACTGATGAAGGCGCTGACGATTGCGATGGTACCGGTATGCCTCATCGCCATCCTCATCTCATCAAGCGGGGTGAGTGTGGTCTGGCTGTGCGCGCTGCTGTTCCCTCTTATCACGGCGATTCTGGCCTTTTCGCGTACTTCGCCCTTTCATGTACCGCAGGCCAATGCCATGCCCTATGGCGGGGTGGCCTTAATAGCGCTTTTCATCATGGCACTGCCGCTTTCGGCTCATCGGCTGGCGTACTACATCGTCGACCAGCATCATGCGGGAGAAGCGTGGCACCCCAACCCACGCCCTGACGGCTCAACGTGGCTGGTCAAAGAGTCGTGGTACGACCCTCGCCAGATACTCTTCATTGGTGCGCTGGACGTGCGCCGCATCGGGCGACCCGAAATGACCCTTGGCCGTGCGGAGATTGCATCCCCACGCTGTAGTGATGCGCCGTCTCTCACCGCAATGATGCTCGCGCCAACGTCTCCCCGAACATTCGGTGGGCTGACACCGCTGCCGATGCTGTCGGGCTGCCTCGGCCAGGATTGGATCGAAGTGCCCGCCACACGCCACGCCGTACTGGCCACTGTCGCGCTTCTGCTACAGGACAGTGCCACAATCACATGGGAAGGACTGATCGCTCACGGCGAAGACAATGAGCGAGCACGCGACTTCTTCGAAAACGGCAGCTATGCCATGCCTCGCTGACCGAGGCCTATCTTCATCGCCAGCAAGGTGCACAACCATAAAGCGGCAAACGATTGGCCCTCTCTTTCGCATCAACGTTTGCCGCTTACCTTAAGGTTTCGTTATTCGCCGTGCGTTGTTGCCGACTCTACGTGAAGAGCACCCGTTCACGTCCTCACCCAACGTAAGCGGCCGATATCCCGGCCTACCCGGTTATGATCATCAACAAATTCTCTGCTGAGCCTCTGGCAACGTTATAGAAATCGTTACCGTTCAATCTGCATTGGTAAAGGGAATGGGTAAGTTATGATGCGAAAGACACGTCAGAAATGAATAGCGCTTCTGGTGCGTTGAAAGAAGATTACGGTTCATGCATCAGTGCTTGAAAACACGGCAGGACTACAACAAAACCAAGGGTAAATGGCGATATGGATGTTCCCCTCACATTTGAAGCCGGCATGATACTTGCCGTCACTGTTGCCGTGTCCGTCTGGATAGATCTGTTCTTTCACCGGAAAGCCAAAGAAATCACGTTTAAAGACGCAGCGGTCTGGTCTTGTGTATGGATCACGCTGGCCCTGTCGTTCTACGCCTACCTGTTCCTGCGCCACAGCCCACAGCAGGCCAGCCTGTTTCTGTCGGGATACGTGTTGGAAAAAGCCCTCTCTATCGACAACATGATGGTCTTCGTCGCGATCTTCGCGAGCTTCAACATCAAGGGGATCTTGCAGCACCGCATTCTGTATTTCGGAATCATCGGCGCGCTGCTGTTTCGCGCCCTCTTCGTGGCTGTCGGTACGTGGATCTTCGGTATCTCTCACTGGGTGGAAGCGATCTTCGCCGCCATCGTGCTGTGGACAGGGGTCAAGATGTTCATGGGCAGCGAGGAAGGCGATGACACGGAGGACTATTCCAACCACTGGTCGGTTCGACTGGCCAACCGTATTATGCCGGTCACGCCGCGTTTGATGGGCCATCATTTTGTCGTCAGCCGCAAGCATGCGGAAGACGTGGCCCACAAGGAGGGCTTTTCGCTGCCGAAACGTGCGGTAATGTACGCTACGCCGATGCTGCTGTGCCTGATGTGCATCGAAATTTCCGACGTCATCTTCAGCTTCGATAGCGTGCCCGCCATCATCGCGGTCACCAAGGAGCCGTTTCTGGTCTATGCCTCGGTCATCTTCGCCATTCTAGGCCTGCGCAATCTCTAATTCATGCTGTCTGCTGCTGCGAAATACCTCGTACACTTAGAGAAAGCCGTTGCGCTGGTGCTGGTGTTCATCGCCGCAAAACTGGCGGGCAGTGCGTTCGGTTTGTTCACTATCAATCACCTCATCAGCCTTGCCGTTGTGCTAGGCCTAATTGCAGGTGGCGTGATCATCAGCCTGATATTCCCAAGCAAGAAGGAAAAAGAACGGTTGGTCTGAAGCCCATTAAGATGCTGCAAAGCAATCCTATGGCACTCTTTATTCCATGCTGCTTGTACGAAAACACATCATGACTGGCGTCAGCCTCGAAAAATCGGGCAGGGAGCCGTTCAGTGACATTGGACTAGGCATAAATGGGGCCGGTAAGCGTTCAGTAAACGCCACGGTCATCGGCTGGAGCGTCGTCCATCACACCGATATTGGCGAACGGCATCCGCTGATTAGCGGGCCTCACCACCATAACAAGCATACGGCCATAAAAAGCCTTCACTCCCAGGAAGGGGGCGAAGGCTTTCGTTTTAGCAGTGGATCTGCCAGCCGCTAACCCTGTGCGGCCTGTCGATGACGGAAGGTCAACCATGCCAGTGGCAGCTGCGCCAAGGCTACCAACCAGATGCCCGCCCACGGCGTCATATCCAGTCGGCCATGAGCCACCAGCAGACCGCCCAGTGCCTCACCCAGCGCAATGCCTAGATTGAAGGCGGAGATATTCAGCGCCGAAGCAAAGTCGATCGCACGCGGTGTCCAGCGCTCGGCCGTTTCCAGCATGCCCGCCTGAAAGCCCGGCGACATACCAAACGCCAGCAGACCCCAGATAAACAGCACAACCACCATTGCCACCTGATGCGACATGGCCATCGCCAGTGCCACCAGCACGATCAGAAGCCCTGCCAGCAAACGCGCCAGTGCCGTCGGCCAGCCCCACTGCGCCGCGAGACGACCACCCAGCAGGTTACCGACCAGCGTCGCCACGCCGAAGACGACCAGTAGTACGTTTGCCATACTGGTCGAAAATCGCGTGATATCCACCATGATCGAGGTGATAAAGGTGAAAGCGGCAAAGCTGGCACCAAAGCCAAGAATGGTAATGCCCATCATGGCCAGAATCGGCAGCTTCACCAGTGCTCCCAGTGCATCCTTAGGCTTGCTGACCGTGGTGACGGGCAGCTCAGGCACCCACAACGCGACGCTGATCAGCGCCAGAGCCGCCAGCAGCGCCACACCATAGAATGGCAGACGCCAGCCCAGCGAGTTGCCCACCAGACTACCCAGCGGTACACCGATGACCATGGCCAGTGTCAGGCCTGCAAACATCAATGCAATGGCGCGACTGGCCTGCCCCTTGGGAGCCAATCGTGCCGCAACGGTCGCGCCAATGGCAAAGAAACTGCCGTGTGCCACGGCAGTAATCAAGCGTCCCAGCAACAGTAAGCTGTAGCTGTTGGCCGCCGCAGATATCAGGTTGCCAGCAAGGAAGACCGCGACTAAACCGATCAGCAGCCGCTTACGAGGGCAACGGCCCAGCGCGAGCACCACAATGGGCGTGCCCACAGCGAGTGCAAAGGCGTACAGCCCGACCAGCCCGCCGACGCGCGCCAGTGGCAATCCGAAGTCATCAGCAATAGACGGCAACACCCCGACGACAATGAACTCCGCCACTCCGATGGCGAACGCCATAATCGCCAGTGCCCATACGCCGCGATGGATACGCGTTGACGTTGATGATGTCATACGCGCCCCGCTGCATACAGTGCGAGCGCCTGATCGTCCGGTACCGTAGCACCCGCAACGCCAACGGCACCGATCATACGGCCATCATCGCCATGAAGGACGATCCCACCGCCGAAACTGATCAGGCCGCCGTTAGTAGCTTCCAGCGTGTAGATCGCACCGCCGGGCTGTGCCATCTGACCCAGATCAAGGCTGTCAGTGCGGAACAGGGAGGCGGTACGGGCCTTCTTGATCGATGCGCCGGGAACGGCATCGTCCATTCTCAGGAAACCACGCAGCAGGCCGGAATCGTCGACCACCGCAATGCAGACGGCATAGCCCTGCTCGCGGGCGCGCGTCTGGGCGCGGGCAATGGTCTGCTGGATAAGCGTTTCGGTAAGCGAATGAGTCATAAGAGAGCCCCTGACGAAAAATGAAGGCTTTCATCATCGTCAGGAAGACAGGGCGAGTGAAGGCGCCACGCAACGATGCGGCTATTTTTTGACAATATCAAACACACAGGACATCGACTCTGCGGCCAGCCGCTTCAGCCGCTCTACGGGCAGCCGCTGTGCTGGCCCCGCGACACCTAGCGCCGCCACAACCCGCCCTTGCTGGCGCAGCGGCACCGCCATGCAGTGCAGCCCCGGCTCTGCCTCTTCAATATCCAGCGCATAGCCCTGTTCGACGATATCGGTTAACCGGGCTTCCAGTGCGGCAGGCATATCGCCTGCACGACGCAGGCTGCGCACCAGATCAGGGTCGTGGGCCAAAAACACACGTCCGATGGCAGAGGCCGTCAGCGACTGCCGACAGCCTCGCGGCACGGCAGCGCACAGCGCGCTCTGACAGCTCACCACGTCTACGCACAGATATTCACGCGTGCCGCAGGGCACCGCCAGATAGCAGGTTTCACCACTGCGCAGTGCCAGATCATGAAGCGCGGGGGAAAAACACTGGCGCAGCTCAGCATCGGCATCCATTAAGGGCTGGGCTAGGTCGCGCAACCGCAGGCCCAACGCATAGTCCGTACCGTGGCGCGCTACATAGCCCATCGACACCATCGTGTTGAGTAGGCCGTGTACCGTGCCCTTATCTAATGACGTGAGTTCGGCAAGAGTAGACAGGCGTGCTTCACCGCCGCTGGATGCCAGCGCTTCCAGCAAATTAAGCGCTCGCTCGACGGACTGGATACGCCGAGTGGTATTGACCATAAGGCCTCCTTCGTTATCTAGATACCTTGTGCCCGCAGCCACTTGCGCAACCGCGTGCGCGCATTGGCATAGGGCGACGAGGTGTTGAACTGAATCATCCGGCCTTTGGTGTAGGTGCGATACCAGTCACATCCATAGAGCGACGCATCGGTACCGGAAGCGACCAGTGCTACAATGCGTGCATTAACGTCGGCAAGCTGCTGAAGCAGCACAGGAAAAGAGAGATCAGCGCGATCGGCATAGAACGTCTGTGCCAGCCGCCCCAGTTCGTTCCAGCCAAACCCCGTTTCAGGAAAGTCGACCGGTTCACCACGCGCATCACGTTCACACCATTTCAGCACCAGTGCATTCCAGCCCACCAAATACGCCACCAAGTCGGCAACACTCATCAGCGTGCCTTTGGCATGACCTTCCATCGTCGCTTCACGCGCACGTTCCGGTGGCACGGTTGCCAGATCGGCCACGAGCTTTGCATAAGTCGTCTGGATAGCCTGCAACAGTTCCTGCTGTGTTTGGGGAACAGCCATGGCACTACCTCCCATAAACAAAAAGGCGGCTCGATACCGAGTCGCCTTTATCTTACCCGCCACAACGCTACATCACGACCGCCTGTCCTGCTGTACTACCCCCACATTTACCACACCCCCGGGCGAGGGAAAGCATGTCCAGCGCAAGGCGTTAACGGTGTGCCAGTGCCGCCTTCACCGCGTCCGCCAGCGATGTAGACGGATGGCCCAGCAGTTTCGACAGCCCGTGCTGATCGTCGAACAGGGCATTATCGTGCGCTACTTGAACGTCCCAGTGCGCGATCATGTCCGCTACCGGTTTAGGCAGTCCTGCCTGTTCGAGCACTGCGGCGTAATCGGCTTCCGGCAGATCGCGGTAAGGGATATCGCGGCCCGTCTGGCGCGACACTTCGGCGGCCAGATCACTCAGCGTCCACGATTCATCACCGGCCAGTTCCAGCGTTTTGTTGTCGAAACCATCATGCGTCAACACCTTCGCCGCGGCTTCGGCATAGTCTTTACGCATGGCCGATGAAATGCGTCCATTGCCGGCACTGCCCACTACCGCACCGTGCTCAAGCGCACTGCCTAGGCTGTCAGTGTAGTTTTCGGTATACCAACCATTGCGCAGAATCGTGTAGGAAAGCCCTGAGGTCCGCAGCACCGCCTCGGTATCGCGATGCTCTTCCGCTAGGTTCAGCACCGAACGATCGGCATGCAGTAGGCTGGTATAGACGATGCGCCGCACGCCTTGCGCTTTGGCAGCCGCAATAACGTTGCGATGCTGGGCAGCACGCTGGCCTATTTCATTCGACGAAATCAGCAGTAGCACGTCTACACCGGCCAGCGCGCGGGTAAGGGTATCTGGGCGGTCATAGTCCGCTTCACGCACGTCCACACCCAACGACGCCGCTTTTTCGGGCGAACGCACCAGTGCGACGATCTCCTGCTGTTTTCCCGCCTGCACGAGCCACTCGATTACGTGTCGGCCAAGCTGCCCTGTTGCACCTGTTATGGCAATCATCGTCGTACTCCTCTGTGTCTATCCGCATACCGCTACAAGATCGAAAGTCGTCACGACGGCCCGTAGTCGCCGTCTTGCATTCACTGTAGACTGACACTCTCTATCATGGAAGTACGCACCAAAAGGTTAGTATAAAATGACGATGACCCCAGACACATTGACCGATCGGCTGGAACGCGGCGACGTGATGGCCGCCCAGTGCCCATCGCGCGCGCTGCTGCGCCACGTCACTAGTCAGTGGGGCGTGCTGGTGCTGACCGTCCTGCGCCGGGGTACGTTGCGCTACAGTGAAATCAGGCACCGCATCGGCGGCATCAGCGAAAAGATGCTGGCCCAGACCCTACGCACACTCGAGAGCGATGGATTCGTCTCGCGTACCGTGCATCCTGTTGTGCCACCGCACGTGGACTATCGCCTGACCGCCGCCGGACAGGAAGTGGCCGGCCGCATAGCCGATCTGGTAGATTGGATTGAGGGCAATCTCGGCCTGCTGCTAAGCTCTGACACCGCGTCATTAGAGGGCTGAACACATTAAGAAAAAAAAGTCATAAGGAAATAATTGAAGTCTGCGTTCAATAGACCCATCTTCGTTATCAAGAAGTGCTAACGACGCATCGAAATACGCTTTCGCCGGGAGGCCCCATGAAACTCTATGTTTACGACCACTGCCCGTTCTGCATTAAAGCCCGCATGGTGTTCGGTCTGAAACAGGTCCCCGTCGAGCTGGAAACCGTGCTCAACGATGACGTCAAAACCCCCACGGCACTGGTCGGTAAGAAGATGGTGCCGATCCTTAAGAAAGACGACGGCACCGCGATGGGCGAAAGCATGGATATCGTGCGCTACATCGACGAACGCTACCCGATGCCGGATGGCGAAGAAGTGTCCTGCCTCGCGGGGCCAATGCGGCCCGAGATCGCCGAATGGACGAAGAGCGTCATGCCAATCCTCATGCGCCTAACGATGCCGCGCTGGGTGAAAGTACCGCTGAAGGAATTCGCGACCGAAAGCGCACGCAGCTACTTCCGTCACAATAAGGAGAAAATGATTGGCATCAGCTTCGATGAAGCGCTGGCCCAGACCGATAGCCTGCTGACCGAACTCCAGCCTCATTTAGATGCCCTCGTCCCGCTGATCGCTTCTCCTGAAGCTGTGAATGGCGCACTGTCCGAAGACGACTTCACCCTCTTCCCCGTACTGCGCCAACTGACCGTCGTGAAAGGCCTGACCTTCCCACCAGCCGTTAATGCCTACCTGCATCACATGGCAGCCCGCACGGATATCCCGCTACACACCAGCGTGGCGCTCTGATCTCACCATTTTCCAATCAGCATGCCCGTTGTCGCCTAACATGGGGCCAACGGGCAGCGACTCGCTTCTTTCCCGCAAGGATACTGTTTCAATGAAACTCTATGTCTATGAATACTGCCCGTTCTGCATCAAGGCGCGCATGATCTTTCCGCTCAAAGGGCTGTCGTTTGACATGGAAGTTCTGCTGGACGACGACATCCGTACCCCGACCCAACTGATCGGGCGCAAACTGTTGCCAATTCTCGAAAAAGACGATGGCAGCCGAATGGGCGAGAGCATGGATATCGTGCACTACGTCGATGCGCTACCGGACACTTCGGCCGTGATCACTGGCAAGCGTCGTCGCGAAATCGCTCAGTGGTGCAGTGCCATTGAGTACACGGTATATCAGCTGTCGATGTGCCGCTGGGGTGAAATGCCCGTCCACGAGTTCTCAACACCCAGTGCGAAGGCCTTCTACGTTCGTGGCAAGGAAGCTTGGGTGGGGCCGTTCAAGCCACTGCTGCGCCAAACGCCGGAACTGCTGGACGACGTACACCGCGCCCTCGCTCAACTCGAACCATTGATCGAAGCGGACGATGCCGTGAACGGTGAGCTATCGCTCGACGATTTCAGCGTCTTTCCGCTGTTGCATCAGCTGTCCGTCGTCAAGGGCGTTCAGTACCCGACACAAGTCGATACCTACCGCCGCCGCATGGCCGAGCGCTGCAATATCCCGCTCTATGACGAACATGCGATCTGATCGTCTGAAGCCCAGAAAGCAGAAAGGGAGGGCTAACGCCTTCCCTTTCTTTCATCCGTTCGTGATCTACGCGCGTTTAACGACTTAAGATGGCGATTTTCATCACCGCAATCAGTCCCAGTACGATCGGCACGATGATGTAGAACGCCTGTCGATGCCCGTGTACGGAATTGAACGCGCGCTGAACCTCAGCATTGGCAAGCGCATCGGCGCGATTGTCCTCACCCTTATTGCTGTTAGCCGCATAGGCCTCCATCACCGTCAGCAGTCGCTTCGTATAGCGCTTGCTCTGAGTGTCAATCAGGCTCCATTTGCGCAGCGTCGTATTGACCGTCAGGCGACTGGTCGTTTCCGTGACGGCCTCGATACTGCAGTTGAAGTTGAAGCCGTACGTCCACATGGACGGCGCACTCTTGGCCAGCAGCGTATGCTGCGCCGCATTCTCTGACGCGATAGTCGCATCAAGATCCAGCATCATATAGCGCAGCATCTTGTAGGCCTCTTCGACCCCAACCTGCATATCCAGAACACCGGTATAGCTCATCGTTTTTCCCCTCTGACATGAAAGCGCGCGTCTTCCACACGCACTGTTCCACACGCACTTTCCGCGTGAAAACCACTTATTATCTATAGGATTAACCTGCCCATCATCCCGAATTGCACAGTCTGCGTGTAGGGCAATATTGCCGCAGCTTCATATCGCTACGGATAAGAGTGCGCGCTTATTGACGCGTGCACGCCTTCAAAGCCACGGCCGTTCTGGAAGACCCAGCGTCTATGGCATACTGTGTCCTTGGCTCTTGAGGATTATGAACAACCATGGCACACACTCCTTCCACTGCATCCCTTGATCATGGGGCGCTGTTCATCGTGTCTGCGCCCTCCGGCGCCGGCAAGACCAGCCTAGTGAAAGCGCTGCTGGAGCGCGTCGACCGCATTGGTGTCTCCGTATCGCACACCACGCGCGCCATGCGCCCCGGCGAAGCAGACGGCGTGAACTATCATTTCGTTGACGACGCAGCGTTCGAAGCAATGATCGCTCGCGGCGAATTCTTCGAGCATGCCCGTGTATTCGACCGCTATTACGGTACGTCGCACCGCGCCGTCAGCGAAAAGCGCGATAACGGCGAAGACGTAATCCTTGAGATCGACTGGCAGGGCGCTCGCCAAACGCGTGCCGTTTGCCCCGATGCCATCTCCATCTTCATCCTGCCGCCGTCGCGCGAAGCGCTCGAAAGCCGCTTGCAGGGCCGCGGTCAGGACGACGACGAGATCATCGCGCGCCGCATGCGCGATGCCGTCAGCGAGATGTCTCACTACGATGAATTCGATTACGTTGTCATCAACGATGACTTCGACGAAGCCTTACGCGACTTCGAAAGCATCATCCGCGCAGAGCGCGTGCGCCGTGAACGTATCGGCAAAGCACAGGCCGCTCTGCTCGAAGCGCTTGTCACTTCTTGACATAGTCGAGTAGACTGAAAGACAAGCGAACAACTCACCTGTCGCGGCCTGATGTTTCATCGGATCGCGCGGGTGTTTCCTTTTTTCTGGTGGCGCACACCGCGTCACCACTAGGATCAGGTGATTCTCCATGGCACGTGTAACCGTCGAAGACTGCCTCGAAAACGTCGAAAACCGCTTCCAACTGGTCATGATCGCCAGCAAGCGCGCTCGTCAGCTGGCCCGCGGCTCCCGTACCCCCGACCTGCCTTGGGAAAACGACAAACCGACCGTCATGGCACTGCGTGAAATCGCTGCCGGTCAGGTCGATGTCAGCGTGCTCGAAGAACCGCTCGAAGCCATGCCGCAGCGTCGCATGCCTCAGACCGACAGCAACGTATAAGCGGCCATCGCTCATACCCTATGCCCGCAATCGTGAGCCACGCCCATGTTCACTATCGATGATCTGGCGGACCGCCTAGGCAGCTACCTGCCCGATGATGAAATCCGACAGGTCAAGCGGGCCTTCTACTTTGCCGAACAGGCACACGACGGTCAGCGTCGCCGCTCAGGCGAACCGTACGTTACCCACCCGCTGGCCGTTGCCAATATCTTGGCGAACATGCACATGGACCATCAAAGCCTGATGGCCGCCATGCTGCATGATGTTATCGAAGACACCCATGTGCCGCGCGATGCGCTGGCTAAACAGTTCGGCGAAGATGTCGCCAACTTGGTGGATGGTGTATCGAAACTGGCCAAGATTGCGTTCCAAGACAAGGCCGTTGCGCAGGCGGAAAACCTCCAGAAGATGGTGCTGGCAATGTCGCGTGACATTCGCGTCATCATCGTCAAGCTGGCCGACCGTCTACACAACATGCGCACGCTGGGATCGCTCCGCCCCGACAAGAAACGCCGTATCGCTCGCGAAACGCTGGAGCTGTATGCGCGCATCGCCAGCCGTCTGGGCATCAACACCATCCAGATTGAGCTTGAGGACCTGGCCTTTAAAGCCATCCATCCCATGCGCGCGGAACGCATCCAGCGCGCGGTGGCCGCAGCACGCGGTACGCGCCGCTCAATGATGCAGAATATCCAGCACCGCCTGCAGGAAGGGCTGGACGATGCGGGCTTACAGTCCAAGGTGCATGGGCGCCAGAAGCACCTGATGTCGATCTACCGCAAGATGCGCAGCAAGCAGCGTTCCTTCAACGAACTGATGGATGTATTCGGCTTCCGCATCATTGCGCAGAACATCGACGACTGCTATCGCATTCTCGGCATCGTGCACCGGCTCTACAAGCCGGTACCGGGCCGCTTCAAGGACTACATTGCCATTCCGAAGGCCAATGGCTATCAAAGCCTGCATACCACACTGTTCGGCCTTAACGGGTTCCCGATCGAGGTGCAGATCCGCACCCGCGATATGGACACCATGGCCAACAACGGGATTGCGGCGCACTGGCTCTATAAGGCAGGCCAAACCGACAGACCGCTGGGCGACGGCAGCCACGCACGCGCTCAGGAATGGGTCAAAAATCTGGTCGAAATTCAGCGCAATGCCGGCAGCTCGTTGGAGTTCATCGAACACGTCAAAAACGACCTGTTCCCTGACGATATTTATGTGTTCACACCTAAAGGACACATCATGGAGCTGCCGCACAACGCGACGGCCGTCGACTTCGCCTATGCTGTGCATACCGACATCGGCAACAGCTGCATCGCCTGCCGCATCAACCGTCACTTGGCCTCACTGTCAGCACCGCTGACCAGTGGGCAGACGGTTGAAATCATCACCGCTCCCGGTGCGACACCCAATATCAACTGGCTATCGTTCGTGGTAACTGCCAAGGCACGCGCATCGATCCGCCACTACCTGAAGCACCAAGAACGCAGTGATTCTGTCCAACTGGGGCGTCGTCTACTCAGCAAGGCGCTCAGCGCCTTCGGAACGCGGCTTGAAGAGCTGCCACCGGGCCGCATGGAAGCCTTCCTCCATGAGGAGCAGCTTGAGAACGTCGATGATCTGTTGCATGCCATTGGACTGGGCAACCGCATTTCCTATAGCACGGCACGGCGCTTGGTCGACGAGCAAATGACGCTCGACAACCCTACGCTGCCGCAGCAGGATGCACTTGAGATCAATCCGCACAACGTAGCGGTCCATTTCGCGCGCTGCTGCTATCCGCTGCCGGGCGACGAGGTGATCGGGCATATCAATGCGGGACGCGGGCTAGAAGTGCACCGCCGTGAATGTCAACAGGCACAGAAGTTCTACCGCCGCGAAGCTGATCAGTGCCTAGCGCTGGTATGGCCCAACACGCTGGACGAGGATTTTCCCTCGGCACTGCGACTGGATGTGGCAACACGCCGCGGTCTGCTGGCCGAGCTGACGGAGCGCATCGACTCTAGCGATGCCGACGTCGAGCAGATCCGCATTCAGGAACACGATGCCCGCCTGTCGGTGGTCACACTGACGCTGGCGGTACGCGACCGCGTCCATCTAGCACGCGTCATCAAGCGATTGCGCGGTGTTCCGGGGCTAGAGCGCATCACACGCGTCATCAACACCCCTGCGGCTCCCAGTACGCCAGTGTAAGTTAGCACTCAAGAATCTAGCGGCTGGCGACGATGAAGGGAGTAGGATATGGTTTCAGTTCACTTCCGACAGTAGGCGCCAGTGCATTTGCTCTGGCGTTATTCATTTCCTTCTGTCATTGCAGAACCTCTTGAGGAGTACAACAAGATGAGCAACCGTGCTGCCATTCACACTGACAAAGCCCCTGCAGCGATCGGTCCTTACTCACAGGCCATCAAGGCAGGCAACACCATCTACCTGTCCGGTCAGATTCCGCTCGACCCGGCAACCATGACGCTGGTCGACGGCGGCATCGAAGCCCAGGCACGTCGTGTTTTCGAAAACATGGCGGCTGTCTGCAAAGCCGCAGGCGGTTCCTTGGGCGATATGGTCAAGCTCAACCTTTACCTGACCGATCTCGCCAACTTCGAAGCCGTTAATGAAGCGATGAAGGAATTCTTCGACGCACCGTATCCGGCACGTGCGGCCATCGGCATCAGCCAGCTTCCGAAAGGCAGCCTGCTCGAAGCCGAAGGCATCATGGTACTGGGCGACTGAGACCGTCGTCCTAGCGGCGGCCGTCAACATGCAAGCCCGTGGGGATGCCTGGGCTTGCATGCCCGCGGCTAGCCGCGCGCTTTAAGGATCTGCCGGTACCCATCACGATAGGTGGGATACAGGAAGCGATACCCTTGGCGCACCAGCCGAGCACTGCTACACCGCTTGCTTGAGCGCCGACGCAGCGGCGACTGGATATAGTCGTGCGGCTCGACCTTCAGCTCCTGCGCCAGCCACGTCATGACATCGTGCAGCGGGGCCGGTTCAAGGTCCGATGCCAAATAGCAGTCATCCAGCGTATCGTTTTCGATAACGCGCTCGATCAGCCAGGCCAGTACGTTAACCGCATCATCACGGTGAATGCGGTTGGAATACAGCATGGGGACCTGCGGCGCGATGCGCCCCTCTCCGACCTGCCTGATCAATCTTTCACGGCCATGGCCGTAAATGCCAGACAGCCGTACCACGGTTCCCGGAAGCGGACTCGCCAGCAGTCGGCGCTCAGCTTCAAGCATCAATCGTCCCGAAAACCCTTTGGGCTCCGTTGCGCTCTCTTCATCGACCTCTTCACCCTGATTCTGGTCATATACGGATGTCGATGACACGAAGAAGACATGACGCGGCGGACGCTTCTGCTGCTCTGCCAGCGTCAAAACGGCATCCAGCCCCTCGGGGTAGGCCGTCTTATAGGCCGATTCCTCGAAACGCTCGGCGCTGACGGCATAGACTAGAATATCGGCATCGGGTAACGCCTCCGGCGGTTGTGTCACATCGAAGGCCAGCGGTGTGATACCGCTAGGTAGCCGTTCAGGATGACGCCGCGCACCGATCACGCGATGGCCTGCCGCGAGCAGGCGCTCGCCGAGTGCGCTGCCGATATCACCACAACCGAGTATGAGCGTTGTAGAATTCACCGTTGTACCTCTCCTTGGTAGGCGTGATGCAAGGCCCTGAAAGCATGTGCAATGTGCCGGCATCCTGCCGAAAGGCACGCTGCCACATGCCGGGATTCATGTCAGGACCAAGGGTACCGGGCGAGACTCTCGCCCCGCAGATGGGTTTGAATCATGACTTTGACAGAACTGCGCTACATCGTGACGTTGTCCCAAGAACGCCATTTCGGCCGTGCAGCCGAACGCTGCTTCGTCTCGCAGCCGACGCTTTCGGTCGCGGTCAAAAAACTTGAAGAAGAACTGGGCGTCGCCCTGTTCGAGCGCAGCAAGTCCACGGTGCAGGTCACCCCAATGGGGGAGCGGATCGTGGCACAGGCGCACCGCGTCCTCGAACAAGCCAACGTCATCAAAGAACTGGCGCATAAGGGGCGAGATCAACTCTCCAGCCCGCTGCGCATCGGCGCCATCTATACCGTCGGTCCATACCTCTTTCCGCATCTGGTGCCTGCACTCAACGAGCTAGCGCCACAGATGCCACTCTACATCGAAGAGAACACGACCGGGCTGCTGCGTCGCAAGCTGCGCGCGGGTGAGTTGGACGTCATCATCGTGGCGCTGCCGTTCACCGAACCGGACGTGCTCACCAAACCGCTGTTCGAAGAACCGTTCGAAGTGCTGCTGCCCGCGGGGCACCCGTGGCTGGAACGCGAATCCATCGACCGCGAGATGCTAAGCGAGGAGCGCGTGCTGTTGCTGGGTGAAGGGCACTGCTTCCGCGATCAGATTCTGGATGCTTGCCCAGCGCTTGCCCACCAGATCAATCATCCTGACAAGGCACTGGTGGCAGAAGGCGGATCGCTGGAAACCATTCGCCACATGGTGGCATCAGGTCTCGGCATTACCGTACTGCCGAAGATGGCCACTGGCGTGCACGAATACGATTCTGGCATGCTGGCAACGCGTCCGTTCAGTAACCCTGCACCGGGGCGCTCGATTGCCGTGGCGTGGCGTACTAGCTTCCCGCGTCCAAAAGCCATCGACGTGTTGACCAATGCCATCGGGCACTGCCAGCCACTGGGAGAGGCTCCGGGAAGCAGCAACCTCGAACTGCCCGAACACCGGCGCTAAGCTTCTTCATTCGCTGTCCCTACGTTAAGGATAGCAGCCACAACGCGATAAGGAATGAACCATGCGCACGCTTGATGCCGATATCACGACGCTTTCCGGTGTAGGCGATGCGCTGGCTGCCAAGCTGGAACGCTTGGGCATTCAGCGCGTGATGGATCTGCTGTTCCATTTACCGCTGCGCTATCAGGACCGCACCCGCGTGGTACCCATCGCATCGCTGCGCGCAGGGCAGGAAGCGGTCATCGAGGGTGAAGTCACCGCTGCGGATATCGTACAGGGCCGTCGCCGCAGTCTGTTGGTACGGCTGCGTGACGGCAGCGGTGTCGTTTCGCTGCGCTTCTTCCATTTCGCGATGGCGCAGGTGCAGCAGTTCACGCGCGGCACGCGAGTAAGGCTGTTCGGTGAGGCACGGACGGGCAGCACGGGTATCGAGATGTATCATCCCGAATACCAGCTGCTGGACAGCGTGCACGATGCTCCGGCCCCCGATGATGCGCTCACACCGATCTACCCCACCACAGAAGGGCTGACCCAGCCGCGTCTGCGCGCGCTGGTCAAACAGGCACTGTCGATGCTCGACGACACCCCTGAAGCCCTTCCCGAACTGGTGCCGGCCGCTCTGCGTCAGCGCTTCTCGCTGATGGATATCCACACCGCGCTGCGCACACTGCATCGCCCCCCCCCTAACGTCACACAGGATGATCTGCTAACCGGCGCACATCCGGCTCAGCGGCGTCTAATCATCGAAGAACTGCTAGCGCACCAGCTCAGCCTGCGTCAGGTGCGTCTCGACATTCAACAGGATCAGGCCCCTGCACTCGCTGACGGACACACGCTGCAGGCACGCTTTCTAGCCCAACTTCCTTTCTCACTCACGTCCGCTCAGCAGCGGGTGCTGGCTGAAATCGGCCGCGATATCGAACGCACCACCCCCATGCTGCGCCTCGTACAGGGTGACGTCGGCTCAGGAAAAACGGTCGTGGCCGCTATGGCCGCGCTACAGGCAGCCGCAAACGGCTGTCAGGCGGCGATCATGGCTCCCACCGAGATACTGGCCGAGCAGCACTTCCGCAGTTTCTCGCAGTGGTTTGAACCGCTGGGCATCAAGGTGGCTTGGCTGTCCGGCAAGCTAAAGGGCAAGGCACGCCTCGACAGCAAGGCAAAGATCGAAAGTGGCGAAGCACAGGTGATCGTCGGTACCCATGCACTGTTCCAACCAGACGTTACGTTTCATCGCTTGGGGCTAGCGATTATCGACGAACAGCACCGCTTCGGCGTGCACCAGCGGCTATCGCTGCGCGAAAAGGGCGAAGTCGCAGGCATCACTCCGCATCAGCTGATCATGACGGCTACCCCCATTCCACGCACGCTGGCCATGAGCGCCTATGCCGACCTTGATGTCTCGGTGATTGACGAGCTGCCACCGGGCCGAACGCCAATCGCCACCGTGGCGGTATCAGACAGCCGCCGCCATGAGGTTATCCAGCGCATCGAACGCGCCTGCGAAGCGGGCCGCCAAGCGTACTGGGTCTGCACATTGATCGAAGAATCCGATGCGCTCGCCTGCCAAGCCGCCGAAGCCACACGCGACATGCTGAAGGAAGCGCTGCCTGCATTCGAGATCGGCCTCGTGCACGGCCGGATGAAGGCCACAGAAAAGGCCGATGTGATGGCCGCTTTCAAGGCCGGTGATATCGACCTGCTGGTCGCGACGACCGTGATTGAGGTCGGCGTCGACGTGCCCAATGCCAGTCTGATGATCATTGAGAACGCCGAACGGCTGGGGCTGGCGCAGCTCCACCAGCTGCGTGGGCGCGTCGGACGCGGTCAGATCGACAGCTATTGCGTGCTGCTCTATCACCCGCCGCTGTCTGACACCTCTCGCGAGCGTCTTGGCGTGATGCGTGATACCAACGACGGTTTCCGTATCGCTGAAAAGGATCTGGAAATCCGCGGACCGGGCGAAGTGCTGGGGACACGCCAGACAGGCCTGATGAGCCTGCGTATTGCCGATCTGGGACGCGATCGAGCGCTGCTTGATCAAGTGCACGCACTTGCCGACACGGTCATGGCACAAGCACCTGAAACCGCGCCGGCACTGATCGAGCGCTGGCTGGGCAACGACCGTAACCGCTACGGACAAGTATAGCCTCGCCCGCCCGCCATCCCTCGCACGGCGGTTCGACATGCCTATGGGCAGATGACAGGCAGCCGTGCAGCCTTCACGTTAGAGCCTTATAGTTCTTCATCATCATGCTCAATCACCACCGTCTGCACATGACCCACAGGAAGTGACATCTCATGGCACGATGGCGCATAGTGAGCATTACATCAGTAACGCCATCACTTATTTTCGATGGGATGCGTTCCATGGATCAGACTCAGCGAGTACATTTTGGTATCCGTGGCATGTCCTGTGCCGCTTGTGCCGAGCGTCTCCAGCGCGTGCTTAACCGGCTCGAAGGCGTCACCGCCAGCGTTAGCTTTGCCAGCGAAAAGGCCACCCTCGACGTCGCACCGAGCGCCCCCGCCCTGCAGGCTGTCATCGACGCCATCCGCAGTGCAGGCTTCGATGTCGCCGATCAACATCTGACCCTCTCCCTTGAAGGAATGAGCTGCGTGGCCTGCGCCGCCCGCATCGAAAAGGTGCTGAACAAACAGCCCGGAGTCGACGCCACCGTCAACTTTGCCGCAGCACGCGCACATATCACCTATACCCCCGGCCTAGAAACGCCCGACACGCTGATCCAGCGCATCGAAAAGATCGGCTTCGGTGCACAGACCGTCACACAACGCGATCATGATGCCGAGCAGGCTGAAAGCGCTCGCGTCTGGCGTATACAGCGCAATCACTTCATCGTAGCCGCCCTGTTCACCCTGCCACTGATGATCGAGATGATCGGCATGCTGATCGGTCGCATGCACCTGCTGCCCGGCGTCCTGCAGTGGCTACTGGCAACTCCAGTGCAGTTCTGGTGCGGCCGCCATTTCTACCTCCGTGCGTGGCGCGCGCTGCGTGGCGGAGCGGCCAACATGGATGTACTGGTGGCACTGGGCACCAGCGTAGCCTACGGGTTCAGCGTCTATACCCTGCTAACGCACCCTCACGGACATCTGTACTTCGAGGCCAGCGCCGCCATCATCACGCTGGTACTGCTCGGCAAACTGCTAGAAGCCCGCGCTAGGTCGAAGACAGGCGAAGCCATTGCCTCACTGCTGGCACTCCAGCCTCAGATTGCACACGTCGACGTTGACGGCGAATGGCAGGACCGCGATGTTGCAACACTGCGAGAAGGTGATGTCTTTCTCGTGAAGCCCGGGGAAAGCGTTCCCGTCGATGGCATCGTGCTCAGTGGCCGCTCCGAAGTGAACGAAAGCATGCTGACAGGCGAAAGCCTGCCCGTCGCCAAGCACACGGATGCCCGCTTGTATGCGGCCACCCAGAACTACAGTGGTGCACTACGTGCTCAGGCCACGGGAGTTGGGGCTGACACGGCACTGGCCCGCATCATTCTCCTGGTGGAAGATGCCCAAGGCTCCAAGGCCAGCGTCCAGCACCTCACCGACAGAATCTCAGCTATCTTCGTGCCTGCGGTCGTTGCCATCGCCTTACTGACCTTCATCATCAACATGCTCGTTACTGGTCAGCTTGATACCAGCCTGATACGCGCCGTGGCCGTACTGGTCATCGCCTGCCCGTGTGCGCTGGGACTGGCCACACCGACTGCCATCATGGTCGGCACCGGGCAAGGAGCACGAACAGGCATCCTGTTCCGCAACGCCAATGCGCTCGAAAAGGCTCACCAGCTACAGGAGTTGGTGATGGACAAGACCGGCACATTAACCGAAGGCCATTTATCCGTTGCGGCCGTACGCCCGGCTGGCAACCGAACACACGATGACGTGATCGCCCTAGCGGCGGGGCTGGAGCAGCACTCGGAACACCCCTTGGCACAGGCGATCATTGCCTACGCGCAGAATCAGGCCATCCCCCCGGCGGCCGTCACTGATTTTGCCGCCGAGATAGGGCGCGGCGTAACGGGCCGCTCGTACAGCACCGAAATACTGCTGGGAGCCCCCCGTTTTCTGGATGAACAAGGCGTCGCATTCAATAGAGAAGAAGCCGAATCACTTGAAAAAGAAGGCTATACGGTAATCGGACTGGCCCAAGATAAGCAGTCGCTGGGACTCATCGGACTGAAGGATCGCCTGCGCAGCGATGCCGTGCCCGCACTGCGGGCGCTGCATGAACAAGGCATACGCGTTGTCATGCTGACAGGAGATAACGCCGGCACGGCCGCCCGTGTAGCGGAACAGATCGGCCTGCGCCACTACGTGGCCGAAATACTGCCCGCCCAGAAAGCCGAATACATTGCCCAACGACAGGCCGAAGGCCGCTGTGTCGGCATGGTCGGTGACGGCATCAACGATGCTCCCGCGCTGGCAACAGCAGACGTCGGTATCGCCATTGGCGGAGGCTCCAATGCGGCGCTCGAAACGGCCGATGTCGTACTGATGCAAGACAGCCTCGTTCACATCGCCGATGCCATCGACCTCTCGCGCGCCACACTCGCCAAGGTCAAACAGAACCTGTTCTTTGCCTTTTTCTACAATGGATTGGGAATACCGCTGGCGGCCATCGGACTGCTGAACCCTATCGTGGCCGGCACGGCCATGGCGCTAAGTTCGGTGTCTGTACTGACGAATTCACTGCTGCTGCGCCGCTGGACATCGCCCAGCTCACAGCGCAGATCGGTTTGATCTACGTCTTGGAGGGACATGAAATGACGACGACAACACTAAACGTATCGGGAATGGTGTGCGGCGGGTGTGCCAGCAAAGTCACACAAGCGCTGGAGGCCGTGGAAGGCGTGACACGTGTAGAGGTTGCACTGGAAGCGGGCCACGTCGAGATCGACCACGCCGACGGCATCACTTTGGCACAGCTGAAAGACACCGTCAAAGCGCTGGGCTTCGACGTAGAGGACTGACGGAATGGCCCTGTAGAGGGCCATCTCGTGGGTCATGCCACGCAGACTACTTCGGCATTGAACCAACCAACTGTGGATAACATAAAGGAAACGGCGCTGTCCCGCGCTCTAGACCTCGGGCTTCACCGAGCCTCGACTCACCCACTACTCCTGTTCTTCAAGCCACTCGTCGATATTGAGCGGCACATAGTTGACGGCCGGGCAGCTGACGTTGAGGAACTGCTCGCCGAATTCGATCTTGCCATGCAAGTGGCCGTGAATGTTGCGCCAACCGTTTTCCATATTGCAGATGTTGACGTGAAGCGGTGCGTGCGTCAGCGTGCAGTGGTGATAGCTGGTCATACCGAACAGCTCTCGCACACCGCAGTTCAGCAGCTCCTGCGCGCTAGGACGAGAGGAGTGACTGTTAGGCATGCTGTCGTGGTTACCCAGAACGATATAGACACGACCAACACTGTCACAGATCTTCTTCAGCATGGGCAATCGAGACTTGATTTCCACCACATCCCCGATGATGTACAGGCTGTCGCGCTTGCCACAGGTCGCCAGAATATTACTGAGGATCGTATTGTCGTGAACATCGACATTGGCGAACTGCTTGCGTTCCGTCGCGACCAGCTCTTCATCTCCGAGATGGGTATCTGCAATGGCGAAAACGGGCATGGTGATTGCACTCCTTGCTAATAATAATTACAGAACAGGGATATATCCAACGCAGACTACGCTAACATGCCCGCCCAATAGTTATCATTAGTATATAATTGTAGCCCTACCACCCCACACTCATAATTAAACAGCAATAAAAGGCATAAGCAATCAACACACCGCAACACGGTTCATTGCTCTATTAACTGTCATCATAAGTTACTTATACAGGCCTATCACACTATAAATATAAGCAAACTAAAAATTAAGTCCTGCTGTTCTTTAGCCCCCCCGGCACGCCCCACACCTTACTCTCCAACGTTCAACATCTGCTACGGATACTGGATCTTTACGCATAATACCCGCAGAAATTCTGCAATATGGCGCATCATTGCCATCCTACATCCCAGAAAAAACACCTGATAAAAGATAAAAACAGACGACACCGTCTCGTTATAAACGATAAGCCATAATTAAGAAATTATATAAGGTAGCTAAACAGCAAGGCGATTATTTTTAATTCAAAATAAAACCATACAAAGCGATGCTTTTTATTTCACCATTAGAGATGATGCAATATAAAAAACACCTTTCTTGAATATAAAATACCCCTTATCCACTACCCTATTGTTTAAAACAGCTATTAATCTAAAAATGACGATAGACGTTATATCAAGCCGTGCGGATAGATAAGGACATCAGGATTAGCGATAACCCCCAGACGTAAGAAAGCGCAGCACGTACACCGGATCATGAAAGCGTTGCACAGTCATCGACGCACCTTACACCTTCGCTCAATACACGCACGGTCTGCACAGCAGCCGGGCACTCTGGCAGCGAGCGCATGCCGCCAGAGAAGACTGCATCGTTCGAAGAAGAAAGCGGGTGTGGATAAAAGAAGCGTTACCTCACGCCAGTGTGGGGGACTGGAACCGACCATTGGCCAGTACAGGCAATGCGGCCCTGACGTTCTCCAACCGTTCTCGCGATAGCTCTGCCAGCACCAGCGCAGGCGTTTCAGCCGCACGAGCGATCACTATGCCCAGCGGGTCAGCAACCATGCTGCATCCGATATTGCGCGGACCGCATTCGCTGACGGCCGCCACATAACAGGTCGTATCCAATGCTCGCGCCGAAATCAGCGTTTCCCAATGCCGTTCCTTGTGAGCCCCTTTGACCCATGCCGCGGGCACGACAATCAGTTCGGCCCCACGCAGCGCCAGTGACTTCGCCACTTCAGGAAAACGCAGGTCATAACAGGTCATCACACCTACACTCATATCACCGACCGTCACGACGGGCGGAAGCGCGTCACCCGCATCAACATGGGTCGACTCTTTCATAGTAAAGGCGTCATACAGATGAAGCTTGTGGTAGCGGGCAACGATCTTACCTTTTTGTAGAACCACCAGTACGTTAGCAACGCGTCCGTCATGCGTTGGCACATGCAGCGTCAGCACTGTGGCGACCGACTGGGATGCCGATATAGCAAGCAACTGACGCAGAAAAGGGCCGTCCAGAGGCTGGGCCTCTCGTATCACGCAGGAAGGGTCGCCGATGTCGGTCGCCAGTACGGCTTCCGGTAGTACCAATAGCGAAGCGCCCTGCTGCTCGGCTTGCGCCATCAGTTGGGCACACTGCTCGGCGTTGTGCTGCCAGCGTGGCGAGACGGGAAACTGCCCAAGAGCAATGATCATAATTGTTTCCTTTTGTACGGATCATGACGCTATTTGCAGTTACATGTCATGAATTCCTTGCCCAATACGTCAGGAGGGGTATCCTCGCACTGTCCTGTCAAAATGCTCATCTCGACCTTGGTATACGCCACTATTGTCTTGCTTGACGCGACCTCAGGATAAATCGAGCATCACTAATGATAGGAAAATGTTCGATACAGGCCCCGTCATGTCATGGCCCATGGCATCGTCCCTCGAAAACGCTGCCATGCGCCCATGAGCATGCCTTCACTGTACACGCTACCGTTCGTTACGGGAGAGCTCTCATGAGCATCAATGCAGAACACACTGCCATACCTCAAGGAACAGAGAAACCACACATTCCCCTGCTTGTCTGGCTCAGCTGCATCACAGCTGCCGCAGGCGGGTTACTGTTTGGTTTGCATGCCGGCATCATGACCGGGGCGATCAAATTCATTCACGAAGAGTTTCACCCTACCACGGTACAGGAAGGCTGGGTCATCGGTGCGATGCTGGCGGGTGCCACGATCGGGACATTGAGCGCCAGTACAATCTCCAACGCACTGGGCCGCAAACGCCCTATTCTGCTTGGCGGTCTGCTGTTCTTCATCGGCGCTTTGCTGGCCTGCATGGCTAACAGCATCGAGATGCTCATCGTCGCACGTGTGCTGCTTGGCCTCGCTATCGGTATCGTGTCCTTCGTTGTACCGCTCTACCTGTCTGAAGTGGCTCCTCAGCATATCCGCGGGACGGTCATCGCCTGCTTCCAGCTGATGATCACCATCGGGATTCTGGTCGCTTACCTTATCAACTTAGCCTTCAGCAGCGCGGGCAACTGGGCTGCCATGCTGGGCGTTACTATGATTCCGGCTGCCCTGATGGTCATCGGTGTGCTGTTCTTGGCGGAAAGTCCGCGCTGGATGGCTTCTCGCGGTGCCATGGACGCTGCCGAAGCCACACTGAAACGCCTGACCGGTTCCGATGCTGCGGCCGCACGCGAAATGAGCGGCATCCGTACTGCACTTGAACGCCAGTCCGGACCGAAAGTAAAAGGCGGTGCTTTCTTCCTGCGTAACGGCAACTTCCGCCGTTCGGTACTGCTGGGTATCCTGATTCAGGCCATGCAGCAGTTCGCCGGGATCAACATCGTTATCTACTACGCGCCGAAGATCTTCGAAATGGCGAACTTCCACGGCACAACTGCACAGCTGTGGAGCACCGTTGCCGTAGGTGTCGTCAACCTGCTGGCCACCATCGTCGCTGTTGCCTTCGCTGACCGCTGGGGCCGCAAACCGATTCTGTACGCCGGTTTTGCCATCATGGCTATCAGCATGGCCGTACTGGGCGCCATTTTGTACGTCACCGCCTTCAACTTCGCACTGCAGATCATCGCCGTACTGGCCGTGCTGGTCTTCATTGTTGGGTTCGCCATGTCGATCGGGCCGCTGGCTTGGGCACTGTGTGCTGAAATCCAGCCGACACAGGGCCGCGACTTCGGTCTGGGTTGCTCCACCATCGCCAACTGGATTTCCAACATGGTGATTGCGGCCTACTTCTTGGTCGTACTGGATGCCTTGGGTGGTCCGCTCACCTTCGCGCTGCTGGCCGCTGCCAACGCCGTATTCTTCGTCCTGACCTTCCTGCTCATCCCCGAAACCAAAGGGGTTCAGCTTGAAGAGATCGAAGGCAATCTGATGAAAGGCATGCCGCTGCGCCGCCTCGGCCGCTAAGCGCCACGTCCGTTATACCGATGCCCCTGGACCGATTACCGTCCGGGGGCTTTTCTTTGCAATGACCTGCTGCTCTCACCCCACCGTCATACATCCTTTGCGGCATCCCGCTACGGCCATGATCCTGAACTATACTGCCAAGGCCTTAACGATCAGCATGTTGGCGAAAAGCTCAGAATGACGGGGCCTGCGCCTACCTATACCTTGGTGTTAGCCCTTCATTATTTTCTTGACGGTAATGCTCTGACACTCTGATAGTGGTACCAGTACCGAGGCGGTTTGTCGCATAAGGTACTGTCCTTCGAGGCACGATGAGTCAAGCGGCTCGGCCGGCAAGGTCTGCACGACGGTCACGATGAGCGTCCAGCGGCGGCCCTGACGGCGTACATGGAAAGGGGCTCCCCTGTCGCCTTGCCATGCACTCGGTGCCTCACCCTACAGCGCCCGCGGGCAGGAAGCCCTCCCAGCGCGCTCCGAAGTGGCCCATATCAAGGAAGGTATGGGCCGCTTCTTCGTTTACCAGCCGAAACATCGCCCCCCCGCTGCACCATTTTGAACATCCCACAGCATTACTCCTTAAAGAAACACCCTTCATCCTACTGATATAAAAGCACATATCGAACAGACACCGCATATGGCACAGGGTTTGCACTACCTTTCTGGCAACATCTGGTCGCGTCCTATCAATGCGCTGAGTCGGGCCAAAAGCCTTCCAGATAGAGCAACTGCATATCCAATGAACTGGAATAGCCCAGGAGACGAAAGATCGTGTCTACTACCATGCGTCAGGAAGAAGACTTCATCGGCACGCGTGAGATCGACGACCGCTGCTACTACGGCATTCACACCCTCCGCGCCTGTGAGAACTTTGCCATCAGCGCCACCCCGCTGAACCGCTACCCGTCCCTCATCAAGGGGCTGGTGGTCGTCAAGAAAGCCGCTGCGCTGACGCATCGACAACGAGGCTCTATGCCACCCGGTCTGGCCGATGCCATCGTCAAGGCCTGCGATGACATCCTGCTGCACGACCGTTTCCTAGACCAGTTCCCCATTGACCTATTTCAAGGTGGTGCTGGCACCTCGACCAACATGAACGTCAATGAGGTAGTAGCCAACGTTGCCCTCGAACGCTTGGGGCGCGCCAAAGGCGACTATCAGTTCCTTAGCCCCAACGACCACGTCAACCGCGGCCAGTCGACCAACGATGTCTACCCGACAGGCTTCCGACTAGCGTTCTATCAAGACGTGCAGGACAAGCTATTACCAGCCCTACAGCGCCTGAAGAAAGCGCTGGCACACAAAGGCACCGAATTCAGTAAGGTGATCAAGATGGGGCGCACCCAGCTACAGGATGCCGTTCCGATGACGTTGGGGCAGGAGTTCAAAGCCTTCGCCAGCCTCATCGACGATGAAATCCGTCAGCTGGCGCATGACAAGCAGCCTCTGTTGATGATGCACCTAGGCGGCACGGCCATTGGCACCGGTGTCAACACCGACGCGGGCTACGGCGACGCCGTTATCCGCACGCTTGCCGAGCTGACTGACCTGCCCCTGAAACCGGTCAAAGACCGCATCGCAGCCACTTCGGACTGCGGCGCCTACGTCACGCTGTCCAACGGACTGCGCCGTCTGGCGACACGGCTGTCGAAGATCTGCAACGACCTGCGTCTGCTGTCGTCTGGGCCACGCGCGGGCCTCAACGAGATCAATCTGCCCCAGCGCCAGGCGGGATCCTCGATCATGCCCGCCAAGGTCAATCCCGTCATTCCAGAAGTAGTGAATCAGGTCTGCTTTAAGGTGATCGGCAACGATACCTGCATAGTGATGGCCGCCGAAGCGGGCCAGCTGCAGCTGAACGTCATGGAGCCAGTCATTGTCCAGTCAATGCTGGAGTCCATTTCACTGCTGACCAACGGTATCGACACGCTGGTCGAACGTTGCATCGACGGCATTACGGCCAATGCCAGCATCTGCCGTGACTATGTCATGGGGTCTGTCGGTATGGTGACCTGCCTCAACCCGGTACTGGGCCACCATGCGGGTGACCTGATCGGACAGGCGTGTCTGGCTACGGGAAAAAGCGTGCGGGAAGTGGTGCTAGAGCAGCAGCTGCTGGGCGCACAGGAACTGGATCGACTGCTCGATCCAATGACGATGATCGCGCCGAAGGCCGTTATAGCAGGCAGCTGATACCTGCGTGCGCTATATCCATTGAATAGAAACCCTTCAATAAGCACGGGCACTCTACATGCACATGCCATACAGAAGGAGATCACGATGGGTATCACATCAGGCCCCAAACGTACGGCCAGATCGACGGGCAAAGAAGATAAACGCCAAAGCGTGGCCCAGGAAAATAAAGCGAAGCACCCCAGCTTGAATACGCATCACCACACACCGGGTGAATAAGGTCCCGGGCCTCGCACAGAAAGGTAGCGAAAACATCACTACCTTCATAAAAACAAGAACGCGACCTTGATGGTCGCGTTCTTGTCTCTGCACGGTATGAAAAAGCAAAGGCGTCGATAAGCCAGAACCCCGGTACAAAACCGGGTGTGGATAACTCACACCACCGTCAGCGGAATCAAGAACGGCACGGCAAACGACAACAGGCTGCCGCTAACGAACGCTGCGGTCACGTCACGGCGATCGGGGTTATGGCGTTCGATCACGGGCAGCGTCACATCCATGCAGGTGGCAGCACAGGCACCGATCGCCATCTTTCCGCGCTGACGATGGCTCAAAAGCGGTATTAGGATAAGCGCCAGCGCTTCACGAAACATATCGGTGAGGAAGGCGATCGACCCCACAACGGGTTCACCCAAGCGGGAAAACAGGATGCCGGACAGCGAAGCCCAACCAAAACCCGAAGCCGCCCCTACTGTACCGCGCAGGGGCAGCGACAGCAGCGGTGCCACAATCAGTGCGCCCAGATAAGTCCCGACGAAGACGCACAGCGCAATCTTCAGTCCACGACGGTTGGCGATCAGCTCTTTGAAGCGCACATTGCTCATCGCTAACTGGAAACCGATAGCGCAGGTCATGACGTAAAGCAGCGCCGTTGCTGCGTGTTCATACGGCGCCTTAGGCAACCAGTGCGCCCACGCCAACACAAAGCCAACGGCCACCATGCCGATCATCTTCAATGGGGCCGCCAAATGATGCAGCAGACGGCCAGGAGGCGTCACAGCCTCTATGCCAGCGGTTGCCATCGTCGTCGGTGCCACCGGAAGCGGCGGGCGACCGCGCTGGGGCCAGTACATCACGCCCCAAATGACCGCCATGGCCCCAGCTGTAGTGGCTACCGCAATAGCCAGCGCGGTCAGCCCGACCCCCACTAACATGTCGAAGAAGCCGTCAATCTGACCGATCGAAATCCCCATGAACATCATCAGCACGTACATGCTGACGCTGGCAACAGTATCGATATGGGTACGCAGAAACGACCAGTTGAAGCGATAGAGACCAAAGCCGGCCAGCAGCGACACGCACAGTGGCAGCAAATTGGAAAGGGCGATACCCATGCAGCGAGATCCTTTGTACGGCAGGCTTCCGACCACCTAGCACGGTCGATGACCTGACGGCCTGTTGTTGTCGATTGGGCGGTTCATCATAACGGGCTTACCCTGCCAAGGACACCCACCTTAGCCCGCGATACGTTCTCTACGCTTTACCTTGCGCACCACAACGGTGCAATGCATATTACAGGAAGGTGCAAGGCACTTTGTTGGTGCATATCCATACCCATATGCGCCAGCCGAGTGCAATAAAGTGGCTAAAACAGCCATTTGTGCCTACAGATAACTCTGATGTTCCTTTGAAATGACGCTGTGCACCAGTATCGAGCCGACCAAGCACTATATTTGGCACGCTCCGTGCATTACTTAATGCGTCAATGCCGACCCGAAGGTCTGCGCCTGTCGTCATAACAGATAGTCACAGCAGATCTCGGCACCATCATCGCAAGCGTACCCGCAGCGGGAACTACTGGAGATCACACATGGCAGACAACACGCTGGCCCTCATCAAGGAACACGACATCAAGTGGGTCGACCTTCGCTTCACCGACACCAAAGGTAAGGAACAGCACGTTTCCATTCCGGCGCGCACTGTCGACGAAGAGTTCTTCGAAACCGGTCAGATGTTCGATGGCTCCTCCATCGGCGGCTGGAAAGGCATCAATGAATCCGACATGATTCTGATGCCGGAAGACGGCACTGCCTATGTGGATCCGTTCACCGAAGACCCGACACTGGTCCTGCGCTGCGACATCATTGAGCCAGCGACCATGCAGGGCTACGACCGTGACCCGCGCTCCATCGCCAAGCGCGCCGAAGCCTATCTGAAAAGCACAGGCCTGGGCGACACCGCATTCTTCGGCCCGGAACCAGAATTCTTCGTTTTCGATGAAGTGAAGTTCGGCAACGAAATGAACGGCTCTTTCTTCAAAATCAACTCTGAAGAAGGCGCATGGGCCACCAGCGAAAGCTTCGAAGGCGGCAACATGGGTCACCGCCCGCGCGTCAAAGGTGGCTACTTCCCGGTTCCCCCGGTCGACTCCTTCCATGATCTGCGTGCTGCCATGTGTAACACGCTGGAAGCCGTTGGTCAGGACGTCGAAGTGCACCACCACGAAGTGGCAAACGCTGGCCAGAACGAAATCGGTGTGAAATTCAACACGCTGGTTAAGAAAGCCGACGAAGTGCAGACCATGAAGTACGTGATCCACAACGTGGCCCACGCGTATGGCAAAACGGCTACGTTCATGCCGAAACCGATGGCAGGCGACAACGGCTCTGGCATGCACGTTCACCAGTCGTTCTGGAAAGACGGCAAAAACATGTTCGCGGGCGACGAATACGCAGGTCTGTCCGAAACGGCACTGTTCTACATCGGTGGCGTCATCAAGCACGCGCGTGCGCTGAACGCGTTCACTAACGCCTCCACCAACTCGTACAAACGACTGGTACCGGGTTTCGAAGCACCGGTCATGCTCGCCTACAGCGCGCGTAACCGCTCTGCATCACTGCGCATTCCGTACACGGCTAACCCGAAGGCGAAACGCGTCGAAACACGCTTCCCTGACCCGACAGCCAACCCGTACCTGGCGTTCTCTGCGCTGCTGATGGCCGGTCTGGACGGTATCCGTAACCGCATCCACCCGGGCGAAGCACTCGACAAGAACCTGTACGACCTGCCGCCGGAAGAAGCGAAACAGGTACCGACCGTTGCCTCCAGCCTCGAACAGGCACTGGAAGCACTCGACGCTGACCGTGCGTTCCTGACTGAAGGTGGTGTATTCAGCGACGATATGATCGACGCCTACATTGCCCTCAAGATGGAAGAGGTCAACGAAGTACGCATGGTACCGAGCCCCGTCGAATACTCGCTCTACTACAGCCTGTAAGGCCAGTAGCGCAACGGGACGACGTTCCTACAAGCATGGCGACCACTGCGGTGATCGCCATGCGCGGGAGGCTCACAGGGTGGGCTTCCCTTTCAGCGGTGGCCCACAGGCCACCGTTGCCGTCTCTGGCCGCCGACATTGCGCGACAGTGCCAGCCCCATACCAAGGATGAGTACGCCATGACCGATGCGCTCGACACCCGTTATCTGCTGGATCATCTTTCGACGGCCGTCATTCTGCTGGATGATCGACAGCACGTGCTGTGGATGAACCCCGCCGCAGAGGACCTGTTGAGCGTCAGTCTGGCGCGCGTCACTCATACCCCCCTGAGCACGGTGACCGGTCAAGACGGGCCGCTGCCGGACCGCTTGCAACAGGCGCTGCTCAATCAGCACCCCTATACTCAGCGAGAAGCCTCGTTCGAGCTGCCCAACGGCGAAACGCGCATCATGGACTACACCGTCACCCCGCTGTCGAACACGCGGGTGCTGCTAGAAATGGAGTCGCGCGACCGCTGGGTACGCATTCTGCGTGAAGAGGAGCTGCTGTCGCGTCAGGAACGCATCAAGCTGCTCAGCCGCGGAATGGCTCACGAGATCAAGAACCCGCTGGGCGGCATCCGTGGCGCGGCTCAACTGCTAGCCCGAGAACTGACGCCCGCGCAGCAGGAATACACCCAGGTCATCATCGAAGAAGTGGATCGCCTACGCGATCTCGTCGATCGCATGCTGGGGCCGAACCGCCCATTGCAGCATCGGCCGCTCAACGTTCATGCCGTATTGGAGCGAGTGGCCGCGTTATTGCATAACGACAGTACGCCCGGCTTCTCCGAGGTGAGGATCATCAAGGATTACGATCCCAGCCTGCCGCCGATTCTGGGCGACGAGTCCCAGCTTATTCAGGCCGTGCTCAACGTGGCCCGCAACGCCATGCAGGCGCTTGCTGAAAACGCGATCGCACAGCCTTGCCTGACACTGCGCTCACGCGCTCGACGTCAGTTCATTCTCAACGACCGCCATCGACTAGTCTGCGAGATTACCGTCGAGGACAACGGCCCGGGCATTCCCGAGTCGCTGCGCGAGTCGCTGTTCTACCCCATGATGTCGGGCCGTGTCGAAGGCACCGGACTTGGCCTGTCCATTGCACAATCGATCATGCATCAGCACCAGGGACTCATTGAATGCGACAGCCAGCCCGGACTGACCCAGTTCCGGCTACTGATCCCCCTGGACATGAAGCGTGAGCATGATGCCTCGTCTTCGTCCTTTGCCCCCACGATCAATAAGGAACATGCCCATGAGTGAAGCCGCCCGCATCTATATCGTCGATGATGACCGCGCCATCCGGTGGGTACTCGAACACAGCTTGGCACAGCCGGACCTCAGCGTGACTAGCTTCGAAGAAGCTGACTCAGCGCTGGCCGCCATCCGCCGCCACGCACCTGACGTATTGATCACCGATATCCGCATGCCCGGTACCAACGGCCTTGATCTGATGGTGCAGGCCCGCGAACTGTGCCCCGAGTTGCCCGTCATCGTCACAACCGCACACTCCGATCTCGATAGCGCCGTAGCGTCCTATCAGAGCGGTGCCTTCGAATATCTGCCTAAGCCGTTTGATGTTGACGAGGCCTTATCGCTGGTACGCCGTGCTGTGGCACACGCCCGCGAGCAGGCCAGTACCGCGCCATCGGCACAGAACGAATCCGGCGAGACCGCTCTGCCAGAAATCATTGGTGAAGCGCCTGCCATGCAGGAAGTGTTCAGGGCCATCGGCCGTCTGGCACATTCCAACATCACCGTCATGATCAATGGCGCATCAGGCACCGGAAAGGAGCGCGTCGCACGCGCACTGCACCAACATAGCCCACGCGCGCGCGGCCCGTTCGTTGCGCTCAACATGGCGGCCATTCCGAAGGCGCTGATGGAGTCCGAACTGTTCGGGCACGAAAAAGGCGCATTCACCGGTGCTAATGCACTGCGTCGAGGCCGCTTTGAACAGGCGGATGGCGGTACGCTGTTCCTTGATGAAATCGGGGACATGCCCGCCGACACCCAGACTCGCTTGCTACGCGTGCTGTCGGACGGTGAGTTCTATCGTGTCGGCGGGCATGTCTCGGTGAAGGTAAATGTCCGTATCATCGCCGCCACTCACCAAGACCTCGAACGCCGTGTAGCGGAAGGCCAGTTCCGTGAAGACCTGTTCCACCGCCTCAACGTCATCCGCATTCGCCTGCCACTGCTGGCCGAACGCCGCGAAGACATTCCGCGCCTAGCCCGCCACTTCTTGGCACAGGCCGCACATGACCTCGCGACGGAACCCAAGGTACTGACACCCGCCGCTGAAGATCACCTGTCGCGCTTGCCATGGCCCGGCAACGTGCGCCAGCTGGAGAACACCTGCCGCTGGTTGACAGTCATGGCCTCGGGGCGTGAAGTGCTTATCGACGACCTGCCCCCCGAACTGCGCGAGATTCCCAGTGAACACGCCACGGTCGAGGTGCCGACACCCAATGGCTCAGCTGTGATCAGTTGGCAGGATGCCTTCCGTCAGTGGGTCGATCAGATGCTGGCGCAGGGCCACACGCAGGTGCTGGAAACCGCGACGCCCGACTTCGAACGCATTCTGATCGAGACCGCACTCAAGCATACGCACGGCCGTCGAGGAGAAGCTGCCAACGTACTGGGATGGGGCCGCAACACGCTGACACGCAAGATAAAACTGCTGCTTCCGGAGCTGTCAGGAAGCGACGACGATCAGGAAGAGTGAATAACGGGCAAAATCTTGAAGTAAACATCAGGTTGGCCCACCTTCAATGAGGTATCTTCAGTAAACACCCGGGTAGCTGCTATGGCTGCTCGACTCTGTTGCCTGACCGTCGTCGACCGTCAGGCAGATATCTCATGCACAAGGACAGTAGACATGACGTCTCGTACTCCTCGCACTACCGGCCTGATGCTGGCAGGTCTCATGATGGTGGCTTCTTCTGCCGCCATGGCCACGCCGGCCAAGCACGGCCACGCTCAGCAAGCCACCCATGCGCAGCAGGCCAACGGCCAGACCGTACAGTCTGCTGTAATTCCGGCGCAGATCACCTATGACGATCCCGCCTTCCGCGAGCTGGTCAGCCCGAAAGCCCACCTGACCCGCCTGTACGACAAGGCCACTTGGAGCGAAGGTCCGATCGTCATGCCTGATGGCAGCGTGATCTGGAGCGACGTGAAGCAGAACGAAGTGCTGCGCTGGCAGCCAACCGGCAAGCATGCCGGTAAGGTCTCTACCTGGCTGAAACCGTCCGACTTCCAGAACGGCCACGCGGTCGATGAGCAAGGTCGCATCGTGGCGGCATCTCACGGCAAACGCGGCATCGTGCGTCAGGAAGGCAATGAATGGAAAGTGCTGATCGACAAGTACGAAGGCAAGCAGCTCAACAGCCCGAACGACCTGATCATTGATAGCACCGGCGCCATCTGGTTCACCGACCCGACCTTCGGCGTCAAGAACCCGCTGGAAAGCTACGGCGGTAACGTCGAGCAGGACGGCGAATACGTCTACCGCTTCCTGCCGGCTACCGGTGTGATCGAACGCCTCGAAACGCCGCTGGTCAAAGCCCCCAACGGCCTGGCCCTTAGCCCGGATGAACGCACGCTGTACGTCGCGGACAGCCAGCTGGCTCATGACTTCAACGACCATGCACTGGCGCACCAAATCATCGCTTACGATATCTCTCCGGCCGACCGCAAACTCAGCAATGGCCGCGTCTTCGCTGTTATCAACCCGGGCATCCCGGACGGCATGAAGGTCGATGTCAACGGCAACGTCTGGACCAGCAGCGGCGACAGCGTTCAGGTCTACTCTCCGGAAGGCAAACGTCTGGGGCGCGTCACGTTCCCGTCCACCGTCGGCAACATGGTGTTCGGCGTGAACAAGGCCAACAAACCGGTACTGTACGTCACGGCGGCCAACGGTCTGTACCGTCTGGACGTCAACGTCAAAGGGGCTGTTCCGGTCAAACGTTGATCCGAACAGGTCACCTTGCGTGCATCAACAGCCCCGCTTGTCGGGGCTATTGTCGTTTTTGGCATGAGGTATCTGTCAACACGCCGAGCACGGTATTCATGCCTTCACGTCCGCGACTCAGACGGTACACTGTAGCCATAAGCGGCCGACAGCTGGAGGTACCGCTTTCAGATCATGATGACAGGACCCTTTCATGCCGAAGAAGATGAACTGGCACCAACTGCTCACCCCACTGCGCCTTCATGAACGGCCGGATGACAACCTGCCGGAACCGGGCCGCAGTCCGTTTCACAAAGACCACGACCGCATCATCTTTTCCGGCGCATTTCGCCGCCTAGGGCGCAAGACACAGGTGCACCCACTGACCGAGAACGATCACGTGCACACGCGACTCAGCCACTCGCTGGAAGTGGGCTGCGTGGGCCGTAGCCTCGGCATGATCGTCGCCGAAAAGCTCGCGGATCACATGCCAGACTGGATTACCCCTGCAGATGTCGGCGTGATCGTACAGGCTGCCTGCCTCGGGCACGATATCGGCAACCCGCCGTTCGGCCATGCAGGCGAATACGCCATTCGTGACTGGTTCCTCAGCATCCAGAAGACCAGCCCACACCTTTTCGACCATCTGAGTGAAGAAGAAACCCGCGATCTGCTGACCTATGAAGGCAACGCACAGGGGTTCCGCACCGTTACCCAGCTCGAATACAGCCAGTTCAATGGCGGTATGCGGCTATCGGCAGCCACGCTGGGCGCACTGCTGAAATATCCGTGGACGGTGGATCACGCCACGCCCGCAGGCAAGTTCGGCACCTATCAATCCGAGCGACAGCAGCTTGAGCGCGTCGCCGAACTGACAGGCCTGATACCTCGCGAGCGGGGCAAATGGTGTCGCCACCCACTGGCCTATCTGGTCGAAGCCGCCGATGACATCTGCTACGCGCTGATCGACCTCGAAGACGGCATGGAAATGGGCATTCTGCGCTTCGAAGAAGTGGAAGAGATCCTGCTGCAGATCGCCGGCCCCAGAGCCGACGCGGCGTTCATGGAAACCCTACGCCGCAAGGCAGAAGACGGGGTGTCTCCTCGTCGACGTGTGGCCGCTATGCGCGGCGCAGCGATGGAATGCGCTGTCAACGGCGTGGCAGCCGTGTTCGTCGAACAGGAGAATGCACTGCTGGAAGGGCACTTCAAAGGCGATCTGCTTGACGCCTGCGCACCTTACCTGCGCGATGGCGTATGCCGCGCTAAGCAACTGGCACGTCAGCGCATCTTCCAGAATGAACGCAAGGCCAAGCTGGAAATCGGCGCTTACACCACGCTGGGCATTCTGCTTGAAGCGTTCATCGGCGCGGCTTATGCCCTTCATCAGCAAGAAGAAGGCGAGCCTCTGGGCTTCCGTCACCAACGCGTGCTGTCACTGATCGGCGAGAACACGCCGCGCGCCACATGGTCTCTGTATGACAGCTATCGCCGCATGCTGGACTTCATCGGCGGCATGACAGACCACTTTGCCGTCGATCTGGCGCAGGAAATGGGCGGCCGCCTACGCAGCGAGTAATTGAAGAGAGGGGAGACCTACCGAACGGTAGCGCCTCCCCCAATGATGTGATCTAGAGCACTGCTAACCTCTCGCCTTTCATGCTCTGCTCATGTATACCCCGCAGCCCCTCCTAAGCGACTTTTGCACCGTTACGATACGAAACGAATCAGTGGCGGCAGTTTTTGGTGCAGAGTATTAAACTTCGCTTCAAGTGAGCACCTGCTCACTTGGCTCGACGACAGTGCGCCCCTCGCGCTGCTGCCGATATTCGGCGGAATGCCCGCTCCCCATAGCGGCATTTCATGGTTGGCGGCTTCTGTTTCCTCACAAAGATTCGCAGAAGCACCATAGCTGGCATGCCTATTGCCTTACTCAGCAAGCATCGCCAGAGGAGAATCCCACACATGTCTTTATCACGATCAGCACGCCTACTGCTGAGCTGCTGTTTCACCCTATTCATATCACTGTCATGGCTGACTGCCGAGGCAGCGACACCGCCCCATATCGTGATTCTTGCCACAGGTGGCACCATTGCCGGACAAGGGGCATCCAGTGAGCAGACCACGGGATACAAAGCGGGCGTGGTCGGTGTCGACCAGCTGATTCAGGCCGTTCCAGAACTCAAGCATGTTGCTAATGTCAGCGGCGAGCAGGTCTTCAACATGGCAAGCGAAGACATGAGCACATCGCAGATCGCGGCACTGTCGGCCCGCGTCAACGCACTGCTGGCACGCTCCGACGTCGACGGTGTTGTTATCACACACGGTACTGATACGATTGAAGAAACGGCCTATTACCTCGACCTAACCGTCAACAGCGAAAAACCGGTCGTCATGACCGCCTCCATGCGCCCTTCCACGGCCATTTCTGCTGACGGCCCGATGAACCTACTGGAAGCCGTACGCGTAGCCGCCAATCCCAATGCTGGCGGCCGCGGCGTTATGGTCGTCCTGAATGATCGCATCGGCGCAGCGCGCTTCGTGACCAAAAGCAACACTACCGCCCTTGATACCTTCAAAGCTCCAGAAGAAGGCTACATGGGGCGTATCGTCGGTCCGGATGTCGTCTTCGACTACCACCCCGACCGCCTGCACACCACCCACTCTGCCTTTGCCGGCATGACATCGTCCAAGCAGCCCAACGTCATCATTCTGAGCGGCTATCAGGATGATCCCGGTTTCCTGTTCGATGCAGCGATCGCCCAGCACGTTGACGGCATTGTCTTCGCTGGACCAGGAGCAGGCTCCGTCAGCAGCCGCAGCCGTGAAGGCATGCAGCGCGCTATCGCCAAAGGCATCACTATCGTGCGCACCAGCCGTACAGGCAGCGGCAATACACCGACCGACCCGCAATTGCCAGGCGTTGTAGCGGACTCGCTCAATGCGCCCAAAGCCCGCATTCTGCTGCTGCTGGCACTTCAGAAAACACACGACACACATCAGCTGCAGACATGGTTCCACACCCACTGATATCTGAATGAAAACGGTGCCCGCCAACAGCCAGCGCGGGCACCCTTCCCTCATGACAGCCTTGACGGATAGCGCCCCACCCGCGTAGAACTTTAATACCAATAACGCGAGTAGGAATTTATCCCATGCCCCCTCTCGATACCGTCCAGCAAGCGCTATCGCGTGTGCTTAGCGGCCCGACGCTTGATGAAGCCCTGCTCCAACGCTTCTTCTCAGAACGCTACACCCAGATCGTCAACGGCGAACCGCTCGATTCCGCAGGCTTCGTTGCCCATATCAGATTGCTAAAGGAAGTCACGCAGCGACTAGAGCTGACGCTGCTGTCGATTGCAGCCTCCGGAGCAGACGTGCACACCCATCACACTGTGCGCGCCATCAAAAATGACGGGGCTGAAAGCGAATTTGAGGTCTTCGCCCACTTCGAAGTGGAAGAGGGCAAGATTGTGTCGTGCCGTGAACTGACCCGCCAGATCGCGGGGGCAGCCCACGACAAAGATCTGGGTTCTCGCCAGTAACCTTGCGTGCGGCCATTAAAAAAGCCCGCCTCTGAATGAGGCGGGCTTTTTTCGTCGCATTGCCAGACGTCAGACGTCAGTGACATCCTGCTGACGAGCTTTCTCAGCAAGCACCTTCTTATCACGGGAAGCGCAGCAGCCCCAGTAGATCACTGTGATGGCAACCAGCCATATGCCCCCTGCGCACAACGCCAATCGAGTGTCTTCCTGCAGTGTCATCAGACCGATAGTCAGCAGCATAAACAGGATGGCCAGCATCGGCACTACGGGATAGCCTGGAACAGGGAATTTCAGCGCTTTGATCTCTTCGCGGGACAGCTTGCGACGCATGCCCATCTGCGCGAACAGGATCATGACCCACACCCATACGGTCGCAAAGGTACCAAGCGCCGCTACCAACGCGAAGGCGCGCTCTGGAATCAAGGCATTAAGCACGATTGCCACCAGCAGCGATACAATCAGCGTGATGACCGTTACCCACGGCACGCCGTTCTTGGACAAACGACCGAAGATTTCAGGGGCATGCCCTTTTTCAGCCATGCCGTACATCATGCGCCCCGCACCAAAGATATCGCTGTTGACGGCGGAAATGGCCGCGGTGATCACCACGATGTTCAGCAGCGACGCTGCATACTTGATCCCCACGTACTCAAACATGCTGACGAACGGACTGCCGTGCAGCTCAGCGGCAGCCGACGTGCCATCAGCATGATTGCCGATCTCGGGCCACGGGTAGATACACATCAGTACGAAGATAGTCCCGATGTAGAAGACCAGAATGCGCAGCGGCACAGAGTTGATCGCACGCGGAATGGCACGCTGAGGATCGCCCGCTTCGCCGGCGCTGGTACCGATCACCTCGATCCCACCGAAGGCGAACATGACCATGGTCAGGCTCATTATCAAGCCATCCCACCCCTTGGCAAAGAAGCCGCCTTCATAGGCCCAGAGGTTATGAACGCCGACCGGCTTGCCATCGCTGCTACCGATGCCGAACAGGATCAGGCCTAAGCCCACAGCGATCAGCGCCAGAATCGTGACCACTTTCAGCAGCGAGAACCAGAACTCAAGCTCACCGAAGACGCGCACACTCATCAGGTTGATAGCAGCGATCAGCAGTACCGTGCCCAGCACCCATATCCACGGCGGAATGCCGGGAAACCAGTAGCCCATGTAGCCGCCAATGGCCGTCACGTCCGCAATGGGTACGATCACCATCTCGAAGATATAGGTCCACCCGGTGATGAAGCCCGCCATTGGCCCAAGGTAATCGTAGGCATATTGACTGAAGGAGCCGGCTACAGGGCGGTGGACTGCCATTTCCCCCAGAGCACGCATGACCAGAAAGACAGCCGCACCGGCAATCATGTACGCCAGCAGTACGGCAGGACCCGCCGCCTGAATGGCGGAAGAAGAGCCGAGGAAAAGACCGGTTCCGATGGCCGACCCGAGCGCAATAAAGCGGATGTGACGCGTCGAGAGGCGCCGCATAAGTTGTTTTGGTTGAGACATATCCGGATCCTGTCTACTACATCTTGGCTTGTTCCAGTGCCCACATACTACACCGGAAAGGAAGAAGGTAACGCCCAGAGTCCCTGTAGGCTGCCAAACGCGTATATTGCCCGTGCGTTTCCAGCATGGGAAGAAGCAGCCGAGCATGGTACCGTGACAGAGCGGCCATGCCCATCCCCCTGCGGCAATCCTAATAATAATTAGCGGCCTTAATTGCCTTTTTTTCAACGAAAGACAATCCCTAGCACAGGTGTTATACTAGCTGCACAGTAAGTGAGCACTGATGTCGGTTAACATTTAATTACCCTGCAAAGCTTGCTTTTCCCTTTTAAAGCACCTATATAGTTAGTGTGCATCGCGAATTGCGAACGAATTCACCTCCGGGGCCGTGGAACTTCCCCTCTGCCGCGAAGGTCATAGAAGGTGTACCGGTGAGACGCTCACAGGTTCCCTTGCAAGATATCCCTGCTTATGCCCGCCTCTTCCCCCTCGGCGGGCTTTTTTTTGCCTGTATATCCCCTTTTTGCCCTCTTGCCGTCGCTTGTGAAGGGTGATTCCATTGCCCGACAGGATTACTTTTTTCCTTGAACCGATGACGGTTCAGGGAGCGAACCGGCAGCCATTTTTCAAGGTGCTATCAGATGTCTTCTCCCTTCAAGGACGCTCTGAGTCGTCTGGTCTACTCTACAGAACAGGGCGACATGCGCGGTGATGACCGCGAAACCGAACGCCAAGCAGCAGAACGTGAACGCCTGAACCGCCTTGACGGCATCGTGCGCATCCGACGCGAAACGTCGGGCCGCAAAGGCAAGGGCGTCACGACGGTGAGCGGCGTACCACTGTCAGACGATGAGCTGGCTGCACTGACGGCTCGCCTCAAGAAACGATGCGGCAGTGGCGGTGCACTGAAAGAGGGCGTGATCGAAATCCAGGGTGATCACCGTGACACGGTAAAACGCCTTTTGGAACAGGAAGGCTACACCGTGAAACTTGCGGGTGGCTGATCCTTTTTTTGCTGCGTTCGTGGCCTCAAGAAGGCCCATCGCCTCCCTATTTCCACCAGGAGCCGGATGCTCCTGCCATCAGTAAAGGTCTTATGCTATGCCTGCATCCAAAGCCTCTACATCGCATCACATCATGGAAGACGGTTTCCCGGCACCGCCATCGACGCCGTGGCGGCGCCTTTCCATTGCCTTCTTCTTTGCCCTATCAGGTCTTGCGCTGACCAACTGGACCACCCGTGTGCCTTCACTGAAAGAGCGCTTCGGGCTGGATGATGGTCATATCGGTCTGCTGTTGTTCTGCCCGGTAGTGGGGACGCTCACTTCCGTATTTCTGGCGAACTATCTGGTGGCGCGCTTCGGCAGCCGCCGCATGACACGTCTGGGCAGCTACTTCATCATCGCGTCACTGTTCGCCGTTGGCTGGGCACAAAACGTCGCGATGCTGGCGGGGGCGCTGTTTCTCTACGGCGTGGGAACAGGGTTAATGAACATCGCAATGAACGATCAGGCAGCGACACTAGAACGTCGCTACCGGCGCTCCATCATGGCATCGTTTCACGGCATGTTCAGTCTTGGCATGATGATCGGCGGGGCCTTCGCGGGGCTGTTAATCCGTATGGGGCTTTCTCCTCAGTGGCATCTGACGCTGGTCAGCCTACTGCTGCTGGCAGGAGCACTGTCCAGCAAACGCCTGCTAATTCAACCGCCACCCAAGACAGAGCGTCAGCACGGCAAGTTGTTCGTCTTTCCTCGCGGCAGAGTATGGCTGGTGGGTGCCATCGCATCGGCGACGGTATTTGTCGAAGGCTCGCTGACCGATTGGGCTTCTGTCTTCCTGAAAGCACTGGAAGCGCCTGAATCTACCGCGGCACTCGGCGTAACCTGCTTTGCAGCTGCCATGACGTCCGGGCGCCTGTTCGGTGATCGCTGGATAGAGAAGGCCGGTCCCAAGTGGGCACTGCAGATTGGTGGTTCGCTAAGCATTCTGGGACTGGGAATGGCCGTGTTCACCGGGCAGCTCTATCTGTCGCTGATCGGCTTCGCTATGACCGGGCTGGGTCTTTCGACGCTGTTCCCGTGCCTGTTGAGCCTTGCCCGTAGCAATCCATTGATGACCTCGTCAGCGGCCATCTCGTCTGTCGCGATGATGGGATACGTAGCACTGCTGGCGGGCCCATCCATACTGGGTTTTCTAGCCCATGCTGTTGGGGTACGCTGGGCATTCATCGCGCTGATACTGTCATCCGGCGTGATCGTACTGATGGCCTCGTCAGCCTCTCGACAGCATGCATAATGCGTGGTGGCTGACGTCCAGCTTATCGATTTCGGCACAAGTTTGTCGGAGCGGCTATCGCCAATAGTGGCACCGCAACGGTATAGTACCTACGCGGCAACACACCACGTAGGTATTGCATTACCTCGGCTGTTAGCCTTTTTGGCCGTGCCCTGAATTGGCATAGGCATGTCTCCATGCGTGTTTATGACACGACCTCGGTCCGCGGCGAAGCGCTTTGCCTTCGCCCCACATTACAAGGACAGAGGGTCCCCACCCTGTGAGGGATCCAACCGACGCGTGTCACAAATTTCAACAGGAACTTAATAATGAAAAAGCTCAAGGCCCCAGGACTTGCGTGGCAAATATTGATTGGTCTGGCGCTGGGTATCCTGCTGGGAGCACTGCTCCAGCACTATATGCCCAATGCCGAATACCGCTCTGCGTGGGTGAAAGGCTATATCTCCCCGCTGGGCGATATATTCATGCACCTGATCAAGATGATTGTCGTCCCCATCGTCGTTTCATCACTGATCGTCGGGATCGCCGGTATGGGCGATGCCAAGAAACTGGGCAAGATCGGTGCCAAGACGATCATCTATTTTGAAATCATTACGACGATTGCCATTGCAGTGGGTCTTGCCCTTGGCAACATCTTCAAGCCTGGCGTCGGCGTCGACCGTACGAAGCTGACCGCAGGTGACATGAGCAGCATCGCGGCAAACGCAGAACACCTGCAGCATCAAGGACATGGTTTCTACAACACGGTGCTCGGCATGATCCCCGAGAACATCATCCAGTCCATGTCTGCCACCAACATGCTCGCGATCATCTTCTTCACGGTGCTGTTTGCGATGGCACTGGCCACGCTGCCTAAAGAGGGTCCGAAGGAAGTCTTTCTCGACATCATGCGCGCCACGGCCGACGCGATGTTTAAGCTGACGGGCTGGGTCATGCGCTATGCCCCCATCGGGGTGTTCGCACTAATGACCAAGACCGTCAGTGACAACGGCCTGTCTTCGCTGATTCCGCTGTTCAAACTGGTAGGACTGGTGTACTTCGCCATCGCCCTGTTTGCCATCGTGATTCTGGGCGGGGTTGCGAAGCTGTGCGGGTTCAACATCTTCCTGCTGATGCGCATTCTGAAAGACGAACTGCTGCTGGCCTATTCCACCTCAAGCTCTGAATCGGTGCTGCCGCGCATCATCCAGAAGATGGAACAGTACGGTGCTCCAAAGGCAATCTGTAGCTTCGTCATTCCGACAGGGTACTCATTTAACCTAGACGGATCGACGCTGTATCAAAGTATCGCTGCCCTGTTTCTGGCCCAAATGGCGGGTATCGACCTGACCATCACTCAGCAGATCACACTACTGGTCACGCTGATGCTGACCTCGAAAGGGATTGCGGGTGTACCTGGCGTGTCATTTGTCGTACTGATGGCTACCCTGCCTGCTGTCGGCGTTCCGACCAGCGACATTGCCTTCATTATGGGTGTCGACCGACTGATGGACATGGCGCGTACAGCGCTGAACGTCATTGGTAACGCGCTGGCGGTACTGGTCATCGCAAAGTGGGAAGGTCAGTATGACGCCTACAAAGGCGAACACTATTTTGAAACGCGTGCGCGTGAACGCGAGGAGCGTCGTGCCCGCCGTGCTGCCCGTCAGCAGAACGAGGCGCTCGAATCGGCAGACGTCGAATAAGCCTTTGCGTATTCGATGGCAATATCTTCAGGCCCGGAGCAATGCTCCGGGCCTTTTTCGTTTCTCATCTTTGGCTCCCCCACGATTATCGGATCCTGCACGAGGCAGGCCTGACGCACGGCATTCCGCCGTTCTCGACATCACGCTACCTGACAGTGGGCATATCAAGAATCAGCAGGAAAACCGGAAACCAGCAGAAGAAGAGCAAACGAAGCGTCGATGCCGACAGTCACGCGCACGGATAAAGCCGTGTTTACCACGCGGATAGTTTTTTTGCAGTGAAGGGAATAAATCCATACCACGACGCCCAGAGGGACTGATTCACATGCCGGAATCGATTCCCTCTAGGCCTGCCTGCTAACCCGAACCTGTGAGCCAGCCAATCAGGCCAGTTCCGGCCAGATCAGTTTCCAGTCATCCTGACGAAGTGACTGACGGCTGACATAGCCTTGGGTAGCACGCTCAATTAGCGCTGCCGCTTTGGCGGAAGGACGCTTGTGGCCGTAGGCGATGAGACGGAGGTAACTGGCGCTGACCCCGACTTCTTGCAGCGTCGAGTTATCCGCGCTTTTGAGCCAATTCAGCAATCGTTCATTTCTTGGAAGTGCAGCCATTTTATATACTCCTTATGTTGTAAGAAGAGCGTTGTAATTAATATTCGGGTGTAGCAAACATGCGCTAGATTAGGTGCGAACTAATCAAAGCAACAACTACACATTTTATCAGTGAGAGATTTTGGCTTGTCTTAAAGTACAGTATTACGTGGCTAATTCTGATGATACCTGATTATAACTCACCTGACCTATCGTGTAGTAACAGCACGAAATACAATGAGATAAGGCATAATATGCAAAAAACGGTCAAAAAAACGGGTTTATTCCAATAAATACACCCGAGCGCTCAGATAAGCATTTTCCTTTCAGTGCGCTTACCACCCTAATTTATTTTTCCTAATCAAAAAGATAGATAAGGGAAATTCTTATCTTGATAATTGTGGTCACGTGTTATTATATGGTAATACTGCACATGTTATTATGTGCATAACTCTACCAAAGGTGAACGCCGTCATGTCCGACTTGCGACGGGTGTGCTTTACATGGCACTCTTTCAACTCGAAATATCTATAAAAAACACCAGTTCTTCTCTCAAACTGACCTTTCAGTCAGTGTTTCTTACTGAATCCTTTTTTTACCGTGAGGAGAACTTTTCAGTCATCGCGATACAAATGAGCATCGTGGGATATGAATAATTGGCAAATCAACTATATGACCGAGCTGAAGAAGGCATCGCTTCTTCAGGACGTGCTCGACATCGCGCAGCACGCCATCCGCTCGCTCGGGCTCGAATATAGCAGCTGGATTGCCTACAACCCTTTCCCACTATCACGCAGGGACATGTTCGCGCTAACGACGACGGACGACGAATGCCATCGCCGCCTGAAAGCCGGCGAGTTCAACGACAGTCCGATCTTTAGGGCGTTGGAAGAAACACAGCAACCCATCTGCTGGCAGGGCGATGAAAACGACCAGCTACTGGGACAGCAGCCGGAATTCCTCTCCGATTACCGCAGCCTCGGTCGTCGCAGTGGCTGGGCCCAGACCACGATCGACAATACCGGTACGCGCAGTTTTTTCCTCAACTGCTGCACGCGCATTCTGTCGCTGACCGACCTCACCAATATCAGCATCAATATGCAGTGGCTGGCCGCGTCGGTTCACTACAATATGCTGCGTGTCAAAGATCGCGCTGGCGTAAACCTGTCGCTGCGCGAGCGAGAGATCTTATGCTGGACCGGCGATGGCAAGACCGTCAGCGATATCGCGGAAATCTTGGGGCTTAGCGAGAGCACAGTAAATTTTCATTTCAGAAACATCATGAACAAGCTGGGTACCCCCAATAAGACCTCCGCCGTAGTTAAAGCGATCTTTCTTGACCTGCTCTTCTGACGTCCTTCTGCTCGATCCATCCTGTCTTTATCCTCTGTTCCCCCGCGCACCTTACCCACATCCCTGTTATGATGCCCCCTCGTTTCCGTAAGCGTCAGCCATGTTCATGACACGCTTCTGTTGCCGTTACAGGCAAGGCGAAACGACACGCCCCGCTCAAGTTATCCACACCCCTCTGTCACCAGTCGGGTGTGGATAACTTGTTTCGGGGCCGCTAGACTAATGAATCCCGCGCGCAGCGTCTTCGCTGCCACGGTCAGCATTCCAGGCGCTGCGCCCAACGCGCTGTGTCTCTGTTTTCGATCACTCCTGATGACCTTCGTCTACGAAGGATGGTGAAGTCGC